>NZ_JBICUS010000006.1:0-417439 GCF_043198455.1 Spirillospora sp. NPDC048824 | reverse complement strand
TCACGTAGAAAGTGCTCCTTGAACTGGACTGATACGGACTTCGACACTCCACATCATCCCAGTTCAGGAGCATTTTTCTGTTTAGGCGCGCCACTAACAGCCAGGCTTCGTGAAAGACCAGGGCTTCGGCGGCGTCCCGTGCGGCGGCGAATGTTCTGAACACGTGGCCGATGTCGATCCATTCGGAGTTGCTGATCCGCAACTCCTGGCGCAGCAGGGCGAACGCGTACGAGCGCGGGCTCGTCTCCAAGATGGCCGGCGGACCGGTCCCGACCTCGAGCGATTCGAGGCAGGTGCCCGCCTGTTCGTCGGACGGGTCGCGGCCCAGTGCCTCGCGGTAGGCGGCAACCGCGCCGTCGCGGTCGCCGAGCCAGGCGAGCGCGTGCCCGAGGTGGATCGGCACGAGCGGATCTTCGGGGTCTGCGTCCAGCGCCGCCCGCGCGGCCTCAGCGGCGAGTTCGGCGACGGGGCGGCTCACGTCGTCCCAGTCGTCTTCCTCCACGCCGTTGAGCGGCGGACCTTCCAGGTCGTAGTCCCAGCCGGAGTTCACCTCGTTCTCCACGTCGGTACAGAGGCGCAGCTCGAACGCCGCAGCCAGAGAGCGGCCTATCGCCACCGTCGCGGGATCGGCGTGCTCGGCGGCGTTGTAGCAGGTGCGCGCCTCGGCGAGGAGCGCACCGATCTCGTCGGTGCCGTGGTCGTCCCAGAAGCGGTAGGCGCACTGGGCGAGGAGATCGAGGGCGCGTTCCACAATCATCCGGGAAGCCTGGCATATCCGGACTGCCGGCCTCGGCCGAAAGAGCTTGAGTTCAGCCGAGGTGGAAGGCGTGCAGGGTGGTGCCGTGTGCGGCGGCGAGGGTGGGGCCTTTGGTGCTGAGTTCCCATTGCCTGTTGGAGACAGGGGTTGTTACGGGGTAATTCCAGACGATTTGGCCTGTCTTGGCGTCCCAGGCGTAGAGTCCCGAGCCCGTGGTGCCTGCCACGCCGATGCAGATCAGCCCGCCAGCGACGACCATTGGGGCGGTGTCGGACACCGGAGTGTGAGCGGACCAGAGACGCCTGCCGGTGCGGGCATCGAGGGCGACGAGTTGTGGGCTGTCCAGGACGAAGGCGTATCTCCCGTCGACCCGAAAGCTTCTTGTCTGGCCGCCGGGCGAGGTCGGCGTGTAGGTCCATCGCTGCCGTCCGGTGGACGCGTCCAGGGCGTAGATGGTCGGCCCGTTCATGTAGACCAGCCCATTGGCCACGGTCACGTTGAGCAAGAGCTCGTCCTTGTCGTCAGGGTCCCTTTCGGCGTTGGGGAGGTCTGCGCTCCAGACCTTCCGGCCGGTATCGGACGACAGCGCGTCGAGAGCGGCGCGAGAGGAACTGGCGAACATCAGATCACCGTCGCGCGGCATCACGAGCATCGTCTCGAACGGCCTTGACCACCGGACCGCGCCCGTCGTGCTGTCGAGCCCGAGGTGTCTGCTCTGGCCACCCTCCTTGGTCGCGCCGACAAGAATCGTGCGGCCTTGGACGCCGTGGCAAATGATGGACGTGTACGACGCCTGCGGCCACTGGCGTATCCAGAGGCGGCGGCCGGTGGCCGGGTTCAGGCCGGTGATCGTTCGATCCCCGGTGAGGACCAGCAGGTCGTTGGTCGGGGCGATGAGCTCGGGGAACCGGTATTTCGCCGGCGCGTTGTAGGTCCACTTGACCGCCTGGGACTCGTCCCTGGCGACGACCACGCCTTCGGAGTTGGCCGTCGTATAGATGAGGGTCGGCCCGACGACCATCTGGCCGGTTTCCAACCAGGTCTGCCGTCCGGTGGCCAGCGAGTAGCAGCGGAAGTCGTCCTCGAAGACCTTGCGGGCGACCGAGATGATCGATCGAGGGCGGACCACGAGGCCGATGTCGTCCACGTCTTCGATCGTGGTTCGCCACAGCAGCTTCGGAGGGGAGAGCCGGACTCCCTTCTCGCCCTGGGTCGCGACAAGTGCGGCGGCGGTTCCGCCGCCGACGGCGGCGAGTCCGGCGGCGGCCCCGCCGATGAGCAGCCGCCGCCGGTTGTGGGCCCTGGCGAGCGTCCGCAGATCCAGGACGAGGGTGTCCTCCCGCTGCCGCAGCTCCTCACCCATGTCGCCGGGGAGCCAGCCGGGCGTGACCGGCTGGGCGGCCAGCAGGGCCGGCAGCAGGTTCGCGGGCGGACGCCGGTCGGGATCCCGGCTGAGGCAGGCGCTCACCAGCTGTGCCAGGGAAGCCGGGACGCCGCGCAGGTCGGGTTCTTCGTGCAGGGTCCGATGGATGATCGTGGGGACCGCGTCCTTGCCGAACGGCGGACGGCCGGTGGCGGCGAAGGCCAGCACGGCGCCGAAGGCGAACACGTCGGCGGCCGGTGTGAGCCGTGTCCCGTGGATCTGCTCGGGGGACATGTAGCCGGGAGAGCCGATGAACTGGCCCTCCCCCGTGAGTGTGGCGGTGTCGGCGGCCTTGCTGATGCCGAAGTCGATGACCTTGGGGCCGTCCTTGGCGAGCAGGATGTTGGCCGGTTTGAGGTCGCGGTGCAGCAGGCCCGCCTCGTGGATGGCGATCAGGGCCTCGCCCAGTCCGGCGCCGAGGGTGCGCAGCAGCGGCTCGGGCATGGGCCCGTACCGCTCGATCGTCTCCTTCAGGCTGAGGCCGTTGACGTACGCGATCGCCAGCCACGGGACGGTGCCGTCGGGTTCGGCCTCGACGACCGGGCTGGTGAACGCGCCGCTGACCTTCTGGGCGGCCTCGACCTCGCCCCTGAACCTGGCGCGGAAATCGGGGTCTCCGGCGAGCTCGGGCCGCAGGACCTTGATGGCCACCGCTCGTCCCGCCGGGGACGCGCCCAAGTAGACCACGCCCATGCCGCCCTCGCCCAGGCGCCGCAGCAGACGGTACCGCCCGATGCGATCGGGATCGCCGGGCTCCAGCGCCGCCGCCGTCATCGCCCCGCCTGGAAACGGTAGAGCCGCTTGTGGTCGGTCGCGAAGACCGACGAACCGGACACCGCGACTTCCCAACCGCGCTGCGAGTCCGCCGGCCCCCGGTGCGCCCACAGTGCCCGGCCATCGGTCCCGGCGACGAGAATGCCCTGGGACGGGCCTGTCGGGTCGTTGAAGGCGGCCGCGACGAGGCCGCCGGCCGCCGCGATGTGTCCCCGGTCGCCGGCGAACGGTTCTGGACCGGC
Source organism: Spirillospora sp. NPDC048824 (assembly GCF_043198455.1). NCBI lineage: Bacteria > Bacillati > Actinomycetota > Actinomycetes > Streptosporangiales > Thermomonosporaceae > Spirillospora > Spirillospora sp. NPDC048824. Next base: position 414,243 of record NZ_JBICUS010000006.1, on the reverse strand, counting down.
CAGCGTCCACCGGGCGGCGCCGGTCGCCTGGTCGTAGGCCTGGAGAACCTCTTCCTTGAAGATCACGTTGCCGCCTGCGGGAATGACGGTGTCGAAGTGCTCGTCGGTGTCTCGCGACCACACGGGCCTCCCGGAGGCGGTGTCGACCGCCTGGAGGGTGTCGCCGAAGTTGCCGAAGACCCGCCCGCCGGCGACCGAGATGTCCAGGCTCGCGCTGTCCCGGTCGCCGCCGCTCTCGGACCAGGTGCGGACCCAGCGCTTGCGGCCCGTGACGGGGTCGAGTGCGGCGAGGGAAGGCTCGGTGCTGAGGTAGAGGCTGGACTGGTCGACCGCTCCGGAGGCGAACCCCCGGCCGGGGAGGTGCCACCGAATCTCGCCGCTGGTCAGATCCAGCGCCCAGACGTCCCCACTCGAACGCACGATGACCGTGTCGCCGACCACACCGAGGACGGACGAGGGGTTGACGTCGCGCGGCGTGGGAAATTCCGTGGTCCGTCCGGTCGGGGCGTCGACCAACGTGATCTTCTGGTCCTCGAAGTCGCCGACCACGCCGCCGAGGACGACGAACGTCGATCCGCGGGCGGGGTTGCCCGAATACGCGGCGTTGGCTTTGTCCTTCGCCCACAGTTGCCGCCCGGAGCCGGCATCCACCCCGTACATCTCCTGTCCGCCGCCCCAGAGCACGACGCCGTCCGCCACCAGCACCATCGACGCCCCGGTGACAGGCTGAGGCGGGGTGAACGTCCACGCAGGCGGGGCCGCCGCGGCGAGGGCGGTGGCGCGGGGCACGGGCCTGGCGGGCTTGGATCCCCCGCGGGTCATCACCCAGCCCGTCGTCCCCGCGCCGATGCCGGCCACGGCGACCGCACCGGCCAGTCCCAGGATCCGGCGTCGCCCGACCCTGCCCGCCTCCGTGTCATCGACCCGCGGCGCCGGCGGGGGCGTGACCGGCTCCGACGCCGCCCTGGTCGCCTCGGCCTCCCTGGCCGCCACCTCCTGGCGCAGCGCGGGTGAGTTCAGTGCCTGAGGATCGGCGGGGGTCAGTGCGGCGAGCACGGACTCCAGGGCGGGACGTTCGGCCGGCTCCTTGGCCAGGCAGGCTGCCAGCAGTTCACGCAGTGACGCGGGAACGCCGTCGAGGCACGGCTCTTCGTACATGACCTCGTAGAGCACTCTGGCCGGGTCCCGCTCGCCGAACGGCTTGACCCCCGAGGCCGCGTAGACCAGCACACCCGCCATCGAGAACACGTCCGCCGCGGGCCCGGCGTCCCTGCTTCCGGCGATCTGCTCGGGAGCCATGTAGGCCAGCGTGCCGATCATGGCGTCGGTGCGGGTGAGCCGCGTGGCGTCGGTGACCTTGGCGATCCCGAAGTCGATGATCTTGGGGCCGTCCTCGGCCAGCAGGATGTTGCCGGGCTTCAGATCGCGGTGCACCAGGCCGGCCCCGTGGATCGCTCGCAGCGCTTCCGCCAGTCCCGCGCCCAGAGCCCGGACGGCGGACTCGGGCAACGTTCCGACGCTCGCGAGGGCCTCGCTCAGCGTGGGCGCAGGGACGTAGCCGGCGGCGAACCAGGGCTGTGGCGCGTCGGCGTCGGAGTCCAGCACCGGGGCCGTGTAAAGCCCGCTCACCTTGCTCGCGGCGGCGACCTCGCGACGAAATCGCTCCCGGAAGGCCGCCTCGTCGGCGAACTCCCGCCGGATGAGCTTCAGCGCAGCCAGCCGAGCGCCCGGCGATCGGGCGAGAAAGACGATCCCCATCCCGCCGGCGCCGAGCCGGGCGAGGATCCGGTACGGCCCGACCCACACAGGGTCCCCCGGTTGCAGCGACCGCACGCCCACCCCCAATTCAAATGAACATATGTATCTATACGTTCATGAGGACGCACACAACCCGCCGCAGCTCACTCGCCCGCCTCACTCGGTTTCCCGGCCCTGGTGGAGCCGGGGGACGCCCAAGCCATCGACGGTGCACCCGCCGCTACGCAGTTCCCTCAGACCCGGCTCGCCGATTCCGACCTCGGCCGAATGCCGATCTGGAACCGGCGGTGCCTCCTCATGACCGCGAGGTCAGCCGGATGACCGGGAGAGCGCGGTCGGTCGTCTCCTGGTACGTCGTGCCACACGCAGGCGCCAACTTTGCGGGGGCCTGGCACGGACGCCGACCGGGCGCATACGTCAAAGTGCCGGGCTCAGCCAGGCACTACCTTTCCCTGGCTGAGCCGGTGCGGCAGACCGACACTGGCGACGCGGGCGTGGCGATGCCCCGGTCGACTCGGCCATGTCCGCGCCGGAGGGGTTCCGCCCTCCGGGCCTTGACGTAGATGGCGGAGGGAAATCGATGTCCACCACTTCCACGCTGGTTCACGTTCACGGCTTTTGGCACGGCTCCTGGTGTTGGAGCGAAGTCATTCCCCACGTGGTCGCCGCCGGTCGCCGAGCCGTCGCGGTGGACATGGCGGGGCACGGGCTGTACGCGCGCCGCCCTCGGTGGTTCACCGAAAAGCCGTACAACCCTGAGGCAGTCCGCACGGAGGTTTCACCGGTCGCGGACGTGAGCCTCGACGATGCGGCCGATCTGCTGACCTCGCAGATCAAGCGGATCGGCGGTGGCGAGCCGGTCACGGTGGCCGCCCATAGCGCGGCCGGCCCCGTGCTGACGCGAGTGGCCCAGCAGACACCCGGCCTGGTCGCGCACGCGGTGTACCTTTCCGCGTACATGCCGGCATCCAATGTGCCGGCTGCGGCATACACGCGGATGCCCGAGGCCGCCGATGACCAGGTCGCGCCACTGCTGCGGGGGGACCCGGCCCAGATCGGCGCGCTGCGGCTGGACTTCAGCACGGACGACGCGGCCTACCGGCGGCGGCTTCACGAGGCGTTCTACGGCGACGTGGATCCGGTCCTCGCCGACGCCGCCACCGGCCTGCTGACGCCCGATGGCCCGATCGGCATCATGCTCGGCACCACTGCCCTGACCCGAGACGGCTGGGGGTCGGTGCCGCGCACGTACCTCACCTGCGCAAGGGACATGGCGATCCGTCCGGCCCTGCAAGCGAGGTTCATCGCCGAGGCGGACGCGGCCTTCCCGGACAACCCGACGTCCGTCGTCGCACTCGACGCCTCCCACTCGCCATTCCTCTCGATGCCCGACGAGGTGGCCGGCATCATCACCTCCCTCGGCTGACACGACGCCGGACCTCACCCACGCAGCCGAGTATCGAAGCCCATTCAGGCGCGAACTCGACCCGCAGGTCGTCGCCCGGATGAACCGGGCACAGCGCGCGGCGTCCATGCGCGGCGTGATCACGTCGTGACAGCCCGGCCTGGCGGGCGAGCAGGACGGTGAGCTCGTCGTGGTGCTGGCGTTCGACGTGGTCGGCGACCGGATCCGGCACATCTGGGCGATGCGGAACCCCGAGAAGCTCCGCTCCTGGACGGCGAGCGGCAGGCTCCGTTGACGTGTCAGTGCACGGCCAGGGCCTGCGCGACCTCCTGTGCCGCCGCGTACGCGCCGCGGACCGCGTGCTCGCCGCTAAGGGGACGGCGTTCGTCCGCCTCCTCGTAGTTCACCTGGACCAGCAGGGCGCCGTCCCGGAAGACGACCACGCCGGGCACGACTCCCGGGACGTGCGCGGCGAACGCCTGGTCACCGAGGCCGGTGACGGCGTGGAAGTACTTCCGGTCGTGGACGCTGAGCGTTTCCTCGGCGCGGGCGTCGTCGTGCCGCATCGTGTACTCGCGGGTTGCGAGCCGGGTGCCGTCGAACAGGTCGGTGCCCGGCACGACCGCCGCCGTGACGGTGAGTTCGCGGTCCGCCGACGTCCGTGAGCAGCCGCGGTGGTCGGCGTCCTTGATGGCGAGGCCGCCGCTGCCGCTCGTTCCCGACGGGCTGGGAGTCTGCTCGCCTCCCAGCAGGCGGTTCAAGGTCCGTTCGGATATCGAGCCGCACAGGTCGGGAATCTTGCGTGCCGGCGACGGGTCCGCGGCGGGGGCGATCGCGGGACGCGACGGGGTGCGTGCGCCCAGGCGGTCCACGACCTCGGCCGCGGCGGCGAACGCGCCGTCCCGTGCGGTCCGCTCCGGGATCGACCCGCGGGCGTCGCGGTACTGGACGGAGACCGTCGCGTTCCCGACGCGTGCCACGACCGACACGCCGGCGGACGGTGAGAACTGCACGAGTGCCTCATCGCCGAGTCCCGTCACCGCCCGGGTGGTCGCGTCGGACCATCTCGGACCGAACGACTTCATGGCGGCGGCGAGGGGTGACCGCCCGGTCGCCGGACCGGACGGCGAGAGGGCGGCGGTGCCGTGGGTCAAGGTGAGGGCGATGGACAGGTGGTGGCGCGATCCGTCGTCGCTCCCCGACGACCACATGCATTCCCCGTCCCGGTGGCCGTCCTTCATCATCCGCGGTTCGGTCACCAGGCGGCCGACGGTGGCGGGCGAGATCCCGCAGCCCACCGGGATCGCCGTGATGACCGGCCCCGCCGGGATCCGGTCGGGCCCGGCGGGCGGATCGGGCAGCCGGTCGAGGCTTCCGGGCGCCGGCGACGTCGCCACCAGGACGACGGCGAGCACGGACACGATGATGAACGCGAACACGATGGCGCCCGTCTCGCCGGCGCCGGAACGCGGTCGCGATGCCGCCTCGGTCATGATCGCAACGACCTTTCCACCGCGACGGCGACCGTGTAGGCGCTGTCGATCAACATGCGTCCGCGCAGTTCCGTCTCCTGGTCGGCGCCCTCATAGGCCACCTCGATCAGGACGTTGCGTTTCTGGAAGACCACCACGCCCACGTCGCCCATCGACCCGATCCCGGTCTTGGTGACCGCGAACGCCCGGTCGCCGGGCCCGGCCAGCGGCGTGAAGCCGGTGAACGCCGTGATGCCGGGGAGCCTGCCGCTGCGCAGGTTCCGGTGGAGGCCCAGGTAGTGGCGCGTGGCGGTGTGGACCGCCATGCCCGGTACCCGGTCTTCCCCGACCGCGAGCGACACCGTGAGCGTGCGCGACCGGCCCTCGTCCGTGAACTCGGACGTGCGGGCCTTCCACGTGCAGGATTCGACGGACATCCCCGTCCGGTGGGTCGCGGGGAGCAGGTTCGCGCTTCCCCGCCGCCGGTACGCGTCGCGGGCGACCATGTCGACCGTGCGGCCGGGGACCGCGTCACAGGGTTTGGGGACCCTGGTCAGCGGCGGCGTGACCGGTTGCTTCACGGTGCTGAGCACGGGGTTCGCCGCCGTTCCCAGGGCCTTCGCCGTTTCCGCCGCCGCGGCCAGGGCCCCGTCCATCGCGGTCTTCTCCGGGATCGTCCTGCGCCGGTCTCCGTCGGCGTCCCATCCGCGGTAGCGGATCGTCGCGACGGCGTTGCCCTCGCGGAAGGTCACGATGGCGCCTTCGGTCTCGGTGTCCGCCGAATAGCGGGCGGCGGCCTCCGCGCCGAGGCCCTCCACGATCTTGGCCGGGTCGGCCCCCACGCGGCCCGGCCCGGCCCCGCCCACCATCTCCATCGCCTCGCTGATCGGTGACTGACTGCGGCCGGACGCGAGGGTGATGGTGACGTCGAGGACGCGCTCGTTCGCGAAGTCGCCGACGCACCAGTCGCACTTGGCCTTCCCGTCGTCCAGCGAGTACCACATGCAGCTTCCGGGGCCGCCGCGCCGGAAGACGCCGCCCTTCTCGGCGTCGGGGTCGGACCCGGGCGCGAGCCTGGCGGCGGTGGCGTCCGACACTCCGCAGTTGCGGGGAAGCTTCTCGATGATCCGGCCGGCGGGAACGCGGTCGGCGCCCGCGGGCGCCGGCAACAGGGGCCCGTCGGCGATACCGCCGCTGGGCGCCGCCCCGCGGGCGACGGCCACCGCGACCGTGACGCCCAGGGCGAGGGCGAGCGCCCCTGCCACGGCCGCGATCCGCCATCTGCGGTCGGTCCGGAGGCGGTGCGCCAAACCGGCGGGTTCGGGATCGGACACTCGGACTCCAGCGGGTCGGGGGGGCGCCATTGATCCCCTTGGACTCCGCCGGCCGGACGAGGGTTCCGCGCGTCCTCAGCGCGCGCCGGTCAGGCTCCAGCCGTGGGCGCGGCGGCGTTCGCGCCAGAAGTGGGCGTACCGGCCGTCGCGGGCGAGCAGTTCGTCATGGCCGCCCTCTTCCACGGCACGTCCCCCGTCGAGGACGACGATCCGGTCGGCGCCCCGCAACGTGTGCAGCCGGTGCGCGATCACCAGGACGGTGCGGTCGTGCGACAGAGCCGCCATCGCCTCGTGCAGGGCGTGCTCGTTCTCGGCGTCCAGCGCGGCGGTCGCCTCGTCGAACAGCACGATCGGGGTGTTCTTCAGCAGGGCGCGCGCGATCGAGATGCGTTGCCGCTCGCCGCCGGACAGGCGGCCGCCGCCTTCCCCGACCGGCGCGTCCCAGCCGCCCGGGAGGCGTTCGGCGATGTCGTCGACCCGCGCGGTGCGGGCGGCGGCGTAGACCTCCGCGTCGGTCGCGTCGGGCCTGCCGATGCGGACATTGTCGAGAATGGTTCCGTCGAAGAGGTAGACGTCCTGGAAGACGACCGAGATGAGCGACGTCAGGTCCTCGGTCCGCATCTCGCGAACGTCCACGCCGCCCACGCGCACCGTTCCGGCGCCGGGGTCGAAGAACCGCGCGATCAGCTTGATCACGGTCGTCTTGCCCGCGCCGGACGGGCCGACCAGTGCGGTCATCCGGCCCTGCGGCACGCGCATCGACAGTCCGTCCAGCACCGGGGTGCCGTCGTAGCCGAAGCGCACGCCGTCGAGTTCGACGCCGGCGCCGTCCGCCCGGCGCGTCACCTCCGGTTCGGGCAGCGTCTCGGTGGCGAGCAGCGCGTTGATCTCGGTGATCGCGTTCTCGGCGACGCGGATCGCGCCGCCGATCTCCGCGATGAACATGACCGGTTCGACGAACCGGGCCGCCAGCACCAGCAGCGCGATCAGCTCCGCCGTCCCCAGCGAGCCGTCGAGCGCCAGGTAGATGCCCAGGGCCAGCAGCGCGATGAACGACGCCTGCGCGACGAAGCCGAGCCCGACGATGCCGGGGGTACCGGCGCGCAGCATCCGGCGGCCGGCCGCGTGCTGGGCGGCGAGCGCGTCATCGAGGGCGGCGTGCCCTTCCACCGTGCGGCCGAAGGCCCGCAGGACCGGCTGTGCGCGGGCGAACTCCACGATCCGCCCGGCTGCTTCGGCGTGGATGCGGTCCGCGTGGCGGTCGGCGACCTGCATGCCGCGGCCCGCCAGCCGGTACGCCACCGCCACCGCGACCGCGGCGACGGCCATCGAGACGGCCAGCCGCCAGTCGAACAGGAACATGGCCAGCACCACGACCAGCGGTGTGACGACGGTGTCGACCAGTGGCCGCAGCAGATGCGCGGGCACACTCATGATGTCGACGACGCGCTGCGCGGCCAGGCGCCCGAGTTCGCCGACGCGGTCGGTGGTGAACCAGGCCGGCGGCAGCTGCGCGACCTTGTCACCGATCCGGTGGTGCAGGTCGCGGCTCAGGGCCGTACCGCTGCGATGACCGGCCAGCGTCGCGGGGTAGTTCACCGTCGCGTACCCGATCCACAGCACGGCGAGCGCGATCACCCACGGCCAGGCCCGTTCCGGTTCGCTGCCGAGCAGTTCGCGCAGGACGGGGACCAGCAGGACGAACGCGGCCCCTTGGAGCAGCGCCGCGCCGGTCAGCAGGGTCAGCAGCCTGCGCAGGGCGCCCGCGTGCTCGGGGCCGAGCGCCGTGAACAGTCGGCGGATCATCGCCATTCCCCCTTCGCCGCGCCGGTCCCGGCGTAGGCGTCGCGATCGTCGGCGTCCCCGGGCCCGGCCTGCTCCTGCAGCCGCCACATCCGCGCATACCGGCCATCGGCGGCGAGCAGTTCCTCGTGCGTGCCCTGTTCGGCCATCCGCCCCTGTTCGAGGACCACGATCCGGTCGGCTCCGGCCACCGAGGCCAGCCGGTGCGCGACGACGAGGACGGTCCGCCCGGCCGCCAGCTCCGACAGCGCGTCCTGGATCAGCGCCTCCGATTCCGGATCGGCATGTGCGGTCGCCTCGTCGAGCACGACGATCGGGGTGTCGGCGAGGATCGCCCGGGCGATGGACAGCCGCTGCGCCTCACCCCCGGAGAGGCGGACGTCCCGGCCGACCACCGAGTCGTATCCGCGCGGCAGCGCGCACAGGCGCTCGTCGATGGCAGCCGCCCGCGCCGCACGCCGTACCGTTTCGTCGTCCGCGTCGGGACGGGCGAGGCGGATGTTGTCGCGCACGGTGGCGTCCAGGAGCTGGACGTCCTGGAGGACGAACGACACCAGCCGGTACAGCCGATCCGGTGCGATGTCGCGCAGGTCGACGCCGCCGATCGCGACGGTGCCGGCGGTCGGGTCGAAGAACCGCGGCAGCAGCTTCGCCAGGGTCGTCTTGCCCGAACCCGACGTCCCGACCAGGGTGGTCACGGTGCCCGGCTCGAAGGCCAGGTCGATGCCGCTCAGCACCGGCCGGTCCGCGTCGTAGGCGAACTCCACCCCGGACAGCTCCACCCGGAGGCCCCCGTCGTCCTCCGGCGTTCGCGGTTCCGCGGGCACCGCCAGCTCGGGCGCCGCGAGCAGGGCGCCCACCCGCTTGGCCGCCGCACTCGCCATCTCGATGTCCTCGCCATGGAGATCCATGGCCTGCAGGGGCGCGGCGAGCCCCAGCCCGACGATCACGAACGGCAGCAGATCGACCGGGCCGAGGTGCCCGGCGGAGACCAGCGCCGTGCCTGCGGCCAGTGCCGTCAGCAGAATGGTGACGGGGCTCAACGCCAGCGCGGAGGCGGCGGCCGGCCGGTTGTTCTGCGAAAGCCAGGCGTCGAGGAACTCCGCGAAATCGTCGGCGGCCCGCGCGTACTGCCGGTGCGCACGCCTGGCCTGCCCGAACATCTTCACGACGGCGATGCCCTCGACGAACTCGACGACGCTGCCGACGATGCGCTGCAGGGCCTCCTCGTAGGCCGCCATCCCCGAGGTCATGCTCACGATCCGGCGGGCGAACAGCGCGATTCCGATCACGATCGGGACCAGCAGGATCAGCGCCATCCGCCAGTCCACCCAGAACAGGTAGACCAGGGACACCAGCGACGTGACCGCGACGGCGGTGAAGTTCAGCAGTGAATGCGCCACCAGGTGGTGCATCGCGTCCACATCGTGCTGGACCGCCTTCCCGATGCCGCCCGCGCCCCGGTCGGTGAACCATCCGAGCGGGACGCGGCCCAGCCGGTCGACCAGGCGCCGCCGCACCGACAGCTGGAAGGCCAGATCCGCCTGATGGGCCAGCGCCGCCGCCGCGCCGGTCAGCAGCAGCCACGCCACGAGCGCGCCCGCCGCGACCGCGGCGACCGTCCAGGCCCGGTCCCGGTCGACCGGACCGGCGACCAGCAGCACCCTGGCCAGTTCGGCCACCGCGAGGAACGGCACCACGGCGGCCGCCGCCGCGACGGCCTGCAGGCCCACCGCCGCGCCGAGCCGCGGCCGGACCGGCCGCAGCAACTCCGCGAGACCTATGGCATCCGATGCGGCATCCGAAGGTTCCGCCTGTTCCGGCTTCATCGTGCCCCCGCCCCCTGCCCTTCGGCGACTTTTCGAACGTGTTCCGAAAGTAACATCGAGACCGGGCGCTGTCGAGCGCGAAGGGCAGGACCCGCGCCGCCTCCACGCCGGGGGCATGATGGAACGATGGCTTCACCGACCGCACCGCACGGCCGCACCGGCCGGCCGCCGCTGACCTCACGCGCGCAGATCGTGGCGGCGGCCCGCCAGATCATCGAGCGGGACGGCTGGGAGAAGCTGACCGTCCGCCGGCTTGCCGCCGAGATCGGCGTCGGGGCCACGACCCTGTACCACCACGTGCGGAGCAAAGAGGACCTGCTGGTCCTGGTGCTCAATCACTACCTCGGCCAGGTCGAACGTCCCGCGCTGCCCAGCGACCCGCGGGAGCGCATCATCGCGGCCGCCGGCGCGATGCACGACGCCGCCGCGGCCTGGCCATGGGCCGTGGAGATCGTCACCACCGACGGTTTCCTCGGGCTCCTCGACGAGTCGGCCCTGTGGATGGTCGAGGACATCGTGGCCGCGGCCGGCGACTACGGATGCACACCCGCACACGCCATCGTCGTCTTCCGGAGCATCTGGTACTACACCGCCGGGGAGATCCTCGTCCGCGCCAACACCGCCCGCCGCCGGGCCGGCGACCTGCGCCACGTGACGTTGAGCGATCTGGACGCGTCCCGGCTGCCGCACCTGGCCGCCATCAGCGGCCAATGGGCCGCGGTGGCCCAGGGCGACACCTACCCGCAGGGACTCCGCGCACTGGTCGACGGCCTGCTCGCACAGGCCACTCCGGCGGCCCCCTAGTCCGGCGTCGCCTCTCGGCCCGGTCCGCGCCGCGCCTACACGTCCCGCTGCCTGCGCATGGCGCGGATCAGGCGCAGCGGGAACAGGCCGATGAGCGGGGCGCGCTCTCCCAGGTCCTCACGGTCCTTGCGGTCGAAGGCGCGGGCGTAACGCCGCGCCTCGGACGCGGTGGGGTACTCCTTCGCACCCCCGGCTCCGCACTCCCGCACGCAGGTCCAGCGCATCGTCTCGCCCTCGGCTGAGAAGCGGTAGTCATGTCCGAGGAGCCGGCAGCGCATCATCGGTCACCCGTCCGTGTTCGTGTCGCCGGGCCTCGGCGGCGGCGCGTACCTGTTGCGCGCCTGAGGCTGGGCCAGGCCCTCGTGGACGGCCTCGCGCAGTGCGGCGCGGAACCGGCCGGGCCCCCAGTAGCGTGCGCCGACCAGTTCGGCGAGCCGGTGGCGGCTGGTCGGCCCGTGTTCGCTGAGGGCCTGCGCGATGGCGCTGACCTCGCGGTCCAGGGCGATGTCCGCGTCGGACGACCAGCTCGACGTCCCGAGCATCCTCGGCGAGTAGAACGTCTCGCCGGGCCCCGGGAGCAGCCGGCGCAGCCCCGTGCGGCGCTGGCGCTCACGGCGGAGGACGCGCTGACGGATCCGCTCGTCGCGTTCGCGGGCCGCGCGCTGCCGCTCCGCCGCCGCCTCGCGCTCCCGCCGCGCCTGCTCCGCCGTGCCCGACTCGGCCGCCAGCGACGCGGCGGCGGAACGGTGCTGCGCCGCCTCCATCCGGTCGGCGGCGGACTCGGCGCGCAGCCGGTGGACGTCGGCCTGCCGGTCATGCCGGGCGGCCCCGTCCTCGTCCCGCTCGGCACGGGCCACGTGCGCGAGCGCCAGCTCGGCGTGCATCCGCTCCCACTCGTCGAAGGTCTCGGCGTGGCCGCGGGCGATCTCCGCCTCGATCCCCTCCAGATCCGCCGCCCTGGCGTGGGCCTCCACGGCCATCGCATGCTGTTCACGGGCCCGCGCCCGCTCCGCCGCGGCCTCCGCGAACGCCGCGTGGGTCTCCGCGTCCCGCCGGTTCGCGGCCGCCAGCGCCTCGACCCGCTGGTGCAGTGCACGCGCACGCTCCTCCGCGGCGGCGGCGCGTTCCAGTGCGCTGTCGCGTTCGGTGGCGGTGCCGGCGTCCTCGGCGGCGACCCGCTCGTCATGGGCGGTCGCCTGCTCCGTCAGCCGCTCGGCCTCCCATTCGGCCGTCTGCGCGAGGGTCTCCTCCACCCGCAGCCGGTCGGCGGCAGCGCGGTCGCCCTCGTCCGCGCGCGATCTCACCTCGTGGATGGCGGCGCGGTGCTCGGCCGCACGCGCCCGCTGCTCCTCGGCGTGCCGGCGGGCCTCCAGCGCGGCGCGGCGCTCCGGCCGCACGTCCGGCGCCTCCTCCGCCGAAGGCTTGGCCGCCGGCGCCTCCTCCTCGCCGGCCTCCTCGACCGTGAGCGGCTTGGCGATGTTCTCCAGCGAAGCCCGTTCGGCCTTGACGCCGAAGAACAGCTCGGCGAGGCCGCCCAGCGCCATGATCACGGCGCCGACGAGGAACCCGATCGCGACCAGGCTCACGTCCCCGGTGTCGATCAGCCGGCCGAAGATGAGCGGACCGGTGATGCCGCCGGCGGCCGTGCCGATCGCGTAGAAGAACGCGATGGCCAGCGCCCGGGTCTCCATGGGGAAGATCTCGCTGACCGTCAGGTAGGCGGAGCTGGCGCCCGCCGAGGCGAAGAAGAACGTCACGCCCACCAGCGCGATGAACGTCCACTTCGTCAGCCCCCCGGTGATCAGGAAAACGGCGAGCAGGACAGTGAGGGCCGACGAGACGAAGTACGTCCCGGAGATCATCGGTTTGCGGCCCACCGTGTCGAACAACCGCCCGAGCAGCAGCGGTCCCAGGAAGTTGCCGATCGCGAAGATGGCGAAGAAGTACGGCACCGTCCCGGACGCCACGTCGAAGAACCCGCTCAGGATGGTGCCGAGGTCGAACGTCACCGCGTTGTAGAGGAACGCCTGGCCCACGAACAAGGCGAACCCGAGTATCGCCCGCCGCGGGTAGACCTTGAACGCCACCTTGGCGATCTCCCGGAACGGGATGGCCTTGCGCTGCCGCACCGTGATGCTCTGGTCCGGCTCGTCCAGGTCCTGGTGGGTCTCCTCGCGGACCCCGCGTTCGATCCGGTCGACGATCCGCTCGGCCTCGTCCTCGCGTCCGTGGATGAACAGCCAGCGCGGACTCTCCGGGACATGCCGCCGGACGAACATGATCACGAGGCCGAGGACGCCGCCGATCCCGAACGCCACCCGCCACCCGAGGTCGATCGGGAAGATCGCCGTGTTCAGGAAGACCACCGCGGCCAGGGCACCGAGCGCCGCCCCCACCCAGTAGCTGCCGTTGATGATGATGTCCACCCTGCCGCGGGCGCGGGCGGGGATCAGCTCGTCGATCGCGGAGTTGATCGCCGCGTACTCTCCGCCGATGCCCATCCCGGTGACGAACCGGCACACGAAGAAGTACCAGGGCGCGAACGCGAACGCGGTGGCCACCGTCGCGATGACGTACACGACCAGCGTGAGGATGAACAGTTTCTTCCGGCCGAACCGGTCGGTGAGCTGCCCGAAGAGCAGGGCGCCGGTGCACGCGCCCGCCACGTAGATCGCCGCCGCGTAGCCGATGTGGGCCGCGGACAGCTCGATGCCGCTGCCCTCTTCGGTGAGCCGCGCGGCGACGGACCCGACGATCGTGACCTCGAGCCCGTCGAGGATCCAGACCGTCCCGAGCCCGATCACGACCATCCAGTGGAACCGCGACCACGGCAGCCGGTCCATGCGCGCGGGAATCCGCGTGGTCAGCGTGCCCAAGCGCGCATCATCCGTCATGCCGGTCAGCCCCCAATGCAGGCAGTGGTCGTGCGCCCCCGTGGTTCACCGATATGTGGCTACCCCCCTCCCGGAACTCACACCTCCCCGCGCGGACAAGATCAGACCGTCCCGGCGCGGCCGGGCGCGGCCGCCTGCGCGCGGGAACAACGGGGGCACCACCCCGGTTCCTGGGGGTGAATCCGTGGAGAGGGGGCCATGATGACCGTGTACGAGGAGTTCCAGCGGGCGACGCTGTTCTTCGACGCCAAGGACTACGCCGGGGCCGCCCGCATCCTGACCCCGATCGTGGCGGAGCACGGGGAGAACCGGGCGGCCGTCGAGCTGCTGGGCCGGGCGTACTTCCACAGCGCCCAGCTCGGGCGGGCCGAGGAGACGTTCCGCCGGCTCGTCGAGCTGGACCCGTCCAACGGCTGGGCCTACGAGGCGCTGGCCCGCACCCTGGAGCGGCGCAGCCGCCCGGACGAGGCGCGCGGCTTCCGCAAGCTGGCCGCCGCCATGGGCGTCGACCCGGCGGCGAAGGTGGACGTCTCGGTCACGGCCGCCGACCTCGCCTGATCGTTCCCGCGTGCCGGGCGTACCTGACGAAAGTCGGGTGCGCCCGGCGACGATCGGGCACTGCGGGCGCCGCCCGCCGCTTTCTACCGTTCCGGTAGACGACGAGCGGGAGAGCGCATGATCACCCTTTCCGGGTTGACCAAACACTACGGCGGGACGGCCGCCGTGGCGGATCTGTCCTTGACGATCGAGCCGGGGCTGGTGACCGGTTTCCTCGGCCCCAACGGCGCCGGGAAATCCACCACGATGCGGATGATCGTGGGCTTGGACGAGCCGACGTCGGGAACGGCGCTGGTGTCCGGCCGCCGGTATGCGGAGTTCCGGCACCCGCTGCGCCAGGTCGGGGCGCTGCTGGAGGCCAAGTCCGTGCATCCCGGCCGCGGCGCCCGCAACCATCTCCTGGCGATGGCGCGCAGCAACGGGATTCCCCGCCGGCGCGTCGACGAGGTGCTGGCCAGGGTGGGGCTGACGGACGTCGCGGGCAAGCGCGCCGGCGCGTATTCGCTGGGAATGAGCCAGCGGCTCGGCATCGCCGGGGCGCTGCTCGGCGACCCGCCGGTCCTGATGTTCGACGAGCCGGTGAACGGGCTGGACCCCGACGGCGTCCGCTGGGTGCGCGAGCTGATGCGCTCCCTCGCCGCAGGTGGACGCACGGTCTTCGTGTCCAGCCACCTGATGAGCGAGATGGAACTGACCGCCGACCGCCTCGTGGTGATCGGGAAGGGCAGGCTCATCGCGGACGCGCCGATCGCGGAGATCCTCGCGGGCAGCTCCCGGCACCGCGTCAGGGTCCGCGGGCCGCACCCGGAGGGTCTGCGGCAGCTGGCCGCCCACCTGGCCCGGGAGGGTGTCACCGCCGAAACGGTCTCGCCCGGGGAGCTGCTGCTCTCGGGTACCACCGTCGAACCCGTCGGTGAGCTCGCCCACCGCCTCGGCCTCCTCCTGCACGAGCTGAGCCCGCAGGACGCCACCCTCGAACAGGCGTACATGGAACTGACCGCGGGAAGCGTCGAGTTCGCCGCGTCCCAGGAGGGCGCCCGATGACCGCGACGACCGGCGACCGCCCGCCGGGCGCTGCCACGGGAGAGCCGGACGCCGCGGCCGGGGGGCGCCTGCCGGGTGCCGTGGCCGCCGAGTGGACGAAGGCGTGGACGGTCCGCAGCACGTGGTGGAACCTGTTCGGCGCGGCCGTCCTGATGGGCCTGGCCTGCCTCCAGCTCGCCATCTTCACCGTCAACGCCAACGACAACGACGACCCCGCGGACGACAAGGGCGTCGTCGGGATCGGGACGATCGCGATCGGCGCGGTGGACCTCGTCCAGTTCGTGCTGATCGGGCTGGCCATGCTGCTGATCACCAGCGAGTACTCCACCGGGACGATCCGCGCGACGCTCCAGTGGATCCCCCGGCGGGGCGAGATGCTGGCGGCCAAGACCCTGGTCGCGGCCGTCATCGGCGGCCTGGCCGGTACCGTCCTCGCGGCGGGCGGGTCGCTGGCCGCCCTGCCGCTGCTCGGCCGGTGGGGAGAGTTCGCGTTCACCGCCTGGCTCGGCGACGTCCTCGCCGTCGGCGCCTACATGGCCTTGATCAGCGTGTTCTCCCTGGGTGTCGGCGCTCTGCTGCGCAGCGCGGTCGGCACGCTGATCGTGATCTTCCTGGTCGTCCTGGTGGTGCCCGCCAGCCTGCAGGCGAGCGACATCACCGCGATGGAACGCGTCGCGGACTTCATGCCCGCCATCGCCGGGGCCGCGTTCATGCGCGGCGAGTCCGACGTGTACGCGCCGGCGTTCGGCCTGCTGATCCTCGCGGGCTGGGCCGCGGCGGCGCTCGCCGCCGCCCACATCGCCCTGAACCGCCGCGACGCCTGACGCCGCGCCGCCGGCCCAGGTGCGCCTACCTGGACCGGCGGCTTGTGCGGCGGGGAGCGGGCTTCTAGTTCGGGTGGTCGTTGAGCTGGACGGAGATGCGGTGCTCGGAGGAGGGCCAGCTCGGGACGACCACGGCGTCGATGCGGCCGTGGCCGCCGCGGGGGCGGGAGACGATCGACGTCGAATGCCCGCCGGCGGGGAGGTAGACGTCCATGCCGGTGATGAACGGCGTCGCGAAGAACTCCGGGATGGGTTCGGCCAGGTCGGTGACGCGGTCGCGCCCGGCGTCGTAGGCGAACATCCCGATGACGCGCTTGGTGCGCGGGGCGTTCGCCGCGTTCAGCACCTGGCGTCCGTTGATGTACAGGGAGTCGCCCGCCTGTCCCTGGTCGCCCCACCACTCCTTCTGCCGGCTGATGCTGAGCGCGGAGTGGTGGTCGCCGGTCTCCACGAGCCCCGACAGGCCCTCACCGGGGCGGCTGGTCAGCAGCCGGACGAGCCGGTCGGTGCGAAGGAACGGCTGGAAGTACAGGTGGTGGACGGACGTCTCGCTCCACACGACCGCGAACTCGTAGGACGCGTCGCCCCACCCCTCGAACGGGCCCCACGATCCGTCGCCGGTGAGCGGGTAGGCGGCGAGCGGGGTGTGCCCCAGGCGTTCGCCGGTGCCCGGGTTCACCCGGTAGATCTCCAGCCGCGCACCGTCCGCGCCCACGTTGGACGGGAACAGGACGGCGCGTCCCGACAGGGAGATGCGCCCCTGCGGGACGATCCACGTCGTGTGCGGCGCCCGGCCGTTGACGAACTCGTAGAACCGCGCGAACGTCTCGGGCGACGTCACGACCTGGGTGTGGGACTGCCCGGAGAAGTACACGTTGGCGGCGCCGCCGATGCTGCGTTCGGTGGGCCCCTCACCCCACACGGCGAGGGTGGGGACGCCGCCCGGCGGGCTCTCCGCAGTCGCGCCGTCGAGGTTGACGTAGTGCGCGACGGTCGCCGCCCGCGCGGGTGAGCTTCGCAGGTAGCTCTGCATCAGGGCGGTGCCGAGCGAGTGGGCGAGCAGGTCGACCTTGTCGGCGCCGGTCTCGTCGAGGAGCCGCGCGATGCGCTGGTCCAGCGACGCGAAGACCTGCGCCACGGTGTTCGTGCTGAACGTCGAGTCGTATTCGTGGCCTTCGATGTAGTGGGCCGGGTACCCGTTCGAGGCCAGGCGCCGGGCCTGGGTCTCGAACTGGCCGGCGGAGCCGCTGAACCCGTGCACGAACACGACGGGACGCGGGCCGTCCAGGCGTCTGTCCGCGTGGGCGGGCGACATGACCGACACGGACATCAGCAGGACGCAGAACAGGGCGATAAGTCTTCGGAGCATCGGAACGGACCCCTCTAGTGACCATCCGGGCCCAAAGGGTCTGATCATGGGGGGCCACGGTCAAGGCTTCCGCCCGCACACTGTGACCGCACCCAATCAGCGGCACCCGAGGCAGTACTCCACGCCCGCTCCTCACCCGCCGGGCGGCTCGGCGGCCGTCAGCCGGGGCGGGTGACGCGGATTTTGGATTGGCCGTGCGGGAGCTCTTCCCAGTCGTCCATGAAGCGGGCGGTGAAACCGTGCTTCTCGGCGAGCGCGGTCAGCGTTTCGGTGCGGTAGTAGAAGTCCTCGCGGAGGACGTGGTGCTCGCTGCCTTCGGTGCGGTCGAAGGTGAAGTCGAAGAAGCCGCCCGGTGCCATGACGCGGCCGACGTTGGCGAGGCATTCCTCGATGACGTCGAGGGGCGAATGGCTGAACACGCTGTGCGCGTGGACGACCGAGAAGTGCTCGGACGGCAGGAACTGCAGCTTCAGGTCGTTGACGAGCGTCAGATGCGGAAGCTTGTCGCGCAGATCCTGCCGGACGAGCGTGTTCTGCGCGGCGAGCAGGATGTCGGGCGAGATGTCGATGCCGTAGTAGTTGCCGGAGTCGAGGTAGTCGATGAAGCGCCACCCGGCCCGCAGGTTGCCGCAGCCGATCTCCAGCATCCGGTCATCGGGTTTGAGGCCGTGTCCGCGCAGGTAGTCGAACTGCATCTGGCCGAGCTTGAGCCAGCGTTCATGGGAGCGGCTGCCGACGGCCGCCTCGGGGCTCTTGGCCGTGTCGGACTTCATGACGGCCCGGTAGTAGGCGACGTGGCCGCGGCTGGAGACGCGGAATTTCAGATCGCGGGCCACCCTGGCCGCGTAAGTCCGGATCTTGTCGGGGTTCTGGGCGGCGTAGCGCAGTTTGTAGGCCAGGCTGGCGCGATTCCTGCGCGTGGGCGGAAGCGGTTCGGTCATCGGGCTCGTCCCCCAGAAAGAACTTCGGGAAGGCAGCGTCCAGGACCTGGGCGGTCATGGTGGCACGGGGGCCCTTACCCTGCCACCGCTTCGATAAGCCGCGGCCGGTTGAAGGTTCCTTAAGCGCCGGCCGTCGTGATCGCAATGCGTCCACGGCGTGAAGGCCGGGACCCTGTCCTCGCCTGCCCGTTCGCCGCTATACGAGGCCGCTGAAACGCTCGTCGACCTGTTCGGGGGTCAGGCCGAAGTCTTCGAGGGCGTAGCGGTGGGCCGGTTTGGCGGCGCCGGTGGCGCTCTCGTGGTGCAGGTCCGTCATGGCCGTGCGGGCGTCGTCGCCGAACGGCAGGCCGAAGTGCTCGTAGACGCCGCCGACCGTGCCGACCGGGTCGCGGACGAAGTCGTCGTAGTGGACGTCCAGGAACTGCGCGGGGTCGTGCCGGGCGCGTTCGGCGCGGAACAGTTCGAGGCCGCGGCTCCACAGGTCCAGCTGGTCGCGGCCGATCGTGGCGCCGGTGAAGACGTCCGACCAGCCGGCGGTGGCGTGCGCGGAGAGGCTGCACATGGACGCCATCGCGGTGCGCGGGTCCCGGTGCGTCTGGACGATCAGCGCGTCGGGGTAGACGTCGAGCAGCGCGTCCAGGGCGAACAGGTGGCTGGGGTTCTTCAGCACCCAGCGCCGCCCGGGGTCGTTCAGGCCGATGAGCTGCAGGTTGCGGCGGTGCCTGCGGTAGGCGGGCGTCCAGTCCTGGGCGGCGAGCCAGGACGAGTACGCCGGCAGGTGCGCCAGGCATTCGAAGGAGATCGACAGCATGCTCTGGCGCAGGAGCTGCCAGCATTCCTCGACCGTGTCCGCCGAGATGTAGTGCAGGCCCATGAACTCGGGGTTCTCGATGTGGTGCCGCCGGTATCCGGCGTCGATGGCCTGGAAGACCGCGTCGTCCCCCCACGTGGCGCGGGGCGGGCGCGGCTGCGGCACCTCGGCCAGCCACAGTTCGAGGCCCTGGTGGGCGGGGTCGGCGGTGAGCAGCCGGTGCAGCGCCGTCGTGCCGGTGCGGGGCAGCCCGGTGACGAAGATGGGCCGTTCGACGGGGACGCCGGCGTGTTCGGGATGCCGCAGCCACGCCGCCTCGGAGAACTGGCGGGCGGCGAGCGCGCCGCGCAGCATCGCCCGCTGGGCCTTGTTGCCGAGCGGGGTGAACCCGGCGTCTCTGGCGCAGGACTCCAGCAGCACCTTGAGGCCGTCCAGGTAGTCGTCCTCGCCGAAGCCGTCCATGCCGGTGATCTTGCTTGCGGAGGCGTGGAGGTCCTCGACCGTGCCCACGCTGTCGCGACCTGGGGTCATCGGTGCGCCTTTCCTGAGGGTCCTAGTGGTGCCACTCGCCGGAGTTGACGTCCAGGCACTGCCCGGTGACCGCGCGGGCCAGCGGCGACAGCATGAACACCACGGCGTCGGCGACCTCGTCCGGGTCGGGCAGTTTGCGCAGGTCGGTGGTCGCGGCGTTCTCGTCGTAGATCTGCTGCACCGTGACGCCCCGCTTCGTGGCGAGGTGGTCGAAGTAGATCTTGAGGTTGTCGGCCCAGATGTATCCGGGGGCGATCGTGTTGACGCGGACGCCGCGCGGGCCGAGTTCGGTCGCGAGGTTCTGCGCCATCGCGAGGAGCGCCGCCTTGGCCATCTTGTAGGCGCCGAACGTCCGCCTGGAGTGCCGCAGCACCGCCGAGTTGATCATCACGACGGACCCGCCGGTCTCTTCGAGCGCCGGAACGAACAGGCGGGTGAGGTGCAGCGCGGCCAGCACGTTCGTCTCGAAACCGCGTCTCACCGCGTCGAGGTCGACCTTGGTGAGGTCCTTCAGCGGCGGGGTCGCGAAGGCGTTGTTGATCAGGCCGTCGACCCGTCCGAACGCGTCCCGCGCCGTCTCGGCGAGCCGTTCGCAGGCCGCCGCGTCGTTGATGTCGGTCGGGACGGTGACCGCGCGGCGGCCGATCTCCCCGACTTCCTTGGCGACTTCGGCGAGCCGTTCCTCGTTGCGCGCGGCCAGCACCACGTCGGCTCCCGCCTTGGCGCACTGGAGGGCGAGGCCGCGCCCGAGGCCGGGGCCGACACCGGAGATGACGATGACGCGGCCTCCCAGGAGTTCCGGGAGTTCCGGGGATTCCGGCGGTGTCGCGGCCATCAGCCGAGCATCCTTCGCGCGACGGCGACCTGGCGGGCGGTGATCCGTTCCTTCCATTCCTGCTCGGTGACCCGCTGCCGCTCGTAGTTCGGCAGCCGGTCCGGCAGCTCGCCGAACGGCATCACCTCGAAGGACGGGCCGTCGTCGGCGCCGAGCGCGCGGGTGAGGCGCTGCCAGCGGAACTGCAGGTAGCCGCGGCGATGCCCGGTCCGCTCGATCCAGTTGGCAAGGCCGGGATCGCGTTCGCTGACCACGTACCGGATCATGCCGTCGTCGTCCACGCGGGCCTGGTCGGCGGTGAGGCTCGTCTGGTGGTTGATGTAGTCGAGCGAGACGTACCACATGCTGCCGAGCTGGAAGCCCTGGTACGGCGCCACGTCGCGGTCGGCCGCCGGCGCGGTGATCACCATGACCTCGTCGTCGTCGAGGTCGTAGTGGCCGACGGACGAGTACTGCGTGGCCAGCCCGCCGGGCGTCGGACGCGGCTCGGTGAGCGTGTTGACCGGCAGTTGCAGGTAGTGCCACTCGGGGAAGGCCAGGAAGGTCCGCAGCCGCGCCAGCAGCATCTTCGCCGCGACCTCGTACCGGCGGGCCATCCGGTCGGACGGCACGGACGGCGGCGACGTGCCGAGCGTGTCGGCGCGATGGATGCGGATCTCGCCGGGCCGCTCGTTCTCCCAGTCGCTGAACACCTCCCGGACGATCAGCATCGCGGACCCCGGGGCGACCGCGACGTACCCGGGCCCGGCGTCCGGCTTCGGCGGGCCGAACCGGAGCCGGAACGTCCGGTCTTCGGCGATGTCGAGTTCGCGGTCGTCGAAGGCGGTGAGGCTGTCGGGCGACTGCGTCGGCGAGTAGTCGCCGTTCATGATCTGGAAACTGAGGTCGGCGGTGGTGCCGCGCCGCCCCGTGACGACGTACTCGGCGTCGTCGCGGATGTAGGCGTGGAAGTAGAGCGTGTCCGGGTTGTCGAGGCCGAGCTTGGTGTACGGGCCGGTGGACGAGGCGAAGTACGGGTGTTCGTGCTGGTACGCCTGGACCATGTGCAGCGACGCCTTGATGCTCCCGGCGAGGTAGTCCAGCCCTTCGGCCAAATCCTGGTCGGTCTTGACGTGCGGCGCGTCACGGATGATCTGCTCGGCCTCGGCGATCGCCTCGGCGAACGATCGCGTGGCCGAACCGGTGCCGGGTCGGTCGGTCTTGCCTGCGGCTGAGTCGATGGCCACGCCGGGCTCCCCTGGGATCGCGACATCGCGTTGGCTGGACGAGTCCCGCGCGGGCCGTGTCGCTGCCACGGATGCGGGGACCCATCGTCGGACGGACGGTAGAACTCGTTCTAAGAAACGTCAACGCCGGTCCCGGTCATCGGGAGTCGGGGACCCCGGCGGTGAACCTGAGACTGGGCATGTCGTCCAGCGACACCATGTACTCGTAGGTGCGCACGTGCCCGGTGCGTTCGACGCGCCACTGCCCGTCCGCGCCCCGCCGGTAGGCGTCGTGGTAGAACGCGGCGCCCCGGATGAGCAGGCGGGGCTCCACGAGGATGATCGTGTCGTCCAGTGACCACGTGCCGGTCGCGCGGTCGCCGTCCACGACGATCTCGGGGGCGCCCGCCGTGTGCGTGGAGATCTTGTCGGGGCCGAGGTTGCCGCGCATGTAGTCGACGATCGCGTCCCGTCCCTCCAGCTTGAGGGTCTTGCCGAGCACCGGGGTGTCGTACTCGGCGACGGCGTCCTCGGTGAACACGCCGGCGAACTCGTCCCAGAGCTTCAGGTCGACGGAGCGTAGGTAGCGGTACTTCAACTGCCGGATCTCTTCCAGAGTGACCAGGTCCATGCGACACAGCCTGCTCGCCTCCGACCCAGAAGACAAGAACAGGTTCTACATCACAACCCGGCGCCCCCGGTCGCGTCGATCACCCTCCCCGTAACCCACCGCGCATCCTCGGAGGCGAGGAACGCCACGACCCCGGCAATGTCCTCGGGCTGCCCGATCCGCCCCAGCGCGGCCAGCGACGCGGCATAGGCCTCCGCCTCCGCGTTTCCCCGCAACCATCCCGCGTTGGTGTCGGTGTCGACGATCCCGGGCGCAACCGAGTTGACCGTGATCCCCCGCGGCCCGAGCTCCTTGGCGAGGTTGAGCGTGAAGTTGTCCAGAGCACCCTTGGTGGCCCCATAGGCGATGATGTCCGGCGTCGCCAGCCGGGCCACGCCACTGGAGATGTTGATGATCCGTCCCCCGTCCCGGAGCCGCTTCACCCCTTCCTGGACGATGAAGAACGGCGCCCGGACGTTCACCGCGAAGAGCTCGTCGAACTCGTCCTCCGTGAGTGAGCCCAGGTCAGAGCTACGGCCGATCGCCGCGTTGTTGACGATGACGTCGACCCCTCCGCGCCCCGAATGCCGTTCGACCTCCGCGTCGAAGGCCGCCCACAGCGCGGCCAGGCTCAAGTCCCGCCTCGAGATCGCCCAACAACAAGGCGAACTAGCACCCGGCGCCGACCCCGACGCCCTGGCGCACTACTTCGCCGCAGTAATCCAGGGCATGTCCCAGCAGGCCCGAGACGACGCCACAGAACCCGACCTGCTCAAGATCGCCGCCCTGGCCCTGGAAGCATGCCCCTGCCGGCCGCATAGACGTCAATCAAGAGCGTCAAGCCGCGCGGCAACCCGCTTCGCCAGGCCCACGACCTGCGCCTTTTCGCCTTCACCAGGCTCATCATGGGTACGAGCCGACACGTCCACGACCACGTTGGAGATCCGGAACTTGGCGTGGATATCGAAAACCTCAACGCGGGCCACAACGATGACGTACGTCGCCACGTCCGTCGTCCGGTAGCCCTCTTCACCAATACGGACGGACGTGATCGGAGAGCCACGCCGAACACGGTTGCCGTGCCACTTCTCCAACGATTCCGCCGCACGCTCCGGCCCGGTCTGACGCGTGGTCGCCTGCTTGGTCGCGGCGTAGATCCGCACCGTCCGGAAAGGCCGGTCCACTCCCGCCGGAACGCTGCTCCACTTGCACACTGACGAGGTGGCATCGTCGGCGAGCCCGAGGAACCCTTTGGGACTGGAGTCTCCCGGCTCCCGCGCCCCATTGGACACCAGCGGCGCGAGCGTCGCCGCATCGGGCATGATCTCGCAGGCGTCGACGTCCTCGAACCGCCCGTCCGAGTTGAAGAACCCCAGCCGCCACCCGACCACGGCCCCGCACCCACCCAAGACAGCAAGGCAGGCTGGCAAAGCGGCAAGAACGAACAGACGGGGGCGTCTCCCCGAACCCGGACCAACCACAGCCCCACCCTGACACAGGGTGGCCACAGGGCTACGTCCGTCGGCGAATCTCACCGCGGCGAGGAACCTGGATCCCACAGCAGCTACGCCCCTTCACCACAAGAGGCCCCTCCCGTAACCTGACCATCGTCGGCGGGTGGGGAAGCCCAGCCGACACGAACGCCCCTCGTCCTCCTCCGGGAGTGCGAGGGGCGTTCTCGCCGTACTCAGCGGCAGCGCCCGGCCGTCCCGACAACGGCCATGCACACCTTCACGCCGCCGGTGAGCCACTGGCTGCAGGACGGCCAGCAGCCCGTCCGGATCGCCACCAGGGCACGCTCAGCACAGTCATCACCCCGAACCCAGTCGGGGACGGGATTCAGCGCCCGCTCCCACTCACCGATCAGCCGGCCTCGGCCTCGACATGGACGGCTTGGACGAGGCCCGGCGACTTGTTCAGTCACTCCGACGTGCGGTCCAGTGGCCGACCGGGGCTGTTGAGGTCGAGTGAGTCGGTGTGCCCGAGCCGCTCCCACTCACGTTCCAGATCATCAACGACGCACCAGCCGCTGAGCTGATCCAGCCTCATCTGGCTTGGTCGTTAAAGGGGAAGACAGTCTGGACGATGGAACCCAGGCGGCTGGGCGAGTAGCGGGCCTACCAGAGGATGTGCCAGCCGTTGAGGTCGCGGCGCTTTGTCTCACGAGCGCGCGGACCTTGGTGTGATACCGGTGCGGTTTGGCCGCTGATCATCGGTTTCGCTATCGCGGGGCTGCCCTTCAAATGTCAGCTGATCTTGGCGCGGTGCTGGGCGAACAACTGGTGGCGCCGGTGATCACCTTGGCCAATAAATGCCTTAAAATCACCTAGAAGGAATGCTACCTCGCCGTTTTTCCGAGGTTTTTCAATCAGCTCGAAATCATGACTTAGATGAGAGAGGCGTCGCTCCACTTCAGGCCGCTCCAGTGCCACGCCATTCTCCTCAAGCTTGGAGACCAACTGCTCGACGGTCATTGCCCGCTTCCGGCCTTGCAGGATTTTGTATACAGGGTCGAGTGTGACTTCTGAATTTTCAACGAGTGGGCGTATCTTACCTGTCTTCTGAACGGCTTCTCTGATTGCCACGCCGAGCGCCTTTGCGACCGGCGGGGGAAACGCATTACCGATCTGTCGATACCTAGAAGTCTTGCCGCCAAAGAACTCCCACTCGGCGAACTCCTCGCCGTACCAGCCCTGGATTCGAGCTACCATTTCGACGGTTAGCATCGGATGCTCGGCACCTTCGACCCTGGGGTTGGTCGGCCCGGGCGGGCCATCGGCTACCCCTTTGGCGTCGACACCCAGCGCTGCCCATGCCGCCTTTGCGCGAGTCGGGCCGAGGTCGGCGCCTCCGTGCTTCTTAGAACCGCCTACAATAGTAGGGGCGATATCATCGGCCTGCTTGACCCAGGCTTCAAGTTTTTCTGAGGTCCAGTCTCCCTCAGCCATCAAGTCGCGGAGCAATTCACCGACTGTCGGAGGGCGTTCCACGTGCGGTGTAGGCCAGTGGAAATGTCGAGCATACTCGTGCCGCAGTGCCACCAGTACGAAGCGGGGGCGGAGTTGAGAAACCCCGAACTGGTCGGCTTGAAGCAGTCTCCATTCGGCTTCATACCCGAACTCCTGGAGACGATCGAGGACGTGCTTTCGATAAGCCGTGAACCGGTTTCCACTCAAGCCTTTTACATTTTCCAAGAGAAGTGCTTTGGGCTTTATTCGGCCGCACAACTCGACCGCCCAAGCGAACAGGTCTCGTTCATCGCTGGCCCCCAACTGCTTGCCGGCGATGCTGAAGGGAGGGCAGGGAACACCCCCAGCCAGCAAGTCGATGTCCTCGTACTCGCTGAGGTCCCAACCCTCGCTAAGTTCAGCATCTTCGGCGAGGTGAGAATCCCCGCTGGGCTTCTTCCAGGTTTTCGGGTCGGCTACGTCCCCGATACGAACCGTATCGTTGGCCTCTTTTTCATCATATCCAAGGACTTTGACCAGGTTGCGGCGAAGTGTACGAGCCGCGTTCTCGTCCAATTCGATCGCTAGGCGATGGCGGAAAAGAGCGCGTTCCAAGCCGAGCGTCTGGCCACCTGCGCCCGCGCAGATCTCCACGACCTCGAGCGGCTTCTCCTCGGCTCCTCCGGACAAGTTGTTCTCCTCCAAGCACCCTGGGAACCTGTATGCGACATGCGTTGCGCCTATGGGAATCTGGCTCCCCGTTGCAGCCCGGGGGCGGAGCAAGTGCTCCGCACGCCTTAGCGTTGCGGCTGGTGGGGCCATGAGCAATGTGGAAGTGTACGGTTGGGAAGACCAGCCGTCGACCTCCGCCTCGCTATCTAGCGGAGTTCAGCCTCCAGCTCCGAAAGCACCTGGGCGCGGGCGCCTGTCGGCAGGCGCCGGTATGCCGACCAGACTCGGTCGACGGGGGTCGAGACACGGCGGTTGCGCTTGATCCAGCGGGCGAGTCTTCTCCGCTCTGCTGGGTCGAGGATGCGGATGTCTGCCGCGACCTCATCAGCCCTTGCCGCTGCTTCAGAGGAACCACTCCGGCAGCGCTTGCACTCCGTGAGCAGCAGCACCTCCTCGTGGCCGTCTGGAAGCACTGTGGCACGCCGACTCACCGACAGTACCGCTGTCCTGTTGGGATCGTCCGGGTACTCTTCCCCGCCAGAGATGCCGCAGACAGTGCAGAGGAAGTCGTCGCGCTCAAGTGTCGCCCTGATCTCCTTGGCTGACGGGGCGTTGTGGGGTGCGGCAGCACGCCGTTCCTTCGGATCCCAGACAGCCGCGCCGGTCTTGGCAAACCGCTGCTCTTCACTCGTCAGACTCGCGTCTTCGGTGCTGGCCAGGATGCCCCACCCGTAGTCGCGCAAGTCGCGCACGCGGCGGTCGATCTGCGACACCCCAGGGAAGGCAGCCCGCAACTGCTCCTTGGTGAAGGTGTTGCCCTCCCCTACCTCCTGGACGAGCCAGAGGGCGGCGCGGACCATACTGCCTGCTTTGAGGTCCGGGTCGTTCCAGGCAGGTGCGTTCACGCTGTCTCCCCTTACCACCAAGCGCTGGGGCGCCGATGCCAGCGGCCGCGGACGCTTGGTTGCCTCAGAACCCACGGCGATCGCTACGCTAGCCCATTGGAGGGACATTGCTTATGGCTGCGGATTTTGGCCTCCCGCCTGAGGGGGAAACGATCAAGGAGCTCGTCCATGAGCGGCTGAAGCAGGCCGTGGCCGAGGACGGCGCTAAGGTGACCGTTGACTGGCGGGATGCCGGGCAGCGGCACCTGTATGTGATTGCTATGCCGGTCGGCATGCTGTACTTCAACCCGGACACCCACCGCATTCGGGCACAGCGCAGCCTCGACCCTGAACGCAACCGGGTTCTCAACGAGCGGCCGTGGAGCGAGGAGGGGCAGGAGTACCTCCGCTACCTGCTAACCCGCGACCCCAAGGACCTAGGCAAGACTGACCCAGAGTACGCGGCGCTCCTCGATGAGCTGGACGAGTTCGGTCAGCGGGATCCTGGAATCATTAGCCCGAACGGCATACTTGTCGACGGCAACACCCGCTGCGCTGCACTCCGGGAGCTCGGGAGAGAACACATACGCGTCGGCGTCCTCCCCGATGACACCAGCCGACACGACGTCAATAGGGTTGAGCTGTCCCTGCAACTCCGCCGAGACAAGCGGCGCGACTACTCCTACCTCAACAGGCTCATTGCAGTTGAGGAGGAGCTCGCAGCGGGGAGGAAGCAGGAGGACGTCGCTAAGGCATTCAACATCAAGCTCCCAACGCTCCAGCGGGACCGATGGGTCTACGAGCTAATCAATGACGCCATCGACCGCAGTAAGACCAGAGACGGGGCAAGCCTCCGATTGGTGGACTTCGAAGACCATCAGGAGAAGTTGCGGGAACTGGCACGCGACTACGCCACTCTGGCTACAGCAGACCCTGACGGGGCCGAACGGCTGAAGGAATCCCGCCTCGCCATGGTGGTCCTCAGCCTTCCCAAGACGACACTCCGGCTCGCCGAACCGGACTTCTACGCGCGCTACCTCGAGAAGCGGCTCCCCGACTCCCTTCGCCGGGATACCGAGGAGAGTCCCGACTCAGGCGGACTACCCGGACTCGACGATGTCGTCATCCCCGACGACGCCGACGACGTCAAGGCAGTCCGCGATCTCACTGACAAGCTGCTGAAGGCGGATGCGGCCAGAAGGGCACCGGACAGGGTTCCTCCTACCGAGGTCTCTGCGGCCAACACTGTCTTCGCTGCGGCTAAGGAAGTGTTCAGTACAGCAACCGCCCTCGCTGGCAAAGACGAGCAGCTGCGCAAGCGGCGGATTGCCGTCCCGGTACGGGTGACGGATGCAGCGGAATTTATCGACCAGTGCGCTTCTGAGTTTGCTGAGGCAAAGGCCAAGCGGGCATTGGACGAAGAGGCGTTCGATGACGCGCTGATTACGCTGCGCGAAAGTTTGGCCCGCTTGGCCAAGCAGGCTGGAAGAACCTTTACTTCGCCTGGCGATGGCGTGGATTGGCTCCTCAATGCCACAAAGGACCGGTGACCTGTGGAGGCCATTGCCGGGCCCAGTCTTGAGATCGGCTTCGGAGACGATGCAGTCACAGCCCGGCTGCACGTGCGCAAGGACCGCGCATCGGATCTGCGGCGGCTTGCTCTGCGGTTTCAGAGCGGCATCCATCGCACCCCCACCATCCTTGACGTCGACGTCGACGACCTGCTCAGCAACCTCCGTGCGCTCAAAGCATGGCCAGAGCCGAAGACTGTGCATTGGGAACCGCAACTGGCGCAGCTCGTCAGGGACTCGGCCGCTGACTCCCGAGCCGTAGCCCAGCGCCTTGCCTCGCCGCCGCCGACCGCGGCTGAACCCGACCCTGAGGAGCTCAAAGGTATTCTCGGTCCCGTCTGGACAGGCGGCCTCACCTCCTTCCAGCGCCGTGACATTGCCAAGCTACTATCTCTCCGCCATGGCGCGAACTTCTCTGTCCCTGGGGCCGGCAAGACTCGCGTAGGTTTGGCTGTCTTCCAGGCGCTACGCCAGCGGGGCGAGGTCGAGCAATTGCTTATCGTTGGGCCCAAATCCGCTTACGAGGCTTGGCTGTACGAGAACAAGGTGTGCTTTAGCCGACCTCTGCGGATGTCGGTGTATGACAAGGGCTCTTCTCGGTCATCCGACGCATTGATCATCAATTACGAGCGGTTGGACAGCGCGCTCGAAGATCTAAGCTCTTGGCTCTCGGTGCGGCCAACCCTGCTGCTGCTGGACGAAGCCCATCGGATGAAAGCCGGCCCCCGCGGTGTCTACGGCTCAGCCTGTCTCGCCCTTGGTCCGCGCGCCCAGCGCAGGCTCATCCTGACCGGGACGCCGGCGCCCAACGGCGCCAAGGACCTGGAGAACCTGCTCGGGTTCGTGTGGCCTGGCTACGGCCGCCAGCAAGTGATCCAGGCAGTCGGCGGCGGTGACCTCGCAAAGGCAAGCCAGGCCCTCCGCCCGCTGTTCGCCCGCACGACGAAGCACGAGTTGGGTCTCCCCCCGGTTAGTACGAAGATCGTGCCCCTGGAGATGCCGCCTCTGCACAATGAGATCTACGAGGCACTCGTCGGCAGGTTCTCCGCACGGGCAACCGGATCGGAAGCCGACTTCCTGGCATGGGGGAGAATCACGGTCTACTTGCTCATGGCCGCGACCAGCCCGGCGCTTCTGCGCGTAGGCAGCACTCGCTACGAACCGCTGGAGTACCAGGTGCCGCCACTCCAGGTGCCGAAGGGCACGCAACTGTTTGAGCTATTGCAGGATCTGCCGAGTTACGAGTTCTCGGCCAAGTACCGTGAAACGTTGGCCATCGTGGACGCCAACGCCGTCCAGGGCCGCAAGACCCTCGTCTGGTCTACTTTTATTCGCAGTCTCAACACCCTCGGGCGCATTCTCAAGGAGTACCAGCCGGCGCTGGTGCACGGCGGTACGAAGGACCGTAGATCGGAGATCGAGCGCTTTCGCAACAACCCAGACTGCATGGTGCTGCTGTCGAACCCGGCCACGCTCGGTGAGGGCATCAGCCTCCACCAGCACTGCCATGACGCTGTCTATGTTGACCGCGACTTCGCTGCCGGCCGGTTCCTGCAAAGCCTGGACCGGATCCACCGCCTCGGCCTAGCTCCGGAGACTGCGACCCGCATCACCGTCCTAGCCTCCGAGCAGACCATCGATGACATCGTGACGCTGCGGCTGGACGAGAAGCTTCAATTCATGGGGAAGGTGCTAGACGATCCGGAAGTAAGGCAGCTCTCCGACCTTGAAGAGGAACCAGCTGTCGGCGGCGGCCTCGACGAGGTCGACCTTCAAGCATTGATGGGCCACATCCTTGCCCGTGCCTCCTGACCCTCTTCTGCGAGCCGCTGTCCGCTGGGTTGAGAAGTTGCCCGCCAACGGCCGGGTGAGGTGCCGGTCGCTGTTCACCACCCATACGGAGTACAGCGACATCAGTCCGACGCAGTATGATGCCGCGTATAGATGGTTGGAGGAAACCGGGCTTCTATACGACCCCGACGATGCGCAGCCTGCCGGAGAACGCATTTTCCGCTCTCTCCTGCTGACAGGCGACGTTTCATGGTTTTCGGATGTCGACATCCATGTACGCGAGCCGACAGAACTGCCCATCGATGCAGGTCGAGCCGCCGCAGTACTCGGACTCAGCGAAAACTGGGCATACCAGGAGATCCACGCCGTGTGGGGAAAAGTGGACGCGGCGGAACGCTCGCGTATCGGTGCCGCCGGCGAAGCGGCTCTTGTGGCACTGCTCTCCGCTTCAACGAACGCGAGCATCGAACATGTCGCTGCCCACTCCGACGGATACGGCTACGACATCGCGGTCCACGCCGAGCGACACAGCCTACATATCGAAGCCAAGGCCACGACACGGCGCAACCGCCTGCCGTTTTTCCTGTCGCGTCGCGAATACGAGGTAATGCAGTACGACCCTTCCTGGCAACTCATCGTTCTCCAGCTCACAGATCAGCTTGCAATCAGGGCGATTGCCTCTGTCGACAGTAGCTGGATCGAAACTCAGGTCCCGCACGACCGAGGGTTGTACGCGCGCTGGGAAGCGTGCCGGATCGAAGTACCACCGGAGCATTCATCCAGCGGGATCCCGCGGCTCGCCGCTGTTCTGGGACAGGAAGCTTCACCACTCCTGCGTGGATAAAATGGCCGACGCTCTCAGCCGGCACGGCGACGGGACCAGACCGCCTCGCAGACCGCTTGGGCACAGTGGTCAGCAGGTTCATGTTCCCAAAACCGCAGTACGAGCCATCCAGCCTCCGCGAGACGCGCATCCGTATTCCGGTCTCGCTCTACGTTGCCACCGATTTTCCCGCGCCAGTACTCCGGGTTCGTCTTTGGAGGCACGAAGTGTTCAGGGCAGCCATGCCAGAAGCAGCCGTCAATAAAGACAGCGACCCGGGTCGGCCTGAAGACCAAGTCTGCGGTCCTGCGCATCCCCGGAAGCGGCTTGGCTGCCACCCGATAGCGCAGCCCGGCAGCGTGTACCAGGGATCTGAGCGCAAGCTCGGGTGACGTGTCACGGTTGCGGTTGCCCAGCATGCTCCGGCGATTCGCGGCCGACGATGCCCACGAGCCCTTCGGGGCCTGCCAAGTCTCGCTGCTTCCCGCATCGCTGCCAGGCACGAGTCACTCCTCCGGCATCGCGATGGCTCGAGCCCACGTCCGCTCGAACTCTTGTTCACTGATCACGTGAGGCCG
This sequence comes from Spirillospora sp. NPDC048824, assembly GCF_043198455.1. NCBI lineage: Bacteria > Bacillati > Actinomycetota > Actinomycetes > Streptosporangiales > Thermomonosporaceae > Spirillospora > Spirillospora sp. NPDC048824. The sequence continues at coordinate 382,949 of NZ_JBICUS010000006.1, read as the reverse complement.
GAACTCACTGTGGGCAGCGATTTCATCCACCGTCCCCACAGGCGTCTCTGAAAGACTGGTCCCCGCAGCCTCGCGGCGCTCGTCAGCGTACTGCAGGTGTCCGTCTCGAAACACCTCTATCTTCCGGATCTCGTAGCCGTCATCACCGACCTCACTGTAAATCTCGACCGGCTCCTCGCTGAAGTCGTGCAACCACTCGACTCTCAGGTACCAGACCATTCGTTCGCCCCCCAGGAAACGATCCTCCCATCCAGCCGCAGCGGGCCGCGCTGGGGGACAAGGATGACGCTGCTCCTGCACGGAACCAAGGCAAGCCCCGCCACGTCGACTTCAACGTAGTGCGTGAAGCGGTGCCCCTGCCAGGGGACTCCCACGAGGCGACGGGAGAGTTGAGCCAGGGACATCGACCCGGGGGGCACATCGGAGAGGTACTGGCCGTCGCCATAGCGCGCGTCCCTCGGGTTCACCTCCCGCAGCGACGGGAACAGCATGTGGCTCTCTCGAATTCCGGACACTCCTCGCGCATCGGTGTAGTGCCACAGCGTTGCCAGTTCGCCGTGCTCAACCACTGGGGGTATGGCATCGTCCCTTTTCACCCGGGCTAGACGATCAGGCCAGCACCATCTGCGTCAACATTCTTGACTCCCTGAAATATTTCATAAACCGCTCCGCCGGTCCGTCCGCTGGTGCACAACCTGCCGGTTGAGCTGGCGAATTACTTGGTTCCGCAGTGGAACGGCCGGAGATGCTGGCCAGGGCAGCGCCGGTCCCCTCCCAAAGTGAAAGAAAATGAAATACGGACAGCGTGGGCGAAAAGCACGCTTCACGATGGACAAGCCGGATATCTCCCGCTATTCTCCTGACCGTCATCGAGCTTCCGGGTCCGGGACAGAGGGCGGTTCGGCATGGAGCGGCAGCAACCCGATATGGGGATACCTCGCGAGCAGTCTCGCCTCGTCAGCGAGCTCATCGAGTGGTCCGGTGTAACCCAGGACGTCATTTCGAACAGGAGCAGGGAAGTGGCCACAGCCCTTAAGGCGGTCTACTCTGTCGATCTGCCGGACCGCCTGACCACCCCCACCATCAGCCGCATGAAGACGGGTTGCGGTTTGAAAAAGCTGAGAAGACGCAATCTGTTACTGCTTCACCTGACGGTTCGTTACGTCAAGCTACCTAAACGGCGGGACTATGTGATTGCACTCAGTGCTATAGAAGAGGCTGAGGTATTTGCTGACACCGTCTTGCGCGCCGGCAGAACCAGTGGGGAGCAGAGGGCAACTTCCTTTAACTCGAATGACCCGCGCCACGATCGTACTGCCGACCTCTTTGGCGAATATGGAATCAGTCTGCTTGAATGCGCGATCGGCCAAGATGATGCGGACTCCTTCCGAAAACTCGCCGTACTGCAGTGGCTATCGGGCAACACCGACGACGCGCGCTACTGGAACGGCAATGCCAATAGGACGGCGCCAGGAGCACTGGATACTGAGGTCGCTGCACAGGTAGCATTTAACTCAGGTCGCTCATATCTATACCAGGGTCAGGGTGCAGTTGCCGAAACTTATCTTGCACTTGCTGCGGACGCAGGCCACGCTGATGCCGCCTTCCTCTTGGGTGAAATTCTGGAGACATTGCAACGCAATGAGGAGGCTCAGCGATGGTTTCTTACAGCGCAGGAAAATGGCCACATCGGCGTCAGCGCACGACTGTCAGCCCGGAACGATTGCGTTATCGAAGGGCCGGCGTACTCCGCTACGAGCGCCATACAGGGGGTCGTACCCTAGGCGCCCATCCGAGGAGGAGAGATTTCTGACCTTCGCGCGCCTACGCGGACTTCGCTATCCAGTGCGCTGAGGCGAACGACCATTTTAAGATCGCTCTGAGCCTGTCAAGATTGGCGGCCTTATCCGATGACAGCAATACTTACTGAAGCCAGGAAGAAGTTCCACAACGATCTCGTCGAGAGGCATACGCTCACACTATCGCCCCATCAAGTTGCCTCCAATGCCGATAAGAGCCAGAAGAGCAGCGTCGCCATAGCAGAGGGGATTGCACATGACCTGGCCGCTCAGACAGTAGAGAAGAAACTGCAAGGGCAGCGGGCAGGGCGCCAGTTTGAGCAAGCTGTTGAAAATTTTCTGAAGGAGACATTTCCCTACCTTCAATCTCTTCGACCCGGCGATTGGAGTATTTACAACGTCGGAGGATCTCGCAAAGAGTACCAGGTAGCCAAGTACGAGCCGTATGCACACCTGGCCGACTTGGCTCGCGCCATCGAAAGCGACCGCACTCTCGCTTCAGTGCTAGGTAATTCGTACGATATTGGCCCGGACATCTTGATCGTGCGAAGCCCCGAGTCAGATGAGGCGATTAACCGCGATCACGAATTCGTGGACGCGGATTTTGGTCAATATGCCGTCATCAGACGGGAGAACCAGGAGCGTTTAATCGTGCACGCTGTAGTTTCATGTAAATGGACACTTCGGAGCGATCGGGCACAGAATGCGCGGTCCGAGGCGCTAAACGTAATCCGAAACCGGAAAGGCCGTATGCCGCATACTGTTGTCGTCACTGGCGAACCATCGCCGTCTAAGCTGGCATCCCTAGCGCTTGGCACCGGCGACATCGATATGGTTTATCACTTTGCGCTACCGGAACTGATTAGGGCGGTAGACGGGACGGAGAACGACGAGGCAATCAGCATGCTCCATACCCTAGTAGACGGCAAGCGGATCCGCGACATCACCGATCTTCCCCTAGACCTGGCCGTCTAAGTTGTCTGACTAATGCCGCAGAGTAACCTGGTATTCGTTTTCGAACAAAATCTCGGAGACCGTCAGGCGCACGCGGCATGTCAGGGCAAAAAGGGTAGACTCCGCCCGGAAAAGGCCTCACATAAGCCTCAAGCTAATTTCGCCCGAACTGTTAATTCACGAAATCAAAACAGGTTAGGCGCGGTAATCCTTTCCTGCGCCTGCACGAGGGTTTCGGTGGCGTCGTGTAGGTCGATCATGGGGCGGCGGTGGCGAGTGCCGGTCGGGGTGGTGTAGCTGAGGTGGCCTGGCTCGATCCAGATGTTCGTCTCCTCGTTGCCGCCCAGGGGGATGGTGACGAGGGAGACGCCTTTGCCGTGGCGGTGGGTGACGTTTGTGACTCCGCGTGCGGTGAGCATTGCGACCAGGTGGCGGGCCGCGAGCATGGGTGGGGCGGTTGTGCGGGTGTTGGACCATGGGTCGGGGAGGGCGAAGGCGCTCCAGACTGCTTTGCCTGGCACGCCTTGGGTGCATATCGAGCGTGTGGGGTGTGCGCCCCAGGCTTCGGCGAGCATGGCGACGATTCCGATGCCCCTGCCGTGGTCGTCCAGCAGGCCCCGAGGTGTGGTGTCCGGCCAGGACGAGCGGCAGGCGTCGAAGACCGTCAGCACCAGTTGCGGCGTTGGGGTGGCTCGGGCCCACAGCCATAGTTCGGGCGGGGCGGTCGGGGTTTCGGGGCCGGCGTTGAGGCCGTGGTGGAGGGCGTTGGTGGCCAGTTCGCTGACGGCCAGGGTCGCGTCGTCGACCTTGTCGCGGTCCAGGCCGAGGGTCGTCATGGCGAGGCCGAGGAGGGAGCGGGCGACCGAGGCACAGCTCGCGTCGGTGGGGAGGCGCCACGCACACATCCCTCCCAGCGCTATATCAGCGGCGTGACCGATTGCCATATGTCCGGACTGCACTATCTGCGCCATTTTGAGACCCTCCTTGTAGGTCACAGGTTTCTTTCTTCGGGTCACAGACTGCGTCCCTTGACCTAGGCTTTTCTTGTCCCCGAGAACTTCTGGAACTTGGCCGCGAGAGAGGGTAGGTCGTGAACATCAACGAGTCCCCAGACCCGCGATCTTCGATGTGGGCGTGGATCGCCTATTCGCTGCGGTTCCACCGCATGCAGCGCGGGCTCACGGGAGACTCCGTGGGTAAGCTGCTCAACTGCGCTCGTTCCTCAATTTCCAGACTGGAGAACGGCGAGGCCAAGCTCGACGAGAAGCAGGCCGCCATCCTGGACGGTGCCTGGCACACCGGCAGCCACTTCTCGATCATGGTCTGGTACGCCCGCCAAGGTCACGACCCGACCTGGTTCAAAAACTTCACTGAGTTCGAAGCGCGCGCGGAGAGAGTCCACAGCTACGACGGCCAACTCATACCTGCCCTATTCCAGACTCCCGGCTATGCCCGTGCCCTTCTCGAGGCTGGACGAAATCAGGATGTTGAGGAGGATCTCAAAAAGCGGTTGGCGCGCCAGAAGGTTCTCGACAGCAACAACCCGCCCGAACTCTGGGTGCTTCTTTCTGAGAGTGCGATCGATATACCGGTCGGCGGCGCAGATGTGATGAGAGAGCAGCTCGCCTATCTACTCGAGCTCTCCAGACGTCCCAACGTGTTCCTGCGCATCGTCCCAAAGAGCGCGGGCGCGCATGAGGGGCTGGACGGGCCGTTCAAGATCATTACAGTCAAGCAAGGAGAGGTCGGCTTCGTAGAGGCACCCAACGGAGGCAGACTGGTGCTCGAGGCGGCTGAGGTTCGTGGCCTGAAGCTGAGGTTCGACCGCATCGGCGCAGTGGCTCTGCCCGTAGAATCCTCACGACGCCTGATTGAGCAACTGATGGAGAGCTTCACATGAATCCCCCCACATGGCGCAAGAGCAGTCGGTCAACTCAGGGGACGTCAGGTGAGTGTGTCGAGGTGGCGCGACTCGTCCAAGGCATCGGAGTCCGTGACAGTAAGCGCCAAGGGCACGGGCACCTCACCCTCACTCCTGAAGCGTTCGCGACTCTCGTGCAGCGTCTCAAGGACCAGAACTGAGAAGCAGCGCAGAGTGGCGATGACGTCGACTCCCGGAACAGCCCGTCCGCGCTGCTGCCCGCTGACAAGTTGCGGGCGCTGCCACGCCGGGAGCGAGTCGACCATGACGACGTCCGCCACGACCACCACAGCGAACTTCCGCTGGTGAATGCCCCGTTCTGGAGTCGACGCGAAGGCCCGTCTCCAGGGCCGCTGTGCTTGAGCACTGTTCCTTTACGCTCAGCCCATGACGGCGGTCGATGACTTCATGGCCGAGCTGGACCATCCGCTCAAGGCTGAGGTGCAGGAGACCCGCGACATCATCAAGGGCGTGAACCCGGGCATCACCGAGCAGATCAAGTGGAACGCGCCGACCTTCAGTTTCGACGGCGGTTACCTCGTGACCTTCAACCTCCGCGCCACCGACCGCGTCCACCTCGTTTTCCACGACCCCGAGGTCGTCAACATCAGCAATGCACTTCTGGAGGGCAGCATGCCCGGCAGGCGCATGACCTACTTCGCCGACATGAGTGAAGTCACGGCCGGCCGGGCGGCGCTGGAGGACGTCCTCCGCCAACTGGTGAGCCTCCGCACCTGAAGCCCGCTGCTTCCTCGGGCTGTCCTGCGTCCCGCCAACCGGGGAAGCAGGGGCTGGCTCCGTCAGGCTCCGACTCGTTGCTGAAGGTCGTTGCTGGTGGAGGAGGACGAGGTGAGCACCTGGCGTCAGCTCCAACGAACCCGGCCGAGACGAAATGAACGAGCCGTACGCGGAGTTGGGGTTGATCACCGGGCAGGCAGGCCGGATTACGGAGGGGGCACCCATGGTCAGTGTCAGTGTGGAAACCGAGGAGCAGACGGAGGCCCGTCTGCGCGGTGTGATCGCTCAAGCCGAGGTCATCGTGCACGACGGCGTCTGGTGCTTTGAAGAGTTTCCCGTCGACCAGGCCCCCGAGCTCACACCGGACACCCTTGCGATGATCCGCGACCAGGAAAGCTGGAGCCGCCTGGTCCCCTTCGTTCAAGGGCACAGCGGCACCGAGCGGTTCGGGATCTTCTCGTTCCACTTCCCCGACGTCCAGGACAACAGTGGTTTCGTCGGCTGGCTGGCCACTCACCTCAAGGCCGAGCTGGGGACCGGCGTGTTCGTCATCTGCGGCAGCAACCAGGCCCGGGGCGGCATCTATGACTACTGGGGCTGCCCCATCGAGATGCTGGAGGACGCGGTCGCAGTGGTCGAGACGCTACGCACCAGCCACCCCGGCGAGTGATCTCCCGCCGTCAGTGCCCTGGTCCACCGGCCGGCACCCCTTCCGGCGGGTGTGCGCGCTGGTCATGCGGTTGCCGGGCGGCCGCGGCCAAGGCGGCGGGCGGCGCGGCCCATGAGCTGGGACATCTTGGACGGGAACGCGTCGGGCTCGGGGACGGTGATGGGGCGCACCCGGCCGTTGTGAATGGCGGTGATGCGCCAACCCTCGTCGGTGTTCACGACCACGATGGTCTGGCGGGACAGGCGCCGCTTGGGGAGCTTGGACCTCCAGGGCATCAGCACCGAGGCCGTGCCGTACAGGACTGCTACATCGGGGGTGATGTAGCGGATGGACTCCAGGTCGCCGACCAGGGCCGAGCCGGAGAGCACGCCGCGGAAAAGCTTGTCGTGGTTCTCCTGGTGCTGCTCACGGCCGGTCGCGCGGGTGCCGTCGTACGAGACGTAGTCGGAGTCGTCGGTGAAGCAGGCGCCGAAAGCGTGGGCGTCGCCTGCGGTCCAGGCCTGCATGAACCGCTCGAACAGCTCCTTGATCTGAGCGTCGGTGTGCTGGGTGCTCATGGCGTCCTCCACGGTGCTATTGTTTCGATCAACGAAACTTACGATACCAGGAAGATTCGAATGTCGAAAGATGGATCGGCGGAGCAGATCGCGATGCAGTTCCGACTGCTCCAGCAGAGCTTTGACGCCTTCGACGAGGCCGTCGCGGCCCGCCTCAAGCTCAACCGCACCGACCTGCGCTGCCTGGACGTCGTCCTGGGCGGCGGGCCGCTGTCGGCGGGACAGATCGCCACAGCGCTCAAGCTCAGCCCGGCGGCCACCACCACCGTCATCGACCGCCTCGAACGCGCCGGCTACGTCCTGCGCTCCCGGGACGCCGCCAACCGGCGGCGCGTACTGGTGGAGGCCACCGGCGCCGCACGGAAAGTGGAAGAGGAGATCTACCTGCCCGTCGGACATGCGGGCGCGCAGGCGCTACGGCGCTACGACCAGGACCAACTCGCCACCATCCTCGACTTCCTCCAAACCGCCCGGGAGGTCCAGGAGGACCAGACCACACGCATCAGCACGTCCCCCGACACGGCGGCGCCTCCGGCCGGCCGGGACTGAACGGACGGACCCTTCTCCCCCGCCTGCCGCCCCTCAGGCATGAGCGAGGCGCCATCGCGTGGCGGCGTTGGACGAGGCGAAGGCGCCCCCGAGGACAGCGGGGCATTGCGGTGAGTCACGGGTGGTTCCTAGCTCCAGGGGTCGAGGGCGTGCTTGCCGTGCATCTGGGCGGCTTCGAGTTGCCGCAGCACATTGGGCCCTTCGGCCAGGGGATGAACCTGGGGGGTGCCGGACGGGTAGACGCCGTGGGCGGTGAGTGCCTCGATCTCGGTGAGCTGGCCGGCCTCCATAGGACCGTCCGCAACGTCACGGACACTCGTCGGCCGTGAGGCACCCGTCCGTTCGGTCAAGGTCGGTCCCGCCGGTCGGCGCCCGCCACCGGCTGGATCAGAAACTTAAGTCTCCACTTGACTTTGCGAGCTCGGCGAATAAAGTTAAGTGCATGCTTAAGTATGAGGCGGAGGCCGCGGACCGGGCGTTTCACGCGCTCGCGGACGCGAACCGGCGGGCGGTGATCGAGCGCCTGACCGGCGGCCCGGCCACCGTGAGCGAGCTGGCCGCCCACCTCGGGGTTACCGTCGCCGCGACCGTCCAGCACCTCCGGGTGCTGCAGGACAGCGAGCTGGTGCGGTCGGAGAAGGTCGGACGGGTACGCACCTGCCAGCTCGATCCGGCCGGACTCCGCAACGCCGAGGCGTGGTTGCAGCGCCAGCGCACGGCGTGGGAGCACCGCCTGGACCGCCTCGAAGCGGTCCTCGACGACCAAGCGAAGGAGCAAGGATCATGACCGATCATTCGGTGAAACACAGCACGTTCACGCTGGAGCGGACCTACGCGGCCTCGCCCGCCGAGGTCTTCGCGGCCTGGTCCGACCGGGACACGAAGGCGAAGTGGTTCGCCGCCGAGGACGGACGCTACTCGCTGGACTTCCGGGTCGGCGGCACCGAGGCCGTGCACGGCGGCGACGGGGTCGACCTCGTCGCGAGGAGCGAGTACCACGACATCGTCGCCGACGAGCGCATCGTCTACACCACGGCCTTGTTCGCCGACGGGGTCCTGTCGACCGTGTCGCTGACCACCGTGCAGTTCGCCCGCGACGGCGACGGGACCCGCCTGGTGCTCACCGAACAGGGCACCTTCCTGGACGACCGGGAACAGCCCGAGTGGCGCGAGCAGGGCACCGGCGACTGGCTGGACGCCCTCGGCCGCCAGGTGGCCCAGCGATGACGGCGGACGGCGAGCGGCAGATCCGCGAGCTGCTGGAGGCCCGCACCCGGGCGTTCGGCCGCCGGGACGCCGCCACCGCGGCCGCCGGCTACGACGACGACCTCGTGCTGTACGACGCGGTCGGCCCGTTCGTCCGCCGCGGCGAGGACCCGGCCGCCCGGTTGGAAGGGTGGATCGCGTCGTACCGGACCGGGATCGGGCACGAGATCCGCGACCTGGAGATCACCGCCGGAGCCGATATCGCGTTCTGCCACTTCCTCGTCCGGATCAGCGGCACGATGCGGGACGGCACCGAGGTCGGCATGTGGGTGCGGGCGACGAGTTGCCTCCGCCGGCAGGACGGCGCCTGGACGATCGTTCACGAGCACGCGTCGGTGCCCTTCGACGCCGACACCGGCCACGCCGTACTGCGCGGTGAGCTCTAACAACCCTCCAGCACAGGGTCGAGGAAATCCTGGCCGAACCGGTCGTCTCTGGGGCCGAGACCGGCCTGCAGGTCACCGTCCACCACAGGGACGAAATCACTGAGGCGTGGCGGGCAGGAGTGCTTCGGCGCCCAGGCGGGCATGGCGGGCCGCCGCGGTGCCGCCATGGATTCCCGCCACCACGATGGCCCCCTCGGCCAGCAGGTAGACGGGTTCGGTGACACGGGCGTCGACGGGGGCGACCAGTTCGGCGACCTGGTCATGGAACGCCTGCTTGTGCGAGCGCACTTCGGCCGCGACCGCAGAGGACGACGACCCGAGTTCACCGTGGGCGTTGGCCCATGCACACCCGCGGAATCCGGGTTCGGTGAACCAGTCGCCGAGCCAGTCGAACATCGCGAGGACGCGTTCCCGGGGGTCGGACACCTGGTCCAGGTAGGCTGCCAGGCTTCCTCGCCATCGGCGGTCGCGGCGTTCCAGCATCGCGACGACGAGGGCCTCCTTCGTCGGGAAGATCCGGTAGATGCGCTTGAGGGGCAGACCGGACACGGTCCGCAGCTCGTCCATGCCGACCGCCTGGATTCCCCGCCGGTAGAAGAGGTTCTCCGCGACGTCCAGCAGCGCGTCCCGGTCCAGGGCGGTCTGCTCCTCGGTGATCGCCGCCGGCATGGCGCCTCCTCCGCTTGACCTTGAGAACGACCGTTCCCTATCTTAGGGCGAGCCCGGTCGAGAACGGGCGTTCTCAACATAAGGAGAGTGCAGACATGTCCGGAGCAGAAGATCGTCCGCCCTACCCGCCGTTCACCGAGGAGACCGCCCTGCAGAAGGTCCAGGCGGCCGAGGACGCGTGGAACACCCGCGACCCGCGGCGGGTGGCGCTGGCCTACACCCCCGACTCGGTCTGGCGGAACCGGGACGTGTTCGTCACCGGCCGCGAGGAGATCATCGGCTTCCTGGAGTCGAAGTGGGAACGCGAACTCGACTACGCGCTGCGCAAGAGCCTGTGGGGATTTCGCGGGAACCGGATCGCCGTCCGCTTCCAGTACGAATGGCACGACCACGACGGTCAGTGGTGGCGCAGCTACGGCAACGAACTGTGGGAGTTCGACGAGCGCGGGCTGATGCGGCGCCGCGAAGCGAGCATCAACGATCTGCCGATCGACGAAGCCGACCGGCGTATCCATGGCACGCGTCCGGAAAGCGAGCACGGGAAGGTCATCCCGCTTCAGTAGGAGCCTGCGGCTCCGCCGTCCCCGCACGCCCGCCCCCGCCGTCGGCTGCGGGGGCGGGTCGTTCGCTCAGCCGTTGGCGTGGCGCCGATAGTGGCGCGCGACCCTGGCCCGGTTGCCGCAGCCCGCCGAGCACCAGCCGCGCCGCGGGTGCGAACGGTAGAAGTAGAGCACGCAGCCGGGCCCGTAGCAGGCGCCGAGCCGGACCTCCGGCCCCTCGGACAGCAGTTCCCCGGCTTCGAGTGCCAGGGCGGCGAGTTCGCGTCCGAACCCGTCGACGCCGAACCGCCAGTCCCGGTGGAACCCCCGTTCGCCGTCCCACCTCAGCTCGGGGGTGCTCTGCGAGGTGAAGCCGTTCAGCGTCGCCAGGGCGTGTTCGACCGCCTGACCCGCGTCCACGGCGGCGGGACGTTCGTCGTTCACCGCGGTCGCGGCCAGCCGGCGCAGCGCATCGCGCAGTTCCCGGGCCCGCAACAGGTCGTCCTCACCCAGCGGGCCGGTGGCCGGGATCCCGCATTGCCGCACCCACCGGTCCAGTTGCCCGACCGTCGCCAGGGCGTCGTGCGTCCCGGCCTTGTCCGCCCAGATCGTGTTCATCAGGCGCACCGGCCGCGGCTCGGAGGGGTACAGGTCGGGCACGTCGTCGGACGCCATGGTCCCTCCTCCTCGCGGTCGATCCCGGCGCGGCCCGAGGCCCCACCGGCCGCTTCCTAATGTATCAGGGCTTGCATTGCATTAGTCGAACCTCTACTCTGCACCTAATGGCAAGCTGCTTTCTAAACATTAGAGTCATCCGCCGTGGGTGACGAGGCGCATGCCGACCTGGAGGGGACCATGAGCAACCCGCCGCTGAAGACGGGCCATGTCGCGCTGAACGTGACGGACCTGAGCCGGTCGACGGAGTTCTACGAGAAGCTGTTCGACTTCGACGTCATCGCCCGCTCGGACGCCGAACGGAAGTTCGCGCTCCTGGGCAAGGACGGCCGCGTGAGCGTCGCCCTGTGGCAGCAGGCCGGAGGCGGCTTCGACACCGGGCTGTCCGGGCTGCACCACCTGTCGTTCGAGGTCCCGACCATCGACGACGTGCGACGGGCCGAGGAGACGCTCAAGACGCTCGGGGTCGAGTTCGCCTACGACGGCATCGTCGCCCACGCCGAGGGCGCGGGCTCGGGGGGCGTCTTCTTCACCGACCCCGACGGGGTCCGGCTCGAGATCTACACACCCCGAGGCGTCGACGGCGACAGCGCCCCCGTCAAGGACGCGCCCACCTGCGGCTTCTTCTGATCCCCGCATTGAAGCCCATCGGGCCCGGGGCCGCGCGCCCCGGGCCCTTCCCGGAAAGGAGAACCGGATGTTCCATCCAGGCGAAGTGGACGTCCAGCAACACGCCGGCGTGCACGCGGACGCGCACGGCAGCGCCGCCGTCGGGGACACGATCCCCGACGTGGCCCGGCAGTTCCTGACGGCTCAGCGAATGATCGTCGTGACGGCCGAGCACGAGGGCACGCCGTGGACCACGCTCCTGGCGGGCGAGCCGGGGTTCATCGGAATCCCGGACGAGTCGACGCTCCGCATCGATGCCGGCCTCCCCGGACTCGATCCGCTCGCCGGGGCGTTCACCGCCCCCGCCGAGATCGGCATGCTCGCCATCGAACCCGAGACACGCCGCCGCATGCGCATCAACGGGCGGGCGCACCAGGCGGACGGCGGACTGCTGGTGCACGCCCACCAGGTCTACTCGAACTGCCCGAAGTACATCCAGACCCGCCGCGCCGACACGGTGGAACCGTCCGGAACCCCGGCGCGGACGGAGGGCGCGGCCCTCGACGACGCGCAGCTCGCCTGGCTCCGCGAGGCCGACACGTTCTTCGTCGGGACCGGTGCCCCCGGCCTCGGCGCGGACGCGTCCCACCGCGGCGGCAGCCCCGGGTTCCTCGACGTCGACCCGCATCGCGTCAGCTGGCCGGACTACGTCGGCAACTCGATGTACATGACGTTCGGGAATCTCCTGCTGGATCCCCGGGCCTCCCTGCTGTTCATCGACTGGACGGCCGGACGCACCCTGCACCTGACCGGAACCGCCGCCGTCGACTGGGACCCGGACAGAGCCGCCCGCCGCCCGGGAGCGCAGCGTTTCGTCGACTTCGACATCGACCGCGTGATCCAGCTCGACCACCGCGTCGCTCTGCGGTGGCGGCTGGAGAAGCCGTCCCGGTTCAACCCGCCCGCGAGAGGAACATGACCATGCAGATCGACGTCGACCGGACCGTCTGCGAGATCCACGCCCAGTGCGTCTTCGCGGCGCCCGAGGTCTTCGAGCTCGACGATGACGACGAACTCCGCTACGACCCCTCACCCGACGCCCGGCACGACGACGCCGTCCGCCGGGCGGCACGTGTCTGCCCCGTCCAGGCGATCCGGCTCGGGACGGCGGCCCCCTGACGACCCCGGAGATAACGGCGGCGGGCGGCCCGGGCCGGGCCGGGCCGGTAAGTGAGTTCCGGCCTTGAACGACCGCGTCGTCGACCTCGGGCTGGCGTCCTACTCGATCACCCCTGGTGCCGGCCGGGTTCTCGGCGCCGGATCTGGAGATCCTCAATTCGCCGTTCACCGACGAGCGCTACGGCGTCGGGATGCGGAAGGGCGACATCGACGGATGCGAGGCGGTGAACCGGGCCGTCACCACCATGTACCAGGACGGGACGGCCGGCGAGCTGCTGCGGAAATGGTTCGGGCCCAGCGGCCTCAGGCTGGTCGGGGAAGTGCCGCAGTTCGAGGGCTGCTCATAGTGTCGGTGCCCGCGGTTATCGTCGGAGGGTGGCTGAGGACCGGGTTGCGTGGGACGAGCTCTTGGCGGCGGGCTTCCTGCACGGTGTGCGGGAGGCTCACCGTGACGCGACGCTGGCCCTGTTCGGAGGGTTGAGCCGCGCGGCGGGCTTCAAGGAGCGGACGTACGGGGTCGGCGCGTTCGAGTTGCTGGAAAGCCACCTCGACCGCGTGTTCGGCAAGGGCGACCTGGCGAAGCAGGTCGTCCGGGACGATCTGAACGGCTCGCCCGGATGGCGGTACGGGCCGTACCGCGTCCTCCTGAAGAGGCACGAATTCGGGAACGTCAAAGGGATCCGCTGGGACAGGGACAGCCCCACGAAGCAGGCCGTGGCACGGCAGGGCTACATCGAGGACCCGCAGCTGACCCTGCCGCTCGGGCTCGAAGCCCACGACACGCCCGGGGTCGTCACGCTGGTTCTTGCGCACAGCGCTAGCGAGGAACCCCTGGAGCTTGAGCTCTTCCTGGGCCGACCCAGGTGGAACGCCGACGGCGGTACCGCGTGGCACTGGGTGAAACAGCTGGACGACGGCATCGGGCCCGATCCACGTCGTAAGCTCGTCGAGCGGACCATGCCGCTCTGGGACGAGCACGAAGACGTCCCTGTGCGGCTTCGCGGGGAGACGAAGACGGCCTAGCAAAGGGTGGCGCAGGGTGCTGTTCGACTGCGAGCGGCTGACGCTTGCCCGGCGGCTCCGGGGGATGCGCAAGAACCAGCTCGCGCAGGCCGTGGGGACGACGCCGAAAGCGATCGGGCAGTACGAGGCGGGGGTGCAGCGGCCCGAGGAGCCGACGATGAAACGCCTGGCCATCGCGCTCGGAGTTCCCGTCGAGTTCTTCCAGGCCGGGCGGAGCCCGGTCTCCATGGACGGTGCCCATTTCCGGTCGTTGCGGTCGACGAGTCAGATCGAGCGAGACCAGGCGCTCGCGTACGGCCGGATCGCCACGGACGTCGTCGCCGTCCTCGAAGACCTCGTCGACTTCCCCGAGGTGGACCTGCCCGAGTACCCGGTGTCGCCGGACGAGATCGCCGGAGGCGGCCCCGTCGAGGCGGCGCGGCTGACCAGGAAGTCGCTGGTGGAGCAGCCCGGGCCGGTGGCACATGTCGTCCGGTTGCTGGAGGCCCGGGGAGTGATCGTCCTCGTGCTGCCGGAGGCGGCGAGGCGGGTCGACGCGTTCAGTGTGGGGATTCATCCGAGGCCGATGGTCTTCTTCAATCCAGCAAAGGGTGATTATTGGCGCAACCGGTTCGACGCGGCCCATGAGCTGGGGCATTTGGTGATGCACGCCGACGCCGAGCCCGGGGAGAAGGTCGTCGAGGACCAGGCGCACAGGTTCGCGGCGGAATTCCTGATGCCGGAGGCCGACATCGCCGCCGAATTGCCGGCGAAGGCCGACTGGGAACGGCTGGGCGAACTGAAGGCGGTCTGGGGCGTCAGCATCGCGGCACTGCTCTACCGGGCGCGCACACTCGGGATCATGACGGAGACCGTGTACCGCAACGCGATGAGCGCGATGAGCTCGCGGGGCTGGCGGCGGCACGAGCCCGGGCCGGCGAGGCCCCTTGAACAGCCGACGATGCTGACGCGGGCGATCGAGGTCGTGGGGCAGGCCGGAACCGGCCGGGACCGGGTCGCGGAACTGGCGCGCGTGACGAGTGCGGACCTCGACCTACTGGTTTCGCGGCGGTGACCCCGCCCGGCCCCGTCGAACGGCGACGCCACTTTTTGGAACGGTCCCTCGGGTCATTTAACACAATGCGACCTTTTGTAAAGGCGGCCTGCAGTGACATATCTCTGTCCGAAGGTTTCCTGCGCGCCCGCCATTGCCTGTGAGACCCTCCGATGGTTGCCGGGACCTTACGGAGATGCTGGAGATCTTGTGCTGGACCATCGGCAGGCCGGCTCGAGTCCGACCGCCCTTCGCATGCAGATCGGCGCGCGGCTGCGGCGGATGCGTGAGGACAGGGGAATCGGGCGGGCGGAGGCGGGGGAGGCCATCCGCGGGTCGGCGTCCAAGATGAGCCGGCTCGAACTCGGACGCCACGGGTTCAAGGTGCGCGACGTCCTCGACCTCCTCGACCTGTACGGGGTCCACGACCCCGACGAGCGCGAAAGCCTCCTGGAGCTCGTGCGGGAGGCGAAGAAGCCCGGCTGGTGGCACGGTTACGGCGACCTGGTGCCGAGCTGGTTCGAGCAGTACCTGGGCCTGGAGCAGTCGGCGGCGACGATCCGCGGCTACGAGGTGCAGTACGTCCCCGGCCTGCTGCAGACCCCCGAGTACGCGCGGGCCATCATCGGCCTGGAGCACCACGCCGCGGCCTACGAAGGACTCGACCGGCGCCTCACCCTGCGGATGACCAGGCAGGCGATCCTGCACCGGCCGGTCGCCCCGGCGCGGCTGTGGACGATCCTCGACGAGGCGGCGCTGCGCAGGCCGATCGGCGGGCCCGAGACGATGCGCGCCCAGATCGAGCACCTGATCACGGTGTCGGAGTCCATGCCCAACGTGAAGGTGCAGGTCCTGCCGTTCTCCGCGGGCGGCCATGTCGCGCTCGGCGGCCCGATCACGATCGTCCGGTTCGCGGAGCACGATCTCGACGACGTCGTCTACCTCGAACAGCTCACCGGCGCCCGCTACCCGGAGGGGCAGGAGGCGGACCGCTACCAGGAGATCATGGACCTGCTCGCGATCCGCGCCTTTCCTCCCGCCCGCAGCACCACCTTCCTGAAGGACCTCCTGAACGACTTCTGACGTCCGGGGCACCCGCCCGAAGTCCCCCACCGGGGTGAGGGGCTCCCCCGGCGGCGGGAGGCCGGGCGTGCGGGCCGCTCGTTACCGTCGCCTGCGACGATCAAGCGATTCAGCAGGTGGTGGGCGGCTTTGGATACTTCGGCGACGGTTGTCGCGTTCGTGGTCGGGACGATCCTCAACACGTGGGTCATGGCGTACGGGGCGCGGCGCCTCCTCAACGTCCGGTTCTCCCTCTTCCGGACGATCGCGGCGGGAGCGGTCGGGCAGGGCGTGGCGCATCCGATCATCCGCTCGCTGATCGGCGACCTGGGCGAGCGCCAGCAGGTGACCCCGATGCTGTGGTTCGTCTGCCTCGGATTCGCGTGCGCCCTTCTCGTCTCGATGACCGTGCTGGTGCTCTGGGAGGCGTTCGTCCCGACCGGGTCGGTCCCGTCGCCGCTCTACTGGTTCGGCGGCGTCCGGTCGCGGATGGCGCGCACCCGGCGCTACTGGCGGATCACGTTCATCTTCCTGCGCCACGGCCTCGGCCCCTACCTGCGCGGACGTGCCCGTCCGACGTCCCCGGAGGGACGCGAACGGCTCGCACGCGAGCTGACGCAGGCCCTCGAACAGGCGGGCGTCGCGTTCGTGAAGCTCGGTCAGGTGATGTCGACGCGGCGGGACGTCCTGCCGCCCGAGTTCGTGTCGGAGCTCGGGCGGCTGCAGGACCGCGCCGCACCCGTCCCGTGGCCGGAGATCGAGAGGGTGATCCAGGAGGAACTGGGCGCCCCGCCCGAAGACGTCTTCGCCGCCTTCGACCGCACCCCGCTGGCGGCCGCGTCGGTCGCGCAGGTGCACACGGCCACGCTGCGCTCAGGGGAGGACGTCGTGGTCAAGATCCAGCGGCCGGGCATCCGGTCGGTGGTGGAGCGCGACCTCGACATCGTCGCCCGCCTCGCACGGACGCTGCAGGGCCGCGCCGGCTGGGCGAAGGCGTTCGGCGTCGTCGACCTCGCCGACGGGTTCGCGGCCGCGCTGCGCGAGGAGCTGGACTTCCGGGTGGAGGCGCGCAACATGGCGTCGGTGGCGGCGACCGCGACCGCACGCGGGTCGGACGTCGTCATCCCTCACCCGTACGACGACCTGTGCACCGGCCGGATCCTGGTGATGCAGCGCCTCGACGGCGTCGCGCTCGGCAAGGCCGGTCCGCGCATCGACCGCCAGGGGATGGACCGGACGAAGCTGGCGCACACCCTCCTCGACACGGTGCTGCGCCAGATCGTCCTGGACGGCGTGTTCCACGCGGACCCGCATCCCGGCAACATCATGCTGCTCGACGACGGCCGCCTCGGGCTGATCGACTTCGGTTCGGTCGGGCGCCTGGACACCGAACTGCGCGGCTGCCTCCAGCGCATGCTCCTCGCCATGAACCGCGGTGACGCGGTCGCGGTGACGGACGCCTTCCTGGAGGTCGTCGCCCGTCCGGACGAACTGGACGAACAGGGCCTCGCCCGTGCTCTGGGCGCGTTCATGACGCGGCATCTCGGCGCGGGGTGCGCCCCGGACATGGCGATGTTCACCGACCTGTTCCGGCTGGTCGCGCGGTACGAACTGGCGGTCCCCGCGGAGATCGCGGCGGTGTTCCGGGCGCTGGCGACATTGGAGGGCGGCCTGACCGACCTGGCGCCCGGCTTCGGCATCGTCAACGAGGCGCAGGAGTTCGGGGAGACGTATTTGCGGGAACGGCTCCGTCCCGCGTCCCTCCAGGAGGCGGCGGCCGACGAACTCATGGGGCTGCTGCCGATGCTGCGCCGCCTGCCCCGCCGCCTGGACCGCATCACCGCGGCCGCCGAGGTCGGCCGGCTGACGTTGAACATCCGGCTGTTCGCCGACGAGGGCGACCGGCGGACGGTCACCGGGCTGCTCCAGCAGGTGCTGCTGACGATCCTCGCCTCGACGGCCGGGGTGATGGCCGTTCTGCTGCTCGGCCTGAAGGGCGGCCCGGTCATGACCCCGGCCGTGTCCCTGTACCAGTTCTTCGGGTACTGCGGGCTGGTGGTCTGCAGCGTCCTGTCCCTGCGCGTCCTGGCGGTGATCTTCCGCCGCTGAAACCGCCCGCGAGATGATCGAACATACGTTTGACTTGCGGGTTAGAGTGGGGGCATGTTCCAAGGGTCGCTGCTGGACGACACGGACGAGCGCGGTCCGCGTCCGCTGGGTTCCGCGCGGCGGACGCGGCTGGCCCACGGCGCCTGGGTGGACGTCCTGCCCGCCTGGATCCCGGGGGCGGACGCGCTGTTCGAGCGGCTGCACACGTCCGTCCCGTGGCGTGCGGAGAGGCGCCACATGTACGACAAGGTCGTGGACGTGCCGCGTCTGCTGGCGTTCTACGACGAGGGCGAGCCGCTCCCCGATCCCGTCCTGGACGAGGCGAAGGCGGCGCTCGACGCCCACTACGCCGCCGAACTCGGGGAGCCGTTCCGCACGGCGGGTCTCTGCCTGTACCGGGACGGCCGCGACAGCGTGGCCTGGCACGGCGACAGGTTCGGGCGCGGCGCCGAGCAGGACACGATGGTCGCGATCCTGTCGCTCGGGACGCCGCGGAGCCTGCTGCTGCGTCCCCGCGGCGGCGGCGAGACGGGCGGCGGCCGGACGATCCGCCACGAACTCGGGCACGGCGACCTCATCGTGATGGGCGGAAGCTGCCAGCGCACGTGGGAGCACGCGATCCCGAAGAGCGCCCGCGTGGCCGGGCCGCGGATCAGCGTCCAGTTCAGGCCTCGCGGAGTCCGCTGACTCCGCCGGGCGGGGCCCCTCATGGCACGATGACGGTGATTTCATGAGGAGGCCCGTTTGCTTCGTCTGGTCGTGTCACAAACCTCCCCGGGGGCGTATCGGACGGTCCTGGACGCGCTGTGGGCGCCGAGCCCGCCGTACGGGCCGCCCGGCCGGCACATCCTGGTCGAACCCGGGCACTACCCGAACACGGGGTTCCGCAGCTCCGGCGATTTCGTGCTGACGGCCGTCGGCGGGCCGGGTTCGGTCACGCTGGACGGCGCGACCGACGCGACGATCGAACTCACCGGCAACGTGACGCTGCAGGGCCTCATCGTCCGGAACTGGAGCGCGGAGGGCGCCGCGCTGGACGTGTCCGAGGGCAGCGTCCTGGTGGAGCAGTGCCAGTTCGTGAGCCGCGCCGAGACGGTGGCGGTGCGCGGCTGGGGCGGCGCCCGGCTCGCGCTCAAGAACTGCCGGGTCCAGGACGGCGCCGTCGTCTACGCCGCCGCGTCCGGGATCATGGAGGCCACCGATGTGTCGGGGCCGGACGGCAACGCGATCGCTCTCCGCAAGGGCAGTGCCGTGACCGTCCGGTCGTGCCGGATCGAGGAGCCGGGCGGCAGCGGCATCTGGGTGACCGAGGGGTCCAGGCCGCTGATCGAGCAGTGCACGATCAAGGACGCCGGGGCCGCCGCGGTGCTGGTCGACGACCGGGCGGACGCCGCGATCCGCAACTCGGCGATGCACGGGTCGCAGCGGTGCTCGCTGGTCGTCCGGGACAACGCGACCGCGGTGGCCGGGGACTGCCTGATCACGGACGCGGCCATGGAGGCCGTGTGGGTGACCGCCGGCGGGACGCTGACGGGGCGGCGCATCCGTGCGGAGTCGGCGCGCCGCAGCGGCGTCGCCGTCGAGGAGGGCTCCGGGGTCTTCGAGGACTGCGAGGTCATCGGCGCGGCCAAGAACGGCGTGTTCGTCGGCGGCAAGGGGCGCGCCACGTTCGTGCGCGGGCGGGTGGACGGCGCGCAGGAGATCGGCATCGCCGTCGCCGAGGGCGGGTCCGGGACGATCGAGGGCACGGCCGTCACCGGCAGTGCGCTGTTCGGGGTGAGCGCGGACCCCCGCTCCGAGCTGTCCCTGCGCGACTGCACGGTCACGGACAACGGGCGCGCGGGCGTGTTCGCGTACGTTTCCGCGCGCGTCCACATGGAAGGCGTGACCAGCGAGCGGAACGCCGCCCCCGACGTCCTCGACGTCGAGGCGGAGTCGGGCGGGACCGCGCAGGTCAAGGAACCGGCGACGGCCATGGACACGGGCCCCGCCAAGGCCCGTGCGGTGCCGGAAGAGCCGGCGGGCGCGACGGCGGACGCGCTGCTCGCCGAACTGGACGCGATGATCGGCCTCGCCGGGGTGAAACGCGAGATCAGGAAGCTGACGAACCTGCAGAAGGTCGCCGAGCAGCGTCGTCTGGCGGGGCTGCCGCCCGGACCGTCGATCGGGCGGCACATGGTGTTCGCGGGGCCGCCGGGGACGGGCAAGACGACCGTCGCACGCCTGTACGGGCGGATCCTCGCGGCGCTCGGCGTGGTCGAGAACGGCCAGGTCGTCGAGGTGAGCCGCGCCGACCTGGTGTCGGAGAACGTCGGCGGGACGGCGCTGAAGACGACCGGGGCGTTCGAGGCGGCGGTGGAGCGGCAGGCGCAGCGGTTCGCCGACCTGCCGGAACTGCCGTCCGGTGAGGAACTGAGCCTGTGGATCACCTCCCGTTCCGCTGCTGACTCACGTGCCGGCGGGCGGGGTGGCGACGCGGTCAGTGAAGGAACCGTGGAAGCCCATGGGGATGTGGTGGCGCAGGTGTGCGACGGCGACGGGCTCGGCCTCGACGTCGCGGGCGTCCAGGATGAGCAGGCGGGAGCGGTGGGTGTCCGGGTCGTAGGCGAGGGTCATCAGCCATCCGTCGCCCTCCGCGGCGGCGGGCGCGCGCGGCACGAACACCGGCTCGCCGAAGCCGTGACCCGGGGGAAGCTCGTGGACGGTGCGGCGCCCGGTCGTGTGGTCGTAGGCATGGATGCCCGTGCTCGCCTCCGTCCGTCCCGCGAAGTAGGTGTACCGGTGCGGGCGGCCCGCCTGCCGGACGTCGGCGTGCGGCAACTCCATCGGCATCGCGCACACCTCCTGCCCCTCGACCTTCCCGGACGGTGTGACGCGGTAGCGCATCAGCGCGTCCCCCCACGGGAAGTCACTGGTGCGGAAGTCGCGGAACCGTGTCGCGACCTGGTCCCAGTCGGCGAAGCGGACGAACTCGATGACGGTGTCGTCGCCGTCCTCGAAGGCGTTGACGAAGTGGAACCCGAGCAGCGCCTCATGCTCGATGACCCGTGCCTTGCCGCCGTCCCGGGGGACGAGGGTGAAGCACGTCGGCCGGTGCGGCTCGTAGGTGAGGCCGTCGGCGATCGACCCGCTCCCCAGCAGGATCGGCGCGGCCTTCGGGATGACCGGGTTGACGACGAAGACGAGATGCCGGCGGGTGAGCGCGAAGTCGTGGTTCCACGGCGTGTACGGGAGGGAGACGCGCGGCATGTGGTGCAGCACCCCGGCCGGGTCGACCCGGTAGCAGCGCAGGCTGCGGGCCCGCGTGAAATCCATCCCGAAGTTGAACAGCTCGCCGGTCACGGTGCAGCGGGACGGGTGCGCCGAGAACGCCGACGCCACCTTCAGCCGTCCGCCGAACGAATGCTCGCCGATGGTGTCCAGGCTGTCGGGGTCGAGGCGGAACGGGCGGCCGCCCTCCCAGAGCGCGAGGAGCTGGCCGCCGTGCAGGACCACGCCGGTGTTGGCGACGTTCGCGGGCGGGCGGAACATGTTGCCGAGACGGCCGCCCCGGCGCTGGGTGCCGAGCCCGCGCAGCCCCACCCGTCCCTTGCGCTGCCCGTACCGGTAGTGCCTCGTCCGGACGTACCGGTTGCGGTAGCGGATCCGGCCGTCGCCGGGGAACGCGAACATCGACAGCATGCCGTCGCCGTCGAAGATGTGGTCGAGGAGGCTCTCGCCCACCTGCCAGCGCCCCGGGCCGTTCCGGTAGAGCGTCCCGGCCAGGCCCTCCGGGAGCCTGCCGTCGATCTCGCCGACGTCGTAGTCGTGCTCCTCGTCGAGGGCCTCGTAGCTCCGATGCCACGCGTCGATGTCCACGGTGACTCCTCGTCCGGAGGTCGGCGGTCCCGGTGACGGCAGGCTGCCACACCGGCCACCCGTAGTTCAACGCCTAACGACTACTCGTCTGCCCCTGCCCCGACGTACCAGCGGGCGGGGCGGGCGGAGGTGCGCTGCTGCCGCCCCGTCGGCCCTCGGGGAGCTGCCAGGGGCGGTTCAGCGCGGATTCAGGGATTATTCAGGATCCCCGGAGTCGGCTCGTCATTCGCAGTTTTGTCAAGAGTCGCCAGTCAATGCTTCGGGATATCGTTGTGTTCGACAATTTTCGGGGTTGGCATGATAAATGAGTCGCGTGACTCAGCGGCCGTCCAGTTGCCCGTTCTGGATCGCGTCCACCAGCGCATTCCACTGAGCGGAATCGAGTGCGAGGGCACCGGTAGAGTGATCATGCGAGTCACGGACCAGCACCGACGGGCCCATCACCGCCACTTCCACGCAATCCGTAGGACTGCTCGCGCTGCTCTTGCGCCAGTACAGCGACGTCTCTCGTGTCGACCGGTCCACCATCCAGCAACCCCTCCATCCATTGCCGGCGGGTGCCGTCCCGTCAACCGATCGGACAAGAACACCCGCCCGGCGAGCACCAAGCAGGGCACGACGAACCACGACCTTGTGGCTAATTCCCGGTCATGAGTGTAAACGGTTCTAGTAATTCCGCATACAACCGGATCACAAGATCACACTGCGTTATGAGGGCCACTCGCCTTGTGGGTGCCAGATGCGGCTGTCACCTCCGCTGGGAGTCGGGTCGTCGGGTTGCGGTCCTGGAGTCAGGCCATGAGGTCCTCGGCGGCCTGCCGGATCAGCGCGATCGACTCGTCGGGCGGCAGCGCCTGTTCCAGAAGGATCTCGAACGTGTCACGGTACTCGGGGATCTTCTCGTCGTCGCCGGAGTGCATCACGCTCGTGCCGGGCCGGCCCTCCAGATAGAGGACGTCCCCGAGGTCGCCCTCGAACTCCAGAAGGCTGAACGGCCCGTCGAGGCCGAGGTGCGCGCCCGCGCTGAACGGGATGACCCGGACGGTGAGCAGATCATCGCGCTCGGCGGAGTCCGCGATGTGGTGGAGCTGGGCGGGCATGATCCCCGGATCGACCATGATCCCGACATGGCGGCGTATGACCGCCTCATCGATGATGTAGCGCTGGCGTGGCGGGTTCTGCCGCTTGGCGAGTTCCTCCTGCCGCTGGATGCGCACCTTGACCGCGAGGGCTTTGGCTTGTTCGGACGTCTTGCCCGTGGAGAGCACTTCTGCGTACTCGGATGTCTGCATCAGCCCGGGGACGACCGTCGGGTGGAACTGCCGGATGTAGGCCGCGCCCGCGGCGTACGCCACGTAGTTGAGGAAGCCGGGATCGAGCTCCCCCTTGTAGACGTTCCACCAGGCGGGCTCACGCGCCCCGCGGGCCAGTGCCTGCAGCCGCTCCTGGCGCGCTTCCGAGGTGACGCCGTAGACCCTGAGCAGGGCCTGCAGGTCAGTGCGGGTGATGGCGTTCTTGCCGCCCTCGACCCTGATGAGCTTTGACGGTGACCACTCAAGCTGGCGCGCCACGTGCTCCTGCGTCAGCCTCTTCTCCTTGCGCAGGCGGACGAGCTCGCCGCGCAGCAGGGCGCTCTGGACGATCGGCCCCTGATCACTGGTCATCTGTTCTCACTCTGCGTAGTCGGTGCCACCTATCTGCATGCAATCTGTCATGGCGTCATATTGCATGGTGGGCTCCGGCAGAGTGCCATCTGCCCTGGCCACGCAAACCCACACCCCCAGGTCGAGACCCGTCATATCGCCTAAAACTCTCACCTGAAGCTTCCAGAGTGCTGCATGACTGTAGACTATGTTGTATTGTGCTATGTAGCAAACAGCAGGCTCCATCTTGCTACCAGGCGCACTGCTACATCTGCACTGGCACGACCTTGACGCAGAGTGAGATCTCGGACGGACGAGCGCGTCCCCCCGTCCGAGATCTCCCACCGGCGGGCACGGGCCGCGTACGCCGCCGGCGAACGAGGGACCGAAGGCGGACGCGCCGAACGGGGAGGTCGCCACGGAACACCGATATTTCGGCACAGCCAGAAAAGACAAAAGAGTCGCTCACCGCTTCCCGCCGATCACCGGTTGCGAGCCAAAACGATCGATGGAAAGCGGAGAGCGACTCCTCGGGCCCGCGTGAGAATGTGCTGACCGATCGTCACCGGACCTCTGCGAAAAAGCAGCGAGATCCGGGGTTGACCTGCCAAAACGTTCCCTGCGGACTCACCCAGTCTAACCGCGGTCACGCGGTGCGGGCTATAGGTGAAAGCGACTTCGGGCCCCCCGGGCGGCCAATGCCGGGCAATCCCCGACAGCTGGACGGACGGCATCGAAGACGCGATTCGAGGCATGGGGTTCTCGATATGGCAAGCCAGAAGATCCACCCCCCGACCTTTGGCGACCACCCCGCAAACCCACCGTTCGCCGTCCGTCCGGGCATCAGGCAGGTGTGCTGATGGACGATTACACCCGCCAGCACAACCCCGACCAGGTCCCGTCCGAGACAGGCCCCCATGAAGACGTCCAGCCTCCGCAGATCCACGACACCGCCGAGGCCCTGTGCCGGGACACCGATTGCCCGCGCCAGCTCCAGCCCGTCGCACCGCCACCGCCGCCGCGGCAAGGGTTCTGGGACTCGCTCACCGAGATCGAGCGGGCCGCGCTCCTCGCGTGCGCCGAGGAGATCGTCTACCCGGTCGGCACGGTGCTCTGGTTCGAGGGCCAGGCCGCCGACCAGGCCGTCATCATCTGCTCGGGCTCGATCAGGGTGTCCGTGCAACGCGGCGGACACGAGCGGATCATCGCCTTCCGCGGTCCCGGCGACATCGTCGGTGAACGCGCCGCCCTGCTGCTGCGCCGGCGCTCGGCGACCATCGTCGCCATGGAGACCGTCCACGGCCTGCGCATGACCACGCAGCAGTTCGTCACGTACCTGAGCGACCACCCCCGCGTGGTCGCCATCATGGAACGCGAGGTGTACGACCGTCTGACCGAGCAGCAGACGGGCGTCCCGCCGCAGACGCCGTCGCCGTACGCCCACGCCGCACACCACGAACCCCAGCCGCCCTATCCGGCCGGAACGCGGCCCGGCTACGCGATCGCAGCACACAACCCCTACGCGGGCGGAACACGGCACCACGGGACCGCAGGGCAGACCTACGCGACCGGGCCGACACCGTGGGGCAACCCACCGGTGGGTCCCGTCCCATACCCCGCAGCCGCAGGAAGGTCCGCCCACATGCCGCGGCCAGTGCCGGCCGGCGGGCCATGGCCTGCCCGCCCGGTTCCGGTCACCCGTGCCCCGTCCCATGCACAGGCGACGCAGCCCATGGCGATCACCCCGCCCGGACCGCCCGTACCGTCCTTGGCGGGCCAGAACTGCACGATCGTCTACAGCGACATCGCCGGCTTCAGCGCGTCCCACCGCAACGACGCTGACCGCCTCGACATGCGGCGCGCCATGTACGCCGTCCTGCGCGAGGCGTTCGAGGAGTCGCGGGTCCCCTGGGACGCCTGCCACACCGAGGACCGCGGCGACGGCGCGTTGATCGTCGTCCCTCCCGAGGTGCCGACGGCCGCCGTCATCGACCCCATGCTCACCGCCCTCGCCGTGCGGCTGCGCCGCCACAACCAGCGGTCGAGCGCCGCCGTCCGCATCCAGCTCAGGGTGGCCGTGGACGTCGGGCCCGTGATGCCCGACCCGCCCGGCGTCAACGGCTGGGCCCTCATCCACACCGCCCGGCTCCTGGACGCGCGTCCCCTCAAGGACCGGCTCGCCGCGACCCGCGCCGACATCGGCTTCATCGCGTCGCAGTTCGTCTACGAATCCGTCATCACCCAAAGCGCCGGCCACGTGAACCCCGCCGAGTACGAGCCCATCAGCTGCCGGGTGAAGAAGCTGAAGACGGAAGGCTGGATCCACATGCGCGGCGTGCCCGCCCAGTCGGCCGTCTGACCCCCAGCACCCACGCCGGCCCGTCCCCGCGCGGGCCCACACCCCCTCACGACCCCGCGTGCAGGACGCACCGCGGGGTTTCCGCGTCCCACCGCCCTCCGCGGCTCCTGCTCTCACGTGCGTCCGGCCGTGCCACTCGTCTCGTCTGTGTCTCGTCCGAGTCCCGGGTTACCTCGCCCCCGCGCCGGCGCCCTTGTGGAGTGGTCGTTGATCTTCAGGGCACAGCGGGGATGCGCAGGACGAACCGGGCGCCGCGGTCGCTGTCCTCGATGGTGAGCCCCCCGTCGTGGAGTCTCGCGATCTCACGGGCGATGGGAAGGCCGAGGCCGGTTCCGCCGGCGTCGCGCTCCTTGCCGGCCTCAAGGCGGGCGAAGCGCTGGAAGACGAGCTCCCGGTCCTCCTCGGCGACGCCGGCGCCGTCGTCCTGGACTTCGAGGACGGCGGTGTCGCCCTCGCGGCGCACGGTGATGTCGACCCGCGTGTCGGCGTGGCGTTCGGCGTTGTCCAGCAGGTTCGTCAGCAGCCGGACGAGCCGGAGCCGGTCACCGCACACCACCACGCCCTCCTGGAGGTGCGGGACGATCCGTTTGGTGCGGTCGGATCTCGCGACCTCGATGGTGACGAGGGCGCCGAGGTCGACCGGCTCGGCGCCCTGCCAGGCCGCGGCGTCCAGGCGGGCGAGCTGCAGCAGGTCGATCACGATCGCCTGCAGCCGTTCGAGGCTCTGCAGGACGGCCCGGCCGGTCTGCGGCCAGTCGACCTCGTCGGGAAAGAGCAGCGCCTCCTCGATCTGGGCGCGGGCGGCGGTGATGGGGCTGCGCAGGTCGTGGGACGCGTCCGACGTGAAGGTGCGCTGCCTCGCCAGGGCGCTGTCGAGGCGGTCGAGGGTCGCGTTCACGGCCTCCGCGAGCCATCTGATCTCATCCTGGTTCTTCGGCACCGTCACCCGGCGGCCCGACCTGCTCGCGGTGATCTCCGCCAGCTCGGCGCGGATCGCGTCCACGCGGGCGAGGGTGCGGTCGACCGTCCCCCAGGCCCGCAGGCAGACCAGCAGCGTGACCAGCAGGGACATGCTGGTCAGGAACATCAGGAGGCCGGGGCTGACATACCAGGGAATGGTGGGGGTGGCCGCGTAGACGACCCAGTCTCCGCCATGTCTGTAGACGCGGAGTGCGAGCACCCACATGCAGTGGTCGAGCCCCGGCGGCGGGCAGAGCACCCGGGCGGAGTAGATCTTCGTCTCCGCCGGGCGGAAGCGGGCGATCGGCGGCCCGTCCAGCGCATCCTCGGTACCGGCGATCACGACGCGCCGGTCGTCCAGCAGTTGCAGGACGACGTCGTCCGGGGCGATGACCCCGCCCCGCACGCCCCTCCGGTCGACCTCGTAGGCGAGCCGCAGCGCGGAGGCGGCCGCCTCGTTCCGTTCGAAGTCCTCCGCACGGCCACGGACCCCGACGACGATCAATGCGCTCAGGATCGCGCAGATCAGCGCGGCGACCGTCCCGGCAATAACGGTCATCCGCACCCGTATGGACCATGTGCGCCGTCCGCTCACCCAACCTCCCGCAGGTGAGGTAATCACCGCCCAGACCGAGATCAGTCCTCTGAGCAGCAGCGATGCACCCAAGAGAGGACAAAGAAATCATTCACCGCGTTGCGGCCGCCATGGGGGATCGACAGAAGCTCTAGCGCTGGACAAGCCCATTGTTAGAATCACTGGTTATGGAGCTGCGCCAGCTTGAGTACTTCGTGGCGGTGACGGAAGAGGCCGGCTTCACCCGGGCGGCGGAGCGGCTGCACGTCGCCCAGCCGGGGGTGAGCGCACAGATCCGGCAACTGGAACGGGAACTGGGGCAGCCGTTGCTCGACCGGTCCGGGCGGACGGTCCGGCTGACGGAGGTCGGCGCGGCGGTCCTCCCCTACGCGCGGGCGGCGCTCGCGGCGGTCGAGGGCGCGCGGCGGTCGGTGGACGAGTTGACGGGGCTGCTGCGCGGGCACGTCACGATCGGCACGATCGACTGGATTCAGTCCCTGGACCTACCCGGCATGTTGTCCGATTTCCACCAAGACCATCCGGATGTGGAAATCACGGTCATTCAGGACGACGCCGCGACGCTGACCGCGGCGCTGCGGGACGGACGGGTCGATCTCGCGTTCCTCAGCCTCGGCGGCGAACCACCCGAGGGCATCGCGACCCAGGTCGTCATCGAGGAGCACCTCGTCGCCGCCGCCGGGCGCGGTCATCCGCTGGCGCGGCGGTCCACGATCCCGCTGCGGGCCCTCGCCGGCGAGGACCTCGTCAGCCTGCCGAAGGGCACCGGGCTGCGGGCCGTCCTGGACGAGGCCTGCGCGGACGCCGGCCTCAGCCCGCGCATCGCGTTCGAGGCCGGCGAACCACCCGTGCTGGCACAACTCGCCGCGCACGGTCTCGGCGTCGCCGTCCTGCCCGAGTCCGCCGCCCGGGACCTGCCCGGCGACCTGCACGCGATGCCGATCGTCCGGCCCCGGCTGACCGGGCGGATCGCGCTCGCCTGGCGAACCGAGGGCCCGCGCGGCCCGGCCGCCCGCGCCCTGATCAGCCGAGCCCGCGAGCACCTCCCCGCACCCCCCGGCCAGCCGGCCCCTTGATCACGGTGATCCGGGCGCCACGTCGATCGGGCGCCGCCGCCGGCCGGGGGAATCGTGGTCAGGCCGCCGCCGCCGAGCGCGCGGCGGACTCCCGGAGGACGCGGCGGAGCACGTCCGGCCTGTTGGTGATGATCCCGTCCACGCCGAGCTCGACGGCCTTCCTCATCTGCCCGCGGTCGTCCACCGTCCAGGTGAGCACGTCCATGCGCGCCGCGTGCACCTTCCTGACGTAGGACGCGGTCAGGTCACCGAACGTGGGATTGATCTGATCGGCGTAGGACGCCAGCTTGCGCAGATCCTTGACCTCCGGTGTACCGAGCAGCCCCGTCGGCACCCTGGGCATCAAGGAGTGGAAGCGGCGCACGGACTCCCAGTCGAACGACTGGACGGCCAGCCGGCGCTCGCTCGCGTCGCGCCGCAGCCAGGACGGCGAACGCTTCAGCGAGGCGGCGATGCGCTTCTCGATGCCCGGGTAGAGCGCCGGGCTCTTGATCTCCAGCAGCATCCCGAGGCCCTGTCCGCGCATGGTCCTGAGCACCTGGGCCAGCGTCGGGACGCGTTCCCCCTTGTACTTCTTCGCGAACCAGGAACCCGCGTCCAGCTTCTTGATCTCGGCGAGAGTGAAGTCGGAGACCTTCCAGGGCGACCGGTCCGGGTACACCTTCTCGACGTTCGTCGTCCGGGCGAGCGTGGTGTCGTGCATCAGGACCAGCTTGTGGTCCTTGGATTCCTGGACGTCGATCTCGAACACGTCCGCGCGCTGCGCCTTGGCCAGCCTGACGCCGGCGAGCGTGTTCTCCGGCGCGTACGCGGACGCCCCGCGGTGGGCCACATTCGTGATCCCGTCGTCCGGCGCGGCGTTCACACGCGGGCGCGGCTCGGGCGCACCCGCTTCCTGCGCCGGTACCGGATCGGGATCCGCGGCGGCGGACGTGGCTGGCACGACGATCGCCGTCGATGCCGTGACGGCGATGAGCGCGATACGGGTACGTCGATGCATGGTCACCTTCCGGGAGCTGAGGCGTGTCCGCCCCAACCCTCGGACCGTCCGGTGACACCGGAGTTACGAGCCAGTAGCAGACCGTGTACAGCCGCTGACGATACGCATCGGCGCCGCGTGACACCCGCGCGGACACGGTCCTTTGATCAGAACAGACGGACTATTCGCCATCGTCCTGCTTGGCGTCCTTGGCCGCCCTGGACAGGATCAGCGCGCCGAGCAGCAGCTTCCGGCTCCGCCGCAGCGGACGCGGAATACGGACACGCCGAACAGGCGGCGGTCTCGCGGTCACCGACTCACCGGACGCAAGTGGCGGCAGCGCGGCCGACCGGGGCGTGCCCAGCCGCGTCGGACGGCTCCGGCCACGCAGCGTCACCGACCTGCCGAGGTCCCACTCGTCCGACTCGACGAGGTGGGCGAGCTCCAGAACGGCCGCCGACGCCAGCACCCGCCCCGCCGTCGTCTTCGCCATGTCGCTGAGCCTGGCCGCCTCGTTCACCGGATCACCGATCACGGTGTACTCGAACCGCTCCTCGGTCCCGATGTACCCGGCCACCACGGGACCCGCCGACACGCCGATCCCCGCGTCCAGCATCGGGACCTCGACCCGCAGCCGCAGCGCCAGCTCCCGCGCGGCACCGAGCGCCGCACCGGCCGAATCCTCCACCTGCGTCGGCGCCCCGAAGATCGCGAGCGCCGCGTCCCCTTCGAACTTGTTGATCCACCCCCCGTGCCCGGCCACCACCGTCACCACGACACCGAAGAACCTGTTGAGCAGCCCGACCACCTCGTCCGGGCTCCGCGTGTCGGCCAGCCTGGTCGAACCGGTGAGATCGACGAACAGGACCGCCACCTCGCGCGTCTCACCGCCGAGCGTGATGTCGCCGCGCTCCAGCGCCAGGTCGGCGACCTCCTCCCCCACATGGCGTCCAAAGAGATCACGCAGCCGCTCATGCTCACGGAGCCCCGCGACCATATGGTTGAACCCGGCCTGCAACTGCCCGACCTCACTGGCGTCGTACACGGCGACCTCCGCGGAGAGATCCCCCCGCTCGACCCGCGCCATCCCCTTCCGAACCGCCTTGATCGGATCAGCGATGGCCCGGGTCGCCATGTAGGTGACATAAACCCCGGCCAGCAGCGCGACCCCGCCGAGCCCCAGGATCGTGATCGCAAGCTGCACGACATTGATGTCGGGCGCGGCCAGCGCGGCAACCGCGACACAGATCAGCCCGAACACCGGAATCGCCGTCCCCAGCGCCCACGCGAGCATCACCCGCGTCGTCACCCCCGGCAACCGGAACCGGCGCGGACGCTCCGCCGCCAGCACCAGCGCCGCCGCAGGCCGCAGCAACCGCTCCGACAGCAGATAGACGATCGTGCACGTCGTGGCCGCCCCCAGCAGACACGTCAGCCCCGTCTTCACCGCCAGCCGCCCGGTGAACAACACGAGGTCGAGAACCGCCCACCCGAGGGCCCCGGCGACCCACAACCCGCCGACGAGC
Source organism: Spirillospora sp. NPDC048824 (assembly GCF_043198455.1). Taxonomy (NCBI): domain Bacteria; kingdom Bacillati; phylum Actinomycetota; class Actinomycetes; order Streptosporangiales; family Thermomonosporaceae; genus Spirillospora; species Spirillospora sp. NPDC048824. The sequence goes on along the minus strand of NZ_JBICUS010000006.1, from coordinate 352,218 downwards.
AGCGTCAACCGAAGCGGCCCGAGCAACACGGCCCGCCGCTGCGCCCGATCGGCGTTCCCCCCGTCCCGGACGAGCCTGACGACCGGCCGCCACAGCCACAACCCCGCGATCAACGCCACAGGCACCGCGACCACGGGATAACTGAAGAACGCCACAGCGTTCACCTGACGGGCATAGTCGCGATCGTCCAACGGCGGATCAGGCAGCACGAACGTCGCGAACAACAGCACGACCAGCGATCCGACCAGATTCGCGGACCCCACCACCACGAGCAGCACCCACCGCACCCGGATCTCGAGCATGCTGGTCACGTGCGCCTCCGGAGGGAAGGAACCGCCACGACGGATCATCCCACGCCCCACCCCCCGCCCCCCTCCCCGACGCACCCGCCGGCCCGATATCGAGTTGGCGACCACCTCGGCCATCGCGTATGCTCTCGGACGTCGCCAAGCGCGGGGCAACCCGCCAAGACATCCCTCCGAAGCCACTAAGCTCGGAGTAGCAAGGTCCTGTGGAGCAGCTAGGAGTGCTCGCCACCCTGTCAAGGTGGAGGCCGCGGGTTCAAATCCCGTCAGGACCGCCAGGCGCACCACGCGTCCTGGGCAGGTAGCTCAGTCGGTACGAGCGTCCGCCTGAAAAGCGGAAGGTCGGCGGTTCGACCCCGCCCCTGCCCACACTATTGACCAGCGAAAACGCCCCGGAGCCATGTGGCCTGGGGCGTTGTGTTTGACGGCAACCGACGTCATCGGGAAGCGGACGGTCGACTCCTCAGTATGAGCTAGAGATTATATTGGTGGGGTGCCCTGGGACGTCATCATCCTCGAACCTGTCGAGAGCTGGTTCCTCAAGCTGTGTGAATCAGAGACGGACACTGCAGCCTTGATCGAGCAGGCCATCGACAGGCTGGCCGAGGTCGGACCGACGCTGGGACGGCCGCTGGTCGACACCCTGGAACACAGCGAGCTACGCAACCTCAAGGAGCTGCGGCCCGGCAGCCGAGGCCGATCGGAGATCCGCATGCTGTTCGTCTTCGATCCGGACCGGGCAGCGATCTTCTTGGTGGCCGGAGACAAGGCCGGGCAGTGGTCACGCTGGTACGACGAGGCAATCCCGCTGGCCGAAGCCCGCTACGCCGAGTACCGGGCAGCGAAGGACAAGGAGGGCGGACGATGAGCACCGGACGCAGCTGGCAGGACATCAAGGCCGAAGCACACCGCCGCAACCCCGAGCTGGCCGACCCCGAGCGCCAGGCCCAGGCTCGCGCCGAACTGGACGCCTACGTCGCCGGCCACCATCTCAAGGAGCTCCGCAAGGCCATCGGCAAGACGCAGGCCGAGGTCGCACAGATCCTGGGGGTCTCCCAGTCCCGCGTCTCCCAGATCGAAAACGGCAACCTCGAAGCCATGGAACTGGAGACCCTCCGCGCTTACGCCACCGCCCTCGGCGGACACCTGGACATCACCGTCAGCGTCGGCCCCCACTCAATCAAGGTCGCCTGACAGCACTGACCGGTGACGGCAACCCTGACGGCAACGATGGCCACCAGACAGCACCATGGGCGCACGTTGGGCACCGTCTGACCTTGGTCGAGGGGGTGGCCGCTGGGTGGTTGCTACTTCTGAAAAGCGGAAGGTCGGCGGTTCGACCCCGCCCCTGCCCACCCCATACGACCAGCAGAAACGCCCCGGAGCCACACGGCCCGGGGCGTCGTCGTTGACAGCAAGGGACGATGCACCACAGCGGACGGGGCTCGCAACATCAACCGACTCCCGACCAGGGCCCACGGGTTTGCTGGTTAGGCCAGGTCGGCACACCCGGGGCGATGCGGTCGGCGCGGAAGGCCACACCCCACCGCTTCTCACCGCCGAGCACCGCCTCCCACGGGAAGGCGACCAGGCCCGGCCGGAGTGACGATTCGCGCGAATCTGTCTGTCACACCGTCTCGCCATTCGCGCGAACGAGAACTCCGGACCGTGGTGACGGAGTACGAGAGGGGACAGCCCTCATGGCGTCACAACCGCCGGCCTTTGGACGCAACGCCCTACGATGAACGCGCCACGGCGCTGCTGGTCAGGACTACTTGACCACCTTGATTTCGTGGAGCACGATGTCCGCCCCGTGGACAGAGATAGGCCTCAGGACGAGGTCGTCCTCAAAGAAACGCATGTGGCAACTGAAGTAAGCAGGGCCGCCTCTGTAGCCGGTCGCCTGTTCCTGGAGCCACTGGAGTAGCGGACCCAGCAGATCAAGCTCATCAGGGTGGAGAACCTGGCGCGAGGTCAAAGCCCAACTCGTGGCCCCCGCGTCTTCGCGACGCGCCAGTTCCGAGAACGCAACACCACCGACCCTCCCGTCGGCAGGTCCGCGCTCAGCCAACAGCGGATACATGTCGTACTTCCATTGATCTTCGGGTAGCTGATCGCCATGCTCATCGACGGTGATGGGATACCAAGCGGTCACGATGGCGAGTTCCTCAGGCTGTGGCCCCAGCCCGAGATGCCAACGAAGCTCAGCGATCTCAGCTTCCGGTAGATCGCCTCGAAGTTCGGCGGCTATCAGTACCTCGTAAAGATCAGCCATGCCGGAACATGGTAGCGGGGAGATCGAGAGGGGGCTCCGCGCCGTCGAGGCGCGTTGGCCGTCACGATGAGGACATGGCCGCACTTATGGCCACGGGGAGTCAGACGCTCACCCTCGTGAAGGCGTGGCCCGGCATGCAGGGGTGGACGTGGACGAGCTGCTGTCCCAGGCCGCCGTCCCGGCCGCCGGATGAGAACTTTCTCTACGTTTTCAAGGGCGCGCTGCCGCGGGTGCGGGGTCATCCGTCTCGTCCTGTTTCGCCGCGTCGTGAGCGAGAGAGAAGGCGCAGCGCCAGTATGGTCTGCCAGGACCATGCCGTCGTTAGGGCAATGCGTTGGAACAATCCGGCCACGTCGCCCAGTTCCCCCGTCTGACCGAAGGCAGCGCTGGAGCCGAGCATGGTGACGGCGAAGCCAACGCCGCTGAGGACGCAGTAGAGCCGCCATCGGGCTGTACCCTGGCGGGCGAATGCGAAGCATGCCGCGGTGAGCATGGCGAATCCGGTCAGTGAGACGTAATCGTGAAGGGCGCCATGCGTGGTGGCGCTTGGGATCCGGTCGGAGGTCCCGGCCGGATAGCCCCCGACCGGATCGGTCACGAAGATGCCCGCGCCGAGCAGTGCGCTTCCCCAAAGGCCGATCAAAAGCGGTTTCCAGGTCGAGCGCGTGGATAGGTGCTGCATGCCCGCGGCGAACACGATTGTGAGCGCGGCGGCGACAAAGAAGTTGAGGGTCTGCATCCAGCCGTACTCGCCGAGAGCAAGTGAGCTGACGGGATGGCGCAGCGGGTCGTAACCCGCGCGAGTGGCGCCTTCGGCGAGGTAGGCGAGGGTGAAAAGAGGGCCCGCGATTGCTCCGCAGAACAATGACACCCGTGATCGGATCTTCATGATGTCAATGTAGGTTGACATCATTGCGAGTGTCAACCTGGGTTGACTTTGTCGCTGTGCCCCTCGGTGTTCGCCGATGGGGGGCCGGGCATCTGCGCGTCGCTACGACGGACGGTCGAGCGTTCGTGACCGGGGACCCCCGTGGTTCCCCAGACCCCTCCTGGAGCCGGGGCACTCGTTCGCGCGAGACGGTCTGTCACACCTCGCGCGCCGTTCGCGCGAACGAGCACCCCGAACTGGTCGGCGCGGAGTGCTCCGGCTTGCTAACGCGGGTGCTGACGGCGGATCTGGATGGGCATGGACGAAGGTGGAACCAAGGACCCTCCGCCGGGGCTTCCAAACGGGTCTGCGGACGAGTCTGGACGGGTGGATCTTGCTCGTGAGACTCGTAATGAATCGCAGCCGAAGGTCGGCGGTTCGGCCCTGCCCCTGCCCACCTTCAAGCTCTGACCAGCCAGAACGCGGACAAAGGCGCTTCAGTTCCCGGCCTCGAAGCGGATGTACATCGCTCGAACGACTTCCGCTCATCGCGCTCGAACGCTTCGGGGCAGATGAGGGCGTTGTGCGTACGCGGGGAGTCTTTCAGGGTCTATTCCTTGACCGCTTGCAGGGTGTAGCTGGCGGCCAGCCGTTCGGGGTGGCGGCTCAGGCGCCATTCGCCGGTCTCGTCCATGGTCATGTGTCCGGGCAGGGCATGCCAGGGAACGCTGTCGTGCTCGGTCAGGCCGGTCACCCGCATTCCGGCTGCGAGCAGCGCGGTGATGGTCTCGCCGAGTCCATGGTTCCATTCGTGGGTGAGAGTGTGGGTGAACATGGTCTCGGTCTGCACGTAGGTCCCGGGCTCCTCGGAGATCACCGGCTCGGCAGTTTCGAAATAGGGGTAACGCAGGCCGGGCGGGCTGGCGGTCTCGTCCAGTGCGAACAGCATGGGGGTGGCCGCTCGCGGATGAACAATCGGCCACCCGGTCGCAGCAGGTCGGCGACGACGCGGGCCCATCGCGCCACGTCCGGCAGCCAGATCAGGCACCGATCCCGGTGTAGACCAGATCGAAGCCCTCGCGGCCGAAGACTTCGACGGCGTCATAGAGCTGTGCATGACGGAAGTCGATGGTGCTGCCCGTGCCGGCGGCCAGTCGCCGCGCCTGATGCAGCGCGGCCGCGGAGAAGTCCAGGCCGCTCATGGTGGCACCCAGGCGCGCCAGGGACACGGTGTCGGTGCCGATGTGGCATTGCAGGTGCACGGCACGCAGCCCGGTCAGATCGCCGAGACGGGTGCGGTCGAACCGGACGACGCCACTGAGGTGCCCGGGGTCGTTGATGAACCGATCGAATTCGTAGTCGGGGGAATCGGCATGTGCCTGGGCCCGTTCGTCCCAGTTGGCTTTGTTGATCGCCACGTAGTCGTCCACACCAGTACTGTGCCAGCGCGCCAGGTCCTGACCCAACGGATATCCGTCTGCCCGCACACAGCCACCCGCAGCAGGCACCGGTGCGGCCGCACCTCGTTGCCGGCCGTATCGCGCGCACCCTTCTCAGGTCCGAGTACGCGGTATGCGGCAGGAGAGTGCATTACAGCAGCAGTTGTGTGCGGCAGGCCGAGGCGACGGCTGCCTGGTGGCTTCGTTTCTCATGGCGTGCGGGTCGTCACGGATTATTAGCCGGGGGTCATGGGAGTGGTTCGTAGAACGAGTCGACGGCGGGTTGGCCGGTGTAGTTGGGGCCGGCTTGATCGTCGGCTCCGAGATAGCGGTACGGGAACCGGGTCTGTGTGCATCCGCGGCGGGAGATGCGGCGGCGGGCGGAGTCGTAGGCGAACCCTTGGGTGCGCAGGTGGGCGGTGAGGCGTCGTCCGGTGGGGGTGCCGTCCGCACGGCGGACCGAGCGGGCGTCGAAGTTGGCGATGAAGAGCCCGTCGCTGGTGAGCCAGGATGCGATGCGGCTCAGGACGCCGAGTTTGTCGCCCACGTAGTGCAGCCCATGGACGCAAGTGATCAGGTCGAAGCGGCCGTCAGGGATCCACTGGGATACCGAGCCGCTGATCAAGCGCAAGAATGGGGGAAAGCTGCTTGAGACGAAGTCGTCCACGAGGTCCAGCCCGGTGATCTGGGCCTGTGCGGTCAGGCCGCGATCGGCGAGAAGGCCGGCCGCTTCGGCTGGTGCCCGTCCGGTCCCGCAGCACACGTCCAGCCACCGTACGGGCGTTACCGTGCTGGCGCGGGTGCTCAACTCGGCCATGACGTCGATACCGAGTTCCCGACCGTAGCCGTTGGAGCCGCTGAGGGACCGTTCGCGATTCATCGTGCAGTTCGCCACGACCGACGAGTTCGCCAGCGCCTCATCATCGAGCAACCGCGTCACTCCGGCATTGTGGCCCATCAGCGCATGAAGCGCGGCATGGCCTCGGCCATCGCTCGGTCTGCGGCGAATGGCGTTTCGTGGCATGATCGCGGCATGTCCGCCGAGAGCACCCCGGATGCCGAGGACGTCGAAGAACTGGTGGCGCGAGTGGCCGACGCGGCCCGAGCCGCCTTCACCGAGGCCAGGGAGAAACACCCGGACGACTCGTTCTACTGCTTCGCGCTGTTCACCGACGCGTTCGCCGCCTACGTCCTGCCGACCTGCATGTCCGAGGGAGGACTGGCGCAGGTGGCGCGCCATTACGCCGAGGAGTCCGGCCGCCCGCTGGACGAGGAGGCGGCGTCCCTGCGGTGGGCTCCGGTGGACTCGCCGCACCACATGCTCGGCGAGGAGCACTTCGACGGGGTGCTGGAACTGCTGCAGAGCCGGGGCGACCCCTGGCAGCTGGTTGACAAGGACGAACGCGACGACGAGGAGTTCGACGACGAGGTGAACCTGCGGTTCGAGGCGTGCTTCCGTGCCCTGGCCCTGCTGGACGACGAGGGCTTGTTCGGATCCGGAACCGTCCGCGAACAGGTGGTCGTCAATGTCCTGCAGGGCGACCAGAGCGACCGGTCCATCCTGGGCAACGCGCGACGGCTCAACCCGCCCGCCGCAGCCGAGCGGCTGGCACGCGACCTGGACATCCCCGTACCGGTCGGCGACTTCGCCACGCTCGGGTCCACCGGCGCCTACCAGGTCAGCGGGCTGGCGTACGCGGCGGAGGCGGGACGCCTGGTCGCGTGCGGCTCCGGCGGGGAACTGTACGCCTGGGACCTGGACGGTGACCACGAGCTCCTCGCGACCCGGCACGACTCCTCGTACTGGGAGGTCGTGATCTCATCGGACGGCCGGACCGTGCTGTTGAACGACCACAAGCGGGTGCGGCGCATCGGCCTGCCCGAGGGCACCGGTCACGACACGGCTGTGGAGAACGCCTGGACGATCGCGCTGTCGCCGTCCGGTGCCACCGTGGCCGCCGGCATCGACGGCTCCGTCAGGGCGTTCGACCTGGCCGCCGGAGGTGAGCTGTGGCGGTTGGAGGGTGCCGCGTCCTGCCTGCGGTTCTCCGGTGACGGGGCGTTGCTGGCGGTGGCCGCCGATCGCGCGTTGGGAGGCGTCGTGCTGGTGGACGCGGCGGACGGGACGCCCCGCCAGGAACTGATCGCCACCGAATCGGGGACCGAGCACCGCCTGGCCTGGTCCGCCGACAGCCAGATCCTGGCCACGGGAGAATGCCGGTCCCGGCGGATCCGCCTGTGGCGTCGCGCCCCGGACGGCTTCACTGCTGGACCCGTCCTCGGGCCACCACCGCACCACGGTCCCGCGGACGGATACGACGACGAACTACGCGATCTGGCCTTCTCGCCGGACGGCGGCCTGCTTGCCTGCGCGCACTCCAACGGCGACGTCCACCTGTGGAACGCCGGCACCGGCCGGCATGTCCGTCATCTGCGCGGCCTGCAGGAATCGATGGCCGTCGTCGCGTTCCTCGACGACCACAGGCTGGCCGCCGCCGGGCGTGACGTCGAATCCGGCCCGCCCGTCTATGTGTGGCCGCTGAACCGCTGACACCGGCCCGCAGCACCATGCGGAGACAGACGATTCCGGCGACCGCCCGGAACGGCTCCGCGGCCGATCCGGACATGATCACCATTCGGCCTCCACGCGCAGGAGGGCTGTGGCGCTGTCCTGGTAGGCGTTCTGGACCCGCTGTCGTTTCCGTCCAAGACGGCCCCGTGCCTGCGATCTAGTGTGAACCCTGCAGCTCGCCCGACCATGAGGAGAAAGCGTTATGCGTGACCTTGTCTACACCGGTTTCATGTCGCTCGACGGCGTGGTGGACTCCCCCGGCGGAGGACCTGATGAGGAGCACCGCAGCGGCGGCTGGGTGTTCAAGGATCTCGAGTTCGTCCCGGAAGCCTGGTCGCTGAAGGGCGAGGAGCTCGCCGACACGACGGCGCTGATGTTCGGCCGCCGCAGCTACGAGGCGTTCGCGCCGGTCTGGCCCGCATCGGAGGACCACGCCGACTACAAGGAACTGCCCAAGTACGTGGTGTCGACCACGCTGCGCGACGACGCCCTTGTCGAGGGGTGGGGGCCGACGACGATCCTGCGCTCGACCGAGGACGTCGCCGCGCTGAAGGAGAGCGAGGGCGGCGCGATCTTCATCCACGGGAGCGCGGAACTGGCGCGGCGGCTGTCGGACGAGGGCCTGATCGACCAGTACAACCTGCTCGTCTTCCCCGTCCTGCTCGGTGCCGGGAAGAGCATGTTCGGGCGGGCCGACCGCGACAAGCAGATGCTGACGCTCCGGGAGTCGGAGAGCTACCCGAACGGGATCCTGAAGCTGGTCTACGACCTCAAGCGCTGATCCAGGTCGAGGCCGATCGCGCCGCCGGCGCCCTCGCGCAGCTGCCCGACGGTCCGTCCGACGTAGGAGCGCAGCGCCCGGGCCAGGTGCGGCTCGTCGAAGTAGTCGAGCTTGGCGACGACGAGGGCGGCCGGATCGCCGGCCGCCAGCGACCCCGCCGCCGTGCGGGCCCGCTCGATCTGCCGGATGGCGCCCCGTGTCAGCCCTGTCGCGGCGCGGAAGCGGCGTTCGACCGTGCGCGGCGAGACGTCCGGGCGGTGACCCCGCAGCACCTGGGCGACGAGCGGGTCACCGACCACGATCCCGGCCCGGACGAGACGCTCGACCAGGGCCTCGGCGTCGTCGGGGCCGGGCGTCTCCCAGCGTGCGCCGTCCAGCCGGAACGTCCGGCGCGTGGTGTCGGGGAGTTCGACGCCCGCGTCGACCAGCGCGGGGGTGGGCACGGCCCGCAACGAGGTGCCCACCGCGAATTCGATACCCGTGAAGTTCGCGCCCTCCGGCACCGGCGCCATGCCGGTCCGGGTCTCGGGGCCGGTGATGGTCGCGTGCGCCCGGCCCTCCTGCTCACAGAACACCAGACCCCAGCGCACCCCTGCCACGGACGTCATCTCCGTGACCTGCTCGCTCGTGCAGGTCCAGACGGCGTCGACCCACGGCGAGTCGGACCGGCGCGTCCCGAAGCGCAGTTCCACGGACGCAGGATACGCCGCGTCGAACAGCCACGGCAGGTTCTTGACGGACCGGTCAACTATCGGCCATCTTGGGTGGGTGCCACGGACGAGCGACGCGCGGGAGCGGTTGGTGAGGGCCGCCGCACGGTTGTTCCTGACCCGCAGCTACCAGTCCGTGGGGGTGGAGGAGCTGTGCGCGGCCGCTGACGTGCGAAAAGGCAGCTTCTACCACTTCTTTCCCGCCAAGTCCGACCTGGCCAAGGCCGTCATCGACCACCATGCCGCCGCCCTGTGGGCCCGGCTTGAGCGGGCCCCCGGTGACGTGCCCGCCCGGGCGACGGCGTCCCCCGCGACGGCGGCGTCCGCCCACGGCGAGGTGGCTGCGCGGCTGCACGCGATGGCCGACGCGGTGGGGGAGATCCAGGCGGGGTTCGAGGACCGGTTCGGGCGTGTCGTCGGCTGCCCGTTCGGGAACCTGGCCGCCGAGCTGGCGACGACCGACGACGGGCTGCGTGAGCATCTCGCCGGGGTGTTCGCCGAGTGGGAGCGGCGGCTCGCGGTGGTGTGCCGCGCGGCGGCCGACCGGGGAGCGCTGCGCGGCGGCGTCGACCCCGGCCTTCTGGCCAAGATCCTCCTGGCCCAGTTCCAGGGCATGATCCTTCTGGCCAAGACGGGCCGGTCGGAAGCGTCGGAGATTCCCCGGGCGCTGCACCAGGTGATCGCCGCCAACCTCCGGGAGGACCTGTGACCGCAGAGGTCGATTTCCATTTCGACCCGATGTGCCCGTTCGCCTACGCGACCTCGGTCTGGCTGCGCGACGTCCGCGCCCAGCTCGGAATCACGGTGGGCTGGCGGTTCTTCAGCCTGGAAGAGGTCAACCGGGCGGAGGGCAAGAAGCACCCCTGGGAGCGGCCGTGGTCCTACGGCTGGTCGCTGATGCGGATCGGCGCGCTGCTGCGACGCCGCGACATGGCGGCGCTCGACGCGTGGTATTCCCTGATCGGCGCGGAGCTGCACGTACGGGGCGGCAAGCCGCACATGCCCGACGTCGCGCGGCGGCTGCTGGACGAATCGGGCTTCGGCGCCTCGACATTGGACGAGGCCCTGGCCGACGAGGGAACCCACGAGGACGTCCTGGCCGATCATCAACGGGTCGTGGACGCCGGCGGCTACGGCGTGCCCACCCTGGTGTTCCCCGACGGCCAGTGCCTGTTCGGCCCGGTACTGATCGACCCGCCCGCCGGCGACCGCGCCGTGCGGCTCTGGGAGATCGTCACCGGGATGCTGGAGTTCCCCGACCTGTACGAGATCCAGCGGCCCAAGGGCGTCGCGGAGCGGCAGCGGATCCACCGGTCGCTCCAGCCCTACCTCGCGGGCCGTGACTGGATCAGCATCGACCGCGGCAAGACGATCGAGTTCCCCGACGATTCCCGGACGGGCGGTGCGGCATGACCCAGGAACCCGGCAAGCAGCAGGTGACCGACGTGCTCGTCGGCGAGTGGGAGGTCTTGGACCGGCTGCTCACCGGCCTTTCCCCGCAGGACTGGATCCGGCCGACCTGCCTGCCGGGCTGGCGGGTGACCGACGTCGTGGCCCACCTGATCGGGACCGAGTCGATGCTCGCCGGTGAGCAGGCGCCCGCCACCGACGCCGATGTCAAGGCGCTGCCCCACGTACGCAACGACATCGCGGCCGTCAACGAGCAGTGGGTCGAGGCCATGCGCGGCGAGGAGCCCGCCGCGATGCTGGCGCGGTTCCGAGGCATCACGTCCCGCCGGGCCGAGATGCTGGCCGCGATGTCCGAGGCGGACTTCGCCGCGCCGAGCTGGACCCCCGCCGGCCAGGCGACCTACGGCCGGTTCATGCAGATCAGGATCTACGACTGCTGGATGCACGAACAGGACATCCGCGACGCCGTCGGCACGCCCGGCAACGAGGACGGCCCGGCTGCCGAAGCCGCCCTCGACGAAGCGGCCCGCTCGATGGGCTACGTCATCGGCAAACGCGCCGCGGCCCCCGACGGCAGCACCGTTCTCATCGACCTCACCGGACCCGTCCGGCGGAGCATGACCGTCAAGGTCGACGGGCGTGCGCGGCTGGCCGCCGCCGGCGCCGAACCGCCGACCACGGCACTTCACCTGCCCTCGACGTTGTTCCTGCGGCTGTGCGGCGGTCGTCTCACCACGCACGCCGCCGTCGAGATGGACGGCGACCGGCAGCTGGGCCGCCGCATCGTGGACAACCTGGCCTTCACCATCTGAACGCCGCGGCTCCACGGCCGGACGCGGCCTACCGGCAGGAGCGGATGTTCGCTCGCGGCGTCCTGAGCGGCCGTCAGAAGTCAGGCTTTACGAGGACGTGGGTCTCTTCCAGGGACCAGGCGCCGTGGCCTCCGGTGATCTGGAGAAGTGTGCGGGAGCGGAGTTGGATCTCGGTGTCGCCGTCCGGGAGTGCGAGCGTCCGGGAAGGGGTCAGGGCGGCGTCGAGGTGCAGGAGGCCGAAGGCGTCTCCGCTGCGGAACAGCACAGGTCCCGGCGGGCCCAGGTAGCGCACCACTGCGGTTCGGTCGCCCGCGATGGAGTGCTCGAACGGGCGGACGTGGCCGGTGGGCGGGACGGTGATGGCGTCCTGCTCCGCGGCTTGGGCGAGGGCGTCCACGTCGGCCTGTTCCAGGGGCGTCACGTCGATCCGCCAGTCCGCCCCCGCGGTTCTCACCTGGATCACCGCCCGCGCCGGGACGGCGAATGTGCTCCGGCCCGGCGGGGACTCGTTCCCCGGTAGCGGGCTGAGCACGGCGGTGGACGCGAGCGGGTCGCAGCCGTGGAGCGCGGCCAGGTCCGGCCCGTGCAAGTGGATCTGATGGGGCTGCCCACCTGGGCAGGTCACGACGGCGATTCCAGCCGGTCCCCGGTAGTCGAGCACTTCGGGGCCGCTGCCCGTGGCCGAAGCGGTGAACCGGCGTGCGCGTTCCGGTCCGCTGACCGTGACGGTCCACCGGCCCTGGGACTCGACGTACAGGAACCTCTTCGTGAGCGCCTTGTCCGATACCAGCCGGTCGTCCAGGACGATCATTGCGGGTGGGGCTCCAGGGCCGCACACCGCGACCGGGGTTCCCTGGCCGAACTCGGTACGTCGAAGCCAGGCCTGCAGCGTCCCGGAGCCCTGATTCCCGAACTCGGCCAGCACCGGCCGGGGAAGCCGTCCCTTGATCTTGACGCGGGTACCGCCGACGCCACGGTGTGTGCGGACCGTGCCGTAATGAGCGTGATCGACCGGCTCCAACGCCGGCGGCGGGAGTGTCTCGCCCTCCGCCAGCCAGTGGTCGAGTTCGGTGGCCACCCTGCGGGGCTCCTTCACCCGAAGGCACAGCCGGCGGACCCGATGCCCCCGCTGAGGCATGCCCGTCCGCGGATCCAGATCCTTCAGCGTCAACATGACCCAGAACCAGTTGCCCCACCTCAGCCGACGCGCGGGGAGGGAAATGTCGTCCCGCATCCGAAGGACGAGGTTGAGCTCCTCGTGGAACGGTGTCAGCTGGGCCACGTCCTCCTCGACCTGGTACGGCCGCGGCTCGTCGCCGTAGCGGACCGCCGTGATCGCGGTGCGCGGGATCCGCAGCACCTTCCACAGCAGCAGCGCGTCCCAGATGACGATCTCATCGTCGGTCACCCACATCCGGGGCCGTGCCAGAACCAGCCTGAGCGTCTGGATCGCGACGCCCCCCAGGACGAGCGCGAAGAGCAGCGACCACGAGCCCGCGGCCAGCTCGGCCTGGGTGGTCTCCTTGTTGAACTCGACCCAGATCAGACCGAACAGCGGCAGTGACGCCGCCAGTGTGAGCAGGCCGACCGCCCCGGCCAGGGTCCGCCTCTTGGACCTGGCCATCTTCACCCTGATCGTGGAGGAACCGGGCCGCGCGGACCAGCCCCACCGGTCTGGGTCGGCCAGGTCGCGCAGCGCGAAGCGGCCGCGTTCCCCCGCCTGCCGTCTCCGCGACGCGGGAGAAGCTCGCGTCCAGTAAACGCCCCACAGCACCATGGCGTTCAACCCCACCCCGAGGCCTCCGGTCATGGCGGTGAGGATCCCGATGCTGACCGGCTGCCCCCACTCCGGCGATCCGCCCTGCACGTGGACGAAGTTCCCCGAACCGACGTCGAGGGCGGGAATCGCCTCCCCGGCGTGAAAAGAACGACCGCCGTCGCCCCTCAGCTCAACTCGCCCGACGGCGAACTGAAAGAGGCTGTCGGTCGTGAACGTGCCGTACCAGGAACATCCGCCTCGTCCGCACACCCTTGAGTGCGCGGTGAACGTGCCTGCAACCCCCTCGCCTCTCGCGGCGCGGCCGGTGGCCGCGACCTCCTCCGCCAGGACGCCGAAGAGGAAGGTCCAGACCATCAGCAGCCCGATGCCGATCAGGACCTGGGTGACGGCGAAACGCCCGACGGCCTTGAGGCCGTATCTCTTCGCGGCCCGGTCGACCTCGCGTTCTCCGCTCATCCCCGCACCGTCCAGACCGCCGCCCAGGCCCGAGCCGGACGGCACATTTCCGGACTTAAGGATCACACAGCCGTGGCAGGAAGACCGAACCGCGCCGACACCTTGCCTGATGCCCAAACCGGTTGGACTGGGACATATCGGGTACGGCATGCCTGAACCTGAAATATTGGACTATCACCTGGTCAGAGGGGGATTCTCATGGCTGGGAAACTGCGAGCGCCCCGCAGCCGCGGCATGCTCAGCGGGCTGCTGCTGGTGCTCCTCGCACTCTGGGGCGGGCTCATTCCGTTCATCGGCCCCTACTTCGACTTCGGCTTCGGTTCGAGTGATGCGTGGGTCTACAGCGCCGACCGCCTGGTGCTGTCCATCCTTCCGGCGATCGCCGTCGGCATCGGCGGACTGATCCTGATGTTCGCGGCGAACCGGCCCATCGCCCAGTTCGGCGGCTGGCTGGCCGTCCTCGGCGGCCTCTGGTTCGTCGTCGGCACCACGATCGCCGCGCTCTGGAACATGGGCGTGGGATCGCCGCTCGGCGGCGAGGGACGGCAGGTCGCCGAACGGCTGTCGTTCTTCGAGGGCCTCGGCAGCGTCATGGTCCTGCTGGCAGGGCTGGCGCTGGGACGATTCCTGGTGGTCGGCGTCCGCGAGGTACGGCGGGCGGAGAGGGAGCGCCGCCCCGTCGATGACCGTGTCGGTGCGGATGACCGTGTCGGCGCCGGTGATCGTGTCCGTGCGGATGATCGTGTCGGCGCGGATGACCGCGTCGGGGCCGATGACCGCCCGGAGGCGACCGCCGTCCCGTCGCAGCGGACCAGGCGGGGCCCCTTCCACCTCGGACGGCAGAAGGTGGGCGCCTCGTCAGGGAAGGAGCGGCACACCACGCCTCCGCGAAGAGACTGACAACATCCGCGACCGGCGTTCGGCCCGCAGCCCTCGATCGAAGAGGGCGGCGGGTCGCACTTGTCCGCAGCAGGTAGGCCGCAGACGCGCTATCCACGGGCCGCGTCGACGCCACGGCCCTTCCCTCATGCTCGTTCGCGTTCGGCGCGGCGCCATCGCTGCGGGGTGATGCCGTAGCGGTTGCGGAAGCGGCGGACGAGATAGGTGGCATCGCGCAGGCCGGTCCGGGCGGCCACGGCGTCGAGCGGCAGGTCGGTCTCGCGCAGCATCCGCCGGACTTCGATCATGCGCCGTTCGGTGATCCATTCGAGCAGTGGGCGGCCGGTGCGCCGGCGGAGCACGGTCGTGAGGTGTCCGGGCGTGTAGCCCAGCGTGCGGGCGACATCCGCGGCGGAGACCGGTTCGCGGAATGTCGCCTCGATCTCGGCGAAGACCTGCTCGACGAGTGGGTCCGGCGTACCCGGAGCGCGGGGTGCCAGTCGCGCGGCCGCGACCAGGAGACGGGTGAGCGCGGCGGCGATGGCCTCGCGGGCCCCGAGACGGCCCGGGTCGGCGAGTTCCTCGGCAAGGTCGGTCAGCCACGCCGACCAGTTCGCCTGGTCGGGGCCGTCGACCCGGCCGCGCCCCGCACCGGGGGCGAACAGGGCGAGAAGGGGATGGTGCGTCCAGGCCAGTGGGGAGACCGAGGCCAAGGCGGGGACGGCGTCCGGTGTGAACGCGACCGACCACGCGCGGCCGCGGGCGAGTTCGGTGACGGTCGTGACGCCGATGACCTGCCCGGGTGACACGGCGTGGACCTCGCCGGCGCGCAGCGGCCTTTCGGTGCCGTCGATGGTGACCGAGCCCGCACCTTCTTCGATGTACACCAGGACGAGGAAGTCGTGGGCGTGCCGGTGGCCGGCCGGGAGGCCGGCGTGGGCGGCTCGGGCGTCGAAACGGGTCACCGAGACGGCGGGCACGCCGGGGCGCTGCTGGTGGCGGTAGACGGGCGTCCCGTCGAGCCGCACCGTGCGCAGCCGCGACCGGGCGCCCACCGAGGCACCGCCCGAAGAATGTCCCATGGTTTCCAACTTATGTCCTGCTCCGTAACCGCGGAATGTCCAAGACTGAGAGATGACGGCACCCGGTCTGCCGCGGCCACCGCGCGCAGACCGGCCATCGAACTGCGCAAGGGGCACCCATGGCGACTTCAACCCACGTACGCATCTTCGACCAGCGAACCCCGCAGGAGCGGGACCGCCCGTTCCTGCCGGGTGCGGGCAAGACCTGGCTCCTCCCGTTCTACGACGCCTTCACCCGGGTGGCCGGCGTCCGCGCACTGCACGAGCGGGCTGTCGAGCTCGCCGTAATCGAGCCCGGGCACGCGGTGGCCGACATCGGCTGCGGCACGGGCAACCTCTCGTTCACCGTGCTCGCCGCCCAGCCGGGCGCGCGGGTGACCGGCCTCGACCCCGACGGGGCCGCCCTGCGCAGGGCGGCGCGCAAGGCGCGCCGCCGCGGCGTCGCTCTCACCCTCGTCCAGGGATACGCCGACCGGATCCCCGCCCAGGACGCCACGCTCGACCACGTGATCTCGTCGCTGGCCCTGCACCACATCGACGACGACGGCCGGAGCGCGTTCGCGCGCGACGCGCTGCGTGCCCTCCGGCCGGGCGGGCGGGTCACCGTCGTCGACTTCGGCGGCCCCTCGTCCGACGCCGGGGACGCCGACCACACCGCGCGCGGCCACGGCCCGGCCCACGCCCTGCGGCACTTGCCCCGCCCCCTGCGTTCCCGGGTGGCGCACAGCCCGGTTGCGGCCCGCGACCATGGCGACGGCATCGTCGCGCTGCTCACCGAGACCGGGTTCGGCGACGCCCGGGAGGTCGCGCACGCCGACCACAGGTTCGGCCGGATCACCTTCGTGCAGGCGACCCGCCCTTGAACTGAACCGCGCCCTGTTCGGCGGTCGCGCGCCGCGGCGGGCACGCTGCTCACCGTCTGACCCCGAAGCGGCGCGAACGCCGGGCGGCGCGGAACCGGCGGACGATCAGAAAGTGATGGCGACCTTGCCCCGGGCGTGCCGTTGCTCGATGTAGCGCAGCGTTTCGGGGATCTCGGCGAACGGGTAGGTCCGGTCGATGACGGGTGCGATCTGTTCCTTTGACCAGGACCCGCTGCCCGGCGGCGATCCTCCCCGCGTCGCGCAGCCCGTGCAGCGCGGTGTGCGCCGACCGCCGTCGTAGGCTGAGGTTCGCCCGTGATGGACAGGAGGCCGAGGTGACCGAGACGACGCCGACCGAGACGGCGGTGGCCGAGGTGATGGCCGAGCTGGCCGCGCTCGAGGACCCGAAGGCGCGCGCCGTGAACGAGAAGCACGGTGACGATCACGGTGTGAACCTCAGCAGGCTGCGCGCCGTCGCGAAACGGCTGAAAACGCAACAGGAACTCGCGCGCCGGCTCTGGGAGACAGGTGACACGGCGGCGAGACTGCTGGCGACCCTGATCTGCCGCCCGAAGGCGTTCGAGCGTGACGAGCTGGACGTCATGCTGCGCGAGGCGCGCACACCCAAGGTGCACGACTGGCTCGTGAACTACGTGGTGAAGAAGAACCCGCACTCCGAGGAACTGCGCCTGGCCTGGGCCGCCGATCCCGATCCGGTGGTCGCGAGTGCCGGCTGGGCGCTGACCACCGAACGCGTGACGAAGAAGCCCGAGAGTCTCGACCTCACGGGACTGCTCGACGTCATCGAGACGGAGATGAAGGACGCCCCGGATCGCCTGCAGTGGGCGATGAACCACTGCCTGGCCCAGATCGGGATCGACCACGCCGAGCACCGCGCCCGTGCGATCGACATCGGTGAGCGCCTGGAGGTGCTCAAGGACTACCCGACCTCCCCGGGCTGCACGTCACCGTTCGCGCCCGTCTGGATCACCGAGATCGTCCGCCGCCAGGACGGCAAGTAGGAGGGTTCGCGCGCACGGAACCGGTTCCGCCAAATCGTCTTCCTGTGGCGGGTGTCGGGCTTCAGCGGGTCTGCGGGGTGCCGTAGGCGGCCAGGAAGACGCGGACGGCCTCGTCGGCGTAGCCTTCGAGCTCTTCCGGGGCGAACTCGGTGGCGTCGCCGTGGAACATCGCCTTGTTCAGCGGGATGGACAGGATCAGCCAGTTGAAGTGCTGGGCGGCCAGCATCGGGTCGTCCATGCGCAGGAGCCCCCGCCGGGCGAGCGCGCGGAACTGCTCGGCGAAGCCGGCGTGCCCGCGCTCGGGCCCGTTGGCGTACCACGTCCGGGCCAGTTCGGGGAAACGCTCGGCTTCGGCGATGATGATGCGCCGCAGCCGCACCAGGTGCGGTTGGGTCACCTCGACGATGTGCCTGCGCGCGAACCGCCGGAGGTCCTCCTCCAGGTTCTCGCTGTCGCCCAGCGCCGTGACCATCTCATGGGTCAGCATCTCGGTGTCGCTGATGTCACCGGTGATGATCGCGGTGAACAGCCGCTTCTTGTCGGCGAAGTGCTTGTAGATGGTCTGCTTGGACACTGCGGCGAGCGCGGCCACTTCGTCCATGCTGGCGCCGCCGTACCCCTTGCGCAGGAACACCGTGCGGGCCGCTTCGATGATCGCCCGGCGCTTCCTGGCGGATCGGCCCTGCTCAGCGGGCCCGCCGTCCCCGGAAACCTTCTGGACCGCCCCCTGGGCCGGCTCTTCGATGACTGCCTCCTCTGACGAACGTGGACCCAACAGTACTGGACGGCCCAGTACTCAACTCAGTACTGTACCGTCTAGTTCTAGAGCGAGGAGAACCGATGACGGCCGAACATCGAACGACGTCCAAGGACGGAACGGAGATCGCCTTCGAGCGGACCGGTGCCGGGACGCCGCTCGTCCTGGTCTCCGCGGCGCTGCAGGGCCGGGCGACCTACCGGCCGCTCGCCGAAGCGCTCTCTGGGCACTTCACCGTGTTGAACTACGACCGGCGGGGCCGCGGAGGCAGCGGCGACACCGCACCGTACGCGGTCGAGCGCGAGATCGAGGACCTCGGAGCGGTCATCGCCGAGGCGGGCGGGACGGCCTCGGCGTACGGCCATTCCTCCGGTGCGGCCCTCGTCCAGCACGCGGCGGCGTACGGCCTTCCGATCGACAAGATCGTGCTGCACGAGCCGCCCTTCGGATCCGGAACCGAGGAGGAGCGGCAGGCCGAACGGCAGGAGGCGGAGCGGATCTCTGCGCTGCTGGCCCGCGGTCGCCACGGCGATGCGGTCCGGACGTTCCTGGAGCCGATGGGGCTGCCACCGCAGGTGCTCGACGACCTCAGCCGCGACGCCGCCATGCGGGCTCACGCACCCACGCTCCGCTACGACCCCTTCGAGGTCATGAGCGAGTACAGCCGGGGCGGACGGACACCGGCCGAGCAGGCCGCGGGCGTCACCACGGCCGCACTCGTCCTGGCCGGCGGGGCGAGCCCCGAATGGATGATCGAAGCCGCCCGGCGGATCGCGGACGCGCTGCCGAAGGGACGCCTTCACATTCTGCAGGACCAGGAACACGTCGTGCAGCCCGAGATCCTCGCACCGGTCCTGACCGACTTCCTCACCGGGTGATCACGGCAGCGCCGTTCGAATGGCGTGCGGCCTACGCTGAGGCCATGCCCGACGACGAGAGCCGGCCCGCCCGGGTCGAGGACGTACACGAGCTCGCTCTGGCCATGCCGCATGTCACCGTCTATCCGGGAACCGACGACAATCCGGTCTACCAGGTGGGCGGGAAGTCGTTCGTCTTCTTCCGCAATCCGCGACCCGACGCGGTCGATCCCGAGACCGGGGAACGCTACCGGGATGTCATCGTCTTCTGGGTCGCGTCCGAAGAGGACAAGCAGGCATTGGTGCAGGACGAGGCGTCACCGTTCTTCACCACCGCGCATTTCAACGGCCACCTGTCCGTGCTGCTGCGGGCGGGACGCATCGGCGAGCTCACCCGGAACGAGCTGGCGGAAATAGTTCAGGACGCGTGGTTGTCGCGCGCGTCAGCCCGCCGGGCCGCCGCCTGGCTCGACGCCCATCCCCCGACGTGATCACCGTCCCGCCACGAACCCGGAGCCGGCGGACGGGCCGACGTCGAGAAGTACCCTTGGCCCGTGTTCTCGTCTCAAGGCCCGTCTCTGCGCGAGCTGGCGATCCAGTCGCTGTCCTCGGTCGAGCGCGGCTACGACCTGCTCGCACCCAAATTCGATCACACGCCCTTCCGCACCCCCGACCGCGTCCTTGACGCGACCGCCGACGCGCTGCGTCCACTCGGGCCGTTCGGCGAGGGGCTGGACGTGTGCTGCGGCACCGGCGCGGGCATGCGGGTCCTCCGGCCGCTGTGCCGAGGACGGGTCACGGGCGTCGACTTCAGCGGCGGCATGCTCGCACAGGCGCGCGAAGCACATCCGGACGCCGAATGGGTACGGGCCGACGTCCGGGCGCTGCCCTTCACCGAGGCCTTCGACCTCGCCGTCAGCTTCGGGGCGCTCGGGCACCTGCTGCCCGCCGAACGGCCCGCGCTCTTCGCCGGGGTGCACCGCGCGCTGCGTCCCGGCGGGCTCTTCGCCTTCCCGATCGGGGCGCCGCCGCCCCCCACGTCCGCCTGGTACTGGGCGCTGCTCGGATTCGACCTGGCCATGCGGGTCAGGAACGCGGTGTGGCGTCCCCCGTTCGTCATGTACTACCGCACCTGCCCGCTCAACGCGGTCCGCGACGACCTGGCGGCAGCCGGATTCACCGTGACGACGGTCCCCTTGAAGGCCCTGGGGCGACGCGAGGACGGCAGTCCGCGCGGCCGTCTCATCCTCGCGCGCAAAGCCGGCACCCCCGACTGACGCGGACGCCGTCGGACGGCACCCGATCGCGGTCTCAGCCGGGGGCGGCCCGGGTGGGGCCGGTTCGATCCAGCCATTCGGCCAGCAGGGCGCGCGCCACCTGTCGAAAGCGGGCACACCGTTCACGGCGCTGCGGAACGGCTTCTACGCCGACACCACCGCCCGGCCGTGAACGCTCCCCCGAAGGCCCCGGGCGGCACCGCCTGCCGCGGGCCTGGAGATCCACCGGCGCGTCGGGCCATGGCACCGCCCGGTCGTCTCGCGCTTGCCTGGGCAGACGAGGCGACCGGGCTCGCCCGGCAGATGAGAGCCCGTTACAGGCCGGATGCCGCGGTGCGGATCGTGGGCAATTTGGCGTACAGGGCCTCGCCGGGGCATTCGGTGGCGAAGCCGTCGCGGTGTCCGGAGATGGCGTTGAAGGCGACCTGGCTGCCGTAGGGGTACTTGCCGGCGCCGTCCGGTGCCTGGGAGGTCAGGGTGACCTTGCCGGCCGGGTTCTGGCCGACGATGCCGAGCTTCCATGCCGAGACCTTGGCGACGGTGTCCAGGACCGCTTGGGCGGGGGCCACGCTGATGTGGGTGCCGAGCACGGCCACGCCGGTGGTGTCGGTGTTGAACCCGTAAGTGTGGGCGCCGTGCACGGGCCGCTCCACCCCGCCGGCCCGTCCCTCGAACAGGGTGCCGCACTTGTCGACCAGGAAGTTGTACCCGATGTCGTTCCAGCCGAGGCTCGTGACGTGGTAGGTGAAGATCGACCGGATCACCTGCGGTGACTGGTCGCAGGTGTAGGCGTTGCCGGTGTCGGTGTGGTGGACGAACACGGCCTTGACGGACTGGTCGTAGTCGGGCGCCTCCTTCACCAGCGACTCGTCCGCACCCCAGTGGGCACGGGAGGTGATCGCCGGACGCGGAGCCGGGTCCGCGGTGGTCTCGGTCGGGCTGGGCGACGGGGGCGCGGGCGCGCTCGGAGACGTCGTCGGGCTCGGGGACTGCGACGCCGTCGGTGTGGCCGAGGCGGTGGGTTCCGCGGCGGTCGGTGTCGGGCTGGGTGTCCGGCTCGGCGTGGGGGTCTCCGGAGCGGGCGACGCGGATGCGGTGGGCTCGGAGGCGGTCGGCGTGGGAGTGGGCGTCTCGCTCGGAGCGGAGGGGCTGGACGTCGGGCTCGGCGAGGCGGTGGGCGTCTCGGAGCCGGTGGGCGACGGGTCGTCGGGCGTCGCGGTGGGCGTCGCGGTGCCCGTCGGGCCGTGCGGGCCCTTGGTGTGGGTCTTCTTCGGGCCGGCGTGCGTAGGACGGCCGCGCCCCTTGCCTCCCGGGTCGACCAGGTCGACCCGCAACCCGTCGGGGAGCTCGCTGCCGGCGCGGCCCAAAACCCGCACTTCGACGCCGTCGGACGGCCCGACCCATAGCGGCGTGGTGCCGCCGCGCGATCCGGAACTCTCCGGCGAACGGGAGTCGGGGGCGTCACCGCCGTCCGTTTCCAGCTTCTGCCACGGCGACCAGGCACCGGTGCCGGCGGAGCGGGTCCTGATCGCCACCGCGCCCTTCAGGTCGGCGCGTACCGCTTCCCAGGTGATGCCGAGCATGCTGAACGACTCGGTCCCGGTGCCGGGAATCCCCGCGGCCGGACGTCCTTTCGCCCAGGGGGCCTTTCCCTGCCCGTGCAGTGCGATGGTGCGCACTTCGCCCTTGACGGGCGCCATGTTCGAGGCGGGTGAGGACGATGTTTCCGCGGGACGCGCCATTCCGTAGGTCACGGCCCCCGCCACGGCCACCGCCCCCGCGGTGGACAGCACGGCCACGCGGCCCCGGGTACTTCCGAACACGACAAAACCTCCAACGATGCCCGACTAAAATTTTCCCCCCGGAAAACGATGGCGAGGACATTAACAGATTCGTCCGCCGGAAACGCGGGCTCCGGCCATCGGCGCGGACCACCGCCGCTACAGCTCCCCCCTTAGGGGATCGCACATAATCCGAGGTCAGAGTCATGTCGTGCTCGGGAGTGTGACACGTCGCCGGCGTCTGACGCTGTCTAAAGAAGGAGGCTTGCACCCGCGAGTCGAATGGTATTGGCTTTCGCGGTCAATCGGCCGCGAGAAGTGGGCCAAAGAAATCTGCTCAACTTCGCTGAAATCGGCTCTGCCGAGCAGCCACACCATCTTTGGATACATTCCGTTACCATTAATACCTGGAGCGTGTTCGTGGCGATTCTCGTCGTCGGCCTCGAAAGGGCCAGGGGTCAGGGTTTCGCGCGCCGGGTGCCATAAAGGTGCACCAGGCCGCGGGTCACGGCGGCCGGCCACCAGGGGGTGGGCCGAACGGGGCCTCGCGCGGCGATGCTGCTTCGGAGTCCTGTGGATCCGTCCGGGCTCCGCGCGGGGTGCGGAATCATTGGCGGATGCTGACGGGGAGGCCGGGACGGTGGCCGGGGTGCCCGCCGCGCGCACCTCGTTCGTCGGACGTGGCGCGGAGCTGGCGGAGATCGAGTCCGCCGCCGGCCGGGCGCGGCTGGTGACGCTCCTCGGCCCCGGCGGGGCCGGCAAGTCGCGACTGGCGGCGGCCGCGACCGGCGCGCCCGCGGAGCGGGCCTCCTCCGCCTTGACGGGTCGCCCTCCGCGCCGCGGTCGGCCCGGAAGGCCCGGTCCGGCTCGCCGGGCAACGTCTTCTGCGTCGTGGACCTGAGCAAGGCCCCGTCCGGGACGAGCTGACCCGCCGGACAGGGCCGTCCCGTGTCGTCTGCGGTCGTGATCTGCGGGTCCGCCCGGCGGGGCGTGGCCGAGGTCTGCGGTGAGCCGCTCTGGGCCGCGCGGTCAGTCCGTTTCGGGCGGGTTGTTGAGGGTGCGGTAGCGGTCCAGGACGCGTTCCAGCTCGCGCCGGTCGCGTTTGGTGGGACGGCCCGCTCCGCGTTCGCGGCGGCCGACCGGGATCAGCGCCTCGCGCGGCGGCGGGGGCGGGCTCTTGTCGATGAGGCATTCGGCGGCGGCGGGCGCCCCGACCCGCTTGCGGATGATCTTCTGGACGACGACGATCCGCTCCCGTCCGTCGTGGCGGAGCCGGATCTCGTCACCGGGCTTCACCGCGGTGGACGGTTTGGCCCGCTCGTCGTTCACGCGGACGTGGCCCGCGCGGCAGGCGGTGGTCGCCATTGAGCGGGTCTTCAGCAGGCGCACGGACCAGAGCCACAGATCGACCCGCACCGTCCCCTCGTCGCCCATGTGTTCCATGATGTCACTCCGGCGCGGGTGCCCGGTTGGCGGTGATCCAGGCGTCGGCGCGTTCCCACTGCGTGTACAGCCAGTCGGTGCGGGCGTCGCGGTCGGCGGGGACGTCCTCGGCGGGGATCCGCCACCAGTGGGCGTGGACGACGCCGGTGAGCGGGACGCGCCGCCAGATGTCGCCCGCGGTGGTCATGTGGTCGAGGCCGATGTGCGCGACGAACACGACGTCGGCGGACGGGGCGGAGTCGAGGGCGGCCAGTACCCCGCCGGGCCGCGGCGGCATCAGGTTCCGCATCCGGGTCGCGCGTTCCGCCTCGTCGGCGCGGCGGAGCCGGGCCAGCCGCCG
Organism: Spirillospora sp. NPDC048824; assembly: GCF_043198455.1. NCBI lineage: Bacteria > Bacillati > Actinomycetota > Actinomycetes > Streptosporangiales > Thermomonosporaceae > Spirillospora > Spirillospora sp. NPDC048824. The sequence goes on along the minus strand of NZ_JBICUS010000006.1, from coordinate 328,509 downwards.
GATCGCGCGCCGCCGCCGTTCCGGGGTGAAGTTGCCGCCCTCGGGGAAGATGACGAGGGCGTCGCGGGGGCCGAGGCCGGAGGCGAGGCGGCCGATGTCGTCGATGGCGCGGCCGCCGGGCGTGACGAACACGTTCGGCATGCGGTTCGCCGCGATGTCGATGCAGGGGTCGAGTTGGAGCTGCGCCTTCATGACCACGCGGGGCCGCCGCCGGTAGTCGGCGAGCAGATGGTGGACGAGGAGGAGCGCGTCGCCTGGGCCCGCGTGCCGGCTGAGGACGATCAGCGGGCGGTCCTCGCCCGCCGTCCCGGTCTCGGTTTCGCCCTCGATCTCCACGCGGAGGCCCAGGCGCCGCTCCGCGACCGCGTACAGGCCGGCGACGTAGCGGCGGATGATGTCGTAGTGCCGGTCGTCGCGGGCCCGGCGCCGGCACCACAGCCATCCGCATTCCACGACGGCGACCGACTCCCGCGTCCCCCACGCCAGCGTGAACCACAGCAGCCGGGCGACGCGTCTGCGGTCGCGTCCCAGGACGATCGCCAGCGGGTAGGCGACCGGGAACACCACGACGACCAGCACGGTGAGGACGAACAGCAGCGGAGTGAGGAGGAGGCGGCGGACGAAGGGGGGAGGAAGCATCTCACGCTCGTTCTTCGAGGTACTCCAAGGATGCCTGGTAGGCGCGCTCGATGTGAGCGCGGATTCCCGACAGGTTCCGGTACCGCATCTGGGCGAGGTCGACCCCGGCCTTCCGCGGTCTGCCGCCCGCGGGGAGGACGTGCACGTCCAGACCGTCCGGCAGGCTCGACATCTCCTCGAAGAAGCGGTGCCGCCGCGCGATCTCGAACGCGACCATGCCGACCTCCCACGGCCGGCGCGGCGGCGCCAGGTCGCGCTCGATGCGCCCGACGTGCAGGACGTAGATGGTGGTGGCGCCGAGCATGACGGCGCGGCCGACCGGGATGCTGTGCACGAGACCGCCGTCGAAGTAGTGCCGGTCCCCGATCCGGACGGGCGGGAGCAGCCCCGGCGCGGCGGACGAGGCCAGCACCGCCGGGATGAGCGGCCCGCCGGTGAACCAGTGCGCCATCGCCGTCTCGATCCCGGCGGCGACGCACTGGAACGGGACGGCCAGTTCCTCGAACGTCTCGACGGGCAGCAGTTCGCCGAGCATCCGGCGCAGCGGCTCGTTCGAGTGCAGGTGGGTACCGGAGCGGGCGAGCGTCCACAGCCGCGCCCAGACGCGGGCGCCGAACACGTCGCGGACGGAGTCGTCCGCCCACAGGCCGGTGAGCCGCTCGACCGCCGTGCCCGGGTCGGCGGCGACGAACGCGCCGTTCAGCGCACCGATCGACGTCCCCACGACGACGTCGGGGTGGACGCCGTGCTCCTGCAGCGCCCGCAACATGCCGACCTCGTGCGCGCCGAGCACGCCACCGCCTCCGAGCACGAACGCGACCCGCGGCTCACGATCCACCCGCCCTCCTTCGAACGCTGAGGGCAGCCTCTCCAGCGAAACCGGCGGTAAACGGCGTGAACCCGGCGTTTCCACGTGATCTGCGTGATCCGGCGAAGGAAGCGGGCCGGCCGCCTTGGGTGGTGGGCGGCCGGCCCGTCATCCGGATGGGCGTGGCTCAGTGGCGGTGGTGGCCGCGGCGGGTCCGCAGACCGTGGCCGTAGGGGAACAGCGGGTCGTAGTTCCGGTCGCCGACGTTGACGGGTTCCTGGTCCTCGCTGCGGGGCCAGCTCACCGGGAGGCGGCCCTTGAACGGACGCTTGCCGAACAGGACGTCGGAGACGCCCGCGCCCTCACTGCCGGGCAGCCAGGACATGACGAACGCGTCCATGGCCGGAAGCCGGTCGGTGACGATCTGCGGCCGGCCCGCGACGTCGAGGACGACGCAGGTCTCGATCGCGCCGCACACCTTGTCGATGTTGGCCTTGTCGGCGTCGGACAGGTTCAGCGTGTGCCCGTTGCCGACATCGCCGACGCCCTCGGCGTAGGGCGTCTCGCCGATCACGACGATGCCGACGTCACTGCCCGACATCGGCGCGGACGCGTCCTCGCTGTAGGTGACGTGCCCGGAGTTCTGCTTGATGCCCTCCAGGATCGTCGTGCCGGGGATGATGTCGCCGGACTGCCCCTGCCACGTGACCGTCCAGCCGCCGGCCTGGTTGCCGATGTCGTCGGCGTTGGTGCCCGCGACGTAGATCTCCTCGTTGCGCCTCAGCGGCAGCGCGCGGCCGGAGTTCTTCAGCAGGACCTGCGACTCGGCGACGGCCTGCCGGGCGACCGCGCGGTGCGCCGGGGAGCCGATCGTGCCGGCGTGCCTGCGGTCGGTGTACGGCTTCTCGAACAGGCCGAGTTCGAACTTGGCTGTCAGGATGCGGCTGACGGCGTCGTCGACGCGCGACTCCCGCACGCGTCCCGCGCGGACCTCGGCGAGCAGCGTCTCGACGAACTGCGGGGCGCTGTAGGGCTCCATGAACATGTCGACGCCGGCGTTGACGGACGTCCGGACCTGGGTGGCGTAGTCGCCGGGGATCTGCTGGATGGCCGCCCAGTCGCTGATGAGGAAGCCGTCGAAGCCGATCTTCTTCTTGAGGACGTCGGTCAGCAGCTCCTTGTGCGCGTGCATCTTGACGGGGTTGCCGACGCCGTCCTCCTTCCAGTCCACGCTGGAGAACGACGGCATGATGCTGCCGACGTCGTACTTCTGCACGGCCACGGCGTACGGCGACAGGTCGATCTTCGCGAACGCCCGGCGGTCGGTGACCGTGACGCCCTGGTCGATGGTGTAGGTCCCGGTGGTGGACGAGCCGAACACCGTGTCGCCGTCACCGGCGTAGTGCTTGGCCGTCGCCAGGACGTGCCTGGGGCTCTTCAGGTCCCGCTTGTGGCGGCCTTGGAAACCCTCGATGCCGGTCTCCATCTCGATGACGAGCCTCGGGTCCTCGCCGTAGGCCTCGTAGGCACGGCCCCAGCGCATGTCACGGACGACGCAGATGCACGGCCCGAATATCCATTGCGGCCCGGTCGCCCTGGTCTCCGTGGCCGTGATCTGCTGCTGCCGGCGGACCAGGTCGGGGTTGCGGGTCGCGCCCATCGCGATGTTGTGCGGGAACACGGTCGCGCCGACGAGGTTGTTGTGGCCGTGCACGGAGTCGATCCCGTACAGCAGCGGGATCTTCAACCGGGTGGCGAGCGCCTTCGACTGGTAGGCGTCCACCATGTCCGCCCAGCCCTCGGGGGTGTTGTCGGCCGGCACGGAACCGCCGCCCGACAGCACGGAGCCGAGCGCCAGTTCCGTGATCTGGTCGCGGTCCCCGTCGATGGCGCCGCGTTCGGCCTGCGTCATCTGGCCGACCTTCTCCTCCAGGGTCATGCGGCCGAGCAGGTCGCCGACCCGCTTGGAGACGGGGAGCCGCTGGTTCAGGTAGGGGGCGTCGTCCGGGGGTGCCTGGGGAGCGGCGGCCAGCGCGGGTTGCGCCGCGATGGCCGACGGGAGGGCGGCGATGGTCGCGAGCGCGACCAGTGACCGCCCGATCCGGGAGCTGATGACGCGTCTGTGGGGGTGTCGCAAGTCGTCCCTCCTGGGTCTCTTCGAGGACGCCGCGCGGACCGGCGGACCGCGCGCCGGGGCCCGGGGTCATGGCTCGCCCGGACGGCCATGACCCCTGCACCGGTGACGTCGTCACCCAGGAACCTCTACTGCTCCCGCTTATCTGTCAAGAAACCTAAATATTGATGCCCGCGGCCCGTGGAAACCGTGAAAAGGGGGGTTGACGGTGATCGACTCCACACGTTCCGTCAGTTCCGCGGACGGCGCTGGTCAGACGGGGTGGAAGATCATCCAGCCTTTTCCGGCCGCCCGCCGGGGCGCCCCGCACGCGGGCGGGCGGCGGCCCCGTCCGGCACCATCCGGCACCGTGGCCACACTCGGCCGCGTTCCCGGCCGCGCCCGGCATCGGGCGGCCGGGCGCCCGGCCGGTCGGCGGGTGGGCGACTCGGCCGGGCGCGTCGTGATCCGGTGCGTCTCCGGTGCGGCGAGAGGCTACTTCGGCAGGTCGCCGCGGCCTCCGCGGCCGGTCTCCCGCCCGGTCCCGGTCTCCTCGTCGCGCGTGACCTCGACGCGCTCCTTGCGGAGTTCGCCGCGGACCGTCTGCTCGTCCTGCACCTGCTCGGTGCGGACCCGGATGCGCTCGACCGGGACGGTCTCCTTGGCGATGACCGGGCGCTCCTCGTAGAGGATGATCTCCAGGTCGTCCTCGGAGAGCGACACCTCCGGGCTCGGCTCGCCGCCCGTGATCGGCTCGCGGTCGATCCTGAGCTCCTCGTGCGAGACGGGGATCGTGCGCTCGACCATCTCGGTCTCGACCCACTTGTGCACACGGACGTGGCCCGCCTCGTGCCGTTCGGTGCCGATGCGCATCCGCTCCTCCGACCGCGTGATCTCGGTCATCGGGGCCTCCGCGCCCTCGCGCGCCGACTGCGGCGGCATGGCCTGCCGCTCCTGCTTGCCCTTCTCGGGACGTACGGCCATCCCGGCGGCGCCCGCGGCGCCGGCCGCGCCGGCCTTCCCTGCGGCGCCCTGCGTGCCCGCCTTGCCCTCGTCCTTGCGCTCGGCCTTGGCCTCGGTGCCGGTCAAGCGGCGGTCGCCCGTCGTCCCCTGCTCTGCGGTGCCCGTCTCGCCCGTGCGGCGGCCGCCCGGGGGACGGACGCCGTAGTGCCGGTACAGGTCCACGATCTGGGCATGCGACAGGTGCTCGTCCGCGTCCACGTTCGGAGCGCCCTTGATGGTCTCCTTGTCGTACGGGACCTGCAGCATGTCCTGGTTCTTGCGTCCCCCGGACAGGGGGACGAAGCTCTCCCTCATCCCGAACCATCCGGTGTGCACCGTCACCCACTCCGGCGCCCCGGAGTCGTCGTTGAGGTACACCTGCTTGATCGTGCCGACCTTCGTCCCGTTGGTGTCGGTCACGCTCATGCCCATCAGTTCCCGCACCTGCGTCTGCGCCTGCACGTTGAACACCTCCGCTTCCGTGAAACGCTGCCGGACGGCGAGGAGTTGGGGGAGGCGGGGGAGCCCGCCACTCGGTAGCGGTGAATCTCGGTCGGACGTCGGCGACACCGACGTCCTTGTTCTGTTGATCCCGAGTTGCCGGATTACCTGCTGAGTTTCCGAATAGGGTGTCGATAAACCCGTTTACACGATTGTGGTGAACGATTTACCGAAGACTTACCCCCGCCTCCGCGAGACATCTCCGGCATTTTCCAGCGGCACATATCCGTCGCACCCCATTTGCGGACGACGCAAGGCCCATGATGGTGATCATTTTAGAAAGCGGCGGTTTCCTTTTCCGCGGATCGCGCAACACTGCGAAAGGACGTTCCCACACATCGGAGAACTGCTATGCACGGATTCTCACGCGCGTCCCGGCCGGCGGCGGTGGCGGCGGTGGCGGTCGCCTCAGCCCTCGCGTGCACGGCCGGGGCCGGGACCGGGACCGCCGTGGCGGCCGGGCGCTCTCCCGCCTGGTGCAAGCCCGGCGGCACCCTGTCCGCCCGCGCGATGCCGCAGCGGGTCAAGATCGCCGACTGCGACCTGCGCGGCCGGGCCGTGCGCGGCGCGAACGGGCTCACCGCGACCGTCCCGGCCGACGGGACCTCGCTGGTCGCGCACGCGCTGCGCACCACCGGCGGCGCCGAACTGCGCATCGAGGTCGACGGACGCGCGGGCGAGATCACCATCACCACGCGGGGCGGGCGGGTGCCCGAGGGCAGGCCGCGAGGATCCCGTGCGCCGCTGGATCCCTGCGAGGACGGCGTGCACCGCCTCGAACCCAGCAGGTGGCCGAAGGGCTCCACGGTCCAGTGGCGCTACCACCCGGGGACGAACGGGCTGCCCATGACCGGCATCACCCGGGGCATCTCCAACATGGTCGACGCCCGCACCGAATGCGGCGGCGGCCGGTTCACGCCGCGGCCGGACATCGGCCAGGGCTACGCGGGACGATCGGGCAGCGCCCCGAACATCACCGGGAAGGCCGCCTGCGGGACCCGGAACCGGGTCAACACGTTCGGCTGGCTTCCCATGACCGGCACGGAGACCAACGTCCTCGCGGCGACCTGCATCTGGTTCCGGGACAGGACGACGGTCGAGACCGACATGGCCCTGCAGGAGGAAGGAAAGAAGTGGTGGTCGGGCGGGACGTGCTCACCCGGAAGCTACTCGGTCGAGGCGGTCGCGACGCATGAGGCGGGGCATGTCCTCGGCCTCGCCCACGTCGAAGGGGCCGACCACTCCGGCCTCACGATGGCGCCGTCCATCGGGTCGTGCGACAACGGCCCCGCCACCCTCGGCAAGGGCGACTACGACGGTCTGATCGCCCTCTACGGCGGACGCTGAGCGGCGGCGGTCGGCGCGCGCCGTCCAGCGTCCGGCCATCACGATCAGGGTCAGCGGATGCGCTTCTTGTGGTGAAGCGTGCCGATGACGACGAGCCGGCGCCGGTCCGACCCCTTCGGGGTGCAGGTGATCAGCGTGATGTACTCGCCGTCGGGCGCGCTGCGCCGCTTGAAGGGCACCGGCTCCAGGACGCTCCGGTCCCTCGGCTTGATGACGTGCATGCTCCGCGCCTTGTAGACATAGGCCGTCCTGCCGACCCGCAGGACGATCCGGTCGCCGCGCCGCATCCTGTCGAGCTGGTTGAACGGGGCGAGATGGGTCGTCCGGTGGCCGAGCAGCACCGTGTTGCCCTCGTGTCCCGGCAGGGCCGTCCTCGGATAGTGCCCGACGGCACGCCGCAGCACCGAGCCGCCGACGCCTTCCCTGACCTTCACCTTCAAGCCCATCCGCTTGATCCGGATGCGCGCGATCACCGCACCCTTCTTCGGCCGGGCGGGAGCGGCGGCCCGAGCGGACACGGCCGCCGTCTCCGCCTGCGCGTGCGTCTCCGCCTGCGCCTGCGGGACGCCGAGGACCGGCAGGCCGCAGCACGCGGCCAGGGCCGCGGCGGCGAGGGACTTGCGATCGAGCATGGTTCACCTCCATCGGTCTGAATTCCGCCGGCGGGAAGTCCGGCCGGCGGGAAATCCCCGCTGACGGCAAAGGGGGCGGCACGTCTGCCGCCCCCTTTGCCTCACCTCATCGGCCGCGGATCGTCACCCGCGCCGATTCGATGTCTTCAGGAGTTCAGGACCGGGGAGCCGACCTTGACCGGCAGGCCCCCGTCCGTCGGCAGCTTCGGGCCGATGTGCCCCGGCTTGACGTCCACGCCCGGCACCGTCACCGGCGCGGACCGCTTGAGCGAGTCCACGAATCCCTGCACGGCGGGCAGGCCGTCCGCGCTCCGGTAGTCGGGGGCCGACCGCGCCATGCGGGAGCCGTTGGCCCGCATCGTCGACGGCAGCTTCTTCTTCCCGGCGGCGGGCCTCTTCTTGGACGGCTTGTAGACCTTCTCCTTCTTCGGTGTCCGCATGGTGGGCGGCAACTCGTCGGGCCCGTCCCCGACCGATGCGCCGCCCTTGCACTGCGCCTGCGCCAGGCCCAGGACGGCGACGGCGTTGCCGCACACGTTCACCGGGATGCTGATCGGCGCGTACACCTGGTTTCCGCCCAGGATGCTGAAGTTCCCGGAGGTCTTCATCTTCGGGTCCCTGGTGGCACTGCGCTCGACGGACGCGCCGCCCTTGCACTGCGCCTGCGCGGCCCCGAGCACCGAGGCGGCGTTGCCGCACACGTTCACGGGGACGCTGATCGGCGCGTACAGCTGGTTTCCGCCCAGGATGCTGAAGTTGCCGGAGGTCTGCATGCCCCCGCCGCCGCCGTTGCCGCCCCAGCCGCCGTCGTCACCCCAGCCGTAGCTCCGGTAGCCCGGGCCCGAGTCGTAGTGGGAGCCCTTCCCACCGGACGAGACGCTGGCACCGCCCTTGCACTGGGCCTTGCTGAGCCCGATGATCGCGATGGCGTTGCCGCAGACGTCCACCGGAATGCTGATCGGCGCCTTGATCTGGTTGCCGCCGCCGATCGAGAAGTTGCCGGAGGTCTGCATGCCGTCGCCGCCGCCGTGCCGGGCGCCCTCGACCGCGGCCCCGCCCTTCGACTGGGCCTGCGACGCCCCCAGCGCGGCGGCGGCGTTGCCGCTCGCCTCGATCGGGATGGAGATCGGGGTCTCCAGCTGGTTGCCGCCCAGCACGCTGAAGTTGCCGGACGTCGTGTCGGCGCTCGCGACCGCGCCGGAGCCGAAGGCGGCTCCGACGGCGACGGCGCCCGCGGCCACCAGGGCGGCGCGGCCGGTGTTCCTTGCCCACATGCGCATTTGTGTTGCTCCTGTCCTGTTTCGCGATTCGGTGAATCGGTGGTGATCGCTGCGCGGCACCGTCCGGGTGAGCGCAGCTCGCAGCGGCCGGGCGAGGCCGTTGCCGATGGAGAAGGTCAGATGGGAAGCGATCACTTCGGTGATCGGGGACGGGCGGCGCGCCTCAAATCGCGCGGGCCGTCCGGGGACCGGCCGATCCGGCCGGCCGGGGGTTGCTAGTCCGGGACGACCGACGGGCCGCCGGGCGCGGACAGGTCGGTCAGCGCCGTGCGGTGGAAGGTGCCGGACTCCACGGCGGACGGCGCCGCCGGGTACCGGCCGCCGCGAAGGTCGGCGACCGGTGAGAACGGATGGCCGCCGTTGCCGCCGCTCCGCGGGTTGTCCTGCCCCGAGGGCAGCACGGGACCGGGAAGGTGCCCGTTCCCCTGGCATCCCCGGCAGTGGCCCGGCTTCCGGTCCCCCGCGAAGGCGTCGGGCGTGGGCGGCGAATGACCGCTGCGGGCGGCCGTGCCGGAGCCGGGCGCCGCCGCCTCGTCGTCTGCCTGTGCCTCGTTGCCCGCCTGCGCCTCGTCCTCCGCCGCCGGCTGCTCCCCGGCGTCGGGCAGCAGCCCCTTGTCCAGGACCGGCCGCGACCCCGCGATGTCGTGGACGAGACCCTCCACGAGGGGTGCGTCCTGCCGGACGCGGGGCAGCCGCACGCGCGGGACGCCGGCCGCGTCGGCCAGCTCCCTCACCTGCCGGACGGTCCGGTCCTTGCGCTCGAACACGTCATGCCGCCGCGCCTGAAGGAACCGCACGGGGTGATCCCCGATCTCCTGCACACGGTCCGGCACGTCACGGAGGTCACCCTCCCAGGAGCCGGCATGCCGCAGCGGACGGTCGCCGATCTCGCGCACACGCCCGGGCACATCGCGAAGATCGTGCTCCCAGAAGCCGGTCCGGATCGTGCTGTCCGGATGCGTCGGCCGCTGTGCCGCGGACGCGGATGCGGATTCGCTCAGTGCGGACAGGGCGAGCCAGCCCGCGAACGCGAATCCGGCGATGGCCATCAGGCGCACGAGAACCGGGACGAGGGCACGCCGCGGCCGACCCTGGGGGCTTATCGCCCCGCGCTGGATCGGTGCGGGCTGCACTGCCGGTTCTCTCCTCGCGTCGGCGTCCGGATCTGGTCCGGCCGGGCTCGAACGTAGCACCGTGAAACACGTGATCAAGAAGCCATTGTTCTGTCGTCCGGCGTGTCTTCGGATCATTTACCGGCGCATGAATTCCCGTTTTACCGCGGGCGGGATTCCGGCCGCACGATGACTCCTTTGTCGGGCTTTGAAGTTCTGCCCGGTTCCGGACCGCCGGGCGCGGGCGCGGGCGGTCGGCATTCATGCGGAGTTCGGGAGAAGCATGGCGAACGGTATCCCGTACGCTACATTCGGTGAGCGGACGGTCACAGCGGCCGCCCGCCCGAGGAGCGTGCCGATGCCCGACCACTCGCCCGTGCTCGCGCACCTGTGGCCGGCGCGCCATCGCCGCAGCCGCCGCAGCCGCCGGCTCGTCACCCGCACCGACGTCCGCCTCATCGTCGTCCCCAGCGTTCCCGCTGCTCAGGGCACTCGTTCGAGGCGGGTCCTGGCCGGTGCCTGGACGCTGTACTCCCGCTGGGAGTGGACGTCCGCCCAAGCCCGCGCCGAACGCGCACGCCGCAGGGCGCACCCGCCCTGGCGTTGACGTCCCGTCAGGGCGCCGAGCCGAGGAGACCGGCGGGCACCGTCGGTGCGCCCGCCGGCCGGAGGAGGATCCTTCACCGCGTGCGCATGTCCGGCTCCGGGACGGTCTCCAGGCGGCCGGAGGGCGGCCGCACGCGGGGCGTCCGCCGGATGATGTGGTGCGCGATCCGCCGCGCCGCGAAGTCCGCGCCGTGCACGAACCGCATGACCGGGCCGAACGTGGGCGCCGCGGCGAGGCCCGCGAAGTACAGGCCCGGCGCCGACGCCTCGAAGTCCCGGCTGAGCACCGGCGCCCCCAGCCGGGTGGTGACGCGGGCGCGCAGGTCGGGCGAGAGCATCGTGAGCCGCTCCACGTCCGGGACGAACCCGGTCGCGGCGATGACGTGCTCCACCTCCGTCACCAGGCGGCGGCCGGTGCGGTCGGTGGTGGTGAGGGCGACGCCGTCGTCCCGCTCGGCGACCTTGCCGAGGTGCCGGCCCGTCGAGACGCGGACGCGCTCGTCCAGCCGGTCGCGCAGCCACCACGCGCCGGCGGGCGGGAGCGTCTCGCGGACGATCCGCAGCCGCGTCTTCTCCGGCAGGTGGCGGACGAGCCCGGGGCATTCGGCCCACAGCCACGTCCGGTAGCCGGTGCCGAGCCCGGACCGGGGGCCGCCGCGCGCCCTCGTCCACAGGGACCGCCGCTCCTCGGGCACCGTGTTCCAGTCGAGTTCGCGGGTGCGGGCGAGGACGTGCGGCGACGCGCCCGCGTCGGCCAGCAGCACCGCGGTCTCCAGCGCGGACTGCCCGGCGCCGACCACGGCGACCTCCTTGCCGGCGAACAGGCCGAGGTCGCGGTGGGCGCTGCTGTGCGAGACGAGCCAGGACGGCAGGCCCGCCAGTTCGTCCGGGATGTGCGCGAACGGCCCGACGCCGACGGCGACGACGACCGTGCGCGCCGTGATCGTCTCGCCCGTGGACAGCGTGACGAGGTACCCGCCGGGGCCGGCCCGGTCGACGCTCACGACCTGCGCTTCCTCGGTGCCCGGGATCGCGACGGAGGCGAACCAGCGCCCGTAGGTCACGAACGTCTCCAGCGGGATCGGCTGCCCCACCCGCCAGTCCGGGTGGCGTTCGGTGAAGGACATGCCCCTGATCGGCGCCCCCAGGCCGGAGGCGAACGGCTCGGACTTCAGGAACATGCCCTCCGGCATGTTCTCCGCCCAGAACCGCATCGGTTCTCCGATGATCCTGACGTTGAGCCCGAGGTTCTGCAGATGGGCGGCCGTCGACAGGCCGTAGGGCCCGGCGCCGGCGATGACGACGTCACTGGCCGAGTCGCTCATTGTTCGTTCCCCCCTGTGAGTGTCGTGTTACCTGGTGCGGAGCCGCTCGACCGCGCGGAGCACGCTCTGCCGTCCCATCGCGAGGAACGGCGGCAGATCGTCGCCGGCGTACCACGCGAACTCGTCGGCCTCGCGGAGCGGGCGGAGCGTCTCGCGGAGCGGGCGGAGCGTCTCGCGGAGCGGGCGCGGTGCCGCGCGCAGCGGGCGGAGGGTTCCCGCGCGCATTCGCCGGCCTGCGGACCCCTGGAGGTAGTGGTTCTCCACCAGCAGGTTGCGGCCGAACGCGGGACGCGCGTCCGGGACGCGGCGGCCCGACTGGTGCAGGTGCAGGACGTGGGCGAGGTCGAGGCCGTCCCGGTCGGCGAACAGCCGGAACTGCGCGCCGATCCGCGGGTTGAAGTCCAGCAGGTGGTAGACGCCGTCGTCGGCGTCGTGCCGGAAGTCGAGATCGACGAGCCCGCGGCAGCCCAGCAGCCGGACGATCCGGACGGCGAGCCGGTGGAGTTCGGGGTTGGCGACCCACTCCCCCGCGACCGTGTGCCCGGCCTGTGGCGGATGCGCGAGGTGCTTGCGGCCGGTCGCGCCGAACAGGCAGTGGAAGCTCTCGTCGAAGTAGCCCTGGAAGAACCAGTCGCCGTCGGAGGTCGCGATGCGCCGCTGCAGGATGAGGGGGCCCGCGTCGCCGTCCGGGTCGCGGTCGCGGGTGGCGGCGAACAGCCGGTGCAACTCGCCGAGGGTGTACACCACCGCGGTGCTCCGCATGCCGGGGCCGAGCCGCCACGGCCGCGCCCACTTGGCGATCAGGGGAAGGCCGAACTCACCGGCGGCCTCGTCCACATCGTGGGCGGACGCGGGCGTCCGGCTCGGCGGGCACGCGATGCCGTACCGGGCGCACGCTTCCAGCAGCAGCGCCTTGTCGGCGACGCGCCGGGGGACGTCCGGGTCCTGGTGGGGGAAGACGAAGTGGGGCGTCAGCGCGTCCGCGTGCTCGGCGACGAAGATCGCTCCGGCGTCGTCCAGCGGGACGAGCAGCGCCGGCCCGCCGACCCGCTCCCCGATCACCCGCAGGTGGCTCAGCAGCGCGGCCGGCCGCTCGGCGGGCGGCGCCCACGGATGCCCGCGGAAAAGGTAGCGGGAGCGGGACGCGGGATTGCCGCGCCCCTCCAGGATGGCGTGCACCGGGACCCCGGCGCGTCCGAGGCTTCTGATCGCGCCGAGCGTCCCGTGATGGAAAACGTTGCGGTCGGTGCGCAGCAGCAGGACGGGAAGACCGGAATCCAGGTGAGTCCTCGACGGGACCTTCGTATCAACGAACATGCGTTCAGCGGACCCATTCCAGCGGATTGTAAATTTTGGCGTCATCCCGCCCGGTATATTTGTTCGGCGGCGTACGCCCAGGGCATACGATACGCATGCGAGCTGCCGATATCCATTCCGCCGGGCGGTCGTCACGGCACCGGCGGAAAACGCCGATTCCGCTCTGCCCGCTCCTTCCTGTTCTGGCCGTGTCCGTCATGCTGCCACTCGCGCTCACCATGTCGACATTGGCGACATGGACGCAGCCCCAGGCGGTGCGGAATCACGGAAATATGTTCCCTTGGGGGCATTTCTAGGTTCTGGTGCGGAGGGCGTCGCCCGGGTCGGGCGGTTCCAGCGGTGGAATATATCCAGGGAATGCACGACTGGATCATGTCGCACGATGTCGTTTACCAGTCGATCACGGACTACTGCCCGCACGGCGTCTGGGCGTGCGGCCGCACCCCGCGCTCCTCCGGCGTCTACCGCGACCTGTTCGGCGGCGTGGCGGCCCCGCCCCCGGCAACGCGGACACCGGAGACGCCGACGACCTCGCCACCGCCCCCACCACCGGCGGCGACGGCCCGCACGTCGGCCAGGGCCTCCACGGGCGTGGCGCCCAGCCCGGCGGCGGCGCGGGTGACGGCCGCCAGCAGCGCCACCGTCCGGGAGATGTCGTAGGCGGCGGACGCGGCGGCCGCCTCCCGTCCCTCCCGCTCGGCGGTCCCGGGAACGAGGAGCCGCCCCGCGACCTCCTCGGCCAGCGCGGCGGGATCGTCCACCGGCACGAGGGCGCCGACCCCGGGACCGACGACCTCGGCGATGCCGGGAACGTCCGTCCCGACGAGGGGACGTCCCGTGGCGAGCGCCTCCAGCGCGGTCAGCGGCAGCCCCTCCCACCGGGACGGCAGCACGATGACGTCCGACGCCGACAGCCAGTCGCGGGGATCCCGCACGGCCGGGACGAACAGGACGCCCGGCACGGGTTCGCGGCTCAGCGCGTCCAGGTCCTCGCCGTCCCCCACGATGGCGAGGCGGGCCGGCGGGCACCGCTCGGTGACGCCCGGCCATGCCGCGACCAGGACGTCCTGCCCTTTCTGCCGGGTCAGGCGCCCGATGCACACGGCGAGGGGCACCGCCGCGGGCAGGCCGAGGCGCAGGCGCGCGGCCAGCCGGGCGGCGCCGTCGGCGGGCCTGAACCGGCGCCGGTCCACACCGTTGCGGACGAGCCGGTAGGGGCCGCGCACACCGGCGCGCATCCCCTCGCGCACCTCACCGGTCCCGACGCAGATCAGCGCGTCGCTCCAGCGGGCCGCGATCCGCTCCCAGCGGCGGCTGACGGCGGCCTGCCTGCCGGTCGCGGCGAGCCATGACCAGCCGTGCGGTTGGAAGATCGTGGGCGTGCCGCACGGCCGGCACGGCAGCCGTCCCGCCAGCCCCGCCTTCGACGAGTGCAGGTGGACGACGTCGGGTGCGAAACTCCGCACCAGGCGGCGGAGGCTGAGGGACTCCAGCAGCGTCCGGGGACCGGGAGCGCGTCCGGCGGGCCAGTTGAACCAGGGCACGCCCGCCGCCGCGCACCGGGCGGGCAGGTCACCGCCCGGTGGGCAGGCGACCGCCACCTCCCAGCCGCGTCTGCGCTGGTCACCGGCCGCCTGCCCGACGTAGACGGCGACTCCGCCCGCGTTCGGCTGGCTGACGTGCAGCACCCGGACCGGCGTGAGGTCCCCGCCCACCGCCGCGCCGATGGACTCGCCCATGGACGCGGCCTCAGTCATGGCCTCCCCGCCATCGGTGCCGCCGGGCCGACAGGTGCGCGCGGGTCCGGGCCAGGCCGGCGAACGCGGCGGCGGAGGCGGTCCGCCCGAGGATGATCCGCTGGTTCTGGACGGGCGTCGGCCGCCACTTCAGCTTGTACGGCTCGTCGCCGCGCAGCAGGCTGACGCCCTGCCGGTGGCGGTCCCGGGCGATGGCGAGGTCCTCGCGCAGCAGCATCAGCGAGACGTCCACGCAGCCGCGCAGGTCGGGAATGGCCCCGTACAGGTAGGCGCCGACGTGGCGGTGGCCGATGAGGACGAGGTCGCTGGCGACGAGCCGCTCGTCCCACCGGTACTGCAGGACGGCCGCGCGTCCGTCGCGGACCATCCCGGCCGCGGCCTCAGCCAGGTGGCGCCGGAACCGCTCCCGGGTGTGCTCGGGGTTGATCGGGCGGCCCTGCCACTGCCTGGCGTGCAGTTCCAGCAGGGCGTGGACGGCGTCCGAGGCGCCCTCCGCCGGGACGGACTCGACCGTGATGCCGCGAACGTCGATCTTGCGGAGTTTCGCTCGCATCTTCCCGGCGGTGCGGCGCGGCAGCCGCCCGAGGACGTCGTCGATGCCGGCGGCGGGCAGTTCCAGGCACACCGACGACGGCATCCGCCACGTCCGGCGCGGCCACTGCCGGGCCACCTGGTGCGCCGCCGACCCGGTACGGACCTCGCGGAGGTCGAGCGCGCACCATCCGTGCTCGTCCAGCAGGGCCCGGGTGAGATGCCGGACGGCGCCGTCGGCGTACACGGGGTCGAGCAGGAAGTCGGTGAAGTCGCTCTGCTCCGCCGCCAGCGGGACCAGCACCGGGAACCCGTGCCGGACCGCCGCCATCAGCGGGGCCGCCGCGACGAGCCGGCCGCGGCACCGGACCAGGGCGAGGCGGAGCCTGCCGCTCGTCCCGTACCAGCCCCACCACGCCTTGAGCCACTCGTACGTCTGGAAGGGCGTCGCGGCGGGGCTGCGGTCGTACAGGTCGCGCAGTTCGCCGGCGAGGGCGACGAGCGCCTGCTCCTCCCGGTGCACCTCCACCGACCACTCGGCGGCGGACGGGGCGGCCGCGTGAGGCGCGACGTCCCCGCGCGCGAGGCTGGACAGGCTCACGTCCCCACCCCCGCACGTTCGGCGCGCACCGGTCGGGCGGCGTCCGGGACCGGGCCCGGGGCCGGGGCGGCGGTGCCCGGGCGGCGCCGGGCGGTGTCGGCCCGGCCGCGCCGGCCGCTGACGACGGCGGCGCTGAGCCCGGCGAGCAGGACACCGGACGCGGTGCCGACGGCGACGCCCAGCGGCAGGTTCGGCGACGACGGCGTGGCCGGCGGCGCCGCGAGCGTCATCAGCGCGACGCGCACCCCGGTGTCGTCGCGGTGCGCGGTCCCGTACCGGACGAGCGCGTCGGCTGCGGCGTTGGCGAACGCGGCCGCGTCCCGCGGCGTCCGGCCGACGCCGGCCAGCCTGATCAGCGGCGTGTCCGGCGACGTCGACGCCCGGACGTGCTCGCGGGTGGAGCCCGGCGCGGCCTTCGGCAGCGGGAGCGTGGAGTGTTCGAGGGTCTCCGGCAGCGGGGCGAGCCGCCCGTACGCCTGGGCGAAGCTCACCGCCGCGGGACCCGCCTGCCCGGCCTTCCCCTCCTCCACGACCAGCACGAACGCGGCGGCGGTGTAGGTGGCGGGCGCGAACATCGCGTATCCGAGCCCGCCGAGGAACCCGGCCAGGACGAACGCGATGGACAGCCCGAACCGTCTGAGCAGCCCGGCGAGCGGACGGCGCACCCGGCCGGCGGCCGCGGCGAGCACACCGCGTAGCCCGCGCCGGCGGCGCACGCGCACGCCGGGCGGCCGGACCTGTTTCCTTCTCGGTCTCCGGTTGGCTTCACGTTGCGGCATCATGAGCCCTTTCTCGTGTCGGAATGACCCCGCAGAGGGACGGCTCGTCCTTGTAGAGCCGGGCGAGTTCGGCGGCCTGCTCGGCGATGGCGTAGTGGCCGACGACCGGCGGCACCGGCGTCCGCTCCCGCGTTCCCCGCGTGAGGCGTTCGAGTTCGGTGCTCCAGGCCCACGCGTCGGTGGGCAGCCGCAGGGCGTGCGGCGCCTCGCCGGGCGGGCGGTCGTCGATGGCCGGGCAGGTCGTGTAGAGGACGGGGAGCCCGGCGGCCAGCGCCTCCAGCACGCCGAGGCCGAACGCCTCCTGGACGGACGGTGCGGCGAGCACGTCCATCGCCGCGAGGGCGCCCGCGACGTCCGACGTCCCCCCGGCGAAGATCACCCGCCCGGCGGCGCCGAGGTCGCGCGTCAGCCGTTCGAGGTGCCCCCGCTCCGGGCCCGCCCCGACCAGCAGCAGCCGGACGCCGTCCAGCGGCGCGATCGCCTCGATCAGCAGGTCGAACCGCTTGGTGGGGACGAGCCGCCCGACGGCGCCGACGATCGGCTCGTCCGGGAGGATGCCGAGGCGGCGGCGCGTCGAGGCGCGGCGCGCGGCGTCGAACGCGAACGCGGCGGCGTCGACGCCGTTCGGGATCATGACGATCCGGCCGGGCCGGACACCCCAGCCGCGCAGGCGGGCCGCGACGGTCGGCGACACCGCGACGGTCGCCGACCCGAGCCGCTCGGTCGCCCGGTACAGCGCCCGGACGCCGCGCGTCGTGGCGCGTCCCTCGATGTGGCCGTCGCCCAGTGAGTGCTCGGTGGCGATGACGCGGGGGGTCCCGGCCATGCGGGCGGCGATGCGGCCGTAGACGCACGCGCGGTACAGGTGCGTGTGGACGACGTCGTAGCGTCCCCGGCGGATCAGCCGCGCGAGGCGGGGCAGCGCCGCGACGTCCCGGTTGCCGCGCATGCCGATCTCGTGGACGGGGACGCCCGCGCCCCTGATCTGGGCGCCCAGCGTTCCCGTCCGGGTGAGCGTCGCGACCTCGCAGGAGACGGGCAGGTGGCGCAGCAGGAGGGCGAGCTGGCGTTCCGCGCCGCCGTGCTCCAGCCCGGTGATGACGTGCAGGACTCGGGTCACACGCGGCTCCGGCGGGGCCCGTGGTGGTGGAAGAGCTCGTGGCGGAGGAGCTTGGCGCGCATCCGCAGCGGCCCGTCCCGGTCGCCGATGTAGGCGCGGGGCAGCGCGTGCCGTCCCGGCTCGCCGGGCTTGATGTCGCACGCGTAGTCGTAGCCGGCGGCGCGGACCGCCTCGATCTCGCGGGCCGTGGCGTGCCCGTACGGGTAGGCGAAGCCGGTGACGGGGCCCCCGACGAGGTCCTCCAGGCCGGCGCGGCTTTCCTCCAGCTCCTCGCGAAGCTCGGTGTCGTCCGTTGCGGGCAGCGACACGTGGTGCCTGCCGTGCGAACCGATCTCGATGCCCGCGCCGGCGACGGCCTTGATCTGCTCGGCCGTCATGAGGGGCTTGCGCGGTCCGTCGTCCCACGTGTTGTGGGTGCCTATCCGCCCGGACACGATGAACGCCGTCGCACCGAACCCGTACCGCAGCAGGACCGGGACGGCCCTGGTCGCGAAGTCGGCGTACCCGTCGTCGAACGTCAGGCCGACGAGGCCGTCCGCGCGGCCGGCGGCGTGCGCGTCGAGCAGCTCGGCCATGCCGGCGCCGCGCAGTCCGCGCGCCCGCAGCCACGTCATCTGGCGCTCGAACCGCGCGGGCGACACCGTCACCAGGTGCGGATCCTCACGGAAGTGGTCGACCGAGTGGTACATCAGCACCAGCGGCGTCGGCCGGATCTCCTTCTCCGCGTCCGCCGGGTGGGCCGGGTGGGCCGGTTCGGTCAGGTGTGTCGGTTCGGTCGGCTGGCTCACTGCTCTCCCCCGATTCGGTACGGCCGCGGCGTCCGGACGCGCCGAGCGGCCCCACGGCGATCCATGAAGCGACGAGGTCGGGTCCCGCCAGGACGGTCAGGACGGCGAAGGCCGCGGCGGTGACGACGCCGCCGGCGGCGAGCTGGACGATCGCGGGCGTCCCGGCGCCGAGCGCGCCGGCCGCGACCAGGCCGGCCGCGCAGGCACCGGACGCGGCGAGCACGAGCCGGGCGACGTCCGCGGCGATCCGCCGCAGCGCGACGGGCGCGACGCCCGGCCGCAGCCCCGCCAGCAGCAGGACGGCGGCGAGCGTGATCCCGGCGGCGTTCGCGGCGGCCAGCGCGAGCGTCCCGGCGGACGCGGCGAACGCGCCGCCGATCGCGGCGGTGACGGCGAGGCCCACGGCGAGGACGACGGCGGGACGCCACGTCGGCCGCTTCTGCGCGAAGAACGCGCGGGCGGCCAGGCCGACCGCCGACTGCCCCCACAGCCCGAGCGCGTAGACGCGCAGGATGGACGCGGTGCTCCGCGTGTCGGCGGACGTGAACTCGCCGTGCTCGAACAGCAGCTTGATGACGGCGGGCGCGAACGCGACGAGGAACGCGGTCGCGGCCAGCACCATGGCGCTCGCGACGGCGAGGTCCTGCCGGATGCGGCGGGCGACCTGCCCGGTGTCCCCGTCCGCCGACGCGCGGGCGAGCCTCGGGAACGTCACCGTCACGATCAGCAGCGACAGGACCATCGGCACCTGCGCGACCTTCTGCGCGTAGTTGAGGTGCGAGATCGACCCGGCGGCGAGTTCGGATCCGAAGTAGCGTTCGACGAACACCTGCGCCTGCCGCGTCACGGTGTAGACGACGATGGGCGCGACGGCGGCGAGCCCGAGCCGCAGGTCGACGTCACGGACGCGGGGGGCGGGCGGGGCCGGGGACTCGCGGAGGCAGCGGACGAAGGCGGGGGCCTGGACGGCGACCATCAGGACGCTCCCGCAGGCGACGCCGATCGCGGCGCTGGTGATGCCGACGACCCCGGACAGGCCCGCGATCAGCGCGAGGATGCCCGCGTTGTAGGCGAGGTAGATCGCGGCGGGCGGCCCGAACCGGTGGTGGGCGCGCAGCGTCGCGCTCATGAACCCCGCGACGCCGAACGTCACGACGGTGACCGCCGTCAGCCGGACGCACATGATGGCGGGGCCGCGCTCGGTGAGGCCGGGGGCGAGGACGTCCACCACGAGGGGCGCGGCGGCGACGAGGGTGAGCGTGCCCGCGGACAGGCCGAGAAGCATGCGGGGAAGGGTCGTTCCGACGAGCGCGCGCGGGCCGTCCCCGCGCGCGAGCAGCCGCGTGACGACCGGGACCATCAGCAGCGCCATGGCGTCCTCGATGAGGAGCGGCGACACGGTCTCGGGGATCGTCCACGCGACGAGGAACGCGTCCGTGCCGGCGCTCGCGCCGAACAGGTGCGCCATGACCAGGTCGCGGACGAAGCCGAGCCCGGTGCCGGCGCCGATCAGCACGCCCGACAGCGCGGCGGCACGTCCCACCGAGGTCATGTCCGCGCCTCCTCCGGCACGGCACGACCGGAAGCGGCGTCCCCGGGCACGGCGTCCCCGGGCACGGCCTGGCCGGACGGGACGTCCTCGAAGGCCCGGCACGCCACGATCCCGAGGACGACGGCGATGAGCGCGCAGGTCGGCCCGCCCAGATCGGCGTACACGAAGTTGACCAGCAGGAACGTCGTCAGCGCGACGCTCGCGAGCCAGAACGGGTCGCGGACGCGGCGGCGCTTCCACAACCCGGCGAGGATCATGGCGAACAGGGCGGCGAACCCGGCGAACCCCACGACGCCCTGCTCGGACAGGAACAGCAGGTACTCGTTGTGCGGCGACAGCAGCGGCTGCCGGACGTACCCGTTGACGGGGTCGGCGGTCTCGCTGCCCGACGACAGTTCGATCCCGGCGTAGGCGTCGCGGTAGGCGGGGAAGTTCTTCACGCCGACACCGGTGACGGGGTGGTCCTGCCAGATCCGCAGGGCCGCGGCCCACAGGTTGTAACGGTCCTCCACCGACTGGTCGGGGTGGCTGATCGAGGCGGCCATCGACTTGGAGCGCTCGACGACGGCCTGCGCCCCGCCGCCCGCACCGGCGAGCGTCAGCAGCAGCAGCGCGCAGCAGCAGGCCAGCACCTTCACCGCCGTCCACCGGTTGAAGATCATCAGGGTGAGGACGGCGGCGGCGCCGAGCGCGATCCACGTCCCGCGGCTGAGCGCGAGCGCCAGCGCGACGGCCAGCACGCAGAGCCCGGCGAGCGCGGACGCGAGGGCGGCGAGCCCCCGTCCGGGCGCCGACAACGCGAACGCGGTCAGGATGAGGAACGCGATCCCGACCACGATCGACATGGCCATCACGTCGACCGCGCCGAACGTGCCGACCGCGCGGATGTTCTCCCCGCCCATGGACGCGCCGTTCCCGGTGACCGACTGCCAGATCCCGTACACGGCCTCCACGAGCCCGAGCGCGAGCAACGACGAGCACACGATCGCGAGGTCGCGGCGGTCCCGGACGAGCAGGACGACGGCCAGCGGCACCAGCACGAAGATCTGCGCGGTCCGCACGAACCCGGGCAGGCTGGACCCGATGTCGGGCGAACACACCGTGCTGATCCCGAGCCCCGCCACCAGCGGTCCGAACGTGGACAGCGCCGCACGCGGCATCTCGACATGCCCGGTGACCAGCAGGAACACGGCGACCAGGATCAGCACGACGCTGGCGACGTCCCCGATGGTGACCCGCACGCCGTGGCCGAACGCCTCCGAGCCCGCCGGGATCCCGATGCTCACGACGGCCACGGCGACCAGCCAGCTCGGCCGCCTGAGGCTCACCGTGGCCGCCTTCACCGCACTGGCCGCCGAGGGCCACGGGAAGGGGGGCGGGTCAGCGGTCATCCGGCGTCCTTGCACAGCAACGCCCGGACGGTCAGCAGCAGGATCTTCAGATCGCCGGCGAACGACCAGTGGTCGATGTAGTGGTTGTCGAGCCTGGCGCGCAGCTCGATGGACGTGTCGCCCCGGAAACCGTGGATCTGCGCCCAGCCCGTCATCCCGACCGGGACCCGGTGCCGCAGCATGTATCCGGGGCAGGTGCGGGAGAACTGCTCGACGAAATGGGGGCGCTCCGGGCGCGGGCCGACGAGGCTCATATCGCCGCGGATGACGTTCCACAGCTGCGGAAGCTCGTCCAGGGAGGTCGCCCTCAGGAACCGTCCGACGCGTCCCATGCGCTCGTCGTCCTTGACCGTCCAGCGGGTGTCGGACTCCTGCTCGTCCGCGGGCTTCAGCGTCCGGAACTTCAGCAGGACGAACTCCTCGCCGCCGAGGCCGATCCGCCGCTGCCGGAACAGCACGCCCGGACCGCCCTCCGCCCGCACCGCCACCGCGCACAGCGCCAGCACCGGCAGCACCAGGAACAGGATCAGGGAGCCCACGACGAGGTCGAGCAGCCGTTTGGCGTACCGGGCCGCCGGCTCCCGCAGCCGCCAGTCGACCCGCGCGCACGGCAGCCCGGCCAGGTACTCCCGCGTCGCCGCCGCCACCGGGACGACGTCCGACGGCGGCTGGACGAGCAGCGTCTCGCAGGGAAGCCCGAACGAGATGCGCAGCACGGCGTCCAGGTGACCGGGGTCGACGTCCTCGGCGACCACGATCAGCGTGTGGACGCCGTGCTCCTCGACGAGCGCGGGCAGGTCGGAGGTCTCCCCGAGGACGGGCGTCGCCGCCGGGCGGCCGGCCGCGGCGCCGCCGGCCACCTGCCCGACCGCGGCGAGCCCGAACTCGGCCCGCTCCCGCAGGATGCCGACCATGTGCCCGGCCGTCCCGCCCGTCCCGACGACCAGCGCCGGACGCGGCCGGGACCGCCGGCGGTACGTCCTCGTCGCCGCGTTCACGAACACGCGGACGCCGAGCGACGCCGTCCCGGCCGCCGCCGTGATCCACAGCCACGCGACCACCGCGCCGTGCGGCGGCCCGGGGTGCAGCATCACCGCGAGCGCGCCGACGATCATCGTCCGGGTGAGGAGCGGCGGCGCGTCGGCGAGCAGCGACGGGTTGCGGCGCGTCCGGTACAGCCCGCCCGCCGCGTTGCACGCGACCACGGCCGCGGCCGCCGCGCCGGGCAGGACGCCGCCCGGTACGGACCGCAGGGCGGCGACGGCGGCGGCCATCACCCAGCCGTCCAGCACGGCGAGGAACACCGGGTACAGGACGGCGGGGATCCGCGCCCCCGCCGCGCCCCGGCGGCGCGGGGCGACCGGCGCGAGGACGGCCACCGCCTCACCCGACGCGAGATCGGCCGGGACCGCACCGGAGTCGATGGAGGGACTCAGCCCCTGGGCTCTCATCGCGCGTCCCTTCACAGACAAGAACTTCAGCCGGGGGGTGACTTTGCGGTGCCGTCGCGGGCGGCCACGGCCCAGCATCGCAGCGCGCCCCGGCACGGATCGCCGCTTTTAACCGCCCCCTCCATAATCTTGAAGAGAAGATCAGGGCAGGTCACCCCACCTGCGAGAACGCCCCAAAGAACGCGCGCTCAAAGCCAAAGCACAGGGCAATCGCCGACCTTTAATCACAGCCTTTTCTCTTTCGCCCGATTGGGTCATATTTCCTGCGCCGCGTCCTGGAGTGCGGCCCCCACCGTCCGGGCCGGCTCCGTTCACGGGGCCGAGATGGACCGCCAAAGATCCGGGAAACCGCCCACCCGGGCCGAACCTTCGCGGGACGATGGACGCCACACGTGATCGGACGCCGCCGACCGGCCGTCCCACCTCCGGGCGAGACGGCACTACGGCCCGTTTCCGTGAGCGAACCTGTTGCCGTCCCGTGTCACGCGGGCCCGGCGGGCTGATGAGGGAGAACGGTGCGAGGTAAGGCGTTGGTGATGACGCTGGTCCTGGGACTGGCGACGGCGTGCGGCGGCGGCGGAGACGGCGGCGGGACGACCGCGAAGAGCGCCGGCGAGGGCACCCCCCAGGTGACGATCACCCCGGCGGACGGCGGCGGCAAGGCCCGCCCCGACGAGGGCGTGACGGTCACCGCCTCGGGCGGCACGCTCGGCCAGGTCTCGGTGAAACTGGCGGGCGCCGACGTCCCCGGCACTCTCTCCGCCGACAAGACCAAGTGGCACACCACATGGACGCTTCAGCCCGGCGGCGCCTACCAGGTGTCGGCGACGGCGACGTCGCCCAAGGGCAAGTCCACCACCGCGACCAGTGCCTTCCGCACCAGCCGCGCCACCGCGGCCACCCGGATCAGCAACGTCGTCCCGTCCGAGAACGAGACGGTCGGAACCGGGATGCCGGTCTTCATCCAGTTCAACAAGGCCGTCCCGGAGAAGGCCAAGCCCGCCATCGAGCGCAGCATCGAGATCTCCTCGACCACCCCCACGGAGGGCGCGTGGCGCTGGCTCGCCGCCGGCGAGTCGTTCAACGGCCTCCCGTCCGTGGTCTTCCGGCCCAAGCGTCCCTGGAAGCCCCGGCAGAAGGTGTCCGTCACCGTCCACTACGCGGGCCTGAAGATCGGCGACGACGTCTTCGGCGACAAGGACGCCGCCCGCACCTTCAAGATCGGCGACTCCCACACGATCAACATCAACGCCAAGACCCACCGGCTCGTCGCCAAGAAGAACGGCCGCACCATCCGCACCTGGGGCGTCAGCCTCGGCAGCGGCGGCGACGTCCAGGCCGACGGCGTCGACCACCTGCTCACCACCAGCGGCGTCCACCTCACCATGGACCGCGTCCGCCTGGAGCGCATGCGCCCGCCCGGCAAGAAGAAGGGCGACCCCGGCTGGTACGACGAGAAGGTCCCGTGGGCGACCCGCATCTCCAACAGCGGCGAGTACATCCACCAGAACACCGCCGACCCCGCCTGCCTCGGCAGACGCAACTGCAGCCACGGCTGCGTCCGCTCCCCCGGCGACGACGCCAGGTGGCTGTTCAACTGGTCCTACCGCGGCGACCTCGTCACCATCACCGGCACCAAGCGCGACCTGGCCTGGACGAACGGCTGGGGCTACTGGCAACTGCCCTTCACCAAATGGGCAAAAGGCAGCGCCCTAAACAAACCAACAAAAACCACCCCCGCCTAACCCGCGCGCGGAGAGAGCACCGTTTTGCCCCAAAGGTCATAGGCGCCTTGACAGAATGGTCCGATGGGTTTCTCCAGCGCTGATCTGAAGATCGTTTCACTCGCGCGGTACATCGATGCCTGTGACCCCGCAAGCAGGCATCGCGACTGTCCATACGCCGTCGAACGGGACGGCGAGTTCACGTGCCGAGAAGAGTGCCGAGACGTGCTCGCGTTCCTACTCAGGCGCGGTCGCGCCCCTTCCGAGTTGAAGGTCCAGTCCTTCGACGCCCGTCAGCTGCTTCTCAGCGAGATCGGTCTCACACCCGACGTCTTGTGGCACACCTCGTCACTCCTCCAGGTCGTCGTCAAGGTCGCGCGAACACATCCCTTGCGCGAGGACGGAAGTTTCAACCTGCGGCGGTTCATCGACGCCACGTCGGCCCTGGGGGCGTTGGGGTGTCGCGGCCTCGATCCCGAAAAACTCGTGCGCCGAGGAGTCGCGAAAACCATAAAACTGACAATCTCCGGCTGGCTGGAGATTCTAGAAAGCTCCGACGAGCCGCGAAGGAACGCCGAGCAGTTCACTCAGTGGCGGGCGTTCTTCAAGCGCGGTAGCGATGAGCCGGTTTCCCCAGGCTATTACATCGAGGCGGCCCTGTTCGGGCGATGTGCCCGGCGTCTGAGCGCCTGGCTCGAAACCGCCCCTCTCGAAGACCTGCTTCGCTGGAGGCTGCCTGAGCGGTGGCCGGAGGCTCCGTCGCCGACATCGGTGGGCGAGGAGGCCGAGTCCTGGACGTGGATCGTCGAAAGGTTCACCGAAACGTACCTCGGCCAGTGGTCACTTGAGTCACTGAAGAAGGAATACACGTTCCTCAAAGGCTCCTGGCAATCCGATCTCCCCACCGAAGTCCTGGACGAACGGACGCTGTCGCGAGAGGAAGTCACCGCCGAACTCGCAGAGAGAGCCGTGGTCGATGGCGACTCCATCGATCCGGCGACGATGAGTTCGCTGACAACCCAGGCCGTGGCTCTCCTGATGGAGGGGCAGCGTAGGGCGGCGGCCGCTCTCATGGATGGTGCTCGCAGGCTCAAGCCATCCGACCTTGTGTTGCAGCAGAACTATGCTTTCTGTCTCCTCCCGGATGAACCCGAGAGAGCACGAACGCTGTTCAAAGACGTCTTGGCGAGAGAAAAGCTATCCCCCCGGGTGACGCTGTGCAATCTCGCGCTCGCCGAAGCCATCCTCGGAAACACCTCTCAAGCACTTGAAACGTGCACGGAGGCCCTTTATGTGGAGCCCGAAACAGGGACGGCCTACCTCTGGGTGAGGGGTGCTGAAGGTTGGAACATCGAGACCACCTCGATGCACCGGTGGATCATTCGCCTTGGGGCGGACATCGAAGCGTCACAGGACGTCAAAAATGGTCCCTGGATGGAAAGGCTAGCGAGCCTTCATTTCACCGAGCAGCAAGATTCTTCCGCAGATCCTTCAACAGCAGGAACAGATGAAGCGGATCTGTAGGCGACGGCTCGAACTCCGCATGCCGCAGGTAGAAATCCTTGGCTCGGTCGTCCTTGGCATGGATCAACAAGGCGCGCACACCGATCTCCTCGGCCGCGTTCGCCACTCGCACCAGCGCGTCCCTGAGCATCGCCCTGCCCAGCCCCTTGCCCTGGACGCCGGAGTGCACGGCCAGCCGCGTCAGCAGAATGACCGGGACGGGATGGGCCGGAACGCCCCGGACGACTCGGCCTGGGGCGTCCGCCCTTTCAACACCACCTGTCGCCAGCGCGTAGTAGCCCACGACCCCGTCCTCGGACGAGGTGACGAACACGGTTGACATCCCGGCCTTCTGGTTGACCAGCGCGAACCTCTTCAGCCAGTCGTCAAGGTCGGGTTGTCCGCAGTCGAAAGCGTCGACGTCGTCCTGCGCCGTCAACTTACTGATCTTCGAGAACATGTCGTCGCCCGTCAGTCCTCGAAGAGGCCGGGCTCCTCGGAGAGGAGTTCCGCCAGGCGCGGCTTGACGATGGCCGGCCGCTCCAAGGCGTCCTGAAAGGCGTTCCACGCCGCATCATCGAGCATGAACCAGCGACGGTCCGCTAGCACTTGCTCCGCTGCGGCGCTCGCACTGTCGAGGACGAAGGCGGTCACTGTCTTGTTCGTGGCCTGCGCGGCCATCCGGATGAGCGTGTCCTGCCGTGCGCTCGCACGGAGATTGAGCCGCGTCTCCCGAGCGTGCCGAGCATCCGTCCCAGGATCGCCATCGTGGCTGGACATGGGTCACTCCTCCGTAGCCATCGAGTTCCCAGAGTACACACAACGTATGTACAGAGCAACCGGGGTGTATGTACCATGTACGCACACGGTGCCGGTGGCCATCCGGAGCAGGACGGCCTCGTCCGATGACGTGGCGGACCACCTGAGCCATGACCACTGCCCTTTTCAGGCTCACCGCTCCGTAAACACCTACCGTCGGGCCGGCGCCGAAGCGGCGCTCGCCTTCGCGGAAACGGCACTGCAGGAGTCCCCGATCCGCCGCAACGCCCGCCGCCTCCGCCGCCTGATGACCTGAGTCACCAGGTGGAAGGGAACATGCGGTGCTTCAGGAGCAGATCGACCTGCTCCGCAGCCGCCTTCGCATCGCCGCAGGGGAAGAGGTAACCGGCCCGTCCGCGCTGGACATCGTGGTAGGCCCACATCTCACCGGGGACGGCTCGCACACAGACCACCACCCCGACGTCCTCCGCGACCCCACTGGCGTAGACCCAGAGCAGCGGTCTGGGGAACTCGCGCCCGTACAACTTCACGCACCGCCACCCGCGCGCCTTGACCGCGAGCGCAAGCACTTCCAGGTATCGGACGGCGACGCGACGCCCCCGCCGTGTCCGCCACCACAGCGCGAACCGCTCCACCCGACGCCCACTCAGCACGAGATCGCCGACCAGACCCACTTGCCGGACGGCTCGGTCTTGCGCACCCCGCAGTCAGCCGACAGCGCCTGGACGAGAGGCAGACCCCAACCGCCCGTCCCGTCGTCGTAGTCGGCGTCGAGCGCCCGAGCGTCCGGGACGACATCGTCCAGCGTCATCTCCACCACCGGCCGAACAACCGGCATCTCATCGGACGAGTCCCACACCGCCAGCACGACCGCGCCGGCCTCCCGCGTGAACCTGACCCGCATCACCCGATCCGGAGTGCTCTCCACCGCATTGGCAACGAGTTCCCCGGCGATCAACAGAACATCTCCGGCGATCTTCTGAAGCCCCCATTCGGCAAGCCGGAACTCCACCAACGTCCGCACCAACCCCGACGTCGTCCCAGCCGCCAGACATGACATATCCAGTTCGCCCGAATTAACGGCTTTGATCCCCATCTCACCTGCCCCTTCACCTGCTCGTTTCCGGGACAAGACTGCGATTGCCGTTTTACATTGGCCACACTTTCAACCACACAGAAAACAAGAGATCTCCCGGGAGCTACCAATGGAAAGCCACGACTCGCTCGATCCACGGTCCTCTTTGTGGGACCTCGTGGCAGTTCAACTGCGGAATCTCCGCCTGAACCACCGTTGGACGTGCCAGCAGGTGGGTGACGTGGCCAGCGCGTCCCGCTCACATGTTTCAAACTGGGAGGCCGGGCGCCGCCGCCCCTCCGTGGCGAACCTCGCCCCGCTCGATGAGGCGTGGGACACCGCGCACCTGTTGACCTCCCTCGCCGAACACGCCAAGGAAGGCCACGACCGCCCGCGTGTCGGCTCCTTCCTGCAGTACGAGCAGACGGCCACATCGATCAAGAACTACAGCTCCGATGTGATACCCGGACTGCTCCAGACCGAGGACTACGCCCGCGCGCTGTTCCGGCGCGGCGGAGTCGTGGACGACATCGAAACCGCCGTCAAGGACCGCATGAGACGACAGCAGCGCCTACATGAGCCAAACCCACCTCACCTCTGGATAGTGCTCGCGCAACCGGTGCTGTGGTGGCAGGTCGGAAGCCCCGAGGTGATGCGCGGCCAGCTTGATCACCTGTTGCAGGTATCGGGGCTCGACCGCATCAGCCTGCGAGTCCTGCCTGTCTCAGCAGGATGGCCTGGGGTGAGCGGATCGCTATTCATCATGACCACGCGTGAGACAGAGATCGTCTACATGGAGGCCGGACGTATGGGGAGGCTCGTCGAACGCCCGCCTGAAATATGCGAGTTCAGCGTAAAGTACGACGAGATTGGGGCACTTGCGCTCCCCGAGGACCAGTCCCGGACGCTGGTGGAACACATGCGAGGTCTGATTACATGATCACTTGGCGGAAATCTAGTCACAGCGACGAGACCGGCGGTGCCTGCGTAGAGGTGGCAGGTCTCCCCGAGGGCGTTGCCATCAGAGACAGCAAGGCACCCAAGACCG
The DNA here is from genome assembly GCF_043198455.1 of Spirillospora sp. NPDC048824. Classification (NCBI taxonomy): domain Bacteria; kingdom Bacillati; phylum Actinomycetota; class Actinomycetes; order Streptosporangiales; family Thermomonosporaceae; genus Spirillospora; species Spirillospora sp. NPDC048824. Next base: position 299,727 of record NZ_JBICUS010000006.1, on the reverse strand, counting down.
GCGCCCTCACCCTCACCCCCCACGCCTTCACCACCCTCCTCCGTCAGGCCAAGCGAGACGAACTCAACGTCTGAGACGAATTCACCCGCCTGGCGCAGGCCGGGCGGGACGAAACACTAGGGAACGAGCGCGTACCCATGCGTTGCCGGGCCACTGCGCATAACACCTGCCCCCAGCACCGTGTCGGGGTTCGCGCGACAGAACGCTGCGCGAAGGAGCCGCCTCGTCGGCGGCGGGGGGCGACGCATGCCTTGCCGGCCTCGTACCGCACAACGCCGCCCGGTTCGACGAGGACTACGCGAAGTCCCCGATCCGCCCGCCGTGCCCGTCACCTCCGACGACTGCTGGATCTGAGCAGACCCAGGGGACCGCCTCCTCAGGAGCAGCTGGACCAGCCCACTCATCCATGGTCCTGGTGTTCGCTGTTCGTTTCACACCGAACAGCGAACGACTAGGATAGCGGCTATGCGCGACGATGAATTGGTGGACGTCTTCGCGGACGCCCTCAGGGAGGTCGGCTTGGAGTCGGTGGAAGAGCATGTGCGAGGCGATACGCGCTCCGACATCCTCATTGATCTTCAGGGGCGAACGCTGAGGGTCGAACTCAAGCGTGCTCGGACGGTCACTTCCGCAGACCTCTCGCGGCGCCTTCCACGATGGCAGGCTCAGTTGACGCGGTCCGACGTTCTCCCGGTCCTGGTCGCGGACACGATCGTCGAAAGTGCGCGAGCCTTACTGAGACAGCATGGGTGGGGATGGCTCGACCTGCGAGGACATCTCCACCTGACCGGCCCTGGCGTTTTTGTCGACACCGCTGTTCTTCCGTTGAGGAAGCGGCCTGGGCGCCATCGCGCCTTGTCCGGGGTAGTCGGACTCGAAGTCGCCTGCAAGATCCTGCTTGATCCCGACAAGCGACCGACCGTGCGACGTATGGCGCGCGAACTGGGTCGATCTGCAAGTACCGTCTCGGACATCCTCGCAGCACTCCGCGATGATGGACTGATTGACGCCCAAGGCATGGTCAACGCCCGAGACCTGTTCTGGCGGGTCGCCGACCTGTGGCCCAGGAAGAAGGCGGCCCTGGCGTCCCTGCCAGTGCCAGGCGCCGGTTCCGTCAACACAGCACTTCGTCTGGGACTGGACGATGTGGAATCGAGTTCAGGGTGGGCCATGACAGACACCCTCGCTGCCGCCCATTACGGTGCTCCTGTCGGGGTGCGTAGCGACTACCCCCCTGATTTCTACGTCCCGACATCGGTTGTGCTGGGCAGGGCTCTCCAACTCCTGGGCAGGGCAGCGGATTCGGCGCAACGCCAGGCCACCATCCAAGTCGCTCCAGTTCCAATGGTCTGCGACCGACGCATCGACCCCGCTGCCCGAAATCTGGCGGATGAGCACTGGCCGCTGACGAACCCTTTGTTCGTCGCGCTCGACTTGGCCGGCGACCCCGGGCGCGGCAGCGAAATTCTCCAGACATGGGAACCTCCGAGGCCCTGGCGCCGTGTCTGGTGACGGTCCATGCGTGCCGGACGTCAACCTCGTTGGCACGTCAATGACAGCTATCGTGCGGGCGATCCCTGAGGTAGAGGCGCGCACCTGCAGGCCTGTCACGGTCGTGGGCGGCTTGGCGGTCATCTGTCGACTCGGTCAGGCATACCGGGTCACCAGTGATCTGGACTCGGTGCACCTGCGCTCCGGCGACGAGAAGTCCCAGTTGGAGGTTCTCCTCGAGTCTGGTGCGCAGTCACAAGCGCCTGCGGGGGTCCTGATCCCCACATCGGCGGGTGAGGTGAGAGTTGACATCCTAGAAGTCGCCGAGCACGAGTTGGACCCGCTGCCAGCAGATCCGAACGATCGCCTGCACGTAATGGCCCATGCTTGGGGAGCAAAATCGGCCACATCAATGAGAATCCAGATCGTCGACGTGGCAGGTGGTACAACGAGTGATGCGGTGCAGGTCCGGGTCGCACTACCGGGACCATTGGTCGCGATGAAGCTACAGGCGGTCATGAACCGGCCCAGTATCAAGGAAGGAACGGATCTTCTCGATATCGTTCGACTAACACTCGACTCTCAGGCGGGTCCGATCACACGCGCCCAGCTCGGCTCGACGGAGCCACAGATAGCCCGGGATGCGACTCTGCACGCCCATCGATGGTTCGTTGAACAGAAGTCCGAGACCCTTCGCAAAATCAGAGCGATTCCCGAGGGGCGCGAGATCGACAACGAGACGGTTGAACTCGTCGCCGAACTACTCCTCGCCGAACTGCAACGACCGGATTGATATATCGGCCACGTTCGCTATACGCGCCGCCCCGTCCTCATGCCTGGGGCTTCGCTCTGGTCCTCACTCAGGTGAATCCGAACCAGGCCGGTCACGACCACGATAAACAGCGTCCGAGCGTGCCAGCCGAAGGAAACCGGGGCGGTGTCGGCCGGGGGAACGGCTGCGGCTCGGCGGATCGGCCGGCGGGTAGAACCCCACAACAGGTTGGTCCGGCACCACCGGGGAGTGCGCGCCTTGAGATATCTTGGCCGTATGACCAACTTGGCCGATCGACCAAATTCTGCTCGTGGAGACCGGCGGCGCGAGGAGCTGGTGGAGGCCGGTGTCGCGCTCCTGGGGGAGGACGGGTGGCCCGGCGTCACCACGCGGGCCGTGGCCGGACGGGCCGGCACCAACCCGGGGCTGATCCACTATCACTTCGGCGGCCTGACCGGGCTGCACGCGGCGATCTTCCGGCGGGCCACCGACCTCATCATGAACCCGCTGGTCGACGGGCTTCTCAGTGCCCCGGACGAGCGGTCGGCGCTCGTGATGGTGCGGCGCATGATCGCCGAGACGCCGGGTGACGAGCGGACGACCCGGCTGGCCGCGGAGCTGATCGCGGGGGCCACGCGCGATCCCGCCCTGGGCGCGGTGCTGCGCGACGGGCTTCGCCAGGCCCGCGTTCAGCTCGCGGACCGGCTGCGGGCGGTGCGTCCCGGCTGGCCGCCGGAGCGGCTGACCGGGGTGGCCACCTTGATCGCCGCGTCGATCGACGGGCTGATGCTGCACCACATGATCGATGGTGACCTTCCCGTCGGCGAGGCGCTGTCCGCGGTGGGCGAGCTGCTGGAGGACGACCGGTGAGGGTTCTCATCCGCGGTGGCGGGATCGGTCTTCGCGTCCGTGCTGCGCCGCCGGTTCGGCGCGACGAGCATTCTCGCCCCGCAAGGAAAGGAATGAACATGGAGATCGTGAAGAGGGCCGAGCCGCCGACCGGGCTGCGCCGCAGGCTGTGGCGGCTCCCCATCCGGCTTTACCGCATGGGGCTCGGACCGCTGCTGGGACGCCGCGTCATGCTGCTCAACCACACCGGCCGCGTCTCGGGCCTGCGACGACAGGTCGTCATCGAGGTCGTCCAGTACGACGAACACGGATACGTGGCGGCCTCCGGGTTCGGGCCGCGTGCGGACTGGTACCGCAACGTCATGGCCACACCGGACGTCACCATCCAGGTCGGCGGGAAGGTCGTCCAGGCGGCGGCCGCGCCGATCGAGACCGGCGAGGGCGCCGAGATCATGGCCCGGTACGCGACGGCCCACCCGGCCGCCGCGCGCCGGCTGTGCAAGCTCATGGGTTTCGCCGTCGACGGCGGCGTGGACGACTACCGCGAGGTGGGCACGCACATCCCGTTCGTGCGATTCACCCCGACGCAGCGCACGTAATCACAGGAGGAGTCGGTGAAGATTCGGTGTTCGTGCGGCGAGCTCATCCTGGATCAGACGGACTTCCTCCCGTACAAGGCCCGTTTCGTCTCCGATATGGACTGGGATGACGTCCACGAGGGGGATGTCCAGGAGCGGCTGCGGGAGTGGAGCCGGTCCATGTGGCAGTGCACCGGGTGCGGGCGGCTGTACCTCAACGATCACGGCGGCGGTCTTCAGTGCTTCGTGCCGGAGTCGGCGGAGGCGCCGGTCGACCTGCTCCGGTCCGTCCATCGGGATCGGTGGAAGCGGCCGATGGTGGGCAACTGGCAGACGGACGCGGAGCGGGGCGAGTTGTGGTGGGGGTTCGGTGTGGCCGATGAGGGGTGGGAGGAGTTCGACCGGTGGGACGACCTTGAACGCCGCTACTTCGAGGTCTTCGAGCGGCTGCGGGGGAAGGGTCTGCTGCGGTCGGCGTTCCTGCGGTGTGCCGGGCGCATCGTGCATGAGTGGCCGCGATGACGGGACGAGCGGTGCAAATCGGGGCGTTTTCACTAGGATGCTCCCGTGCACGAAGATCAGCAGCCTGCCGCCGACATCATGACGGCGCCTCTCCGGGTGCCGGTCGACCAGGACGACGGGACGCCGGAGGCGGTCATGATCGAGGAGCGGGCCGCGAAGGTCAGGGCCTTGGGGCAGGACGTCGAGCGGCTCGCCGCGCTGGTGGGTCAGCTCACCGAGACCGCCGCCGCGTTGGGCGGGCGGCTGGACGGCGAGGTACGCGAGGCCGTCGACGGCGCCGAGAAGGCACTGGCCGAGGCGCGCGGTGCACGGCAGGAGACCGCCGACGCCGATGAGCGGACGCGGAAGGCCGAGGCACGCGCCGACCTGGCGATCCAGGAGGCCGCCGACGCCCGCGAGGAACTCGACAAGGGGCTGGCCGCCGCGAAGGTGAGCATCGCGGCGGCGCAGGAGAGTGAGGCGAACGCCTGGAAGGAGGCGGGCGCCTCCCAGCAGGCCCGCGCAACCTCGACCAACGAGGCCGCCCATGCCGAGGGGCTGCGCAAGCGTGCCGAGGCGGCGTGGAGCAGTGAGCACCAGGCGCGTACCGACGCCGAGAAGGAACGCGACGACCTGGCCGCGCGGCTGGCCGCCGAGCAGACCGCGCTGGCCGCGGCGCGGAGCGACCTCGCGGGGACGCGGTCCGAGCTGGCGGAGGCGCGTTCCGGGCTGGAGGCCGCCGCGGAGACCGAACGGCGGCTGCGGGCGGAGCTGAGCGTCGTCCAGGGTGAGATCGCGGGATTGACGATCGAGCGCGACACCGCCAAGACGCGCGCCGTGGAGCAGGCCGGCCGCGCCGACCGCGCCGAGCAGCTCGCCGACACGGCCGACGCGCGCATCGAGATCGAGCGGGCCCGCGCCGACCGGGCCGAGGCGCGTGCGGACGACGCCGAGATCCGCATCACCCGGGACGCCGCCACCGTCCGCGCTCTGCAGGACACGATCCGGTCGGCGCTGGACCTGCCGGCCGTCGAGGAACTCGGCGACGGCCGGGGGATCGCGGTCGGCGAGTCCGGCGCGGTCACCGCCAAGCCCGGCGGGCTGATCGCCCTCGGCGGGGTCCCCGAGCTGATGGACGGTGAACTGGCCGCCCGGTTCGCCCGTGCGCTGCTGGCCGTCCGCGTCCACCAGGCCACCCGGCGTCCCCGCCAGGAGGACGACGAGCAACCCGGCGACGCGGACTGAGCCCGGTCAGCGGAGGGCGGCCGGGGCGCCCTCGGGGACGGCGGGCGCGTTGGGCATGACCCGTTCGACGCGCAGGTACGGTGAGCCGGCGTCGGGGCGCAGATCCTTCTCGCCGCGGTTGGGCCAGTAGGCCATCGCGCGTTCGGCCTGCGCGGTGATGGTCAGGGACGGGTTGACGCCGAGGTTCGCGGTGACCGCCGAGCCGTCCACGATGTGCAGGCCCGGGTGGCCGTGGACGCGGTGGTACGGGTCGATGACGCCGGTTTCCGGAGTTTCCCCGATGACGCAGCCGCCGATGAAATGCGCGGTCGTCGGGATGTTGAACAGGTCGAACCAGGTGCCGCCGGGGGTGGCGTCGAGTTCCTCGGCGAGCATCCGGACGGCGTCGTGGGCGACGGGGATCCAGGTGGGGTTGGGTTCCCCATCGCCCTGTCGTGCGACGAGCTTGCGGCGGCCGAGGCGGCCGCGCTTCTCGTTGATGGTGATGGAGTTGTCGGCGGTCTGCATGACGAGCGCGATGACGGTGCGCTTGGCCCAGTCCTTGAGGGAGAGGCCGCGCAGGATGATGGTGGGGTGCCGGGCGGCCTGGCCGAGGAACTTCAGCCAGCGGGGTGGGCCGCCGCCGTCGACGAGGAGGGTGCGGATGACGCCCATCGCGTTGTTGCCGGCGCCGTAGCGGGTGGGTTCGATGTGGGTCTTCTCGTCCGGGTGGAAGGACGAGGTGATGGCGAGGCCGGTGCTGTGGTCGACGTCGTTCTTGCGGTGCCACACCGTCATGCGCTCGACGCCGAGGAGCGCCTCGGAGTTGGTGCGGGTCAGTTCGCCGAGCCGGGGTGACAGGTCCGGGAGGCGGCCGGCGGCGCGCATCCGGTGCAGGAGCCGCTGCGTCCCGTAGGTTCCGGCGGCGAGGACGACGTGTTCGGCGGTGAGTTTCCTCCGGCGTTTCCGCAGCGGCGAGGTGTGCTCGGTCGCGACCTCGTAGCCGCCGGACGGCAGGGGCGTCAGCGACGTGACGGTGGTGTCGGGGACGACCTCGACGCCCGCGCGTTCGGCCAGGTACAGGTAGTTCTTGGTGAGCATGTTCTTCGCGCCGACCTTGCAGCCGATCATGCAGGATCCGCAGGCGGTGCAGGTCGTCCGGCGGGGGCCGGCGCCGCCGAAGTACGGGTCGTCGGCGTCCTCGCCGGGCTTGTCGCCGAAGAACACGCCGACCGGGGTCGCGTGGTAGGTGTCGCCGACGCCCATGCGGTCCGCGACGCGTTTCATCGCCTCGTCGGCGGGGGTGACGAGCGGGTTGACGGTGACGCCGAGCATCCGGCGGGCCTGGTCGTAGTACGGCTTCAGCTCGTCCTGCCAGTCGGTGATGTGGCCCCACTGGCGGTCGGTGAAGAACGGCCGCGGCGGCTCGTACAGGGTGTTGGCGTACACCAGGGAGCCGCCGCCGACGCCCGCGCCGGCCAGCACCAGCACACCGGCCTTGCCGCCGACGAGGTGGACGCGCTGGATCCCGCGCATCCCCAGGCGCGGCGCCCACACGTACTTGCGCAGCCGCCAGGACGTCTTCGGGAGGGTCTTCTCGTCGAAGCGGCGTCCCGCCTCGATGACGGCGACCCGGTAGCCCTTCTCGGCCAGCCGCAGCGCCGACACGCTGCCGCCGAACCCCGAGCCCACCACGATCACGTCGAAGTCGTAGGCGTCACCGTTCACCGCACACCACCTTCGTCGGGAGCGAAGCACCTGAGTGTGGCCCTCTGTTTCGGTCGCGCGCCATGGGCCCCAAGCAACGATTCGGCCAGTCGTTTATCAACCATGTGACAACGTGCCGTCAGCGGTCGGCGAAAGTGTCGAGCGCGGTGATCCTCCATTGTCCGCCGCGGCGGACGGCGGTGACGGTGAGCATCGCGGGGGCGTTCGTGCTCGTGCCGTCGGTGGTGCGGGTCGTCCGCTGGTCGGCGAAGACGAGCACCTCCGCGCGGCCGCCGTGGAGGGACGTGACGGCGCTGTCGGTGACGCGGGTGCTGAGGACGGTCTTCGCCTCGGGCGCCTCGGCGCGGACCCTCCCGAAGATCGCCTCGTACTGGCGGACGGCGTCGCCGGTCAGTGCGGCGCGGGCGGCGTCCCGGGTACGGGCCGGGTCGGTGTAGTTGTAGGAGAAGACCTTGCCGATCATGTCGGCGACGGCGCCCTTGACCTCGCTGGTGGCGGCGCCGTCGGTGAGGGCGGTGTTGCGGGCGGACGGGTCGTCGCGCACGGCGTCCGCCTGCCGGAGCGCCCAGACGCCGAACGTGGCGAGGACGACGGCGACGACGCCGAGCGCGATGGGAGATGCCGCGTTCGCACGCCATCGGGCGGCGCCGGCGCGCCACCAGGCGGCGTTGGCGCGCCGCCAGGCGGTGCGGCGTGTGGTCTGTGCGGCCATGGCGTCTCCTCACATGGTGCCGGTCGGCGCCTGGCCGAGGTCGCTGAGCTTCCAGCCGGCGGGGGTCCGGGTGAGCTCGCCGATGAGGCGGCTCTGCTTGACGACGGGGTCGCCCTCCGGCGGGGTGAGGGTGATCTCGACGGCGACGAGCACCCTGGCCTTGCCGGAGCGCCGGTCCAGTTCGGCGACGGCGCCGTCCAGGACCCGCGCCCTGGTGACCGTCTTCGCCTTCGTGACCTGCTCCTCGAACGCGGCGCGGCCCCGGGTGATCTCCTCGTAGAGGTCGCTGGTGGTGGAGTCCTGCCAGGTCTGCAGGCCGGGGCCGAGGTTCCGGTAGTCGAGGGTGTTGAGGTTCTGGACGGCCTGCTCCCCGGCCTGCAGGACCGTGTCGCGCGTCCGCGAGTAGGCGTGGGCGTCGTCGTGGGCGGCCGTGTACCAGGACCATCCGGCCCACGCGGCGAACAGCGCGGCGAGGACGAGCAGCACGGTCGCCGTCCGCTGGACGGTGTCGTCGGTCATGGGCGGGCCTCCGGCGTCAGACGGACTTCAGGTCGGTGATCGTCCAGTGGCCGTGGTCGCGGCGGGCGGTCACCATCAGCTGGGCGGCGGCGGGCGTCCCGGCGGGCTCGCCGGCGCGGGTGGCGGTCTGGTCGAGGAACACCAGGAGGCGGGCCTTCTCCCCGGTCAGGGAGATCACCCCGGCGCGGACGACGCGGGTCGCCAGCGTGACGCGCTGGGCCGGGACCTGCTTCTTCACCTGCCCGAAGATCTGCCGGTACTGCCTGAGGGCGGAGCCGGACAGTTCCCGCGAGGCGGCCTGCTCGGTGGCGGCGAGGCCGCCGGGCCCGTAGGTGAACACCTTCGCGAGGGCCGTGGACACGTCGCCGGTCACCTCGGTGGTGGCCACCTCGTCCAGGACGGCGCGGTCGCGCGGGTTCTCGTCGTCGCGCAACGCCTCCGCCGCCGGCCCCAGTGCCGCCGCGGACAAGGCGAGGGCGAGCGCGACCGTGAACGGGCGGTAGAGCATCAGCAGCCGCTTCATCGGGCACCGACCGGGATCGCGGTGAGCGACTCGAGTCTCCAGCCGGACGGGGTGCGGGTCGTCCCGGCCTCGAACCGCTTGCGCTGGAGGGTGGGCGAGCCCCCGTGGAGAGTCAGCTCGACCTGCACGGACGCGATGACCTTCGCCTTCCCGGCGCGGACGTCGAGGGACGTGACGGCGGCGCCGGTCACGGTCGCCGCGGCGGTGGTGCGCGATTTTCCGATCGTGGTCCGGTTCTGCGGTTCGTCCCGCTTGAGCTGGTCGTGCAGGGGGCCGGTGGACGCGTCGAGCCAGGCGCGGAGACCGGCGTCCACCTCGGCGGGGTTCATCGTGTTGAGCGCCGCGATCTGCTGCCCGGCGCTCCGCAGGACGAGGTCGCGCGTCTGTTCGGGCACCATCCGCGCGGACGGGTCGTCCTGCCACACCGTCCAGGCGGACCAGCCGAGGAACAGCACGGCGGCGAGGATCGCGGCCCACCCGACCAGGCCCCAGCGGGCGAACAGCGGACGACGCCGGTGCTTCGCGCGGGCGGCCGGGTGTGTTTCCCGTTCAGTGGTCGTGGCCATCAGCGTCCTCCCTGGACGCCGAGCAGCCCGCTCATGGTGGACGGGCCCGGCGGCAAATCCGGCAAGGCGAGCGCACCGGGCAGCCCGGCGTCGGCCGCCCCGGTTACGGACGGGCCGCCGCCGAGCACAGATCCGGGGCGCGCCGGAACCGGGACGGGGCCGCGCGGAGCGTTGCCCGCGCCGCGCACGTTGACGCCGCTGGACGGCGGCAGCGCGCAGCGGGCGGCCGTGTTGAGCGCGGGGCCGGGCGAGGTGTCGAGGCCGTTGCGGTACGTCGTCCCGCCGTAACCGGACGTGCAGTTCGTCGGTTCGAAGAACGTGGTGACCATCCCGAAGTCGAGCTTCCCGTCCTGCACGACCGACCGGCCTGCCGCGACCGCCTCCGGCAGCTTGGCGAGGAGCTGCTCCAGCCCGTCCGACCGGGGCGCCATGAGCTCGGACGTCGTCAGCAGGTTGGCGATGAGCACGCTGAGGGACGGGTCCAGGTCGCGTATCAGCGCCCGGAACTCTCCCGCCGCGCCCGGCGCGGTGGATACCAGTTCCCGGAACGCCGGGTCGGATTTCCGGAGTTGCTCGGACAACAGCCGCGCGTCCCGTCCGAACGACTTCAGCGCGGCGGCCTCCTCGTTCTGCGTGCGCAGGACGGTCTCGGCGTCGACGATGAGCGACGTGGTCGGGCCGGCGTTCTCGTTCGCGGCGCGGGTGAGGCTCCGCGTGCTGTCCAGGAGGACCTGCAGGTTCGGTCCCTGCCCGGCGAACGCCTGCCCCAGTTCGCCGATGACGGCCCGCAGCGCGTCGGTCGGGACGGACGCGGCGAGGTCGTTGACGCTGGTCAGCAGGTCCGTCACGGGTGCCGGGGTCGTCGTGGAGGCGCGCGGGATGACCGACCCGGCCGCCAGGTACGGGCCGGAGCTCGTCGCGGGCCGCAGGTCGATGTACTGCTCGCCGAGCGCCGACCGGTTCGCCACGACGGCCCGCGTGGCCGCCGGGACCCTCGGCGCCGACTTCTTGATCTTCAGGTCGGCGATGACGCCGTCGCCGGCGAGACGCAGCTCCCCGACGCGTCCGACCGACGTGCCCCGGTAGGTGACGTCGGCGTTCTCCGCCAGCCCGCCGGCCTCGGCGAGGTCGGCCTGGACGACGTAGTGGTCGCGGTATCCGACGTATCCGCCGAGGTCGGCGTAGTTGAGCCCCACGTAGCCCATGGCGAGGGCGCCGATGACGACGAAGACGAGGTTCTTGATCCGGGTGCCGACGGTGAGCATCAGTCCTCCTGGGTCCGGGCCGGGCCCGCCGGGGGCAGCGGCGCGATCGGCGGGATGATCTCGGTGCCGGGACGTGCGGTGACCTGGAGGTACACGTTCAGGTAGTCGCCCTTCACGGCGGGCAGGACGGCATCGGTGAACGGATACGTCAGCAGCACCTGCAGCGCGTCCGGGAGGTCGGTTCCGGCGTCGGAGAGTTTCCGGAGTGTCGGTTCGAGGGCGCGGAGGTCGGCGATCAGGTCGTCCTTGCTCTTCTGGACGGTGCTGACCGCGACGCGCGACAGATCGTCCAGCGAGTTCAGCATCCGGACGAGCGCGCCCCGCTGCTCCGCCAGCACCGCGAGGCCGGGTTCGAGGTCGTCGAGCGCGATGCCGATCTGCTCCTTGCGTCCGCGCAGCGTCGCCGACAGCCGGTTCAGGCCGTCGATCGCGTCCGTGATGCCCTTCTTGTTCGCGTCGAGGTCGCCGATGAGTTTCCGTGCCTGCTCCAGCAGCGACCGGACCTCCGGTTCGTTGCCGCCCAGCGCCCGGTTCAGCTCGACGGTGATGGTGCGCAGCTGCGCGACGCCGCCGCCGTTCAGCAGCATCGACAGCGCCCCGAACACCTCCTCGACCTCCGGGTTCCGGTTCGTCCGCGACAGCGGGATCACCGCGCCGTCCGCGAGCGTGCCGGTGCTCGCGGGCGGCTGCGAACCGCCCGGCCCGGTTCCACCCGGCCCTGTTCCACCCGGCCCTGTTCCGCCCGGCTCGGTACCGCCCGGCGGGACGGTCGACGGGCCGTCGCTGAGCTGCACGAACTTCTCCCCCAGCAGGCTCGACTGGCGGAGTTCGGCGTAGGCGTCCGCGGGCAGCCTCACGTCGCCGTTGACCTTCATCGTGACCTCGGCCGTCCAGCCGCCCTCCGGCAGCGCGACCTCCACGACCCGCCCGACGGCGACGTCGTTGACCTTCACCGCCGACTGCGGGACGAGGTTCAGCACGTTCGCGAACCGCGCCTTCACCGTGTACGGGTGGTCGCCGAGGTCGGCGCCGCCGGGCAGCGGAAGGTTCTGGACGCCGGAGAATCCGCAGCCGGCGAGGGTCGCGCCGGCGAGCGCCGCACAGGCCAGGTGCCGGCCGATCATGGCGCCGCCCTTCGCGCGCCCGCGACCGGCAGCGGCGGGCGCAGTTCACCGAGGTTCTGCCGTCCCATCAGCGTCCGCGTCTCCGGGTCGTAGGCGTTCAGGATGTTGGTGGCGTTGAGCGGCTGGACGTCCAGCGCCTCCGCCAGCGACCGGCGCTGCTTCACCAGCAGCTGGGTGATCTCGGCGAGTTTCCCGACGTTGGCGGAGACCCGCGCCCGGTTGTCGTGGATGAAGACCCTGACCCGCGCGAGCGCGACGGTGAGGGCCTTCAGCGCCGCGTCCAGTTCGTGCCGGTCTGCGGCGAGGAACCCCGCCACGTCGGCGAGCTGCCGCTCCGCCAGCCTGACCTGCCCGTCGTTGGTCTTGAGCATGGTCGTGAACGTCTGCAGGCCGCGGACCGTGGCGAACAGGTCCTGCTGCGAACCCGACAGCGTCTTCGCCGCCTGCGCCATCCGCTCCGTCGTGGTGCGGATGTCGCGGCCGTTGCCCCGCAGGTTCTCCGCCCCCGTTTCGAGGAGGCGCGACAGCGCACCGTCCTTGTTGAGCCCGTCCGGGCCGAGTTCGGCCGCGAGCTTCTTGACGCTGTCGTAGACCTGGTCCAGCTCGATCGGCGTGGCCGTCCGCTCGGCCGGGATCACGGTGCCGCTCGTCATCGCCGGGCCGCCGGTGTAGGGGGGCGTGAGCTGGACGTACCGGTCGGCGACCAGGCTCGGCGCGACCGCGACCGCCTTCGCGCCGATCGGGAGATCCACGCCGTGGTCGACGGTCATGACCGTCCTGACCTGGGTTCCCTCGGCGCGGACGGAGTCGACCGTGCCGACCTTCACGCCGAGGACGCGCACGTCCGAGCCCGCGTAGACGCCGACCGCGGTGGTGAAGTAGACGGTGATCCGGGTGCCGTCCGGCCGCTGCGCCACGACCAGCGCGACGGCGGCCGCCACGACGACGGCGACCCCGGCCGCGATGAGGGGCACGCCCAGCCTGCGCAACATCACTGCCCGCCCTTCTTCTGCGGCATGCAGCCCTTCTCAGGCGGCGTGCTGCCCTTCGGCAGGTACTCCTTCGGGACGAGCCCGCACAGGTACCCGTCCATCCAGCGGCCGTTGCCGAGCGCGTTGCCCAGCAGCCGCGTGTACGGGCCGGCCGTCTTCAGCGCCCTGTCGAGGTTGTCCTGGTTCTTCTGCAGCAGGTCGGTGACGCGGCCGAGCGCGCGGAGCGTCGGGTCGAGCTGCTCCTGGTTGTCGTCGACGAGCCCGACGATCTGCCGGGACAGCGCCTGCGTCCCGGTCAGCAGCGCGTGGACGGCCTCGCGGCGGCGCCGGATCTCGCCGAGCAGCAGGTTCCCGTCCCGCAGCAGCGCCTCGACGTTCGCGCTCTGGTCCGCCATCGTCCCGCTGACCTGCCGGGTGCCCGCGAGCAGCCGCGCCAGCTCCGCGTCCCGCGACGAGACCGTCTTCGACAGCGCGGAGATGCCGTCGAGGGCCTTGCGGACCCTCGGCGCCGTACCGGAGAACGTCGTGGAGATCGCGTCGAGCGACGCGGCGAGCTTCGCGGAGTCGATCCGCCCGACCGTCCCGGCGAGGTCCTGGAACGCCTCCGTCACGTCGTAGGGGGACGTCGTCCGGTCGAGGGGGATCCGCCGGTCCGGGTCCTGGTCGTGCGCGCCGAGCGGGTCGACGGCGAGGAACTTGTCGCCGAGCAGCGTCTTGATCGCGATCGCGGCCGTGCTGGCGTTCCCGATCCAGGTGTCGCGGACGCGGAACGCGACGGTGACCTTCGCGCCGTTCAGCCGGACGCCGGTGACCTCGCCGACCTTCACCCCGGCGACGCGGACCTCGTTGCCGGGACGCAGCCCGGCGGCCTCGCTGAAGTCGGCGGTGTAGCGGGTGCCGCCGCCGATGACCGGCAGGCTCTTGGCGTTGAACGCCAGCAGCCCCGCCGTGATGACCAGCGTGAGCGACACGACCGCGACGGCGACCGGGTTCCGTTCCCGCACGGGTTTCAGCCGCGGCCGTCTGACGGTCGAGGGCCGTCTGACGGTCGAGGGCCGCCTCCCGGCACCCCCCGGACCGCTTCGCGCGTTCTTGCTCATTCGCCGCACCTCTTCGCCGTCAGGGGGATGCCGGTGGGCGGCGGGTTGTTCTCGCCCGGGTACTGCTTGTAGGTGACGCCGCTGAGGTCGGCCTCGCAGAGGTAGAGGTTCAGCCACGACCCGTAGGAGCCGATCCGTCCGATCGCCGCCATCTTCACGGGCAGCAGCCGCAGGAACGAGTCGACCGTCGGGGACTCGTCCGCCAGGTTCTCCGACAGCCGCCCGAGCTGCTCGATGTCGCGTTTGAGCGGTTCGCGGCCGTCCTTGAGCAGGTCGGTGGTGGTGCGGGCGAGATCGTCCAGCGCCCCGATCGCCGAACCGATCGCGGTGCGGTCGGCGGCCAGGCCGGACACGAGCCGGCGCAGCGTGGAGATCAGGTTTCCGAGGTTGTCGCCGCGCCCGTTGACGGTGTCCAGGACGACGTTCAGGTTCTCGATGACCTGCCCGATGACCTTGTCCTTGTCCGCGATCCCGCTGGTGAGCGACCCGACCGTGGACAGCAGCCCCTCGACCGTGCCGCCCTCGCCCTGCAGCACCTGGATGATCGACCCGGCCAGCCGGTTGACGTCCTTCGGCGACAGCGCCTGGAAGAGCGGCTGGAAACCGTTGAACAGCTGCGTCAGGTTGAGCGCGGGGGTCGTCCGCTCGACGGGGATCGTCGAGCCGGGCTTCAGCGTCCCTGTCGCGCCGGTGCCGCGCTCCAGCTCGACGTACCGCTGCCCGATCAGGTTCAGGTACTTGATCGTGGCGGTGGACGTGGCGGGCAGGCGGTGACCGCGTCCGACGGAGAACGACACGAGCGCGACCCGGTGCTCGACGACCTCGATGCCGGCGATCCGGCCGACCTCGGCGCCCGCGATCCGGACGCTGTCGCCCTCGCGGAGCCCGGACGCGTCGGTGAACCGCGCCTTGTACGGGACGGTGTCGCCGCCGCCCGTCCGCGTGATGCTGAGCGCCAGCATCGCGGTGGCGACCACGGTCACCACCACGAACGCGGCCGACTTGACGAGCGGCGCCGTAAGGCCCTTCTGGTTCATTCGACCCTCACCTCCGTGCCCCGGAAGACCGGGCCGGCGAGGACGGCGCTCCAGTCGGGCAGCGCCTCGGGGACCTCCTGCAGGCCGGGTGCGAGCAGCTCGTTGACGAGGCGGTTCTCCTCCGGCGAGTTGGGCAGGCCGAGCGCGCCCGGGGCGACCGCGACGGGTGTGTCCGCGTCCGGCGGCGCCGATCTCACGGCCTGCTCGCCGAAACCCGCGGCCCCGCCCGCCGGGTAGCAGTGCGGGCCGCTCTTGTCGGTGTATCGCGGCCGGTCCCGGCCGGGCACGTACCGGCCCTTGGACGGCAGCGTGGTCACGTTCACGTGCAGGCCGGGCCGCTTCGTGCCCTTGCCGAGGACCTCGTCCATCACCGGGACGAAGTCGGTCAGCATGCGGAACGTGCACGGAAACTCCGGCGAGTACTTCTGCAGCAGTTCGAGCGTCGGGCGTGACCGCGCCGTCAGCCGGATGAAGTTGCCGGAGTTCTCGTGGAGGAAGTCGGACAGGTTCTGCGAGGCGCCCGTGACCGACGCGTACAGCATCGCGAGGTCGTTCTTCTGGGCGGCGATCGACCGGCTGGTGTAGCCGAAGTCGTTCAGCGCCTGGATGATGTCGGGCGCGGCCTCGTCGTAGTGCCGGGTGACCTCCACGAACCGCTTGATGTCGCGGTTGAGCGCCGGCATGTGCGGGTTGATCTTCTTGAGGTAGGCGTCCAGCTCCACCATCGTCTGCCCGAGTTCGGTGCCGCGCCCGTCCAGCGCCTGCGACATGGCGGTGAGGGTGGCCGCAAGCTCGGCAGGCTGGACGGCGGTGAGCAGCGGATACAGGTTGTCCATCACCTGCTGGAGTTCGATCGCGTTGGCCGACCGGTCCTGGCTGATCACGCTCCCGGCGGTGAGCCGCGCCTCCGCCGGGCGCTCGGGCGGGATCAGCGCGACGAACCGCTGCCCGAACAGCGTCGTCGGGAGGAGCTGCGCCGACACGTTCCGCGGGAGGAGCCGCACCTTGTCCGGCTGGATCGCCAGCTCCAGCGTCGCGACACCGCCGTCGGACGAGATCTCGCGGACCTCGCCGACCACCACACCGCGCAGCTTCACGTCGGCGTGCGGATGCATTTCGCCGCCCGCGCTCGCCGCCTCCAGCGTCACCCGGGTGACCTCGGTGAACCTCTTGTTGTAGACGGCGACCGACAGCCACACCAGCAGCGCCGGGACGAGCAGGAACGCCACCCCGGCGAGCCGCCTGCGCAGCATCCCGTCCCGGGCGCTCATCCCGCCACCTTCACCGTCGTGTTCGTGCCCCACACGGCGAGGCTGAAGAAGAAGTCGCTGACGCTGATCAGCACGATCGACGTGCGGACCGCGCGGCCGACGGCCTGGCCCACCCCGGCCGGCCCGCCGGCCGCGCGGTAGCCGTAGTAGCAGTGCGACAGGATCACCAGCACGCTGAACACCAGCACCTTGAAGAACGACAGGACGACGTCCACGGGCGACAGGAACAGCGCGAAGTAGTGGTCGTAGGTGCCGGCGGACTGCCCGTTGACCACGACCGTGACCGTCCGGGACGCCAGGTACGCGCACAGCAGCCCGATCGCGTACAGCGGGACGATGGCGACCGCGCCCGCGATGATCCGCGTCGTCACCAGGTACGGCAGCGACGGGATGCCCATCACCTCCAGGGCGTCCACCTCGTCGCTGATGCGCATCGCGCCGAGTTGCGCGGTGAACCCGGCCCCGACCGTCGCCGACAGCGCGAGCCCCGACACGACCGGCGCGATCTCGCGGGTGTTGATGTAGGCGGACGCGAACCCGGTGAACGCCGACGTCCCGATCTGCTGGAGCGCCGAGTAGCCCTGCATGCCGACGACGACGCCGGTGGCGAGGGTCATCGCGACCATCACCCCGATCGTCCCGCCGATCACGCCGAGGCCGCCGCTGCCGAACGCGACCTCGGCCAGCAGCCGCTGCACCTCCTTGCGGTAGCGGCGGGCGGCGCGCGGCGTCCACAGCAGCGCCTTGACGTAGAAGGTGCCCTGGTCGCCGGGCTGGTCCAGCCACGCGAACCAGCGGTTCGGCCCGGCACGCAACACGGCCATCGCTCAGCCTCCCTTCGGCGGGACGACCTGGAGGTAGATCCCGGTGATCACGAGGTTGAGCAGGAACAGCAGCAGGAACGTGATGACGACCGACTGGTTCACCACGTCCCCGACGCCCTTCGGCCCGCCCTTGGGGTTCAGGCCCCGGTGGGCGGCGACGACGCCGGCGACGAACCCGAACAGCAGCGCCTTCGCCTCACCGACGTAGATGTCGGGGAGCTGGGCGAGGGCGGAGAAGCTCGCCACGTACGCGCCGGGCGTGCCGCCCTGCAGCAGGACGTTGAAGAAGTAGCCGCCCGCGACCCCGACGACCGACACCAGGCCGTTCAGCAGGACCGCGACGGCGACGCAGGCGAGGACGCGGGGGACGACGAGCCGCTGGATCGGCGAGACGCCGAGGACCTCCATCGCGTCCAGTTCCTCGCGGATCGTCCGGGCGCCGATGTCGGCGCAGATCGTGGAGCCCGCCACCCCGGACACCAGCAGCGCCACGATCATCGGGCTGGCCTGCTGGATCACCACCAGGACGCTGGCGGCGCCGGTGAACGACTGCGCGCCGAACTGCTGGGTGAGGGAGCCGACCTGCAGCGAGGTCACCGCGCCGAACGGGATCGACACGAGCGCGGTCGGCAGGATCGTCACGCTGGCGATGAACCAGAACTGCTGGACGAACTCGCGGAACTGGACCGGCCGCCGGAACATCATGCCGAGCACGGTGGCGCCGAGCGCGAACATCCGGCCGGTTTCGCGCAGCGCGCCAAGCGGATATCCGATAACGGAACCCACCATGATTGACCTCCCTTCCCATTCACGAAGCTACTGGTCGGTAAATTCTGGCCGCAAGAAGCGGGACACCGCTAATTGCACGGTGCGCCGTTTTCTATCCGCCGATGACATGTTCTCGGCCGGCGCGCGCAATTATTGTGCGCGCTGGAAAGCCCGAGAGGGGGGACGCGGCGGGCGGTCATTGGATATCGTCGAGGCCCCCGCGACCACTGGAGGCCCCCCAATGAACCGACGTCATCTGGCGGCCGTGCTGCTCGTCCCGGCGTTGGCGCTCACCGCCTGCGGCGGCGACGGCGGCGCCGAGCCGACGGCGGCTCCGCTGCCGGCGAGCAGCACGCCCGTCGCCCCGCCCACCGGCGAGGGCCCCGGCGAGGCGCCCGGAACGCCCTCGGCCGTTCCGTCCAAGGTCGTGAACGCTTTCGTCGCCTGCATGCGCAAGCAGGGCGTCGAGGTCCCCGACGATGTCCGCACGTGGAAGCCGGACCCGCAGGACGAGCGCACGCAGAAGGCCCTCATGGCCTGCATCGGGCGTTCCGGCGCGCCCTCGTCCTGACCGCGGGCCCGGCTCCCCCGCTACTTGCATGCCGGGGCCTTGTCGAACGCCGCGTTCAACTCCGGGCTCTTGCGGAAGTCCTGCTCGGGCCCCTGATAGGTGTTGTACTTCCCGAACGCCTGCCCGATCTGGCCGACCGCCCGCTGCAGCGTCTTCTTGTCGGTCACCTTCGCCCGTTCCAGGTTCCTGGACGCGGTGGTGACCGTCGAATGCGTGCTCATCAGATTGCTCATGGCGGTCTTGAACACCGCCTCGCCATTGTCGACGGGCGGCGCGCCGAGCCCCGTCAGCCCCATTTCGAGCTTCCGCATCCGATCCGAGATGCCTTCGAGGAGCTTGAGGAGGGACGCCTTGGACTTCAGCACGCTGGCGTTGTCCAGCTTCGGCGCCTGCAGCGGGGCGCCCTTCGTCAGGACACCGCACGCCTTCCCCGCCCACGCGACCTCCGGGCTTTCCTTCTTCTCCTCCGAACCGCATCCGGCCACGGAGCACGCGGCCACCGAGGCGAGGGCCACTCCGGCAATGAATCGCCGAACCATTCTTTTCTCCTTTTCGACGGGGTGGTCAGCAGTTCGAGGCGGCGGGCTTCCCGGCGAACCGGTCCGAGAGGAAGGCCATCGCGTCCTCGTTGCCGCGGTAGACGAGCGTGATGTGGCCGATCCCGTCCCAGGTCTTCCAGGTGACGGGGACACCGAGCGCGCAGTAGCTCTCGCGCAGATCCTCGGCCTGCCCGAACGCGACGATCTCGTCGGCGGTCGAGTGGTACTGCAGCACCGGGACCGCGACGGGGCCGGTGCCGAGCTGGTTCTGGGCGACCCGGTTCAGCCACGCCTCCGTCGCGAACGGGCTGGTGGTGAAGTAGTCCGGGATCGTCTTGCCCTGGTGGTCGAGCAGGAGTTCCAGCGTGCAGCCGTTCCCCTCGAGGTCGCTCACCATGGCGCGGCCGGCGTCGTTGAGATGGGACTCCAGGTTCAGCTCGGGGTAGGCGTTGTCCATGCCGATCATCGAGTTGAGGAGGAACCCGAAGGGATCCTGGCCCTCCAGCGGGAGGCCCACGGACGCGAGGTCGGCCGGCACCCCGCCGCCGACGACCCCGGCGAGCTTCAGCTCCGGCGCGTACCCGGGCTGCTTCTGGCCCGCCCACATCGCGGCGGCGCCGCCCTGCGAGTAGCCGCGGAACGCGACCCGCGCGTCCTGCGAAAGGCCCGCGTCGGGGAGCCGCTGCGCCGCGCGGACGGCGTCGATGACCGCGTACCCCATCGAGTCGACCACGTACGTCGTCGCGGGGTTCTCGTGGTAGCCCTCGTAGTCGGTGACGGCGACCGCGTAGCCCTTCGCGAGCATCTCGTTCAGCGCGGCCTGCTCGTAGAACGCGCCCTGGTCGATGAACCTGGACGGCGCGCAGCGGAACGCGGGCCCGCTGGTCCCGGGCCCGAAGCCGACGATCGGCGCCTGCGCCGCGTCCGCCTTCTTCGGCACGAGGACGATCCCGGTCACCGCGACGGGCTCGCCGAGCGCGTTCGTCGACAGGTACATGACCTGCCACGCGTTCGCGAGCGACCGCGCGGTGGGCGGCCCCGCCTTCGCCGGACGCGCCCGGATGACGTCGCCGGGCGCCCCGGCGGGCAGCGGCGACGGCGGAGTGTAGAACGCGTCCCCGGCGGGACCGGGATCACTGACCGGCGCCCCGGCGGGCGTCGCGGCGGAGGCGGGTGCGGCGGTCAGCGACAGCAGGACCGCGACGACGCACAGGAGGAACCCGCCGTTGAGTCGCGGCGTGTCGCCCTCATGCCGCCTCCGGTGAGGGCGGCACGCCGCGAGGTGACGACTGACGGCTCGGCGGAGGTGGAGGGTCACCGCACTTGCTCCTTCTTGGTGAGCGTCACGTTGATCTCGTTGTCCGGGCCCGTGATGGAGTCGCCGAGGAGGCCGGTGAGCGCGCCGCAGCCGGTGAGGGCCGAGAGGTCATAGGTGCCGCTGAGCGTGCCGCCCGTGTCCGGGTCGAAGCCGGGCGCGGAGGTCAGCGTGATGCCGGACGGCTCGGACGTCCGGCATTCGTCGCCGCCGCCGATCGGGATGACGCCGAACACGTTGAACGCCGGCAGCCTGGTGGTCACCTTGGACGTGGTGGTGAGCACGCCGTCCTCGTAGGTTCCGGTCGTCCCGCCTTCGGGGGCGAACGCGACGTCGGCCGTCACGGGCAGGAAGCCGAAGACCTGCATCTGGGTGGTGGAGGGGTCGAGCGTGAGGTCGGCGGTGATCGAGTTTCCGCTGAGTTCGGCGTCCAGGGCCCCGGTCAGCGGGACGGCTCCGCCGGAAGCCTTGATCGTGGACGCGCCCTTCAGCGCGAACGCGTACCCGGTGGGCTCCGGCCCGCCGGCCGGCACGATGTCCCAGGCGGCGAGGACGTTGTCCTGCCCGGGGTCCTGGGTGCACTCGGACTCGAAGGTGCCGAGTCCGGACGCGCCGCCGTCGGACGTCCTCGGGGTCAGGGTGAGCACGAGGTTCCCGACGGTGATCTCGGCGGGACCCACCTGGGTGAAGACCAGGCCGGGCGCCTGGCCCCTGCCCTTCACCGCGAACGCGCCGGACGCGGGGATCGGCGTCTTCTCCAGGACGGAGTCGACCGCGACGGGCAGGCCGTCCGGCATCTCGGGCACGGTCAGGGTCGCGTCGGCGAGCGCGTTCCCCTCCAGCGTCACCGCGTACAGCGCCGTGAGGCCGCGAGCGGACTCGGCGTTCACCGTCGACACCGAGTCGACGACGATCCCGGGCATCGACTCGCCGACGACGACCTCGCCGGGAACGTCCGCGCTCAGCTCCACATGGACCGGCTGCGGCCCGAGCAGCGGGAACGTGCAGTGGTAGTCCAGCCCCAGGGTTGCCGGCTCCGCGGCGGCCGGGCCCGCGCCCGCCACGCCGGCGAGGCTCGACGCCAGCATGGCGGCGCCCGCGGCGAGGGCCGCGCCGGCCCTGCCCGTTCTCTTCTTCGTTCTCACGTGTCGACCTCTCGGGGCTGCCAGGGGCGAGACGGACCCCCGCCGCATGTGCGGTACGGCGGGGGCCGCGTTTCTTTGACCGTCAGCTCATCGCCGCCGTCACGCCTTGGGCGTGAGGGTCAGGTCGATGGTGTTGCCGTCACCGGCGGTGAAGAGGTTGAGGATGCCGGTGAGCGGCCCGCAGTTCTCGATGTCGGACAGCGAGTACGTGCCGCTCATGTCGCCGCCGGCGTTCGGGTCGAAGAACTCACCCGCGGCCGACTGCAGCTGGATGTTGGACGGCTCGGCCGTCTGGCACTCCTCGCCGCCGCCGATCGGGATCGCGCCGAACACGCTGAACGACGACAGCTTGGTGATGACCGTGCTGTTGGTGGTCAGCTGGCCGTCCTTGTAGAGGCCGGTCGTCGGGCCCTGGGTGACGAGCCCGATGTCGGCGGTCACCGGCAGGAACCCGAGGACCTGGAAGTTGCCCTTGGTCGGGGCGAGCTGCAGGTCCGCGGCGACCTCGCCGGTGTTGAGGTTGAGGTCCGCGCCGACGGAGCCCGTCAGCGGCGCCTTGCCGTTCGCCGCCTTCACGAAGGTCTCACCGGCGAGGGTGAACTCGTAGTGCTCACCGCCGGGGGGAGTCGGGGTGGGCGTGGGGGTGGGCGTGGGAGTCGGCGTGGGGGTGGGGGTCGGGGTGGGGGTAGGCGTCGGAGTCGGGGTGGGGGTGGGAGTCGGGGTGGGAGTGGGAGTCGGGGTAGGCGTGGGGGTGGGGGTAGGCGTCGGGGTGGGGGTCGGCGTGGGGGTGGGGGTCGGGGTCGGGGTGGGCGTCCCATCCGTGATCTCGAAGGTGGCGAACGGGTCGTCCTGGCCCGGGTCCTTGGTGCACTGGACGTTCTGGCCGCCCTCCCACACCGGGGTGCCGTCGGCCTTCTTCGGGTTGATGCGCTGGACCATGTCCCCGACGAAGATCTCGCCGTGGCCGGTCTGGGTGAAGACCAGCTGCGGGGCACTGCCCGTGGCGATCAGGTCCCACTCCGCGCCCGCCTCCTGCGGGATGTCCGTCTGCGCGATGACCGCGTCGACGGCCACCGGGAGGTTGGACATCTCGGGCACCGACAGCGTCGCGTCGGCCGTCGCCGTCCCCTCGATGGAGGTGGCCTTCACCGCGCGGAGACCGTTGGTGATGGTCCCGGTGATGTGCGCGGTCGCCTCGATCTGGAACGCCGGGGTCATCTCCCCGACGGGGATCTCCGCCGGGATGTCCGACCGGACGTCGACCGTGAGCGGCTGGTTGCCGATCAGCGGGAAGACGCAGTGGTAGTTGATCGTCTGGTGGACCGGCACCGCCGCGGCGGGGGTGGCGGCGATGACGCCGAGCGTCGACAGGCCGAGTCCGCCGATGGCCGCGACCGCGAGGCCCCTGGCCGAGCGCCGGCCGCGCCTGCTGTGCTTCTCTTCCATTTTCTGCCTTTCGTCGGGAGGGACCGAGTGGCGAAACTGCGAACCGAAAACTACCGACCGGTACGGTGGGTGTCTTTACGGTCCACTGACAAAATCGGAAGCAGTTACACTCACCGGCTCAACACGAATCCATGGTCATTTTCAAAATCCGGAAACACGCAGAAAATGACATCTTTTCAAGGCGCTCGGGCGACCGGCGCTCGCCGGATGACAACAATTGCTCAGCGGTGGATCGAGCGCCGGTTCACCGGCTCAGAATTTGTCATCCAGCGATCGTTCGCGGTCGACGTCCGGACGCTCAGAGGTGCTTGTACGTCGTGTAGTCCGAGGCGAAGTCGTTGTAGCGCCGGAAGTTGGTGAAGCTCATCGTGATCGTGGCGTCCAGGCCCTCGACGTAGTGCCACCAGCCGATCGGGATGAACAGCAGCTCGCCGGGCGCGAGCGTGCACTCCAGCACCTGCGCCTTCCGCATCGAGGGGAACCGCTCGTAGTCGACCGCGCTCGCGTCCACCTCCGAATAGCAGTGGACGGTGTTGTAGATGAACGCGGTGTCGTGCAGCGGCACCATTTTGATCTTCTTGCGGCCCATGACCTGCGCCATGAAGTTGTTGGTGAGGTCGTGGTGGAACGGCGTCTTCGTCCCGGCAGGGCCGAGCCAGAAGAAGCTCCTGCCCCGCGCGTCACCGTCGAGATACTCGCCGAGCGGGTCGATGTCGTCCCACAGGACGTCCAGGGCCTCCTGGTTGCGGGACGTGTTGTTGGCCGTCATGTAGAAGTCGTTCGTCGTCCCGGCGGTCTCCACCATGTCGACGTACTCGCGGAACGGCATGAGCTTCTTGTGCTGCGGCCCGTTGATCTCGTAGTTCTCGTCGGACTCGCGCCCGAACTGCACCTCGACCTCCTGGTCGCCGCAGGTGTCGCGGAGGTAGCCGAGGTCCCATTTCGTGCAGGCCGGCCACGACTTGAGCATCCCGGTGATGATGACCGGGCGGTTCTGGAAGTAGTACTCCTCGAAGAACTCGTCCCGCGAGAGCCGTTCCCGGCGTTCGATCTCGCCGCCGCCGGCGCGCATCCGGGCGAGCCGGCCGTAGACGGTGAGGGTCCACTCGCGCTTGCGGAGCCGGTTCGCGATCCGGGAAGCGCCCTGCACGTAAGGGCTGGCGAGCGCCCCGGACACCTCGCGGGCCGCCTCCTCCTCGGTGAACCCGTTCTTGGCCAGTACCGGGCGGATCGCCTCCGGCGGATTGCCGAGCAGCAGGTTCTCGGCGATCCAGCGGCGCCAGTCGTCCTTCGGGCGTGTGGTCACGGCATTGCTCCTCTCTTCGGCGGGCGGCTCGGCTCGGCGGAGCGCTCAGCCCGGATTGCGGGACGGCTGCGGAAGTACGGGCGGGCAGCTGATGTCGGCGAACGGGATGCAGGTCGACCCGAGCGTCACGCGCAGCAGGTTCCCGGGGCCGGCGACCGAGCCGTTGAGCAGCGGGTCGAGGTCCTCGCCGGTGCCGCATCCGCGGAACGCCGGGATGGTGAAGGCCCCTTCGACCACCCCGCCCTGCAGGATGTTGGGCATTCGCCCTTTGAGCGTGAGGTCGGCGTCGGTGGCGGTCCGGCAGTTCGCGCCCACGTCCAGCGGGGTGCCGTTGACCTTCACGTCGCGGATCCGGATCGACATCCGCATGTGCGCGCTGACCGACTGGATCCCGGTCTGCAGGTCGCTGACCGCCTCGAACGTCCCGTAGTCCCGGGGGTCGTCGGGGTCACCGGGTTTCAGCGGCCGCTGCGTCATCTCCATCGTCGCGGTCGTGGGCATGAGGCCGAACGTCAGGAAGGTGGACGTCGACCGCAGCGGCGCGACGAACCGCTGCCGTACCGAGGCGCCCGGCTTCGTGATCATGTAAATCATGTTGGTGAGCGCCGGTTCGGCGAGCTCCGGGTCGTTCAGCATCGTCGCGCCCTTGAGCTTCGCGACGTTCGCGAACCCGGACAGGTAGACGCAGCCCGGCATCCAGTCGTCGGTGGGCCCGGCGTACGTTCCGCACTCCGTGGGCGTCCCGCCGGGGGCCTCGGCGGCGGGCGGCGGCCCGGCCTTGGGCGCGGTGGCCGTCCTCGGCGCCGGGGCCTCCCCCGCCAGCACCGGGACGGTGGCGAGCGTGGCGTCCTGTTCCCCGGACGGCGAGCAGGTGGCCGCCAGCGGCTTCGCGTCCTCGGGGGTGCCGCCCTTCTCGTCGCGCGGGTCGAGCGTCAGCGCCAGATCCCCGGCCGCGAACGTCAGGTCACCGGTTCCGGCGGGCGTCACCGGCGGGACGTCGCCGGACGCGGCCAGTTCCAGGTCGGCGTCCTCCGGCAGCGGCGTGGACGGCGTGGTCAGCCCGTCCCACGCCACCGGCGCCGACGTGCCGTTCTGGGTCGCGGTCGCCGCCAGCCGCGCGGTGCCCGCGACGGAGACGCCGCCGAGCGCCGTCACCTCGGGGAGCGCCGCCTTCGGGATCGTCATCGTCGCCGTGATCCGCCCGGGGCGGACCGGTTCGCCGGCCGTCCCCGACTCGGGGAACGTCCCCCGCACCCGGACACCGACCTCGTGGGACGCCCCGGACGGGAACCGGCACGTGTAGCTCAGCGCGGCGTCGGCCTCCTGCGCCGTCGCGGTACCGCCGGGCAGCGACCCGGACACGACCGTGCCGAGCCCGATCGCCGTCACCGCCCCCAGCGCCCAGCGGGCCCGGATTCTCATCGTCGGTCACCTCTCCTGAAGCTGAGCTGATGCGGACTCACCGGTCACGGGTCACGGGTCACGGGGACGGGTCATCGGGGTTCACAGGTCACGTCCAGCCGGGAAGCCAACGGCGATCCCCTCGTAGAGCAGGACGATGGCGAGGATCGCGAACGGCAGCATCGGCAGCGTGCCGGGGCGTCCGTCTCGGGCTCGGGCCTGTCCACCGCTACCGAGGAGGAGGCGGCCAACGCACTCCACCCCCTCGGTCGTCGCGGTCCAGAGTCATGGAACGTAATGAACGTCCGGCTCCGAATAAATCGAGTCCGCGACGAAGAAGAGGGCGCGATTCACTCAGTTGACTAAGGCATTGCCACGGCCGGCCACCGACCCGAATCAATCATTATCATCAAATGATAACTTTCATTAGGCCGCACATTTAATTTTGTCGGGAACCGGCAGCCGCCACCCTGCCGCGTGACCACCTCCGGCCCGGCGCCATGGTTGTGAGATGGGCTGGATAAGAAGATTATTCATGTTCCGAGTACTCGAATAGGCGGCGTCGTCCGGGTACGGCCGCGGTTCCTATAAGCGGGTGAGCACTGGCCTCAAGGATTTGTTCTTCAGCTCTAGAGAAGTGGCGCACTGGTCCTGCGTACCGTCGGCGTGCCCCGCATCACACCGGGCCATACGGAGGTGTGTCAGTGTCGATGACCAGAGCAGCCCTCGAATCCGGTGATCCCTTCGATCGCGACGGCCGGCTCCCGCCGCGGCTCGCCCGGCTGATGCGGCCGGAGCTGCCGACCCTCGCCGAAGAGATCGTCGCCGAGATCCGCCGCGCCATTCCCGAGTACGCCCGGCCGCTCGACGGGCCCTACGGCCATGTGCTGCGGCTGAGCGTGGAGCACAACCTGGCCGCGTTCGTCGACCGCGTCGCCGCGCTCCCCGGCATGTCCGCGGTCAGCGAGGACTCCGCCGGGACGGCCCGGATGCTCGGCCAGTACGAGGCGCACGAGGGCCGCAGCATGGACTGCCTGCAGGCCGCCTACCGGATCGGCGGCCAGGTCGCGTGGCGGCGTGTCATGAAGGTCGCGCCGCGCTACGACATCTCCTCGTCCGTCATGTCGCGGCTGGCCGAGGCCCTGTTCGTCTACCTGGACGATCTCGCGGCGCACTCCCTCGACGGCTACCGGCGGGCCAGGGAGCGTCCGATCCCGGCGCTGGACGAGCGGCGCCGGCGGTTGCTCCACCTCCTCCTGGACGGCCCGGAGCCCGGGGACGCCGTGGTCGCCGAACTGGCCGGGGCGTCCGGGTGGCCCGTCCCGGACGAGGTCACGCTGGTCGCCGTCGAGCCGGAGGCCCGCTGCGTGTGGACCGCCCTGGACGAGGACGTCCTCGCCGACCTGGAATGCGCCGAACCGCTCCTTCTGCTGCCCGGCCCGTTCACGGACGGCCGCCGCACGATG
The DNA here is from genome assembly GCF_043198455.1 of Spirillospora sp. NPDC048824. Lineage (NCBI taxonomy): Bacteria > Bacillati > Actinomycetota > Actinomycetes > Streptosporangiales > Thermomonosporaceae > Spirillospora > Spirillospora sp. NPDC048824. The sequence goes on along the minus strand of NZ_JBICUS010000006.1, from coordinate 272,694 downwards.
CTGGACGAGGCGATCCCCGGCCGCCGCGTCGCGGTCGGCCTCCCCATGCCGCCCGGCCAGGCGGCGGACTCGCTGCGCTGGGCCCGCCGGGCGCTCGGCCTGGCGCTCGACGGCGCCCTGGGCGACGGCCCGGTGACGTTGTGCGAGGACCACCTCGTCCCGCTGTGGCTGCTGTCGGACCCGGCGCTGGTCGAGCAGCTGACCCGGCGGCGCCTCGGCGTCCTGGACGGTATGACGCCAGGCCAGCAGGACCGGCTGACCGAGACGCTCCGGACCTGGCTCGTGACCCGCGGCACCGCCGCCGAGATCGCCGAGCTGCTGCACATCCACCCGCAGACCGTCCGGTACCGGATGCGCAAGATCGAGCAGACCTTCGGCGACGATCTGGACGACCCGGAGCTGCGGTTCGGGATCGAGGTGGCCCTCCGCGCCGCGCACCTCCGCCGCCCCCCGCAGCCTCCCCCGGCCGCACCGGCCCTCACCTCGGCCCGCCAACGCTAGACGCGGCCTATGCCCAAGGTGTTCTGTGCGGGCAGGAGGCCGCTCTCCAGGACCTTGACCAGGATCAGACCAGCCGTGACGGCGCCGGGGGCAGGGCGCGCGGCGCGGCCGGGTGCCGCGGCGCCGCGGCGTCCCGGACGGCCCGGGGGCGGCGCTCGTGGCGGGGGAACGCCATCAGCGCGAGGACGGCCAGCCCGACCCCCGCGCCCCTCAGCAGGAACAGCCCCGAATCGCGCGGCCACGGCTCCCCGTACAGCAGCGTCGCCGACAGCAGCAGATGCGTCTTCGCGGTCACCGTGACGACCGTGACGATGATGGTGAGGCGGCAGCGCTGCAGCCCGATCGACAGCAGCCCGAGCCCGAGGACGCCGGCGAGCAGGAACAGGTACGGGTGCGGCGAGGTCGGCACGTCCGCCCGGTGGTCCCCGGCGAGCATCGTCGCCATGCCCATGCCGAAGACCTCGGTGGCGCCGAGCAGGACACCGGCGCCGAGCCCGTAGGCGATGCCGGTCAGGGGCCTCGCGTGCCGGCCGCTGGTCTGGCGGTCGCGCACGCAGAGCATCCAGAGCGGCAGGGCCAGCGAGGGCACGCAGACGAGGGCGGCCTTCCACAGCGGGAGCGCGGCGGCCGCCTCGGCGCCGCCCGTCCGGTGCAGCGCTTCGGGGAGCGACTCCCCGGGGCCCGGCATGACCGACAGCGCGGCGGCGACCATCGCGGCCACGGTGATGAGCGCGGCGAGCCACTCGCGCGAGGTGGGCCGCTCGCCGAACCCGCTCATCCCCACGACCAGCAGGAGGACGAGGCTGAGCCCGAAGGCGGGGAGGGTGGCGATGACCGGGAGCGTGACGAGCGCGGTGGCCGAGAGCGCGAAGCCCGCCAGCATCACCACGACGCCGGTCCACCAGAGGGGGCCGCGCACCAGCCGTCCGGCGGCGTGCAGCGGATGCCGGCCGCCGATCGGGCGCATCCGCCCGGTGGCGGTCTTGAACAGGACGTACGCGGCGATGTAGACGGCCTGCGCGGCGCAGGCGAGGACGACCGCTTGCATGGGCGCACCTCCGGGGGTGGGGCTCCGGCCGGAGCCCGGGGTGTCACCGGCCGGCGGCACCCCATCTCCGCCGCCCGGCGAAAACGCTGATGATTCGGATCGTGACACGGGGAAGGCGTCCGGCGATCCAGGTCGAGAGACGGAGAAAGTGCCCGTTTTGTACGTCTAGGTGAGCAATAACCCGGAAGTGTGCCCGGAGGCGTGCGTCCAGGCCCGTCGCGACCGCCCGGTTATTGCTGGAGTGAGTAAGAACGTGGACGTTGTTTCATATTTTCGCAATGCGCGGATGCTGCGGTAACTCGTACCGTAGGCTCCGCGTCTAGCGCTGACGACGCCCCCGGAAGGCCGAGATCAATACGTCCATGACATTGCCCGATCACTCACCGGAGGTGAATGATTGCGGTGCGCTTCCGACTCGACTGTGTGGTGAATGAGTGACCGTGGGGATGGAACGGCTCGGTGAACCGTTCGAGTTCACCGGCGACGGCGACGGCGGCCGCCGGGCCCGCCGCACCGTCCGCGAGCGCGCCGCGAAGGTCGTCGCGGACGAGACGCTCCTGGACGACGTAGAACTGATGGCCGCCGAGGCCGTCGCCAACGCCGTCCTGCACGGCACCGGGCTCGTCAGCGTGACGGTCTTCACCGACGGCCGGCGGATCCGCGTCGACATCGCCGACGACGGGCCCGCCCGGCAGCCCCGCCACGACGAACGGCGCCTCGACCACGGGCGCGGCCTCACCGTCGTCGACGCGCTCGCCGACGAGTGGGGCCTCGACCAGTCCCCGCGCCGCACCCGCCTCTGGTTCGTCGTGGACTCCGCCCGCCCGCCGGCCGGCGCCTAGCGCGACTCGTCGCCCACGCGGGACTGCAGTTCGCGGCGGGCGACCTTGCCGGTGGCGTTGCGCGGCAGCGCGTCGACGAAGTGCACCTCGCGTGGGACGGCGAAGCGCGCGAGATGGTCGCGGACATGGGCGCGGACGGCGTCGGCGTCGAGCGACTCGCCGTCGCGCAGGGCGATGAACGCGGCGGCCCGCTGCCCGAACTTCTCGTCCGGTACCCCGATCACCGAGACCTCCCGTATCTGCGGAAGAGCGGTCAGGACCTCCTCGATCGCGCTCGGGAACACGTTCTCGCCACCCGAGACGATCATGTCGTCGTCGCGGCCCTCCACGAAGAGCCGGCCCTCCTCGTCGAGGTGCCCGACGTCACCGAGGCTCATCAGGCCGTCCCGCATCTCCTTGGTGCCGCCGCCGGTGTAGCCGTCGAACGGCAGCTCGTTCGCGGCGAAGATCCGTCCGGTGGTGCCGGTCGGGACGCGTTCGCCGGCGTCGTCCAGGATCGCGACCTTCGTCCCCGGCGGCGGCGTGCCCGCCGTGTCGGGACGGGCGCGCAGGTCGGCGGGCGTGGCGATGGTGACCCACGACGCCTCCGTCGACCCGTACATGTTGTAGAGGACGTCGCCGAACTCGTCCATGAACGCCGTGGCGAGCGTCGCGGGCAGCGCCGAGCCGCTGACGGCCGCGATCCGCATCGAGGACGTGTCGTGCTTGCTCCGCACGGACTCCGGGACGTCCAGCATGCGCTGGAGCATCACGGGCACGGCGACCAGCGCGGTCGCCTTGGTCGACTCGATCGTCCGGAGCGTCTGCTCGGGGTCGAAGCGGGACCGCAGCACGATCGTGCCGCGCAGCGGGATCGCCGCCTGGAGCATCGCGTATCCCCAGGTGTGGAACAGCGGCGCCTCGATGAACATCCGCTCGTGCACCCGGTACGGGATGCGGGACAGGACCGACACCATCGGCGACAGGCCCGGCCGTGAATGCCGGTTGGCGCCCTTGGGCCGGCCGGTCGTGCCGGAGCTGAGGACGATCGTCCGGCCCGCCTTCGACGGCGGCTCGACCGTCACCGCGGGCGAGGTGACGATGAGGTTCTCCAGCTCCGAGCCCGTCCCGCCCGCCTTGATGACGCGGACGGTCTTCGGCACGGCCGCGAGGAAGTCGGCGAACTCGGTGTCGGCGATGACGATCTCGACGTCCTGCTCGCGCACGACGGTCACGAGCTGCTCCGTGCTCATGCCCGTGTTCAGCAGAAGGGTGTCGGAGCCGCGTTTGCTGGCCGCGACGAGAGTCTCGATCATGCCCCGGTGGTTGCGGCAGAGCACGGCGACGCGGGGTGCGGTCCCGGGCCGCCCGAGGGCGGCGGCCAGCCGGTCGGTGCGGGCATCGACCTCGCCGTAGGTCAGCTCCCCCTCCTCGTCGACGATCGCGACGACGTCGGGGTCGCGGGCCGCCGCGGACACGACCGTCCCGCCGAGGAGCGTCCCCCAGCGGCGCAGCGCGCCGAGCTGGCGGGCGACCTTCAGCGGCGGTCCGGGACGCGACATCCCGCTCCGGACGAACATGCCGCCCGCCCGCGCGACCAACGCCGTGCGGCGCCCGATACCCGACGATCGTCCGCTCATCTGCCGCCTCCGGCCGTAGGTGCGAGGGGATGGATCTCAACCGTACGGATAACCGCATTCCCCCCTCTTCTACGCTGACTCACCTATTCGGTCACGCGGTTGTCACGCGCCTGACAACAATCCGCCTCCGCCCGGAGAACGGATCGGATCGGGTGCCTCGGCGTGGGAGGGGGTTTCGCTGCCGGTCCAGGCGAGGTGTGGATCACCACAGGCCGGAAAGGCGGTCCGCCGCATTCCGGACGCGGTCGGCACGCTCCTAGCGTCGTCGCCGTGACGGATAAGTTGATCGATCTTCCGCGCCGGGCTCTGGCCGGTGCGCTCCTGGCGCTGGCCGTCGGTGCGGTCATCACGGTGGCGATGACGGCCGGCGGGCCGCCGCCTCCCCGGCCCGCGTCCACCCCGGCGGAGCAGTTCAGCGCCGACCGCGCGATGCAGCACCTGGTCCGGTTCGCCACCGAGCCGAGGCCGCTGGGCAGCCCGGCCGCCGCCCGTACCCGCGACTACGCAGTCGAGCGGCTGCGCGCCGAGGGTTTCGACGTGCGCGTGCAGCGCGCGGTGGGCGCCAGATCGGCGCCCGGCCTCGCGACGTTCGGGAGGGTGGACAACGTGGTGGCGACCCTGCCGGGCACCGCCTCCACCGGCACGGTGCTGCTGGCCGCGCACTACGACTCCGCGGCGATGGGGCCGGGCGCGTCCGATGACGGCGCGGCCGTCGCGGCGGCCTTGGAGACCGCGCGGGCTTTGCGGGCCTCCGGCCCTCTGCGCAACGACGTGGTCGTGCTGCTGACCGACGGCGAGGAGGACGGCGTCCTCGGCGCCGAGGCGTACGTGCGGCGGCATCCGACGCCCCGGCACAGCGTGCTGCTGAACTTCGAGGCGCGCGGCACCGGCGGTCCTTCGCTGATGTTCGAGACCTCCCGCGACAACGCGGGCCTGGTGCGGGCGTTCGCGGACGCGGCGCCACGTCCCCACGGCGACTCCTCGATGGTCGAGATCTACCGGGCACTGCCGAACAACACCGACTTCACCCCGCTGTCCAAGGCGGGGTACCGGGGAATGAACTTCGCCTACATCCAGCACGGCTCGCACTACCACACGGCCACCGACTCGATCGCCAACCTCGATCGCGGGAGCCTCCAGCACCACGGCGCCACCATGCTCGGCCTCGCCCGGACATTCGGGAAGGCCGACATCCCGAAGCTGGACACCGGCAACGACGTGACCTACTTCAGGCTGCCCGGCCTCATGGTCGTGTACCCGGGCGCGCTGGCCGGCGTCCTGGCCGGCGCGTCGGTCCTGGCGCTCGCCGGGCTGGTCGCCGCCGCCCGCTCGCGGCGGCTGCTCAGCCTCCCGCGCACGGCGCTCGCCGCGTTCTCCGCGATCGTGCCGCTGATCGTGGCGATCGTGCTGGCGGAGGTGGTGTGGCTGGTCCTGGCGGGTGTGCGTCCCGCCTACGACCAGATGGGCGGGCTCGTGCACCGTCCCGTCCCGTACCGCTGCGCCGTCGCCGCAATCACCGGGTTCGCGCTGCTGCTGTGGTACCTGCCACTGCGGCGCCGCCTCGGCCCGGCCGCGCTCGCGGTCGGCGCGCTCGCCTGGCCGACCGGCCTCGGCGTTCTGCTCGCCGTCGTCGCGCCCGGTGCGGCGTTCCTGTGCACGCTGCCCGCGCTCGGAGCCGCACTCGGCGGGCTCGGCGCCGTCCTCCTCCCGCGCGGCCGGGGCATCGCGCTGGGTGCGGGCGTCGCCGTCCCGGCGCTGCTGCTCCCCGTCTGGGCCCAAGCGGTCTTCGACGGGATGGGTCTGGCCCTGGCCGGGGTGCCCGCGCTGGCGATCGCCCTGCTCGGCCTTACGCTGCTCCCGATCGTCGAGCTCGTCCTCCCTGCTCCGAGGCTCCGCACCACCCTGGTCGTCCCGGCGGCGGCGCTCGCCACGTCCGCGGCGCTCATCGTCGCCGGCCTCGCCTTCGACACCTTCGACCGAACCCACCCGCGCCGTACCCACCTGGCTTACGTGCGTGATGCCGATACCCAGGCCGCGCACTGGGTCAGCGGCGACAGCGCCCCGCCGTCCTGGACGCGGAAGCTCGTGCCCGTCCGCGACACCGGGGAACTCCCGCCGGGCTACGCCCGTGGCCCACTCTGGACCGGCCCGGCGCCACTGGTGACCGCCGCCGCCCCGGACGTGACCGTCCTCGGACACGCGGGCGACACCTACAAGCTCCACGTCGCCGCGGGAAAGGGGGCACGTTCGGTGACGCTGCGGTTCGAGCGCCCGATCACCGAGGCGACGGCGGCCGTCCCGCGCGCGGGGAGCGCGAAGGCCACCGTGCGCGGAACCCGCCGGCGGACCTGGCCCGGCGAGGTCCGCTTCCGCGGCCTGCCCCGCACCGGGGCGGTCATCACCGTGCGGGTGCCCGGCGGCGGCCGCGTCACCGCGATCGCCGAGACCCCTGGCCTCCCCGGCCTGCACGGGACGCCCCGGCCGGACGGCATCATCCCCTCCACCCGCGAGGACGGCGACCTCACCGCCATCACCCGCACGTACCGGCTGGACACCTCCCCGAGACGCGGAACATGACCTGCAACGCCGGACCGCGGGGTACGGCGCGGCCCCGCGTGACGGCGGTCACGGGCGGGGGATGTTGCGGAGGTTGCTGCGGGCCAGGTCGAGCATCTTGCCGACGCCGCCGGTCAGGACGGTCTTGCCGGCGGACAGCGCGAAGCCCTTCACCTGCTGCGCGGTGATGCGCGGCGGGAGGGACAGGGCGTTCGGGTCGGTGACGACGTCCAGGAGGTAGGGGCCGGGGGCGGCGAGGGCGCGTTCCATCACGGTGCGCACGTCGGACGGACGTTCCACGCGGGCCGAGTCGATACCCATGGCCTCGGCGATCGCGGCGTAGTCGACGGCCTCGTGGTCGGTCTCGTAGGCGGGGAAGCCGTCCACCATCATTTCGAGGCGCACCATGCCGAGGGACGCGTTGTTGAACACGACGATCTTCACCGGGAGCCGGTGGAGCCTGACCGTGAGGAGTTCGCCGAGCAGCATCGCGAGGCCGCCGTCGCCGGAGACGGAGACGACCTGCCGTCCGGGTGCGCCGTACTGGGCGCCGATCGCGTGCGGGAGCGCGTTCGCCATGGAGCCGTGGGAGAACGAGCCCATCACGCGGCGGCGTCCGTTGGGGGTGATGTAGCGGGCGACCCAGACGTTGCACATGCCGGTGTCCACGGTGAAGATCGCGTCGTCGGCGGCGAGGTCGTCCAGGACGCTCGCGACGTACTCGGGGTGGATCGGGGTGTGCTTCTCGATGTCGCGCGTGTAGGCGGAGACGACGTTCTCCAGCGCGCGTGTGTGGCGGTTCAGCATCTCGTCCAGGTACGACTGGTCGCGCTTCTGCTCGACCTTGTCGAGGACGAGCCGGAGCGTCTCCCCCACGTCACCGTGGACGGCGAGGTCGAGCGGTGTGCGGCGGCCCAGCTTCGATGGGTCGTCGTCCACCTGGATGGTGTTCTTGCCCGGCAGGAACTGGTCGTACGGGAAGTCGGTGCCCAGGAGGAGGACGAGGTCGGCCTCCTGTGTCGCCTCGTAGCATGCGCCGTAGCCGAGGAGACCGCTCATGCCCACGTCGAACGGGTTGTCGTACTGGATCCACTCCTTGCCGCGCAGCGCGTGACCGATCGGCGAGAGCAGTCTGTGCGCGAGCTGCATCACTTCAGCGTGGGCGCCCTGGACTCCGGCGCCGCAGAACAGCATCACCTTGCGCGCCCTGTTCAGCGCCCCCGCGAGCTGCGCCACCTGGTCGGCCGGCGGGTGGACGATCCCCTTGCGGACGAGGAAGTCGTGCTCGCCGGTGGGGACCGCCGCGTCCTTGCTCGCCGTGTCGCCGGGGAGCGTCAGCACCGCGACGCCGCCGAGCCCCACCGCGTGCTGGATCGCGGTCCGCAGGACGCGCGGCATCTGCTCCGGGGTGCTGATCGCCTCGCAGTAGTGGCTGCATTCGGTGAAGAGGCGCTCCGGATGCGTCTCCTGGAAGTAGCCGCTGCCGATCTGCACGCTGGGGATCTGCGACGCCAGCGCCAGCACCGGCGCCCCCGACCGGTGCGCGTCGTACAGGCCCTGGACGAGGTGCGTGTTGCCGGGGCCGCAGCTTCCCGCGCACACCGCGAGCCTCCCCGTGGCCTGCGCCTCCGCCGCGGCGGCGAACGCCCCGGCCTCCTCGTTGCGGACGTGCACCCAGTCGATGCCGCCCGTCCGGCGAACGGCGTCCACGACCGGGTTGAGGCTGTCGCCCACGACCCCGTAGATGCGCCGCACGCCGGCCTGCCGCAGCACCTCGATGAACTGGTCGGCGACGGTCGCCATCGTCCCTCCCGAGCACGTTCCGCTTCCCGCCCCGGGAGATGCCCGGTGATCTCCCCCTGACACGCGAATCCCCGCCGGGGTTAAATGGTCAATCCATGAACCAGATTCGGGAGGTCCGCGGTGACGGCCACGGAGGGTGAGAGCGAGGGGTTGGACTTCTGGTCGTTCGTCGATCTCGCGGGTCGCCGGCTTTCGGAGGAGTTCGGGTTCCCGCATCCGCTCGCGACCCGGCTGCTGCTGACCCTCAACCGGGCGTCGGCGATCGTCACCTACGACCTGGAGTCCACGGTGCACCGGCCGCGCGGGCATTCGTGGGCGGGGTTCCGGCTGCTGTTCGTCACCTGGCTCGCGGGACCGCTGGAGCCGGGACGGGCCGCCACGCTGGCGGGGATGAGCCGGGCCGCGGTGTCCAACCTGGCGAAGACGCTGATCGCGGACGGGATGATGGTCCGCACGCCGGGGGAGCGCGACGGCCGTTCGGTGATCCTGTCGCTGACCGAGCGGGGCCGGGAGGCGATGCTGGAGATCTTCGCCGCGCAGAACGAGCGGGAGCGGCAGTGGGCCGGGGTGCTCACCGAGACCGAGCGGCAGATGCTGATCATGCTGCTGGACAAGCTCATCGCCGGCCGGGACCGGTTCGACGTCCGCGAACGGAGCTGACTCCGGGGCCGGCGAGTGGTTGGGCCCTTCCCTGGACGGAAGAAGAGTCGTAGTGTCGGCACAAAGTAGTTAATGCGTTAATCATCGGAGGCGAAGGAGCATGGCCCACTACCGCCGGGTCGGCCACGTCCCGCCGAAACGCCACACCCAGCATCGCCACAGCGATGGGGACGGCGGCGAGCGGCTCTACTTCGAGGAACTGATGGGCGAGGAGGGCTTCTCGTCCGATTCGTCCCTCCTGTACCACCGGGAGATCCCGTCAGCGATCGTCGACTCGCAGGCATGGGAGATACCGGACGCCTCCACGACACCGAATCATCCGCTCAAGCCCCGCCACCTCAAGCTGCACGAGCTCTTCCCCAAGGAGACGTGGGCCGAGACCGACGCGGTCACGGGGCGGCGTCTCATCCTCGGCAACAGCGACGTCCGCCTGTCGTACGTCGTGTCCGCCGCCGACTCGCCGCTGTACCGCAACGCGACCGGCGACGAGATCGTCTACATCGAGTCCGGGACCGCCACGGTCGAGACCGTCTTCGGGACGCTGTCGGCCAAGCAGGGCGACTACGTCATCATCCCGACGTCCACGACCCACCGCTGGCTGCCCACCGGAGACCAGCCCCTCCGCGCCTACGCGATCGAGGCCGTGGGGCACATCGCGCCGCCGAAGCGCTACCTGTCGCGCTACGGCCAGTTCCTTGAGCACTCCCCGTACTGCGAACGCGACCTGCACGGCCCAGGCGAACCCCTCCAGTCCGACGGCACGGACGTCGACGTCCTGGTCAAGCACCGCGGTTCACGCGGCATCACCGGGACCCGCATGACCTACGCCCGGCACCCGTTCGACGTCGCCGGCTGGGACGGCTGCCTGTACCCGTTCACGTTCAGCGTCCACGACTACGAGCCCATCACCGGCCGCGTCCACCAGCCGCCGCCCGCACACCAGGTGTTCGAGGGGCACAACTTCGTCGTGTGCAACTTCGTCCCCCGCAAGGTCGACTACCACCCGCTGTCGATCCCGGTGCCCTACTACCACTCCAACGTGGACTCCGACGAGATCATGTTCTACTGCGGCGGCGACTACGAGGCCCGCAAGGGCTCCGGCATCGCGCAGGGCTCCGTCTCCGTCCACCCCGGCGGCCTCGCGCACGGCCCGCAGCCCGGCGCGTACGAGCGCAGCATCGGCGTCGAGTTCTTCGACGAGCTGGCCGTCATGGTCGACACGTTCCACCCACTCGAACTCGGCGAAGGTGCCCTGGCCTGCGAAGACGAGGCCTACGCCTGGACGTGGGCGAGGCGGCCATGATCCCCGCGTTCGCCCTCGGCCTCTGCGACGACGCGGCCGTGTTCCCGCCGGGCCTCGCGCCGCTCGCCGAAGCCGTCCCGGCCCACCGCCACCACCGGTCGGCCCCGTACGCGGCGCTCGTCGGCCCCCTCGTCCTCCCGGCCACCGCGCTGAGGGAACTCGACCGGCTGCTCACCGACAATGATCCGTTCGACCTGTCGATCACGGCGCCGGGCGGGCCGTGCGAGGCGGCCAAGGCGCTCGTGACCGCCGCCGACCTGCCCCTCGACCTGCGCGGGCTGGAGGTCGCCGTCCCCACCGGGATGGGGCCGGACGAGTTCTTCCGCGTGCTCGGCCGCGTCGACGTCCCCCTCTACGTCGAGGTGCCGAGGGACGCCCGCCGCCCCGCGATGATCTCCGCGATCGCCGCCCGCGGGCACCGCGCGAAGTTCCGCACCGGAGGCGTGAAGGCCAACCTGTACCCGGGCCCCGACGAACTCGCCGCCGCGATCCTCGCCGTGGTGGACGCCGGCGTCCCGTTCAAGGCGACCGCGGGGCTCCACCACCCCGTCCGCAACACCGACCGGGAGACCGGCTTCCACCAGCACGGCTTCCTCAACCTGCTGCTCGCGACCGACGCCGCCCTCGACGGCCGCCCGGTGGGCGACCTCGCCGCCATCCTCGCCGACCGCGACGCCCGGTCCGTCGCGTCCCGCGTGGCGCGGCTCGGCGACCGCAGGACGGTCGCCGCCCGCGCGTACTTCCAGTCCTTCGGGACGTGCAGCATCACCGACCCCCTCACCGAACTCGCGGACCTCGGGCTGCTCGCGTCCGCGCTCCAGGAGACCTCCCGATGACCCGCATCGCGATCCCCGAGGACTCCCTCTTCGGGCTCGCCAACCTCCCCTACGGCGTGTTCTCCACGCCTGGGACGGCCCCCCGCGCAGGCGTCCGCGTGGCCGACACGGTCGTGGACCTCACCGTCCTGGACGACGTCTTCGCCGCGCCGTCCCTCAACCCCTTCATGGCGCAGGGGCACGAGCGCTGGGTCGAGGTCCGCGAACAGATCCTCGACCTCGTCTCCGAAGACGTGCCGGACGCGGCCACCCACCCCGTCGACGCGGTCACCATGCACATGCCGTTCGAGGTGGCCGACTACGTCGACTTCTACGCGTCCGAGCACCACGCGTCCAACCTCGGGCGCCTCTTCCGCCCCGGCGCCGAACCGCTCATGCCGAACTGGAAACACCTCCCCGTCGGCTACCACGGCCGCGCGGGGACGGTCGTGCCGTCCGGGACCGGCATCGTCCGGCCCACCGGCCAGCGCAAGGGCGAGACCGCCCCCGACTTCGGCGAATCGCGCCGCCTGGACATCGAGGCCGAGGTCGGCTTCGTCGTCGGCACCGGCTCCCCGCTCGGTACCCCGGTCACCACGGACGACTTCTCCGAACACGTCTTCGGCGTCGTCCTCGTCAACGACTGGTCGGCACGCGACATCCAGGCATGGGAGTACGTGCCGCTCGGCCCGTTCCTGGGCAAGAGCTTCGCGACATCCGTCTCGCACTGGGTCGTCCCCCTCCTCGCCTTGGAGGCCGCCCGGGTCCCCACCCCGCCGCAGGACCCCGAACCCCTCCCGTACCTGCGCGAGAAGAACCCGTGGGGCCTCGACCTCTCCCTGGAGGTCACGTGGAACGGGCAGGTCGTCTCCCGTCCGCCCTACCGGGAGATGTACTGGTCACCGGCCCAGATGCTCGCGCACATGACGGTGAACGGCGCCTCGTCCCGCACCGGTGACCTGTACGCGTCCGGGACGGTCTCCGGCCCGGCCAAAGACCAGCGCGGCGCCTTCATCGAACTCACCTGGGGCGGCAAGGAACCGGTCGAGGTCAACGGCGAACCCCGCACATTCCTGGAGGACGGCGACGAGGTGGCCATCTCCGCCACCGCCCCGGGCCCGCCCGGCACCCGCATCGGCTTCGGCGACGTCCAGGGCCACATCCTCCCCGCCCGCTGACGGAAAGACCGCACCTCTGTGCGACCGACCCCGGAGCCGGACCGACATAAGGACGCAAAGTCGACCGCTTCTTGAATTCAACAGGTGCCCTGGGCGTGCGAGAGGGAAGGTAAGCCCACGTCACCTAATCCTCCGGAGGATGCTCCGGCCTTCAGTTCAGGCCGGGGAGGAATCTGGACTCGGTCAGGACCGTCCCGGCGCAGCCGGGACGGTTGCGAACTCGACGCCGTACCCGAGAGGCTCGGCATGGGCGACGATGCTGGGACAATCCGGGAAAGCCTGCAGCGAGCCGGGAAACCTCGGCGGCATGATCCCCCTGCTTCTCTTCCTCGATCGAAGCAGTTCTGGCATCGTCCTGCGGCCGATCGGAGCCGCCGACGAGGTCGAGGCCGAGATCCGGACTTCCCTTCGAGGGCTGCCCTCCTCCCCGGCTGCTACCGGTGGACAGGCCGCGTTGACGGAACCGGATCGCGCTCCGCGGCGTCCCTGCGGTGTAACCACCAACGGGAGGGCCGGCCGTGACCGCTCTGTTCATCCTCGCTCTGGTCATCGCGGCCGGCTTGGTCGTCCTCGGATGCATGGACCAGCAGAAGGTCTGGTGGAAGACCACCGCTTGGCGATACCGGAATCCGGAGGCCAACGAGCCGTCCGACACCGCACTCGGTATGCAGCGCGTCGCGTTCTTCGTGATCGCCATCATGTTCCTGGGCATCGCGGGCATCGTGAAGGCCGCCGACAACGCGAACGACTACTCCACCGCGCGAGTGAGGGTGGTCGCACAAACCCTGGAGACCCGCCTGGACCAGGGCACGATCGCCGATCTCCGCTCGTCGTTCGGCTCGACATCCGACCTCAACGAGGTCGTGCAAGCCGAAGGCGACGGCAAAGTGAAGATTCGTGCCGTCGGCGACGACCAGTACGAACTGACGAACCGCAAGGGCGAGAACCCCGTCTGCCTCACCCTCACGTTCGACAACCAGCCGCACCACCGCGGTGACCAGCCCTTCAACAATCCGATCATCACGTCACTCAACGACGGCCCCTGCTGACCCGGCGGCTCCGGTCGCGGCCGGCCATGGGCCGCGCCACCCTTTCGGCGCCGGCCTACCCCAGGCCCGCAAGGAAAGCGATCATGGCGGCGCTGACCTCGCCGGCGGCCTCCATCTGCACGAAATGTCCGGCTCCGTCGATGACGTGGGTTCGCCGGAGCCCCGGCACCAGCTCCTCCATCTGGTTCAACGCACCGGAACCCATCATCTGCAGGACGGGGTCACGCTCCCCCACGAGGAACATCGTCGGGACGGTGACGGGCTCGTCCGGACGCGTCTGCTTCTCGTTCCAGACGTGGTCGTAGGCGCGGTACCAGTTGAGGCCGCCGGTGAAGCCCGTCCGGCGGAACTCGTCCACGTAGTAGGCGAACTCGTCCCGCGACAACCACGGCCATGGCAGGGGTGGGGCTTCCGGCAAGACGTCGAGGTATCCGTTGCCTTCGCTTGAGTGCCGCCAGATGTCGAGGTACCGGTATCCGCCGCTGAGCGCCCAGAACACGTTCGCCAGGAAGCGCTCTGGGTCGGAGCCCAGTTCCTCATCGGCGGGCCCCTCCTCCTGGAAGTAGTGGACGTGGACGAAGTGCTCTTCGGCCATCCGCGCATACAGCTCGGTAGGCGGACGCCCCGAAACGGGCATGCGCGGGACGCTGAGCTGCATCAGCGCTTTGACCCGTCCCGGAGCCCACTGGGGCAGGTCCCAGACGAGGGCGGCCCCGAAGTCGTGTCCGGCGAAGACGGCATCGCCGATGCCCAGCCCGTCCAGGAGTCCGACCATGTCGGCCACCGTATGCCGCCGGTCATAGCTCGCCGGCGAGGCGGGACGGCCGCTCCGCCCGTACCCGCGCATGTCGACCGCGATGGCCCGGTACCCGGCCGCCGCCAGCGCCGGAAGCTGATGCCGCCAGCTGTACCAGAGGCCCGGGAAGCCATGGCACATCACCACCGGGAGCCCCTGCCCCTGCTCGACCACGTGAAGGGCGATGTCACCGGCGTCCACCAGGTGGTGGCGGCCTTCTCCAGGGCTCATGCCGACCTCTTCCGCCGGAGTCAGATGCAACGATCATCGGCGTCCGGTCCCGGTGCGGTGGCCGGCCTTCCCGTTCACCGGGACATCGCTGGACGGGACGTCCCCCATGGCGGAGGGTCGAGCCACCATGCCGCAGCCACCGAGCCCCGACCTCGCCGCGCGCATCGCCCGGTTGGAGGCCATCGAGGAGATCAAGGCCCTCAAGCATCGCTACCTGCGGGCCTGCGACACCAAGGACCCGAAGGAGTTCCGGGCCTGCTTCATCGCGTCCGGCGCCTCGATCGACTTCGACCGCCTCGGAACCTTCGACGACGCGGACGGCATCGCCGAGGTGTTCGAGCGGATCGCCCTGCGGCAGGTCGACGGGAAGCACGTGATCCTCGACATGCATCACGGAATGCACCCGGACATCACCGTCCACGGCGAAGACCGGGCCTCGGGCCGCTGGACGCTGAAGTTCCGCCAGGTGAACATGCTCGACAGCACCGAGACGGTCAGCACCGGCGAGTACGACGACGAGTACGTGGTCGAGGACGGCCGCTGGAAAATGTCGAAATGCCATTTCCGCCGTTTCTGGGCGATCACCCGTCCGATCGGCGACGGCTGCCGCATCGAGCAGCAGGATTCCCGCGGCCTGTAAACGTTTTTCTAAACGGCCTCGGCCGAGAAGAACCGCCAGGTGTGCAAGGGAGTGGAGCGCACCTTCCGGTGGGCTCTCGACCACGGTGTGAACATCGCGTTCGGCACCGACCTGATGCTGAACCCCGCGAAGAGCGCCCGGCAGAGCGAGATGGTCACGCGCCTGACCGGGTTGACGGGAAGCCCGATCGAATATCCAGGAACAGGCGATACGGTATGACCAAATCGGTATGTCCTCACTGACCGTCGAGGCATCCCGAGCCTTCATCGCCAAGACACTGGACTCGTTCTCATGATCATCAAGTGGCGCAAGTCCACGCGGTCAGAAGACCACGGCAACTGCGTGGAACTGGCCTCACTCCCCCAGGCCATCGCCATCAGGGACAGCAAGGCGCCCGACGCCGGTCACCTCACCCTCACCTCCCGGGCCTTCGCCGACCTCCTCGTCCAACTGAGGCGAAACGAATAGCCCACCGAAGGAGCCTTGGTCGAGAGGGTCAGTGGCGGCCGAGGACGCAGAACTCGTTGCCCTCCGGGTCGGCCAGAACCGTCCACGGAACGTCGCCCTGGCCAAGGTCGATGTCGGCGGCGCCGAGAGCCCGCAGCCGGGTCACCTCCGCCTCCTTGTCATCGATGGGATCCGGCAGCAGGTCGAGATGGACGCGGTTCCACCATGCCCTCGCGCCGGATTTGCGGAGGAACTCCAGATACGGCCCGGGACCGTCGGCGGAACGCAGCACCGCATGATCGTCGGTCACTTCGTGGAGGGTCCAGTTCAACGTCTGGTCCCAGAACCGGGCCATGGCACGCGGATCGGCGCAGTCGACCACCACCGCGGCTATCGGCCCGGTGTCCCGGTACATCTCCCGCGGCTCCAGGACGCAGAACACGTTGCCCTCCGGGTCGGCCAGAACCGTCCACGGGACGTCGCCCTGGCCCACATCCGCGGGCGTCGCACCGAGGTCCTTCAGGCGCGCGACCAACTCCGCCTGATGGGCCGCCGAGGTGGTGGCCAGATCGAGGTGCACCCGGTACTTCACCGTTTCGGGATCCGGGACGGAGACGAGATCCATGTAGAAGGCGGCGGGGTCCGGCCAGTCGACGCCCTCTGGTTCGAGGTTGGTCACACCGGGTCCCTCGCTGGAGACGTCCCAGCCGAACGCCTCCGCCCAGAACCGGCCGAGCGCCGCGTCATCGCGAGCCTTGACGTTCACCTGAACAAGCCGTAGCACCATGCCGCCCGATCATAGGCGGGGGCCGGTGATGGAGTGCGGCATGGCGGTTCCGGATCAGGCGGCGGGGTTGCGGACGGTGACGCTGATGCGGTTCCAGGCGTTGATGGCGGTGATCGCCATGACCAGGCCGGCGAGGGACTCCTCGTCGTAGTGGTCGGCGGCCTCGTTCCAGACGTCGTCCGGAACCCCGGCCGGGTTGTCGGCGATCCGCGTGGACGCCTCGGCCAGCGCGAGCGCCGCCCGCTCCTCGTCGGTGTAGAAGGGCGCCTCGCGCCAGGCCGCCACCGACCAGAGCCGTTCGTCGGTCTCACCGGCCTTCTTCGCGTCACGGGCGTGCATGTTCACGCAGAACGCGCAGCCGTTGATCTGGCTGACCCGCAGCTTGACCAGGTACAGGGTGGTCTGCGGGAGGCCGCTGCCCGCGACGTACGACTCCAGGGCGAACATCGCCTTGTATCCGGCGGCGGCGGTCTTCGCGATGTTCATACGTGCTTGCATGATGCTCTCCTTGATCTGGACGTTGGATATCTAGAATTGGGATGGACGACGGTCCGGGTGGGGCAGAACAGGAGATCAGGTGCGCAGGTTCGCGAACCCGTTGCGGGTGTTGCCGGGCACGGCCGGGTTCCGCCGCTCCACGGTCTTCTTGAGGTCGGCGATGGTCACTCCGGCGAGTTCCCTCCGCCAGGCGAGTTCCGCCCGCCGCATGCTCTGGGAGACGGCGCAGGTCTGGCGGTAGTCGACGCCCTCATGGTCCCCCGGCCCCCGCCGGACGAGTTCCTCGCAGCGGAACGCGCCGTCCGATCCCTCGATCGCGGTCACCACGTCCATCATCGTGATGTCCTCCGCCCTTCGTGCGAGCCGGAAGCCGCCCCGCGGCCCCGGCGTGGAGGCGAGGATCCCGGCGCGGGCGAGCGCCTGCAGCTGCTTGTTCAGGTAGGCCGCGGGCAGCTCGTAGAACTTCGCCAGCCGCGCCGCCGTCACCGCCTCACCCGGCTCCAGCCAGGTCAGGTTGAGGCAGCTGTGGAGCGCCCACTCGACGCCTTCACTCATCCGCACAATCTGGATATTAAACATCCAGGATGTATCCCGCAACTCCGGCACCCAGGCTCAGGGACCAGACCGTTCTGTCGGGGCCGGGTACGAAGATGTCCGCATGCCGCACACGACTCGTCCGCCGATCATGGACATCACCGAAGACATTCCCGGGCTGGCCGCTTACGCACGTACCGCCGTCCGCCTGCATCCTCGGCGAGGCAACCCGACCCCGGACGACAGCAGCATCGGGGGGCCGCTGCGGTGGCCCGCCGACGAGCCCTGGCCCTTTTGCGACCAGCAGCACGGCCGTGGGGGGTCCCCCCAGGCGCCGGTCGCGATGGTGCCGATCGCGCAGGTGTACGCGGCCGACGTCACCGCCTACCCGTTCCCGCAGGGAAGCGATCTTCTGCAGATCCTGTGGTGCCCCAACCACGACGCCTATTGGCCGGACGAAACGATCAGTGTGCGATGGCGCCGCGCGGCCGACGTCACCGCGGTCCTCGCCGACCCACCGGCGCCTCACATGGTCGAAGCGGAGTGGCTGGTCCCGACCCCTTGCGTCCTCGACCCTGAGCCGATCACCGAGTACCCGTACCACGAAGAGCTCCCCCGGGAGCTCCGGGACGCACTCGAAGACTGGAGGACGGACTATCCCGCGTACCAGTACGGCCTGTCGATCGCGTCCGGCTGCAAACTGGGCGGCGGCATGTCCTGGGAAGTCACCGACATGGGCGACCCGCCGACGTGCGGGCAGTGCGGCGCTCCCGCCCACCTGATCCTGCAACTCGACAGCTCCGAATGGGGCGGCGAGTCCGACCACGACGGCGGCCCGCCCCGCTGGAGGCCCATCGAGGACGCCGACCTCGACAGCGGCGCCGACGACGCCTACTGGGCCGCCAAGGAACCGACCGGCCTGGAGATCGGCCGCTACAGCCATGGCGGCTTCTTCGGCTGCTCCGCCGACCACCGGCACCCGGTGACGTTCCACTGCCAATGACCGGCAGCGCCGCCGGCGACTTCCGCGGTGCGGCTTCTCCGCTGCCCGCGGTCGTACGCGCCGCGGCGTCAGGTCAGAAGACCACGCCCGCGTCGCGGGCGATGAGCTCGTCGGTCGCGCGTTCGGCCACCGCGGCAATCGTCATCGAGGGGTTGCAGCCCGCGGTGGTGCCGGGTATCAGCGCGCCGTCCAGCACGTAGAGGCCGCGGTGTCCCCGGACCCGGCCGGCGAGGTCGCACACCGTCCCCATCGAGGCTCCACCCAGCGGGTGCCAGGTGGAGGGGTAGGCCGCGGTCGTGTCGATGAGCAGGGACGCCGGGCCGGCGATGTCCGCGACCCGCTGGTGGATGCGTTCGGCCAGCGCGGCGTCGGCGTCGCGGGGCCAGTGGAGCACGGCGTCGTCCTTGGCGGAGTCGTAGACGAACCGGCCCCGGCCGGAGCTCACGCCATAACCGACGATCATGGTGGACCTGATGTCGGGCAGCGGCGGGAGGGACGCCTGGATGACCGTGTTGGCGTACGCGGGGTCGCTCCACTCCTTGCTGCCGTAGACGACGGGCCCGCCCTGGGGCATGCCGAACTCGTCCGCGAAGTTCGTCCAGACGTAGATGCGGTCGCCGTTCGAGCCCCAGCCGGTGCCCAGGCCGTCGGGCATGTCCGGGATCTGGTCCTTGGCCGACGCACGCATCAGCAACCTGGTGGTGTTGGCGGTACCGGCCGCCATGACCAGGCCCTTCGTGGTGATGATCTTCTTCTCGAGCACGGTCCCGTCGGTGCCGATGCGGTCGACGAAGACCTGCCAGCGGCCGTCCCCCGTCATGGCGACGTCGGTCACGTTGTGCCGCGTCGCGACGGTCACCCGGCCGGTGGCCAGCGCCGCGGCGATGTAGGTGACGTCGACCGAGTGCTTGCCGCCGTTGTTGACGCCGAGGGCGCAGTCGCCGTTGGTGTAGGACGGCTTCATCTCCCCCTTCAGCTCGCGCAGTGCGAAGTCCCAGTCGATCGGCATCGGGATCTTCGACAGGGGGTGGCCCGCTCGTTCGACGTTCCGGGCGAAGATCCGCGACGCCTTGTAGGTGCCGCTGTTCACCAGGGCGTCCGGCGCCGTTTCGATGCGCAGCATGCGCGCGACGCGCCGGTAGTGGACGCGGTCCATCCGGGTGTAGTCGAGCTGTTCGGGCAGCGTGGCGTTGAACACGCTCTCGGAGGGCTGGAGGGTCATGCCCTGGTAGACCAGTGATCCTCCGCCGACGCCCGCTGCGACGATCATGTCCATTCCGTTGCCGGGGACCTGCTCGAGAAGCCCGGTGTACGGCGGGAAGGGCCGTACCGGGACACCGAGGATCGTCGGGGTCGATCCCAGCCAGAACATGCGCCGGTCGGGGGACATGGCGTGCGGAAACGTCTCGGCGTTCGGCCCGGTGCGCCACCACACGCCGCGTTCCAGGACCAGGCACGGCACCCCGGCCTGCGCGAACCGGAGGGCCGTCACACCCCCTCCGAAGCCGGAGCCGATGATCACGACGCGATGCTCCTCGCGCGTCACCGGCACCCGGCGCCGCGCGGCGGCGTGGACGGGCGGCGGCCCGACGGCGGCCAGCCCTGCGGTGGCGGCGGCGCCGGCGAGCAGGGAACGGCGGCTCAACGCGGACATGGGCCCTCCAGTTCGGGCAGGGAGCGGAAGGTCAGTGCCCGAGGCCTTCACATGGGCACCGATCAGTGGGTTACCGGCGGGTCACAACGCGGAGGAGCGTAACCGAGCCGACTCCCCAACGTCTAGCCGATCGGCTAGTAAATCGATAGCCGATCGGCTATCAGAACTCCGCCGCGGTGCGTGCGCGGGGAAGGGGTCGCAGACGCATCAGCCGGCGAGCGGTGTCCAGCAGATGGCGGCGCAGGGTGTCATCGTCCAGGTCGGCCAGCCGGGGATCCAGACCGGCCGCCATCAGCCCCCCGCTGAGCATGGCGGCGCCGACGAGCGTTTCGGCGTCCGGCTCCGGGCCGGCGAGAACGCGGTTGATGCGCTCCTCCAGCGCGTACAGGACGGGATGCCCGCGAACGAGCCTGCTGACAGCGGGATCGGTCAGGATGATGGCGCTCACTCGCCGGTGCTCCACCACCAGGTCCACCACGCCCGCCAGGGCGGTCCCGACCTGCCGGGAACGCCGTGGCTGCGCTTCCGCTTCACGCGCCACCTCCGCGAGCCGCTCCAGCGCCGGCGCGACCACCGCCCAGACGATCTCCTCTTTACTCTGGAACCGGTGGTAGACGGCGGCCTTGGTCACTCCCAGCTCGTCCGCGATCATCTGCAGGGACGTCCCGCTCACACCATGCCGGGAGAACAGGTTCAGGGCGGCGGACAGCACCCGCTCCGGCGCCGCGCCGCCCCGCTGCTCCTTGCCCGCCATCCGACTCCCAGCTCTCGCACCGGCACCAGGCCGGTCCCGGCCGGCCGCACTCTCGGGAGCCGGGCCCCCGCAGCCTCGCGACCCCGCCCCTCGCGATGGTAACGGCCACCGCGATGATCCACCCTCTCTCGCGTCGGCCCTGTTCGACGCGCTTCCGGGCCGGCGGGCGGCGCACCACGCGGCCTGCGCTAGTTTCGTCTCGATGGATCCCATTGAGCCGACTTTCCGGACGGCCGCCGCGGCCGACGTCCCCGCCCTCGTGACGCTCATCGAGAGCGCCTACCGCGGCGACGCGAGCCGGGCCGGGTGGACGACCGAGGCCGACATCCTCGGCGGCCAGCGCACCGACCCCGAGGGCGTCGCCGCCGTGGTGAACGACACCGCCGGCCGGATGCTCCTCGCCGAGGTGGACGGCGCCCTGGTCGCCTGCTGCCAGCTGGAGAACCGCGACGGCCACGCCTATTTCGGCATGTTCGCCGTCTCCCCCACCCTCCAGGGCGGCGGCCTCGGCAGGCGGGTCCTCGCCGAGGCCGAGCGGCTGGCGCGCGAAGAATGGGGCGCGGACGAGATGCACATGACGGTGATCACCGCTCGCGAGGAGCTCATCGCCTGGTACGTCCGGCGCGGCTACACCCGGACGGGTGAGACGAGCCCGTTCCCGTACGGCGACGAGCGATTCGGCCTCCCGAAGCGCGACGACCTGGAATTCGAACTCCTGGTGAAGAAACTCACCTGACCTGCCACCGTCCCGCACCGCAACAGTCGAGCCCGCCGGTACGGACCCGCTGTCTCCTGAAGGTCGCCTGTCCGGATCCGGACATCCAGCCATCGGTTTGTGAACCTTGACCGCAATGTCCCAGCGCACTCGCGCCTCCACATCCCTCCGGCAAGCGATCACGTCTCCGACTGTGGCAAAGTTCTTCCCGCGCGAGGATTCAGCGTTTACCTGATTGGTTAATACTGAAGGAGGGCGGACGCGATTGGAGGTGCGGTATGCGGACCCGGACCTGCGCGACCTCTGCGCGTCCGACCGGGCTCTTCGCAAGACCTACGGTGCCGTGTGCGCCAAACGGATCGCGGCACGGCTTCGAACGCTGGACGCTGCCGACTCCATCGACGACCTCATGCGGGCACCAGGCCACTGCCATCCGCTCAACGGCGAGTACTACAGGGACTGCTTCGCCTTCCGCTTGCACGGCGGGTTGCGGCTGGTCTTCCGGTTGATGACGGACGAGGAGAGAAAGGATCAAGAGATCCCGGATGACACGGCCGCGCTGGTCGTTGAGATCATCGACTACCACCAGGGTTGATCAGGTGAAATTCGGAAGGGAGTGAGGACCATGGCGACGCCCCCTGAGTTGCATCCCGCCGCCGAGCCGGACTACGCCACGCCGCCGGGCGAAACGATCCGCGAGTTTCTGGGCGACCTGGACATGACGCAGCGGCAGCTGGCCGTTCGCCTCGCCCTCACCCCCAAGCATGTCAATCAGTTGATCCAGGGCCTGGTTCCGCTTTCGCCGGACGTGGCGGCCCGCCTGGAACTGGTGACCGGAATGCCCGCGCGGATGTGGAACCGGCTGGAGGCCGACTACCAGACCACCGTGAGCCGTCTGCGTCAGCGCGAGGACTTCGCCGAACTCGCCTCCTGGGTCAGGGACGAGATCCCCGTTCGAGAACTGGTCAAGCGGGGGGCCCTGCCGGACGGCCCCAAGGACGAACGCAGTCGCGTCCAGCAGGTTCTGACATTCTTCGGTGTCGCGCACCTGGACACCTACCGGGAACTGTACGAGTCGACCGCCGTCAACTTTCGGCAGAGCAAAGCGTTCAAGTCCGGCCCCGGTGCCGTCGCCGCGTGGATTCGCCTCGGCGAACTGAAGGCGCAGGAAGTGCGATGCAAGCCGTACACGAAGGCCGGTATCGAGACCGCTCTACCGAGACTGCGACAACTGACCGTCCAGCCGCCCGAGGTGTTCTTCCGGCTCACCCGCGACATCTGTGCGGCCAACGGAATCGCGGTCGTCGTGGTGCCCGAGATCACCGGTGCCCGCTCCTGCGGAGCCACCAAGTGGCTGTCCCCCACCAAGGCGATGGTCATGCTCAGCGGCAGGTACAAGAAGAACGACCAACTGTGGTTCACGTTCTTCCACGAGTTGTGCCACGTCATCAGGCACGGCAAGCAAGAGGTCAGGATCGAGGGCGACACGGATCGCGAGGATCCCGTCGAGCGGGAGGCGGACGAGTTCGCGCGGGACCTCCTGATTCCACCGGCGAAGGCAGCCCTTCTTCCTGGCCTCAAGACCTTGGACGATGTGAAGCGATTCGCCGATGAAATCGGTATCGCACCGGGCATCGTCGTGGGCCGAATGCAGCACGAGGGGCACTTCACATACAAGGTCGGCAACGGGCTCAAAGAAGACATCAACCTGGCCGAGTCGGGCGACTGACGAGGTCGTGCCAGGCTTGCTCACCGCTTGGTGTGGGTTGGGTTAGGAGTGGAGCGGGGGAAGGCTCACGCGGCGGCATGTACAGGGCGGCGTCCGGTCGTGATAATTCGAGACGCTTCCTGGTGTTCGTCCCCCAGTCACTGGAGCGCCCGTGCGCCTGGCCCGATTCGCGTCATTCGCCGTCACCGTGATGGTCGTCCTCTGCCTCGGTTCCCCCGTCCATGCGGCTGGACCGCAGTACTACCTGGCCTTGGGCGACTCGCTGTCCGTGGGTTTCCAGCCAGGCCAGGGCCCTACCGGCGAGGGCTATGCCGACCGGCTTCACGCCGCGCTGAAGGCGGAGCATCCCGACCTTCAACTGGTGAAAATGGGCTGCCCGGGCGAGACCACCACGACGATGCTCAACGGCGGGATCTGTTCCTACTCCACGGGCTCCCAGATAGCCGCCGCGGTCGCATTCCTCGAAAAGCATCCTGGTCAGGTGCGGTACGTCACCGTGAACATCGGCGCCAACGACACGAGCTGCCTGCTGGAGGGCGATGTCGTCTGCGGTTTGCAGGGCGTGGGCGCGATCATCGCGAACCTGCCGCAGATCACCGCGAGGCTGCGGCTGGCCGGCGGCGACTCCCCCGTCTACGCGGGGATGACGTACTACGACCCCGGCCTGGCCGGCTGGCTGTCCGGTACCGCCGGGCAGGCCACGGCGATCGCCTCGGTGCCGCTGCTGGACGTGTTCAACACCTGGGAGCGAGGCGTCTACCTGGCCGGCGGGTTCAGGATCGCGGACGTCGCGGCGACGTTCGCCACCCACGACTTCGCCACCCAGGTCACCATGGACCCGTACGGGACGATCCCGCTGAACGTGGCACGCATCTGCGCCTGGACCTACCAGTGCAGCCACAACGACGGCCACGCCACACCAGCCGGGTACCAGCGGATCGCCGACACCTTCCTGCGCGCCATCTCCTAGAGACGTTCCAGCGGGTCGATCGTCTTCGCGGCGTCCGCGCCGTTTGATGGAAATTACGTAGTTACGTAGTATTGGAGTTGTGGAAGACGACGAGCTGGTGGAGCGGGTCGGGCGCTTGGAGGAGCGCGTGGCCCGGCTGGAGAGCGCGGACGCGACGGCCGAGGGGCCGAAGGCGGAGGACGCGCTCTGGGCGCTGAACGCCCTGAAGGGGCGCGTCGAAGATCCCGGCGCCGTGCTGTTCACCGGGTCCGTGACGGTGCCGTCCGGCGAACACTACGAGTGGCAGCAGGGGCATCCGGTGGACGACCTGCTGGCCGACGACTGGTCGCGCGCGGCGGAGACGCTGTCGGCACTGGCGCATCCGGTGCGGCTGCTGCTGCTCCGGGAGATCCTGCACGGTGCCGGCACGACGGCCGAGCTGGGCGCCCACGTCGGTACGACCGGGCAGCTCTACCACCATCTGCGCCAGCTGGTGGCCGCCGGCTGGCTGCGCACCACGGCGCGGGGACGGTACAGCGTCCCCGGTGAACGGGTGGTGCCGATTCTCACCGTGCTCGCGGCGACCCGCCGCTGAACCCTTTGGAGGGACGATGCACAGGACACTCGCACGCTTCCGGACGCTGTTCGTCCTGCTGGGAATGGCGCTGACGTTCAGCGAAGCCCTGCACGGCTCGGACGCGCTCTCGTACGCCGGGCTCGCACTGATCGTCGGCGGCCTCGTGCTGTTCTTCATCCCGGGCGGCGTACCCGGAAGGGAGCCGGTCGTGGTGCGCAGCCCGGTGCGCGGACGCTGGGTCCCGGTGAACAGCCCCGCCGACAAGGTCCCCAGCCACGGCACCCACGAGCTGGGGCAGACGTATGCGATCGACCTCGTGCACGCGCCGGATCCGGCGGAGGGGTGGCAGCCGATGCGCGGGTGGCCGCTCGCGGCGCGGCCGGAGACGTTTCCCGCGTTCGGGCAGGAGATCCTCGCCCCGGCCGACGGCGTCGTCGTCCAGGCCAGCGGGTGGCAGCGTGACCACTGGAGCCGCAACTCGTGGCCCGGGTTCCTCTACCTGATGGTCGAAGGGATGGTCTTCCGCGCGTTGCTGTCCTTCCTGACACTGTCGGCGGGACGGTTCGTCGTCGGCAACTCCGTGGTGCTGGACCTCGGCGACGGGGTGTACGCGGTGTTCGCCCATGTGCGGCGCGGGTCCGTCCGCGTCAGGAAGGGCGACCGGGTTCGGACCGGGGACGTGCTCGGCGAGGTCGGCAACTCCGGCAACTCGTCTGAGCCCCACCTGCACTTCCACCTCATGGACCGTCCGCGTCCCGTGGCCGCCGCCGGGCTCCCGTTCACGTTCCGGTACGAGAGCGGCGGCGAAACCAGGACGGGGGTTCCCGGCGGACGCCGGCCCTTCGTCGCCTCCGTGGACCAAGAGCCGGCGACCGCCGGCGGCAACCCCCCGGCCTGATCCGGCGGGGACGCCGGCTCCTCGAAACGCAGCGCGTGACCTTGCCCGCGGTTTGAGACTTTCGCAACGCGAAGCGCGCGTTACCGAGGGTGAGGTCGGCAAACCTTCATAGGGAACGTCAATGAAACAATTGAGGGTGGACGGCACTTCATCGGAAGGTTGAGGGACGTGAAGTTCATCCTTGAGGTCGACATGAGCGAAGGCGTGGTGGGCGAGGACGCCGCCCGCGAGCTGGGCCGCATCCTGCGGTACTGGGGCGGCAACCTCCACCACTACGCGCTGAAGCCCGGTGACGGCTCGGCCGTCTACGACTCGGGCTACAGCGACGTCGGGCAGTGGCGGATCGAGGAGCCCGCCGAGACGTGACGGTCAGCGGGAGCCGGGTCGCCAGCCGGGGTCACGACCGGACGCGGCCAGTGCCCGCTCGAAGGGCGGCGCGTCCTCGTCCACGGGTGCGGGAGCGGCGAAACCGTCGTACTGGCGATACATTTCGGCGTTCTGCTCCACGATCCGGAGGATGAACCGGCCGGTATCGGGTGAGACGTTGTACTCGTCGCCGGTGGCCTTCGCGACGTCCCAGCCGTGCAGGGCCATTTCCAGGATCATCATCGCGGCGATGTCGGCGGCGGGGGTGCCGGCGATGTCGCCGTCCCACACGGCCGGGTCCGCCCAGGCCGCGACCGCGCGGTCGAGCTGCCCGGCGTACTCCTGCGGCCAGGCGGCATCGGCGGTGAAGTCGTGCCCGATGAGCTCGTCCGGAAGCTCCTTGCGCAGCGCACGGTGTTCGAGGCCGTGGGACGTGTAGAGCACCAGGTGGTTCACCAGCGTCCGGAGGTCGAACCCGCCGCACGGGGTCGGATCCGTCAGCCGGTCCTGCCGAACGGTGTGGGCGACACGTGCGGCCTCGGCGGCGCATTCCTTCAAGTAGGCGTGGTTCTCATGCATACGCAGCACGCTACGAGCGCCCGCGGGGACACCTCTTGGACAAATGCGCCAAGTACCCTGGTCAGGTGGGCGAACTTGGACGAGGGGTGCTGTACCCACGCGAGCAGGCGACCGTCGCCACCGTCGAGCGGGCGTCTCCCAGCCCCGCCCTGGCGCGTTTCGTGGAGTTCTACTGGCACGTGCAGTGGCGGACGGAGAAGCCGTACGAGACGAAGGTGCTGTCCCACCCGAACGTCCACCTCGTCTTCGAGGAACCCTTCCCGCTGATCTATGGCGTGGATCGGACGCTGTTCGTCCGGCGCCTTGAAGGACGGGGGCAGGTCCTCGGCGTGAAGTTCCGGCCCGGCGCGTTCCGGCCGTTCGCGGCGGGGCCGGTCATCGACCTCGCCGACCGCAGGGTGCGCGCCGCGGACGTCCTGCGCCCGGAAGTGGAGGACGCCGGCCGCGCCGTCCTCCGGCACACCGATATCGGCGCGATGGTGGAATCGGCCGAGGAGTTCCTCCTGAACGGCCTTCCCGCCCCGGATCCCGTCGCCGAGGAAGTGGCTGGAATGGTCGAGGCCATCATCGCCGACCCCGCCCTCTTCCGCGTCGACCAGGCGGCCGATGCACTGCACGTCTCCGTCCGGACCCTGCAACGGCTGTTCGCCGAGTACGTGGGCGCGAGCCCCAAATGGGTGCTGCGGCGGGCACGTCTCCACGAGGCCGCGTCGCGCGCCGACCAGGGCGTCCACATCGACTGGGCCGCATTGGCCGGCGACCTCGGCTACTTCGACCAGTCACACCTGACCAGGGACTTCACCGCCACCGTCGGCGTCTCCCCGGCCAGATACGCCGGGGTCTGAGCCCTCAGCCGGGCGCCGGGACCAACCGGAAGGCGACGAAGGCCGGGAGCTGCTCAAGGGTCGCGTGGTCCTGCGGGTAGCGTTCGGCCATTTCAGGGACGGGACGAGGTTCGAGAAACTCCTCGATGAGGAACCCGGCTTCGCGGAACTCGGCGCAGATCGCGGTCAATGGGCGGCGCCAGGCCCGGATGGGCCAGTTCCGTTTCGGGCTCAACGACTCTTCCACCGCCTCCTCGGTGAAATACGAGCCGCCGAAACGAATCCATCCCATGACCGGGTGCTCTGTCGACAGGACGAGAGCGCCCCGCGGCGTCAGGATGCGGCGGAACTCCTCCAGGAGGGCGACCCGGTCATCGATGTAGTGCAACGCCAACGCGAGGACGACCAGGTCGGCGGAGTCGTCCGGTACCCAGGTCAGCGGCCTGGACAGATCATGGACGCGCAGGTCGGCGCGTTCCTCGCAGCGGGCGCGGGCGAGTTCGACGAAGGTGGGGCTCACATCGCAGCCGGTGACATGGGCGCCGCGGCTCAGCAGTTCGCGGGCGTAGAGGCCGGGGCCGCAGGCCGCGTCGAAGACCGACAGCCCGTCGACGTCCCCGGCGAGACCGAGCACGGCCGGCCGGTCGTAGAGGGCGTTGTAGGCGCTGTCCTCGGCGTGGGAGGCGTACTCGTCGGCAAAGCGCTCATACATGCCCCAATCGTCGCAGAAAGATCAACAGTCCGTGTCAACGCCCACGACCGATCCCGGTCAGATCCCCGGGACGGCATGAAGAAGGCGCGGAGGGATCGCGGACCCCGACCGACCCGCGAGCCCTCCGCGCCTTCGCCTGTGGGGCGGGTGGCGCGGCGTGGTTTCAGTAACCACCGCCTGACCCGTAGCCGCCGTAGCCGTTGCCGTTGCCCCGGCCATAGCCGTTGCCTCGGCCCTTGCCGTTGCCGGGGGACGAGCCGATGGCGGTGGCCCTGTCGCCCGTGGGGGTGGTGGCCCACCAGACGCCGCCGACGCCCTGGCCGTTCGTGTCGCCGGGCTGCCCGTCCTTCGCGTAGTAGTACACGGGCCAGCCGTCAATGGTGATCTGGCACTCGCCGTCGTCCTTGCGCTCGATGAAGTCGACCACCTTCTTGCTGACGCCTTCGAGCCTGACGTCCTTCCAGCCCCTGAAGACGACCGGTGGCCACGCCTTCTTGCAGTCGCCGAAGCAGGTGGTGGTCGGCGGCCTGTCGTCGTCCTTGTCGAAGCGGTAGAGCGTGCGGCCCTGGCCGTCGGTCAGGATGCGGCCGAGCTTCGGGTCGTTCCTGGCCCTGATGACCATGCCCCGCTTCGGGGGTGCGTCCGCGTTCTGGGCGGCGGCCTTCCTGCCGGTCGGGGACGCGGCGTACCAGGTGCCGCCGACGCCCTGGCCGTTCACGTCACCCGGGCTCTTGTCCTTGACGTACCGGTACAGCGGCCATCCCGCGAGGGTGACCTGCCACCGGCCGTCGGGACGCTTGACCTTGCCGACCAGGGACTGCCGGACGCCCTCGACCTCCGTCCGCGCCTGGCCCGCCCACACCGGCGGCCACGCCTTCGCGCACGCCTCCGCGCAGGTGGACGCGGACGGACGCGCGGTGTCGTTGTCGAACCGGTAGAGGGTCCGGCCGTCGCCATCGGTGACGATCGTGCCGAGCCTGGCGATGCGGGCGACCTCCAGCGTGGTGGGCGCGGCCGCCGGCGTCGGGGCCGGCGGGGCCGAGGGGGCGGCCTGCGCCTGCTTCTGGGTGCCCGCGGCGTTCTGCTTGCTCCCGGCGCTCTCCTGTCCGCACGCCGTGATCACCAGCCCGGAGGCGGTGAGGGCGGCCGCGGCGGGGAACGCCCAACGTGGGATTTTCATGCCGTGTGTCCTCCAGGTCGTCCAGGGTCCCGGCTCCGGTTCCGGTTCCCGCACGTCGGCCGGGTCCGAGCCGCCGCACCGCTCTCCCGAACCGAGGAGCAGTACGGTGTGGCACCCGGACGGGTTCAACCCACCTGAACCCACCGGAACCGACCGGCCGCGGGCCGGGTCCCTATGCACAGTTGTTCACATCGACGTTTCGCGAGGCAGACAGCAGTGACCACCGGCGACGACGCACCCGCGGACCCTCCGATCAATCTGAGCAAGCGGCGGCCGGACGAGCCGGTCCGGGAACGGCCGGGCCCGGCGTGGATCGTGATCCCGGCGCGCGTCGTCGCACTGATCGTCGTCGTACCGATCCGCCTCGTCCACGACCTGGTGGTGCTGGTCGCGCGGGGTGTGCGGGCGGTGTGGAACGGGCTGATGCGGGCGCCGGGACGGCTGGGCCGGCTCATCGGCCGGATGCTGCGGTGGGTCTGGCTCGGGCTGTACCGGTGGCTGCTCGCCCCGGTGGGGCGGCTGGTCGCGGCCGTCGCGCGAGGGATCGGCGCGCTGCTCCACCTCCTCATCGTCCGGCCGCTGCGCTGGCTGGGGGGCGGGATCGGGCACCTGGCCCGCTGGGTCTACCGTGTGCTGATCGTCCCGGTGGGCCGGTTCCTCGCCATGGTCGGACGCGGACTGGGATGGCTTCTGGGGCTGCTTCTGCTCAGCCCGCTTCGGGCACTGGTACGCGGGCTGGCCTGGCTCGCCGGGATCACCGGCCAGGCGCTCACCCTGCTGTTCAAGGGCATCGGCCTGCTGATCGCCGTGCTGGTGGTCATCCCGGCCGTGTTCGTGTGGCGCTACCTGCTGCGTCCGCCGCTGCTCGGCCTCGCCTGGCTGGCACGCGGCGCCCTTCTCCTGCTCGGTGCGGTCGGGAGCGTCCTCGCCGCCGGCTGGCGCGCGTTCGCGGGTGGCGTGGCCTGGTCCTGGCGGCTGATCGGCCGGTGCCTGGCGTGGCTCGCGCGTGTCCTGGTCGTGCTGCCCGCCCGGGCGGTGTGGCGGTACGTCCTGGCGCCCATCGCGGCGGGGGTCGCGGGGACATGGCGGCTCGCGGCCCGCGTCCTGCGGTGGCTGTGGCGCACGCTCGTCGTCGCTCCGGGACGGGTCCTGATCGTCGCTCCGGCGCGGTGGGTCGGTAGCAGCGTGCTGCGTCCGGCCGGGCGGGGCGTCCGGGAGACGTGGCGGGTCTGCGTGCGTGATCCCGTCAGCTCGGCCCGCCGGACGATGCGGGAGGCGGGCCGGGACGTCCGGCTCCAGCTCCGCCGCACCTTCCGCGGACGCTGAACCGCGCGCTGCTCGTCCCGCCCGGACGTTCGGCCCCCCTCGACGGGTTTTCGGACAGGCCCGGCTGAGATACTTGCGGACGATGTATCGACTCCTGTTCTCACTGGTCATCGTCCGCGTCCCGGCGGAGACCGTCCACCACCTGACGCTTCGTGCGCTCCGCGCGATCCAGTCGGCGCCGGGGGCCGTGCCGCTCCTGCGGCGGCTGCTCGCGCCCCGAGACCCGGCGCTGGCCGTACGCGCCCTCGGGCTGGACTTTCCCAGCCCGCTGGGCCTCGCCGCCGGGTTCGACAAGGACGCCGTCGCCTACGAGGCGCTCGGCGCGTTCGGGTTCGGCCACGTCGAGATCGGCACGGTGACGGGGCGTCCGCAGCCCGGCAACCCGCGCCCGCGGCTGTTCCGGCTCGTCCCCGACCGGGCGGTCATCAACCGGATGGGCTTCAACAACGAGGGTTCGGAGGCCGCCGCGCGCCGGCTGCGCGGCCGGGGCGGCGGGACGATCGTCGGGGTCAACATCGGCAAGACGAAGGCCGTCCCGGAGGCGTCGGCGGCCGCCGACTATGTGGCGAGCGCCGGGCGGCTCGCCCCGCACGCGGACTACCTCGTCGTCAACGTCAGCTCCCCCAACACCCCCGGCCTGCGGAACCTGCAGGCCGTGGAGCACCTGCGCCCGCTCCTGGCGGCGGTGCGCGAGGCCGCGGACCGCGCGTCCGCCCGCCGCGTCCCGCTGCTGGTCAAGATCGCCCCCGATCTCGCGGACGACGACATCGACGCGGTCGCCGATCTCGCCCTCGACCTCGCCCTGGACGGCATCATCGCGACCAACACCACCATCGGCCGGGACGCCCTGCTCAGCCCGCCCGCCGTGGTGAAGGAGACCGGGGGGCTGTCCGGCGCGCCGCTGAAGGAGCGTTCGCTGGACGTGCTGCACCGGCTGCGGTCCCGCACCGGCGGCCGGATCGCGCTGATCTCCGTCGGCGGTGTGGAGACGGCGGACGACGTGTGGGAACGCATCCGGGCGGGCGCCACCCTCGTCCAGGGCTACACCGGCATGATCTACGGCGGGCCGCTGTGGGCCCACCGCGTCAACCGCGCCCTGTCCCGCCGCCTCCGCGAAAGCACCTTCCGCACCCTGGACGACGCCCGCCGCTAACCGAAGAAGCCGTCGGCGATCAGGTCCGGGAGGACGTCGTCCGCTTGCGCGCGTACCTCGGCCGGGTCCGTGCCGGTCAGCTGGGCGATCGCGCCCAGCAGCGGGTCGAGGGGCAGGGTGCCGTCGCAGACGCCCGCGAGGGCGGCCTCGACCGTCCCGACGGCGGCGGCGCGGCGGAGCCTGCCGGTCTGGCGCAGCACGATCCGCTCGGGGTCCTCGGCGCCGGGCGCGCCGATCTGTTCCTGGACGATGCCGGACGCGACCCCCAGAGTCTGTCCACAGGCTGTGGAAAACTCTGCGGCCTTGGCGAGGCCGTCCAGCACGTCGTCCACGTAGGCGCCGACGGGCTGCTCGACGGCATGCCGCAGTTCCTCGATCCGGACGGCCGGGCGCTCGCTGCGACGCAATGTGATCCACCCGAATCCGATGCCGGTGACACCGAGGCGCTCGAAGTGATCGAGCCACGCCCCGTACCGCGCCCGGTACTCCGGGGTCCCGGCCTCGCAGGAATCCCGCAGCCACAGCTCGGCGTACTCCGCCGGGTCCTGGACGTCCCGCTGGACGATCCACGTGTCGCACCCGTCCACCCACGAGCCGACGCGTTCCTCCCACGGGACACCGTCGATATGCAGCCAATTCGCCAGGAGCTGGCAGTATCCGCCGTCGGTCAGGTGCCGTGGAGCGTCCCCGACGAGACGCCGGCAGAAGTCGTCGCCCGGCATCCCGGACTCCCGGTAGGTGAAGTGCCGCCCGCCGGACGGCGCGACGACGAACGGGGGGTTGGACACGATCAGGTCGAACCGGCGGCCGCGGACGGGCTCCAGCAGCGACCCCTGGAGCAGTTCGGCACCGTTCAGGCCCGACAGCGCGAAGCTCATTTCGGCCAGTGCCAGAGCCCGCGGATTGACGTCCGTCGCGGTGATCCGCGCGGCGGGGGAACGCCCCGCCAGATGCACCGCCTGAACACCGCAGCCCGTCCCGAGATCGAGCACGTTTTCCACAGGCTTGTGGACAACTAGCCGGGCCAGGCCGCCGGACGCGCCGCCCGCACCCACCACGTGATCGGCCCCCGGGACGGCTCCAGACCCCGGCCGCACCGTGAGATCCGACACGACATATCCGGCATGGCCGGGATCCCGGGCAAGCCCGTCCCCGCTCACCGCCTCCAGCGGGCTCGACGCGCAGCCGGGCCCGCAGTTCTCCGCCCGACACCTCGGCGAGGCCGGCGGCCACCAGATCGTCCGCCGCGATCGCCGCCGCGTCCACGGGCACCTGCAGCCAGAACAGCCGCGTCAGGACCTCCACCGGCGAGCCGCCGCCGGTCGCCCGCAGCGCCGGCGTGATCTCGTCCCGCGCCAGCGCCCCGCCCGCGACCGGCCCGAGCAGCTCCCGCACCCCGGCGACGGTGTAACCCGCCCCCAGCAGGACGTCGCGGACGCGAAGAAGAGGCTCCCGAAGATCAGACACTCCCCCATCCTGCCCCCTGCCCGAGGGTCACGGGGTCCTCCGCCAGGATGCGGACGGTGCGCGTCACTGCAGGTACGTCTTGAAGCCCTGGGAGAGGGACTCGGCTATGCGCTGACGGAAGGACGCGCTGGAGAGCTTGGCCGCGTCGTCCTTGTTGCGCATGTTGCCGCACTCGATGAAGACCTTGGGGACGTTCGACATGTTCAGGCCGCCGAGGTCATCGCGCCGGTCGCGGCCCTCTTCACCGAGATAGTTGGAGTAGGCCATGCCGGTGCCCTCGTGGTAGGCGTCGCGGAGGGCCTTGCCGAGCTTGTGGGAACCGGGCACCATCTCGGCGTTCCTGCCGACCGAGACGGGCTCGATGATGTGGAAGCCATATGCGGACGCGCGGGCGCCGTCGGCGTGGATCGACACGGCGGCGTCCGCCTTCAGCTTGTTGCCGATCCCGGCGCGTTCGGTGATGCACGGGCCGACGCCCTTGTCGTTCTTGCGCGTCAGCGCGACCTCGGCGCCTTCGGCGCGCAGCAGCTTCGCGAGCCGCTTGGAGACGTCCCAGGTGAAGGCGTGCTCGGGGTAGCCGGCGTTGGACTCGGTCCCGGTCGTGTCGCACGCCTTGCTGCCGTTGCCGATCTTGACCTGCTTGTTGATCGCGTCCGGGTGGTCGGCGTTTCCGCCGTTGTGCCCGGGATCGATGACGATCACCTTGCCGTCCAGCGCGGACGCGTCGCCCTTCGCCGCCGCGGGCGTCTTGCCCGCGGGCGTCGGGGCGCCCGCTTTCGGCGGAATCGCGGTCTCACCCCCGCCGGGGGACGTCCCGGAGGAGCCCCCGCACGCGGTGAGTGCGCCGAGACACAGCGCGATACCGACGGCCAGCGGGCCGCCTCGATGGATGCGCACTGACCGATTCCTCCGTGATGAGTTCGTTACGACCCACACAGTCTGCACACCGATGGGGGTACGTCAAACGAAGTCCGGGAAACAGGTCCCGTGCCGCTGGCCGCCCGGAGGGTGCGGATCAGCCGAGCGGATCCTCCTTGCCCAGCAGCGCGGCGAGGGCGCGCGCCTCCTCCGCGTCCAGCCCCAGGACCACGCGGGGACGGCCCCACGGGTGGTCGATCGAATGGGCGACGTAGCTGGCCACGGACTCCGAGACCTCCTCGGCCAGGCCGCGCGCGTGCCGCCACTCCGTCCAGGCGCGTTCCAATTCGCTTGCCGCGCGCTGCGCGCACGACACCAGTTCCGGATCACGCACGAGATCAACCCCCCTGATGGACATGACCCTTTCGCCGTGCCGCGCGGCGGTGTCCCCGTCCGGGCGGCCTCCCCCGAGGCCGCCCGGACCCTGCCGCCGAACGGTGAGTCCCATTAACCCGCCGGGGAGGGGTTACGGGCTGGCGAATGCGGCAGACTTGGCCAGCCCCTTACCCGGCGCACACCGGTTCAAGGAACGATCGACCGTCTCCGTACCCCGGACATGACCGGGCCCGGCGGGTGAACGACTTGGCGGGAGCGTTGAGAGGCGGGGGGACGTCCACGCGGGGGAACGGCACGCGGGCGGGTTCAGGCGGCGGGGGCGGGACCCGTCGTCGATCGGACCACCAGATGCGGGACGACCAGGTTCTGCCGGGCCGCACGGGACGGGTCGCCGATGCGCGCGGTCAGCAGTTCGGCGGCCACCCGCCCCATGTCCCGGCGCGGCTGGTCCACGCTGGTGAGGGAGATGTGCCGGATGGCGGCGAGATGGGTGTTGTCGTAGCCGATGATCGACAGTTCCTCCGGTACCCGGATCCCCTGCTCGTCGGCCGCCGACAGCGCACCGGTCGCGACCAGGTCGTTCGGCGCGAAGATCGCGGTGGGACGGGGGTCGCGGCGCAGCAGCGCGCGGGCGGCCCGGTAGCCGCCGTCCTCGGTGAAGTCGCCGGGCTCGACGACGGTCTCACCGGCCAGCCCGTGCCGGCGCATCGCCCGCTCGTAGCCGGCGCGGCGGTAGCGCGCGGTCGTGGAGCGCGCCCCCTCGATGTGGGCGATCCGGCGGTGGCCCAGTTCGACGAGGTGGTCGACGGCGAGGCTGGCGCCCAGTTCGTCGTCGTCGACCACGATGTCGACGCCGACGACGTCGCGTTCACCGACCACGACCACGGGGACGCTCGCCGCGGCCTCCTTGAGGGACTCGGGAACGACGCTGAGCAGCACGAGCCCGTCCACCCGCATCTCCAGGAACGCCTCGACGGCCTCGGCCTCGAACAGCGGGTCCCAGCGGCCGCTGCCGACGAGCATCCGCAGGCCCGCGCCGTGCAGGCTCTCCTGCAGCCCGTCGAGGAACTCGGCGAAGAAGGGATTGTGCAGGTCGGCGACGATGGCGCCGATCAGCCTGGTGCGTCCCTCGACCAGGCTCCTGGCCACGGCGTTCGGCCGGTAGCCGAGTTCGCGGGCGGCCTGCAGGACGGCCTGCCTGCGGCGTTCGCTCACATGCGGTGACCCCCGCATCACCAGGGAGACGAGCGATTTGGAGACGCCGGCGCGCTCGGCGACGTTGCGGATCGTCGGTTTCGGCGAGGGGACGGCCCTCCCTTCACCGCGGGCGGCGGGAGAGGGCTCGTTGCGCGGCCGGGGGACCGCACCCTCCTCCCGCCCGTTGTGCGGGGGATTTGCTTGCTCAGCTGACATGGCACTCCGTCCAGGGGGACCTGCAGGACCTGCCGCGGCGGCGCGCCGCTGGGGGATCGGCGCGCCGGCCTCCGCTCGGGAGGAGATGCCATGATGCCGCGCCTTCGCCCCGAACCGTCGCAACAGGGAGTAACGGGCATCCGACAATGGTGGTTCGGGCCTGTGGTGTTCCGGATCACAGCCGTGCCGGAGGATGATCACGACCCGGTGAAAGCCCGGCTCGTCCGCCGCCGGCATGGCCTGCCGCCGCCCGCGCTCGGATACGCTGCTCAGGTGGTAGATCGTGCGGTGGCCGGTGGGAAGGCGCGGAGCCGGCAAGCCGGCCAGCAGGGTGGCGGGCAGCGCGGCGGGCGAGGCCGCCGCAGGCTCAGCGTCGACGAACGGCGGGAGGAACTGATCGCTGCGGCGCTGCAGCTGTTCAGCACACGCTCGCCCGAGGACATCTCCATCGACGATGTCGCGGCCGCGGCAGGCGCCTCACGCGCACTCGTCTACCACTACTTCGGCGGCAAGTACGAGCTGTACATCGCCGCACTCGGCAGCGCCGCCAAGCAGCTGTCGGTGCTGCTCGAACCGCCCACCGAGGGCAAGCCGCTGGACCGCCTGCGAATCTCGCTGCGGCGCTACTTCGACTTCGTGGAACGCCACGCGGCGGGCTACACGGCCCTGCTGCGCGGCGGGCCCGCCGACCGCTCGGGCGAGGTCGGCGAGATCGTCGACGGCATCCGGCGGCTGCTGCTGGACCGGATCCTGCATTCGCTGGACGTCGAGACCCCGCAGCCCATCCTGCGCATCACGCTGCGCTCCTGGATGGCGGCCGTGGAGACCGCCGGCCTGGACTGGCTGGAGAACCGCGACGTGACCCGCGCCGGGCTGGAAAGCCTGCTGGTCGACCACCTGGTCGTCATGCTCCACGCGGCCGGACGCCACGACCCCGGCACCGCGAACCTCTTCGACCGCCTCTCCCAGGAGGAGATGAACTCCTAGCCCCGGGCCGTGCCTTCTTGGACCGGGTCGTCATCCAGGGAAGACGATCGCTGGACACTTTGTCCAAACGTGAACTAAATGTCCCCTTGAGCGGGCGGTGTCCTCATGTGGACACAAGGTCTCATGTGTCCCAAATTCCGCGCACGTCAGAACGGTGCCGTGCGCTGCCCCCGGCCCCGGGCGGCTCGGCGCCCGGCGCCGAGGGCAGCGCAGCGAACACGGTTACTCCGACCGCTGCTGCGGGATACCCGCGAGCAGCGCCCGCACCTCCGCCTCGCGATAGCGGCGGTGCCCCCCCAGTGTCCGGATGGACGTGAGCTTTCCCGCTTTCGCCCACCGTGTGACGGTCTTGGGGTCGACGCGGAACATCGTCGCCACCTCCGCCGGCGTCAGCAGGGGCTCGGCCTCTGGCGTACGTGCTGACATGTTTGCGGCCTCTCCTCCGTGGACCGATGACAGCGATCCTGCGATTGATCCTCGCGCGGTCACTGATGTCCCCTATGGCCCGAAAGAGCCACTATGACATCACAACGTGTAACCTTGCCACCACTCAGCGCAACAAGCAAGTTCCTGGCGGTAGTTGCGTGCAAACATCCCCGCGGATGCGGGGTGCCGTGGCTGTACGGTGGCGACTGAGTCACGCTGCGTGATTCTAGCGACACGTATAGTCGTATCGCGCGCGGATTCGGGAAATTTGTTTTAGTTCGCCGTCTCAAGTGCCCGGACGGGCCGCCAGCGGGCGAGGAGCCGCTTGTACATCGCCACGGTCAGCTCGGCCTCGCCCCGCTCCATCCCGGTGAGCGCCACGGCCATCTCGGCCACCGACTCGTCCGCCCGGAGCGCCCGGTCGTCCAGCAGATGGACGAGCCCTCCGTAGTCGAGCTCCACAAGCGCGCGCGGGTGGAAGCCGTCCAGCCACCGGCCGAGCGTCTCCAGGCGTCCCGCCGACAGGAGATAGACGTCGCCCGTCCCGTCACCGAGGTTCTCACGCACCACGGGGAGCGCGGCCGACACCCGCCGGCGCGCCTCACCCATGGAGGTGACGTAGATCAGCGTACGGACGGGCGCCGCCGTCGCCGGGCCATTGCCTCCCTGGTCCTCGGACGCGTCGTCCGGCTTGCAGTACCCCGTCCCGGGGGTGCCCAGCATCAGGCACCGCTCACCCCGCGCGAACGGCACGAACCAGTCCAGCGGCACATGCCAGGTGCTCGTCAGGATGTGGGGACGCAGCGGCCGTCCCTTGCGCTTCCACTGCTCGAAGTCGCCCATGACCCGCTCCGACAGCGGCGGCGGGACGAACGCCGCCGCCACACCGGCGGCGTGCTCGTTCCTGAAGCGCTCAAGGGCCAGCCAGGAGCGCAGCCTCGTCTCCCACGGGCACACGTAGATCATGTCCTCCACGCGCCTGACGTAGGCGTCCCTGCTCTCCCGCTCCGGCGCGACCTCCGGCGGCGAACCCGTCACCCTCAGCGCGGCGTCGCGGTGCTCCACCCCGAGCGCATGGATCCGCCGGGGGCGCCGCCTGGAGTCGGCGTAGACCGTCCACAAGGTCCGTGCGGGCTCCGGGAAGGCGGTCACCGGTTCATAAACCCGTAGGTACGCGGCGTACGGAAGCACGATCGCATCGTTACACGAGATCCGGCCCTGCGTGGCGGCATCCGGCGTCCTACGCTGATCTTAGAGACAGAGAGGAGGGCACTACCGTGCCTAATGTCTTCGGGGCGCCCCACAAGGGCACCGACCCCGTCACACAGGGGGCCAACCCCCCTGTACCCTCCGGCGCTTCGCGCTTCGGAAGTCACGAGCAGGTCGTCTTCTGCCAGGACGAGGCGAGCGGCCTGCGCGCCATCATCGCGATCTACTCGACCGCGCTCGGCCCGGCACTGGGAGGTACACGCTTCTACCCCTACGGGTCCGAGGACGAGGCGCTCGCCGACGTGCTCAACCTGTCCCGGGGCATGGCGTACAAGAGCGCCATGGCCGGGCTGGACCTGGGCGGCGGCAAGGCCGTCATCATCGGCGACCCGTCCATCGACAAGTCCGAGGCGATGCTGAGGGCCTACGGACGGTTCGTCCAATCGCTCAACGGCCGCTACTACACGGCGTGCGATGTCGGCACGTTCAGCGAGGACATGGACGTCGTGGCGCGCGAGTGCCGGTACGTCACCGGCCGGACGGTCGCCCACGGCGGAGCCGGAGACTCGTCCATCCTCACCGCGTTCGGCGTGTTCCAAGGCATGCGCGCCGCGGCGGAGACCATGTGGGGCTCTCCCACGCTCCAGGGCAGGCGAGTCGGAGTGGAGGGCGTCGGGAAGGTCGGCCACCGGCTGGTGGAGCACCTGCGCGAGGACGGCGCGGACGTCGTGATCTGCGACGTGAACGAGGCCGCCGTCGACCGGGTCCGCTCGATCCACCCGGAGGTCGAGGTCCTCGCGGACGCCGACGCCATGGTCAGCGCCCGGCTGGACGTGTACGCGCCGTGCGCGCTCGGCGGATCCCTCAACGACGACACCGTGACCGCGCTGGAGGCGAAGGTGGTCTGCGGGGCCGCCAACAACCAGCTCTCCCACGCCGGCGTCGAGAAGAGCCTCGCCGACCGCGGCGTGCTGTACACGCCCGACTACGTCGTCAACTCCGGTGGCCTGATCCAGGTCGCGGACGAGATCGAGGGTTTCAACTTCGACCGCGCCAAGGCCCGCGCCACCGGCATCTACGACACCACCCGCAAGATCTTCGCGTTGGCCGCCGACGAGGGCGTCCCGCCGGCGGTCGCCGCCGACCGGCTCGCCGAGCGCCGAATGTCCGAGATCGGAAGGTTGCGCGGAATCCTGCTCTGAGCCGGCCGCGCCGGGACGATTCGCTGTACTGATTAGACCGTTGCAAGACCGTTGCCAGAGCCGCCGTGGGGCACCGCACGACCGTCCCACGACGGCTTTGGCGCGTACCCGTGACCACGGGATACACTGTTGTTAGCACCAACAGGGGCGCCGCCACGTACCGTCGATGTACCGAGCCGGGCGCAAAACGGGTACGGTTGTACCCGTGACTGACGCATGGCTCATCAGGCACCGGTTCGTGTGGTACACGCGCGCGTTGATGGGCCCACGAAAGCCCTGACCATCGAGGGGGTCGAGCCAATGGGTCGCGGCCGAGCCAAGGCCAAGCAGGTAAAGGTTGCCCGACAGCTCAAGTACAACAGCGGCAACACGGACCTCGACCGCCTGAAGAGCGAACTGGGAGTCGATGACTCCGGCGAGGACTCCTACGACGAGCTCGCCGAGAAGTACGCCGATTTCGCCGATGATTACGGCACCGAGGAGCGCAAGGACGGCACCTCCGGTTGATCGGCCGACAGGACGCCACTGCCCGCAGCACAGGGCGGTGGCGTTTGTCGTGACTTCTTGATGTTCGCCAAGGTGTACGTCATGGGGGTGTGGTTCGTCATGGTCTCCGAAGGCCGCCGAGATTGCCCGCAGGGCACGTTCGGCGGCGCACGCGTCCCGTGTGGCCCGTGAGGGCTGAGAGACGCTCAGCGTCCCTCTCAGCCCTCACAGGCAATGTCCGCGCCGCGTTCCGCGCGCGGAGTCTCTGATCCGGCCGCCGTCCCTCACGCCAGGGCCGCGGTGCCGGTGCCTTCGGTGATCTCGCCCAGGTGCCAGCACGGCACGCCCTGGGAGGTCAGGAGGCGCAGTGCCGCATCGGCACTGTCCGGGCTGACGATGGCCGCCATCCCGACGCCGAGGTTGAAGGTCTTGTCCATCTCCGCCTGCGGGACGTCCCCGTGGGCCTGCAGGACGCGGAACACGGCCGGTGTCTCCCAGGACGAGCGGTTCAGCACGGCGTCCACCGTCGCAGGCAGCGAGCGGGCAAGGTTCGCGGCCAGCCCGCCACCCGTGATGTGAGCGAAAGCACGTACCCCACCGGCCTGGATCAGAGCCAGGCAGTGCCTGGCGTAGATGCGCGTGGGTGTGAGGAGTTCCTCACCGAGTGAACGGCCGAGTTCCGCCGGCTCGGATTCGAGGGTCAGGTCCGTCGCGGCCAGGATGTGGCGCACGAGCGAGTACCCGTTCGAGTGGATACCGGACGACGCCATGGCGATGACGACGTCCCCAGGGCGGACACGGTCGGGGCCGAGGATCTCGCCGGCCTCGACTACGCCCGTCCCCGCGCCGGCGAGGTCGAACTCGTCGGCTTCGAGGAGACCCGGGTGCTCGGCGGTCTCGCCGCCGACGAGGGCGCAGCCCGCCAGGGCGCAGGCGTCCGCGATGCCGCCGACGATGTCGGCGATCCGTTCCGGGACGACCTTGCCGCAGGCGATGTAGTCCGTCATGAACAGCGGCTCGGCGCCGCACACGGCCAGGTCGTCGATGACCATGCCGACCAGGTCGTGCCCGACCGTGTCGTAGACGCCGAGACGACGCGCCAGGTCGACCTTGGTGCCGACGCCGTCGGTGGACGTGGCGAGCAGGGGGCGCTTGTAGCGCAGGAGCGCCGAGGCGTCGAACAGGCCGGCGAACCCGCTGACGTCGTCGACCACTTCCGGACGCCGCGCCCGGGCCACCCGGGACTTCATCAGCTCGACGGCGCGCTCGCCCGCCGCGATGTCGACCCCGGC
Organism: Spirillospora sp. NPDC048824; assembly: GCF_043198455.1. Classification (NCBI taxonomy): domain Bacteria; kingdom Bacillati; phylum Actinomycetota; class Actinomycetes; order Streptosporangiales; family Thermomonosporaceae; genus Spirillospora; species Spirillospora sp. NPDC048824. Next base: position 231,232 of record NZ_JBICUS010000006.1, on the reverse strand, counting down.
GGCCTCGTACGAGACCGGCGTGGGGCGACCGGCCATCAGGTGACCTCCAGCAGGTGCTTGCCGCGGGCCGCCTCGTCCACCGGGATGGGGTAGACGCCGTCGAAGCACGCCCGGCACAGGTTGTCCTTGGCGATCTGGGACGCCGAGATCAGTTCGTCCAGGGAGATGAAGCCCAGCGAGTCGGCGCCGATCGAGTCGCGGATCTCCTCGACCGACAGGTTCCCCGCGATCAGCTCGGCACGCGTCGCGAAGTCGATGCCGTAGAAGCACGGCCAGGACACGGGCGGGCTGGAGATCCGCACGTGCACCTCGGCGGCGCCCGAGTCCCGCAGCATCCCCACGATGGCGCGCTGGGTGTTGCCGCGCACGATCGAGTCGTCCACCACGACCAGCCGCTTGCCCTCGATCGCCTCGCGCAGCGGGTTGAGCTTGAGCCGGATGCCGAGCTGGCGGATGGTCTGGGACGGCTGGATGAACGTCCGGCCGACGTAGGAGTTCTTCACCAGGCCCTGGCCGTAGGGGATGCCGGACGCCTCGGCGTAGCCGATCGCGGCCGGGGTGCCCGACTCGGGGGTCGGGATGACCATGTCGGCCTCGACGGGATGTTCGCGGGCCAGCCGGCGCCCGACCTCGACGCGGGTGGCCTGGACGCTGCGTCCGGCGATCGACGTGTCGGGCCGGGCCAGGTAGACGTACTCGAACAGGCAGCCCTTCGGCCGCGCCTCGGCGAACCGCTCCGACCGGACCCCGGCGGCGTCGATCGCGACCATCTCGCCCGGTTCGATCTCGCGGACGAAGCGGGCGCCGACGATGTCGAGGCCGGCCGTCTCGGACGCCACGACCCAGCCGCGGTCCTCCAGGGCGCCGAGGACGAGCGGCCGGACGCCCTCCGGGTCGCGGGCGGCGTACAGCGTCCCCTCGTCCATGAAGACCAGGGAGTACGCGCCGCGGGTGGCGGGCAGGATCTCCCGCGCCGCCGCCAGCGGGCCGTCGCCGTGGGTCGACAGCAGGGCCGTCAGCACCTCGGTGTCGGTCGTGGCGGTCAGCACGCCGGGCGCCAGCCGCGCGGCCAGCTCCGGGGTGTTGATCAGGTTGCCGTTGTGGGTGAGCGCCAGCCCTCCCGCGTCGCTGGACCGGAACGTGGGCTGCGCGTTCTCCCACGTGGGCGAGCCGGTCGTCGAGTAGCGGCAGTGACCGACGGCGATGTGGCCGCGGAGCGTGTTCAGCACCGACTCGTCGAAGACCTGGGCGACGAGGCCCATGTCCTTGAACACGACGATGCGTGAACCGTCGCTGACGGCGATGCCCGCCGACTCCTGCCCGCGGTGCTGGAGCGCGTACAGGCCGTAGTAGGTCAGCTTGCTCACTTCCGCCCTCGACGCCTGGTCCGCGGGGACCCAGACGCCGAAGACCCCGCAAGCATCCTGCGGGGGGCGGTCAGAGGAGTCGATGTCGTGGCTCAGACGTCCGTCACCGAGAGGCACATTTGCCAGTCTAGATGCCCGATTCAGCTGCTCCGATCGGTGGCATGTACTTAACGGACCTTTACTCCCCCGAACCACGGGCATCACATACCTCGGGGGAGTCTGGTGACCGACACGTGGAGGAACGCATGACGCTGCCCGGGTACCAGACGTATGCGCCGCCCGCGCCGCCCAAGCGGAGCACCATGGCGAGGGCCTCCCAGGTGCTCGGAATCGTCGGCCTGGCGGGCCTTGTCCTGTGCCTGGCGGGGATGATCCCGGCGCTCGCCGGACTGGTTCTGGGGGCGATGTCCCTCGTCCGGCGCGACGCCGACCGGCGGCCCGCGGTCGTGGGCGTCGTCTGCTCGGCCCTCGCCCTCGTCATCGGTGCGGGAATTCTTTTCTGGCTGCTGAGCAAGGCGGCCGAGTGCGGGGACGAGGCGCGGTACCCGGACGACTCGTCGCGGCGGGGCTGCGTCGAGCGCGAGTTCCCCTTCGCCAAGGCCGATGCCACTCCCCCGGGGCGCACAACCACTCCCTAAGGCCTCTCCGGCGGCTCGCAGGGTCCAAGGGGTCCGGGGGCTCCGGGGCTCCTACGGTCTCCTAGGGGCTTCGGTAGTCGGCGAGCGAGCGGACGGCCTCCTCGCCGAGCGCCGAGGCGTAGACGCGGAAATCGTCAAGGAGGCCGCCGAATCCAGGCTTGGTGGGTTCGCTGCCCAGGTAGATGGGGCCGGCCGGTGTGACGACGGCATGTTCCAGAGGGACGGTCACGTCCAGCCTGCCGTTGATGTAGAGGGACATCCCGGCGGCGTCAACGACGAACGCGATGTGCACCCACTCGCCCAGGGCCAGCCTGGCGCGGCTGTCGGCGTAGTCCGGCCCCTTGACGGTGAACAACTGGACCCGCAGCCGCATCGCGTCCGGGTACAGCCACAGCCCGAGGCCCCGCGCGTCGTTCTCGGCGACCGGCTTGTAGACGAGACTGCGCCACTCTCCGGTCGGTTCCTCCGCGACCTGGACGAAGAACGTCACGCTGAACCCGAACACCTGGCTCAGGACGAGCTGAGGTGTGGCGGGAATCACGGCCCGGCCGCTCCCGCCGAGCGACAGCGCCTCCCCGTCCCTGCCCGGGACGATCTCGGCGTCGTCGTTCAGCTCGGCGGCGGGTGCGGCGCCGGCCGCGTCGGCCACCCGGCGGCCGTCCACGGTGCCGACGTCGAACGTCCAGTGCGCGATCAGCACGGGATCACCTCCAGCGCCCCGAACGGACGGTGGTGACCACGCTGGCAGCGCCCGGCGGTCTCGGCAAGACCCGAACTGGACGATCGGCCAATAGCCCGGCTCGGCCGTCCTCCCGGACACTGTCTCTCAGCCGGGCTCCGGAGTCCCCTGATCGACGGGCAGGCCGATGGGCAGTGGAAGATGACCGGACAGATCCGCGCGCGCGCCGCTGGCGCGGACCCGTCCGTCCGCGACGGCGTCGGCCCAGGCCAATCGGCCTGTGGCCAAGGCAACCCAGGCGGTGGCGTCCATCTCCACCACATTCGGTGGTGTACCCCGGGTATGGTGCGGGCCGTCGATGCACTGAACGGCGGCGTAAGGGGGGACGCGAACCTCCACAGAACGGCCGGGCGCCAGCTCGGCGAGCCGGTCGAGCAGGAAGCGCACCGCTCCTTTGACGACCGGCCGGGACGGTTCGTCGTTCCCTGCCTCGATGCAGGCGAGAACGGTGTCCAGGGCCGCGCGACGAAGCGCGGCCGGTTCGTCCACGCCGGTGTACGCCGGCAAGCCGAGCGCGGTGCGCTGCTCGTTCAGGACAGCGAGGGAAAGCGGTTTTCGCGGCATCGCCACCGACGTTACCGGGTCATGGTCCACGGCCATTCGCCCTGCGGTGGCGCCCGGGACACCGCGCAGACGGTAAAAAGGACCCCGCCAGGCATGGGGGAGTGAAGGGAACGGGGAGACCAGGGACGCGGTCCCTGGAGGACACGGAGGTTCGTCAGATGCCCGAGGCGCTGCCCCTGCAGCCGGGTGACCCGCGAAGACTCGGCTCGTACGAGATCACGGGACGGCTCGGCGTCGGCGAGCAGGGCGCCGTCTTCGTCGGCAGGGACCCTGCGGGCGGCCAGGTCGCCGTGAAGGTCCTGCATGTGCGGCTGAGCGGCGAGCCCGTCGCCAGGACACGGTTCAACGGCGCGTTCACCGCCGCCCGGAAGGTGTCCGGCTTCTGCACGGCGGCGATCCTGGACGCCGATGTGGAGGGCGACCGCCCCTTCGTGGTGAGCGAATGGGTGGACGGGCCGTCCCTCCAGCAGCTCGTGGACGAGGAGGGCGTGCGCGGCGGCGCGGTCGTCGAGCGTCTGGCGGTCGGCATGGCGATCGCCCTCGCGGCCGTCCACCGGGCGGGTGCCCTTCATCACAATCTGAAGCCCGGGAACGTCCTCCTGGGACGGGACGGCCCGAGGTTGAGCGACTTCGGTATCGCCCGCGCCCTGGAGGCGGTGAACGTGGCCTTCTCCGGGCACATCACCGAGGACCCCTCCTACAAGGCCCCGGAGCAGCTCAGCGGCAGGGGCATCGGACCCGCCGCGGACGTGTTCGCCTGGGCGTCGACGATCCTGTTCGCCGCGACGGGCAGGCAGCCCTTCGGGACCGGCTCACCGTCAGAGGTGATGCAGCGGATCGTCTACGACGAGGTGGACCTGACCGGCGTCCCCGATTCGCTGCGCGAGGTGCTGGCCGGCGCCTTCGTCAAGGACCCGGCCAACCGTCCGACGGCCAAGGATCTCCTCCAGCGGCTCCTGGACGGGACGAACCCGCTGGCCGGCCGCATGCCGTCCTCCATGGTCGACGAAGGCCTCGCACTCGCCTCGGGCGCGGCCGCGCAGCCGCCCGCACCCCCGGCCGTGCCACCTCCGCCGATGCCGCCCATGGGTGCGCAGCCGCGTCCCATGGCCCCCGACCCCGGCGTGGCGCCCACGTTCGCCCCGGGGCTGCCAGGGCCTGGCCCGAACGCACCTGCCGGGCCTCCCCCGGGCGTCCCTTCGCCCCCTGCCGCGGAGACCGCTCCGTCGCCGTCCCTGCCCTTGCTGGGCAAGCTCTCGCGCGCGCGCAGGTCACAGCCCGAGCCCGCACCGCCCCCGGCCGACCTCGACCCGGGCGCCTTCGAGGAGACCACGACCTTCAACGCGTTCGAGCCACGACGCCCCGACCGGACGAACCAGACCGCGAGGTTCGACGCGGTCGGCCCCGACCCGACCGCCACGTTCGACGCGATCGACCTGGAGTACGCGAACACCACGGAACCGTCCCCGCTCGTCCCGGGCATGGGAGATGTTCGTGAAAGCGGCGGAAGGGGCTCCTCGCCGCTGGCGGCCCTGAGCAAGATGCGGCGCCCCAGCAACCACGTGCTCGGGGTGGCGCTCTCGCTGTTCATAGGCGTCGGCGTGGGGATCGCCATCATCGCGCTGGTGCTGTGGCCCCAGCTCAAGGCCGACGAAGGGCCACCGCCCGACAGCGCCAACGCGTCGAACAACCGTCCGGTGACGACGATCCCGTCATCGTTCGGGGGGACATGGAAGGGGACGGTGGTCAACACCAACCGCAACGTGTCGTTCCCCGTGGAGGTCACGTTCGAGGTGGGCGGCACGACCGCACAGGCGGTCTACCCCCGGGAGAAGTGCAACGGCACGCTCAGGCTGACGAGGGGCACGGAAAGCGCGCTAAAGATGTCCCTGGCCATCGGCAAGCCGTGCACGTCCGGGGTCGTCCAGATCACCCGGCAGCCGGACGGGACGCTGCAGTACACGTGGACCAGGCCCGGGACGAACCTCTCCTACGGAGGCATGCTGAGCCGCAGCTGACCGGGCGGAACACCCGATTTGCACCCTAAATCTGGGTAGTTCCGCTAAGGTTCTCGCGATCGAGATACCGATCTCGGCCGCCCCCGGAACGTCGGCGACGTGCCCGCAAGCGCGGACAGTGAACCAACGACAACTCCACCCCGTACCCTGAAGTGCTCACGGCTGCAGCCGAACCGGCTTTGCCCCAAGGCGGAGCCGTAAGCCGTGTCCCGTAAGATGGCTCGGCTCCCGGCAACGGAACCGGCATCTCGCGCTTCGCGCCGTCTCATCCACACCAGGGGTTTAGCCTTGGCGAGGCACAGACGGTTCTTTTAATGTTCGTTGACCTACGGCCGTGACGAGAGGAGAACAGGTGGAGACCCCCGCCTCCACACGCAGGCGCAGTGGACGACGCACCGCCCTGGCTCTCGTGGCGATCGCCACCGCACTGCCGCTGCTCGGTACCGCCACACCGTCCGCCGGCGCCGCGGCACCCGCGTCCGCCCCGTACGACCCGGGCGACAGCGCCAAGTTCCGCAAGCTGAACGGGCAGATCGAACAGCTCGAAAAGGAGTACGGCGGCGACCTGGCCAAGCTCAAGGACGCCCAGTACGCCGCGAAGAAGGCGCACAACAAGTCGAAGGTCCTGGAGAAGGACCTCGTCGAGGCCCGCAACGTCGTCGCCCGGATCGCCGCGACCAAGTACATGACGAACGGCGAGGACCCCACGGTCACCTTCCTGGCCGCCGCGGACCCGAGCGAACTCCTCAGCAACGCCAGCCTCGTCAGCCACATGGCACAGAACCAGGCCGCGAAGGTCGAGCAGATCCAGAAGCTCGTCAACGACCAGATCAAGGCCCGTAAGCAGGCCGAAGAGAAGATGACGCAGCTCAAGGCCGAGATCAAGGACCTGAAGAGCCGCCAGGCCAAGATCAAGCAACTGGTCAAGAAGTACAAGCCCGAGTCGCCGAGCGTCGGCATGGGCGGCGTCACCCCCCGCATGCTCAAGGTCAAGAACACCATCGACGTGGAGTTCGGCCCGTTCCCGACCATCGGCTGCGTCCGCAGCACCGGCGACCCCCAGGACCACGGCACCGGCCGCGCCTGCGACTTCATGGTGACGACCGGCGGCGTGATGGCCTCCGGCAGCGCGAGAGCCCAAGGCGACCAGGCCGCCCAGTACGCCATCTCCCACGCGAGCGCCCTAGGCATCAAGTACGTGATCTGGCGGCAGCGCATCTACGACATGCGCAGCCCCGGCTGGCGCTCAATGTCGAACCGAGGCGGCAACACCGCGAACCACTACGACCACGTCCACATCTCGGTCTTCTAGGCGTGCAGGCCCTCCGACCAGGGCCGCAGCTCACGAGATCTCCCGAGAGGGCACATCCAGGGCACTCGTGCCCGGAATCGTTCCCCACGTGTCATCAATCGCCCTGCGCATCCGATCCCGGCTGGACGGCATGAGATGCGTGTAGGTACGGAGCGTGAAACCGGGGTCAGCGTGCCCGAGGAACTCGGCCAGCGCCCGAATGTCAACACCCTGCTCCAGGAGCACGCTGGCGAAGTGATGCCGCAGCGCGTGAAAGCCGTTGTCCCGAGTTGCCGAAACATCGGCACGCAAGAGCGCAGGCTTCAAGGGGCGGCGGCGCTCGGGCCGCTGCGCGGCCCCGCGCCAGGCCGCCCGGAGCGTGCGGCGTGGGCGCCGGTCACCGGACGGCCGCGCGGGGCCGCACGTCGTGCCACGCCCGCCGGCCCCGCCCCGACCGCTCACCGCAAGGGCGCGCCGCCGCCCTGACGATTCGACACCGAAGCTCTAAGCCCGTTCGGCGACGAGCACCAGGGCGTGACTGTGGTCGAGCGCCGTTGGAGTCAGCGGGGAAGATAGCCGGAAGATCGGTTGCGCGTGCGCTACTGGGGAACCCCGTGGTTCCCCAGACCCCTCCTGGAGCCGGAGCACCCATTCGCGCGCCAAGCTCTGTCACAACGTCTCACCGTTCGCGCGAATGGGCACTCCGGAGCGATGCCGGGTTGGCGGCGCGGGGTGACGCCAGTTCGTCACCTCGGAGGGCTCAGCGTCACATCGACCTCAGTAGCAAATTGGTCGTGATTGCGGACGATCGTCACGTGCACGGTTCCGGCATCGACCGGCACCACGACGCCGAGTTCTTCTTCGCGCGTGAGGTCGCCGACCACCAGAGCACCGCTCGCCACCTCCAGAGGTCCGGCGAACACCGGTGGTGACGGAATACGCGAGCCATCACTACGGACGCGCACATCCACAAGATCGTCAACGAAGCAAGCCGCTCCAACGATCACGAAGGTACGGCCGACAACGAAGCCATTCGCGCAGTCGTCGGAATCGAAGTACTCCCGGGACTCCGAGTCGGTCACGTGCAGCAAGCCGGCTTCCAGGCCGCCCCGAAAGCGTGCGATGACTCCTGGATCAGCGTTCGCCCTTGCCATCGGCGAAGCGTAGCGCGGAGCAATCGCAGCCTGGACGACCCCGGGTTACACACAGCGACGCCGTTCGTTCGCTGGGCAGCGTCAGGCTCAGGGCACATCGAGGGCACATGACCTCATGACCGGCCGCGAGACGTCGAGAGTCACCGAGGGGCCGACGCCCAGGTCAGCGCGGGGAGGCGAGGACATGGCCGCCGGAGTCATCATCGCCCGCGAAGCGGGAGCCAAGGTCACCGACCAGGACGGCAGCGACCACGCCTCTACCTCGGCCGCCACCGTGGCTACGACTCCCGCACTGGCCGACGACATCAGATCCCTGATCAGCACTACGAGCGAAGCCCAGTCCCGCAGCTAAGTACGGACAAGCACGCGATACCTTGCCGAATTCCGCTGTTTTGGATCAAGGGGCGGCGGCGCTCAGGCCGCTGCGCGGCCCCGCGCCAGGCCGCCCGGAGCGTGCGGCGTGGGCGCCGGTCACCGGACGGCCGCGCCGGACCGCGCATCCTGCCACCGCCGCCCCGTCCGCCAGGTGCCGGCAGTCACTGGGTCGCGCCACCGCCCGTCATCCGGTCTCACGTGGCCGAGGTCTTCTTTGCCTCCGGCGGGGGCACTCCGACTCCGGGAAGCACGGGGCGTGTCCGTGACGGTCGCCGAGGGGTCAGGTAGGGAGGAGCTTCCCGTCTGCCGCCGTCCCGATCGGAGATCTACCAGACCAGGGCCAGCAGCGTGAAACGCGGGACGACGGCAGACGGGAAGCCAAAGCGTGTGTTCATCCGAACAGGATCGCGGCTCCTCCCGCGACGGCGCTCATTCCAGGAAACGTCAGCAGCCCACCTATCCAAGCAACCGCCCGTTCCTGCCCGAGTGTCGCCCCGGCTTCTTCCAGAGCAGGCCGAACGGTCTCATAGGGAGGCCAGCTCCGCGCGGGGATCGCTAGGCCGACCAGCGGCGAGTAAACCATAGCCGCCAATACGAACAGGAAGACAGCGAACCAAGTCGGGAAATTTGGCACTACCAGATCGTTGATCAAAAATGCAATGATCGCGAACAGCGACATGGCTCCCAGGTGCACAACCACCGTGAGAAGGACGGCCCCGGCAACGCTCTTTCCCGCTACGCACACCAGCCATGAACAGTACCTTCGCTGGAGCCACAATTGGCCGAAGGCCACGCCCCAAAACATGGGCAGGGCGGCCGTCCACACTACGAGAGCATCCATCCCGCCCTCCTCTTGAGACAGCCACCTCGATCTTGGCACGCGCGAGAGGTAGGTCGCCAGCGGATAGTGACGATGACGCACAAGGCCGGTCTGACCCGCCAGCACCGTGACATCGACGCCCCGCGGAACCACCGCGGAACGGACGGCCCCGGTTTTGCAGTGTGGGGCCGTCCGTTTGCTGGTCAGGTGGGGGTCAGTCTTCTTGGTCACTCCACCCTGCCGAGGGCAGCACCGCGCCCCCGATAGCCGGGCAGGGCACATCGGGGGCACATGAGGGCACGATCACCTACGAGACGATGAGAGCCACCGAGGGGACAGGCAGCAGGTCAGGACGGTTGTCCGGAGGATCGTTGCAGGTCGTGATCTTGGGGGGTTCAGAACTCGGTCTTCTAGTAAGGGGACGAATGGCATCTGATGGGCTATTCGCGCACTTGAAGAAGACGTTTGAGCTGGGTCATTCACCTGTAGCGGCGACGTACGCCGAGTTCGTCGTATGCGGCCGCGGTCGGCTCTACCTGCTGTTTCCCGGGTTCGCCGGGCATGACATCGCGTCAGATGCGAGTATGTCGCGTCTGATGCGAGGTGGTGTTTAGTTGATCAGTCCGCCAAGGACGTTTCGGACCAGCCTCCGGACAATGGCCATGACATCAGTAGACCATCTGCTCGGAACAAGCAGAAGACCGTTTTGGATGCGGGTGACCCAGCGCGAAGGGCGCCCCCCAGCGGAGGGCGCCCTTCTGTTGGACGGTCCTCAGTCGGCGTAGCTGGGGAGGGTGCGTTCGTGGGACTCGCGGAGTTCGGACAGCGGGATGCTGAACAGCTCCTGCTGGTCGCCGTCGGGGCCGCGGCCCGTCACGCTCAGGGAGTCGCCGCCCGCCACGCCGATCTGGGTGACGGGGACGCCCGCCGACTCGCACAGGGCCGCCAGGCGCGCTTCGGCGCCCGGGCGGACGGCGACCATGGCGCGGGCCACCGACTCGCTGAACAGTGACACGAACGGGTCGCCCGGCAGGGTGATCCGGGCGCCGAGGCCGCCGCGCAGGCACGACTCCACGAGGGTCTGGGACAGGCCGCCGTCCGACAGGTCGTGGACGACGGTCACCAGCCCGTCGCGGATGGCGTTGACCAGGACGGACGCCAGTGCCGTCTCGGCCTTCAGGTCGACCAGCGGCGGCAGACCGCCCAGGTGGCCGTAGACCACGTGGGCCCATTCCGAGCCGCCGAACTCCTCGCGGGTCTCCCCCAGCAGCGCGATCGTTGCGCCGTCGGTGGTGAGCGACATGTTCACGCGGCGGCGGACGTCGTCGTGGACGCCGAGGACGCCGATGACCGGGGTCGGGTTGATCGGCGTGGCGCCGGTCTGGTTGTAGAAGCTGACGTTGCCGCCCGTGACGGGGATGCCGAGGTACTGGCAGCCGTCCGCCAGGCCCTCGACCGCGCGGGCGAACTGCCACATGACGCCCGGGTCCTCCGGGGAGCCGAAGTTGAGGCAGTTGGTGACGGCCAGGGGCCGTGCGCCGGTGGCGGCGACGTTGCGGTACGCCTCGGACAGCGCGAGCTGCGCGCCCGCGTACGGGTCCAGGCGGGTGTAGCGGCCGTTTCCGTCGAGGGAAAGGGCGATGCCCAGGCCGGACTCGTCGTCGATGCGCACCACGCCCGCGTTCTCCGGCATGGCCATGACCGTGTTGCCGAGGACGTAGCGGTCGTACTGGGACGTCACCCACGTCTTGCTCGCGAGGTTCGGCGACCCGGCCAGCCACAGGACGGTGCGGCGCAGTTCGTCGCCGTTGGACGGGCGGGTGAGGCGCCCCGGCGTGTCGGACTGCAGCGTCCCGAGGTCGTGCGGAGGCTGCATCGGGCGCTCGTACACCGGGCCCTCGTCGGCGGCGGTGGTCGGGGGGAGGTCGACGATCGTCTCGCCCCGCCACGTCATGACCAGCCGGCGCGTGTCGGTGACCGTCCCGATCACGGTCGCCGGGATCTCCCAGCGGCCGCAGATCTCCATGAAGCGGTCGACCTTGTCGGGCGTGACCACCGCCATCATGCGCTCCTGCGACTCGCTCATGAGGATCTCCTCGGGGAGGAGCGTCTCGTCGCGGAGCGGAACGGCGTCGAGGTCGACGTGCATGCCACCGGTGCCGGCCGCGGCCAGTTCCGTCGTCGCGCAGGACACGCCGGCGGCGCCGAGGTCCTGGATGCCGACCACGAGGTCCTCGTTGAACAGCTCCAGGCAGCACTCGATGAGCAGCTTCTCCATGAACGGGTCGCCCACCTGGACGGACGGCCGCTTCTGGTGCGACTCCTCGTCGAACGTCGCCGACGCGAGAACGGACGCGCCGCCGATGCCGTCCGGGCCCGTCAGAGCGCCGAACAGGATCACCCTGTTGCCGGGGCCGGGGGCCACGGCGCGCTGGATGTCCTCGTGCTTCAGGACGCCGACGCACAGCGCGTTCACGAGCGGGTTCTGCTCGTAGCAGGCGTCGAAGACGGTCTCGCCGCCGATGTTGGGCAGGCCGAGCGAGTTGGCGTAGCCGCCCACGCCGGCCACCACGCCGGGCAGGACGCGCTGGGTGTCGGGGGCGTCGGCCGGGCCGAAGCGGAGGGAGTCCATCACCGCGATCGGCCGGGCGCCCATCGACATGATGTCGCGGACGATCCCGCCGACACCGGTCGCGGCGCCCTGGTAGGGCTCCACGTAGGACGGGTGGTTGTGCGACTCGACTTTGAAGGTGACCGCCCAGCCCTGGCCGACGTCCACGACACCGGCGTTCTCGCCCATGCCGACGAGCAGCTTGTCGGTCTTGGGGGCCTTCTCACCGAACTGGCGCAGGTGCACCTTGGAGCTCTTGTACGAGCAGTGCTCGCTCCACATCACCGAGTAGATCGCCAGCTCGGCGGAGGTGGGACGGCGGCCGAGGATGTCGCGGACGCGCCGGTACTCCTCGTCGTTCATCCCGAGCTCGGCGTACGGCTGCGGGCGCTCGGGGGACGCGGCGGCGATCGCCACCGTGTCCGTACCGGGGTAAACCGGGGCGGACGTCTCGATGGCGGGCTGCGGGCCCGTCCCGAAGCCCAGCGCGGGCTGCGGGCCGGTTCCGGGGCCGACGGCGGGCTGCGGGCCGGTGCCGCGTCCGTCGCCGTGGACGGGCGGCTGCGGGCCCGTGTTCAGGCCGATCATGGGCTGCGGACCCGACCCGGGGCGGACAGCGGGCAGCGGGCCCGTCCCCGGGCCCCCGATCGCAGGCTGCGGGCCCGTGCCGGGGCGGACGGCGGGCTGCGGGCCCGTTCCGGAGCGGAAGGCGGGCTGCGGGCCCGTTCCGGGGCCGACCGTCGGCTGGGGGCCTGTGCCGGGGCCGGGCGGGAAGGGAGGGTTGAAGGGCGGCTGAGCCTCAACGGCGGACTGCGGGCCCGTGCCGGTCCCTACCGCGGGCTGGGGGCCTGTGCCCGGGCCGGGCGGGAACGGAGGGCTGAAAGGCGGCTGAGCCTCGACCGCGGGCTGCGGACCCGTTCCCGGGCCTACAGCGGGCTGGGGGCCGGTCCCTGAGCCGATTGCGGGCTGCGGGCCCGTGCCGGGGCCTACGGCGGGCTGCGGGCCCGTTCCCGGGCCTACAGCGGGCTGCGGGCCGGTGCCCGGGCCGATTGCGGGTTGCGGGCCCGTGCCGGGGCCTACGGCGGGTTGCGGGCCGGTGCCGGGGCCGGCCACCGGCCGCGGGCTGGTGCCGGGGTCCGTCGGCAGGGGCGGGGCGGTGTAGCCGTTCAGGTCGGGCGTGGTGAGCGTCGGGTCCGCCAAGGTGGACGCGGGGTCGCCGGCGGCGCGCTCCTCGGCCAGGGCACGCGCGAACTCCTGAGCCGGCCCTTCGGCGGGCCCGGCTTCGAGCGCCGGGCCGCCGAGCGCTGGACCCGGCTGGGCCGTCCTGAGCATGGCCTGGACGGTCGGGTCGACCTGGATGGACGGCTGCGGCTGGACGCCCGGGACGGGCCGCGCCACCGGCTGCGGCTGGACGGCGGCCGGTTCGGGCAGAGCGGCGGCCGGCTTCGCGGCGGGCTTGGCCTCGTCGAGCATGGCCTCGAAGGCCTGGGTGACCGAGTGGTCGACCGGCTCGAGTTCGGGGTCGTCCGCGTCGGACTTGAGCTCGCCGAGCCACTCCATCGAAGGCTCGTCCGAGGATTCCCGGGTGGCGCGCCCGGAGGCGTGTGGCGGTTGCTCGCTCATGCGTTGACCAGTCTCTTGACAATGGAGGTGAAGAAGCCGAGCCCGTCGGTGGACGGGCCGGTCAGTGACTCCACGGCGTGCTCGGGGTGCGGCATGAGCCCGACCACGTTGCCGGCCTCGTTGCAGATCCCGGCGATGTCATCGAGGGAGCCGTTGGGGTTCAGGTCCAGGTAGCGGGCGACGATCCGGCCGGTGTCGGCCAGTTCGGTCAGTGTCTCCCGATCGGCGGTGTACCGGCCGTCCCGGTTCTTGATCGGGATCACCAGCTCCTGGCCCTCCCGGTACTCGGTCGTCCAGGCGGTGTCCGCGTTCTCCACCAGCAGCCGCTGGTCGCGGCAGACGAAGTGCAGGCCGGCGTTCGGCAGCAGCGCGCCCGGCAGCAGGTGCGACTCGCACAGCACCTGGAAGCCGTTGCAGATGCCGAGGACCGGCAGGCCCGCCTCGGCGGCGGCCACCAGTTCCGACATCAGCGGCGCGAACCGGGCGATCGCCCCGGCACGCAGATAGTCCCCGTATGAGAACCCGCCGGGCAGGACGACAGCGTCGACTCCCTGCAGGTCATGGTCGCCGTGCCAGAGGGCGACCGGCTCCGCGCCGGCCAGCCGCACGGCACGTGCGGCGTCCTTGTCATCGAGAGAACCGGGGAAGGTGATGACCCCGACCCGGGCAGCATCCATCTCTTCTGTTCCTCCGAAATGAGGGGCGGCCGGGACGGGCGGTATCTCCTCCGCCGATCACCCCGCTGCGCGTCGTTTTCCCCCGCGCGCGCCTACCAATCTACCCGGCGCTGTGGATGAGTTTGCGGTCGAGGCGCCGGACGAGGGCCTCGTCCCGCCAGCTCAGCCGCTTTCGCAGGTGAACGACGGTGCCCCTGTCGGGCGAGGTGTCGATGTCCAGGTCATCCACCAGAGCCCGCATGATCCTGATCCCGCGGCCGGACTCGCTCATCACCCCCCGATCCTCGGGGGCCGGCCGGGGCCCGCGGCCCCGGTCCATGATTTTGAGCACACAGACGCCCTCGTCCACGTGTCCTGTGACCTTGTACTCACCGGCGGCGCGGGCATGCTGGACGACGTTCGTGCACGCCTCGGAGGTGGCGACCAGCACGTCGTCGACGCAGTCGTCGGAAACGCCCAGCCCCCGCAGCGCGTCCCCGACCACCCGCCTGATCACCGGGATGGTGAGCGCCTCGCGCGGAAGCGAGAGCGAGAACCTCATATCCACCCGGACACCTCGTCCATGCCCCGGGCTTCCTGGCCGTTCCCCCGGTCCCCGGAGCGTGCTCGACGACTCGACGCAGCTAACACTTCCCCGGCGGAAACTTCCGTAATCGCTATACTCACGGGTCGTTGCGGGAAAACGCCGTGGAACGCGCCACTCCATCCAGTACCAGAACGGCATTCCATGCCATTTCCGGCTAGAGAACGCGGACCTCGAAGTTCTCGATTACGGGGTTGGCCAGCAGCGTCTCGGCGATCTTGCCGACCTGCTCCAGGGCGGCCTCGTCGGCCTCTCCCTCGACCTCCACCTCGAACCGTTTGCCCTGCCGGACGGCCACCACCCCGTCGTACCCCAGCTGCGGCAGCTTGCGGGCGATCGCCTGCCCCTGCGGGTCCAGGATCTCCGGCTTGAGCATGACGTCGACGACGACACGCGCCACGACCGCCCCCTCACTGGTCTGCGCTTTTCCTTACGATCCTGAAGCGTACGGCACCATTGCCCATCACGGACCACCCGCACCCCCGGAGCAGCCCGATGAACATCGAGGACCTCACCCCCGCGGAACGCCGCCTTTGGGAGGCCTTCCCCAAGGGCGAATCCGTCGACCTGTCGTCCGGCGACCCCGCCTACGACGACCTCGGGCAGGCCGACCGGTGGGGTCGTGAGCGGACGGTCAGGGCCGAGGTCCTCGTCGCCCTGCTCGTCGGCGCGGTGGAGCCCCAGCCGGGTCAGGTCGCCGCCGTCCGGCTCGGCGGCGCCCGCATCACCGGTTCGCTGAACCTCGGGCACGCGGAGGTCGGCGTCCCGCTGGCGCTCACCTCGTGCTCATTCGACGAGGCCCCGCATCTGTACTGGGCGAGCATGAACAGCGTCCACCTGATGCGCTGCCGCCTGCCGGGCCTCATCGCGTCCGGTACCAGGGTCGACGGGCATCTGTGGCTGGAGGGCAGCCGCATCTCCGGGGGCCTGTGGCTGGACGGCGCGAACATCACCGGCATCCTCAACATGTCGGGCGTGCAGTTGAGCAACCCGGGCGGGGACGCGCTGCTCGCCGACCGCCTCGCCGTCGAGGCGAACGTGTACTGCGACCAGGGCTTCGCGGCCAACGGGGAGGTCCGGCTGCCCGGTGCCCGCGTCGGCGGCCAGCTGATCTTCCGGGGTGCGCGGCTGCACAACCCGTCCGGCGCGGCCCTGTACGCCAGCCGCCTGGACGTGGCGGCGAACGTGTTCTGCGACGGCGGGTTCTCCGCGGAGGGCGAGATCCGGCTCCGGGGCGCCCGCGTCGGCGGCTACCTGTCGTTCGTGGGCGCACGCCTGTCGGCCCCCCAGCGCACCGCCCTGAACGCGGACGACCTGGGTGTGGAGACCGACGTCTACTGCTCGGACGGCTTCAGCGCGGTCGGCGCCGTCAGCTTCGCCGGCGCCCGCATCACCGGCCAGCTCAGCCTGCGCGACGCCCGGCTGCGGAACGAGGAGGGGACGGCGCTCAGCGTGCAGCGCATCCAGGCGGAGGAACTCCTGCTGCGCACCGCCGAGCCGATCCACGGCATCGCGGACCTGTCCTACGCCCGTGTCAACCTGCTGCGCGACGACGCCAAGTCCTGGCCGGAGCGCCTCCAGTTGGACGGCCTGCAGTACGAGACGCTCGAACCGCCGCTGACGGCACGTGAACGTCTCGACTGGCTGCACCGCGACACCGACGGCTACGCCCCGCAGCCCTACGAGCGCCTCGCCCAGACCTACCGTGCCCTCGGCCTGGACTCCGACGGGCGTTCGGTCCTGCTCGCCAAGGCCCGGGACCGCCGCAAGACCCAGGGCTTCCCCCGCAAGATCGTCGGCTGGCTGCAGGACGGCCTGGTCGGCTACGGCTACCGCCCGTTCCGTGCGGCGAGCTGGCTGGTCGGCCTGCTCGCCTTCGGGACGATCATCTTCTCCTTCCACAAGCCCGCCATTCTGAACAGTGACGACAGCCCCCATTTCAACGCGTTCATCTACACGCTCGACCTGATCCTGCCCATCGGCGACCTCGGTCAGGAGAGGGTTTTCGCCCCCGACGGCGTCTACCAGTGGATCGCCATGTTCATCGTCACGGCCGGCCTGCTCCTCGGCCTGACGGTCGCCGCCGGAGCCACCCGGGCCCTCTCCCGCGAATGAGCCGGCCTGCCCGGTGTCGGCGCGGTGGCGTGTATCACGTTTGGGTCAGGGGATGTGCCTAAGGGTAGGGACCTCGGTGGCGGACTTGCATCGCGAGGTGTGATGTCTGCCACGATGGCATAAGCGGCTTTTGTCCCTTACCGGGGCCCAAGGTCGTTGACATCGGCCGGACGTGCGGCGATCCCGCGCGGCGGCCCCGAACGAGGAGTGTCATCGATGACGATCGACTCCGTGCGCGGTGCGCCCGGCACCCCCGAGCTCGCCGGGCCAGAGCTCGTCCAGTTGCTCACCCCCGAGGGCGAGCGCGTCGAGCATCCCGACTACCCCCTGGACCTCAGCGCCGAGGAAGTCCGCGATCTGTACCGCGATCTCGTGATCGTGCGCCGGATCGACCTGGAGGCCGTGGCGCTCACCCGCCAGGGCGAGCTCGGCATCTGGGCGTCGCTGCTGGGGCAGGAAGCGGCGCAGATCGGGTCAGGACGCGCTCTGTCCGATCACGACATGGTGTTCCCGACGTACCGGGAGCACGGCGTGGCGTGGTGCCGGGACGTGGAGCCGCTGAGGCTGCTCGGCCTGTTCCGGGGCGTCAGCCACGGCGGGTGGGATCCCGCCGAGCACGGCTTCCACCTGTACACCATCGTGATCGGCAGCCAGACGCTGCACGCCACCGGGTACGCGATGGGCATCCAGCGGGACGGCGTGCTGGGCACGTCGTCGGCGGGCGCGACGATCGCGTACTTCGGGGACGGGGCGACATCGCAGGGCGACGTGAACGAGTCGTTCGTGTTCGCCTCGGTGTTCAACGCACCCATCGTGTTCTTCTGCCAGAACAACCAGTGGGCCATCTCGGAACCGCTCGAACGGCAGTCCAGGATTCCGCTCTACAAGAGGGCGCAGGGATTCGGGTTCCCGGGCCTGCGGGTGGACGGCAACGACGTCTTCGCCTGCCTGGCCGTGACCAGGAAGGCCCTGGAGAACGCCAGGACGGGACAGGGCCCGACCCTCATCGAGGCGTACACGTACCGGATGGGCGCCCACACGACGACGGACGACCCCACGCGCTACCGGCTGAAGGCCGAAGAGGAGGCGTGGAAGCTCAAGGACCCGATCGAGCGCGTCAAGGCGTACCTGGTGCGGAGCGACCTGGCGGACTCGGGGTTCTTCGAGAAGGTCGACGACGAGGCCAAGCAGATGGCGAGGGAACTGCGGGAGGCGTGCCTGGCGCTGCCGGACCCCGAACCCCTGTCGATGTTCGACCACGTGTACGCGGACCGGCATCCGATGATGACCGAGGAGCAGGAGCAGTTCGCCGCCTACCTGGCCTCGTTCGAGGAGGAGGCGAAGTGACCACCCTGACCCTCGGCAAGGCGTTGAACGAAGGCCTGCGCAAGGCCATGGAGAACGACCCGAAGGTCCTCATGATGGGCGAGGACGTCGGGAAGCTCGGCGGGGTCTTCCGGATCACCGACGGGCTGCAGAAGGACTTCGGCGAGGAGCGGGTCATCGACACGCCGCTCGCCGAGTCGGGCATCGTCGGGACGGCGATCGGGCTGGCGCTGCGGGGCTACCGGCCCGTGTGCGAGATCCAGTTCGACGGGTTCGTGTTCCCCGCGGCCGACCAGATCATCACGCAGCTCGCGAAGATGCGGATGCGGTCGCTCGGCACGCTGTCGCTGCCGGTCGTCATCCGGATCCCGTGCGGCGGCGGCATCGGGGCGGTGGAGCACCACTCGGAGTCGCCCGAGGCGTACTTCACGCACACCGCCGGCCTGCGCGTGGTGGCGTGCTCGAACCCGGCGGACGCGTACTCGATGATCCAGCAGTCGATCACGTCCCCCGACCCGGTGATCTTCTTCGAGCCGAAGCGGCGGTACTGGGAGAAGGCCGAGGTCGACACCGAGTCCGCCGACTGGACGCCGCTGCACCGGGCCCGGGTCGTCCAGCCGGGCGAGCACGTGACCGTGCTGGCCTACGGGCCGTCGGTGAAGACGTGCCTGGAGGCGGCCGCCGCGGCCGCCGAGGAGGGACGGTCGCTGGAGGTCATCGACCTGCGGTCGCTCAACCCGCTCGACATCGGCACCGTGGTGGAGTCGGTGAACCGGACGGGACGCTGCGTCGTCGTCCACGAGGCACCGGTGTTCAACGGGTTCGGCGCGGAACTGGCCGCGCGGATCACCGAGAAGTGCTTCTACCGGCTGGAGTCGCCGGTGCTGAGGGTCGGCGGGTTCTCCACGCCGTATCCGCCGTCCCGCATCGAGGACCATTACCTGCCCGACCTCGACCGCATCCTGGATGCCGTCGACCGGACCTTCGGGTGGTGACGCGGTGAGCCAGCCGAAGACCTTCAAGCTGCCGGACGTGGGCGAGGGCCTGACCGAGGCCGAGATCGTCAAATGGCACGTCCAGCCCGGTGACACGGTCGAGATCAACCAGACCATCGTCGAGATCGAGACGGCGAAGGCGATCGTGGAGCTGCCCTGCCCGTTCGAGGGCGTGGTGACCGCACTGCTGGTCGCCGAGGGCGAGACCGTCGACGTCGGCATGCCGATCATCTCCGTGGACGCCGACGGGGACGGCGCCGTGGCGACGCCGGTGTCCGAACCTCCCGCGCAGGCGGCGGCGATCAAGAGGGATGGCGTGCCGCGCGTCGAGGAGCCGGGCATGGTGTCCCCGGAGAAGCCCCCGAAGCGGCAGCCCGTCCTCGTCGGGTACGGGGTCAAGGAGGGCGCGACCAAGCGCCGCCAACGCAAGTCGACGAACGGAACGCCACCGCCGGCGGCGGCAGCGCCCCCGCCACCGCCCCCGGCTCCGGCACCGGCTCCGGCACGTCAGGCTCCGCCGGCTCCTCGTCCACAGCCTGTGGACAACGGGTTGCCGCTGGCGAAGCCGCCCGTCCGGAAAATGGCCAAGGACCTCGGCATCGACCTCGCGACCGTCACCGGGTCGGGCCCGCAGGGGTCGATCACGCGCGACGACGTCGCCGCCGCCCAGGCTGCGGCGGAGGCGCCGCGGGTTCCCGTCCAGGCGGGGCCGCGGGAGGAGCGGATGCCGGTCAAGGGCGTCCGCAAGGCGACCGCGGCGGCGGTGTCCGGCTCGGCGTTCACCGCGCCGCACGTCACCGAGTTCCTCCAGGTCGACGTGACGCGGACGATGGAGACCGTGAAACGGCTCCGCGAGCTGCCCGAGTTCGCGGACGTGAAGGTGTCGCCGCTGCTGCTGGTGGCGCGGGCGCTGCTCACGGCCGTGGCGCGGAACCCGCAGGTGAACTCCACGTGGGTGGACGACCCGTCGGGCGACGGCCGGTCCGGCGCGGAGATCGTCGTCAAGCGGTACGTGAACCTCGGGATCGCGGCGGCCACCGACCGGGGCCTGATCGTCCCGAAGGTGAAGGACGCGCAGGACCTCGACCTGCCCGGCCTGGCCGGCGCGATCAACGCCCTGGCGGAGAAGGCGCGGGCGGGCAAGGCGTCCCCGGCCGACCTGTCCGACGGAACGATCACGATCACCAACGTGGGCGTGTTCGGGGTGGACACCGGCACCCCGATCCTCACGCCCGGTGAAGCCGCGATCCTGGCGTTCGGCCAGATCCGGGACATGCCGTGGGTGCACGAGGGCGAGCTGGCGATCCGGAAGGTCACCACGCTGTCGCTGTCGTTCGACCACCGGATCGTGGACGGCGAACTGGGGTCGCGGGTGCTCCGCGACGTCGGCGACATGCTGGAGGACCCGATCCGCATGCTCGCCTGGGGGTAACTCAGGGATCGACGGAATCGTGGGGCCGGTGCCGTGCAGGCGGCACCGGCCCCACTTCTTCGGGGGCGAGCGTTCAGGGGACGGGCGGGTTGTTCTCTCCGTCGTAGGTGCGCTCGTCCCGCCTCTCCTGGAACCGCGGGCCGCGCTGCTGCCCACCCGTACGCGACATCATCAGCAACTGGAGCGCGAACGACACCCCGCCGACGATGATCAGAATTACGCCGATGACGTGAATGTCCACCGGGTCCGTCATCGCGTCCGGGCTGATCGCGAACTTGAGGATCAGTCCGAGCGTGATCGTGAAAACACTGACGCCGACACCCATGCGATGACCTCCGCCAGACGATCCGTAGCCGTGCTCTTTAACTATCCGTTCGGATCGCCGGTCACACGTCGAACGGGCGGCAGGTAGGTCACCGCGACAGCCCGTCCCCGCCCGGGACGGGGTCGTCGCCCTCGCCGGCCCGTCGGGCGTTCCAGGTGGCGATCAGGCTCACGAGGAGTCCCAGCGCGCCCCCGGCGATGAGGACCACGCCGAAGATCTGCAGCATCCACGCGTCGGAGTTGGTCTCGTCGTCGATCGTGAACGCGAGGAGCGAACCGAACAGGACGCAGAAGAGGGCGAGGAGAAGGCTGGGAGCGGCACGCATGTGGTGGATCTCCTCCACTACGAGACTGGAACCTTGTCGACCTTTCCGAAAGGGCCACCATTGAAGACGACGGACGTGATGTCCCCCGATGGCGCTGGTACATAGACGAAGCCGCGGACCGGCTGGTTCATTTCCGTCCGGAAAACGGCGCGTCCCGGGTCGGCGTAGGCGCCGGCGGCGTCCGGCGACGCGGGCCCGATCCGGACGGCTCGGTAGACGGTCTGGTCACCCGGCACCTGGATGGAGAAGGAGGTGAACACGCCTCCCGGATAGTCCTTGTGCGCGTAGGAGGCGTCGGGCGGCGTCGTGCCGGGCCCTTCGTTCACGATGTCGAACACGGCGACGATGTAGGCGCCGTCCCGGTAGAACGGTTTGACGTCCAGGCGCCGTTTCGCCTCACCGAAGCGTCCGTAGCGGCTGGCGACCGTCTCGCCGTCGTCCGCCCGGAACCCGGCGGGAGCGGCGCCACGGCCCGGGATCGCGGACGGGCTCGGCGACCCCGCCGGCGGCCGCTTCACCTGGTAGGTGATCTCGACGCGGCGGTTGCGGGCGCGCGCCTTGGCGTCGTCCGCGCCGCCCTCCTCGGCGACCGGCTCCGCCTCGCCCATGCCGCGCGACGTGTAGGTGTAGCCGTCGCCGAGCCGGGACTTCATCTCCTTCAGCACGGCCTCCGCGCGCTCCTTGGACAGCTTCAGGTTGTCGGCGTCGCCGCCTTCGCCGTCGGTGTGCCCCTCGAACGTCAGGGGGCTCATGGCCTTCGCCTTGATCTCCTGCGCGGCCTGGTCCAGGACGGTCTTGGCCCGTCCGGACAGTTCGGCGGAGCCGGTGGCGAAAAGCACGTCGGTGTGCAGGTCGACCGTCACCCACGAGCCGCTGGACGCGACGTCCTTGATCTCGCCCTCGGTGATGTCGTACAGGTCGGCGGGATTGCCGCGCTGCCGGGCCGAGGCCGCGGCGGCCGCGTCGCCGGTGCCGGTCACGGGAACACCGGTGAACTCCCCCGCCGTGCCCGGCGTGAGCACGGTGACCTTCTCGACGCCCGCCGGAATGGCCGGGTACTCGGCGGCCATCTCACGGGTCGCACCGGGCGCGAACCCGTCCCCGCTCGTGGACCCGGTGGGCCGGTAGAGCAGGCGTCCGACCGGGTCGAGGAGCCTGATGGCGAACGCGACGGACTTCGTGGACGAATCCAGAGACGTCACGCTGTAGCGCAACACCGACTTGGTGCCCTGCCGCTCGACACCCTTGATCTGAACACGCGCGTGCAGCCCGTCCGCCCCGCCGAACCAGCCCTCCTTGGCGAACCCTCCCCCGGCGTTCGCGGGACGGGCCGAGCCGACGACCCCCGCCGTCGGCGGATCGACCTTCTCCGCCTCACCACCGCCGCCGCAGCCGGCAAGGAGCAGCAACCCCGAAAAGGAGACGGCGAGGGGCAGGGCACGGCGCATCGATCATCCGTCGGGGGGAAGGACGGGCGGGGGACGGGGGCCAGAGTAGTCACCCCGGACGCACCCCGCCAGATCCCGGCGGAGGGCACCTCCGGTGCGTTGGACCGGTCAGCCGGCTTGCGAGCGGCACACGCGGCGTTTGGGGATACGGCCGGGCTGTAACAGGGCGTCATCGCATGTCCCGAAGAAGTGACAAGATCTTGTGGAGTCCTTACACATCGCTGTCGCCTGACACAGCGTGGCAAAAACCGCATACGCTCACAGACCGTGATCTCAACTTCGACGCCGTCCGCCGGGCGGCTCAGCGCGGCGTGCGCCGCCCTGCACACCCCGTTCTCTCTGGATGCCCCGTGGTCTGGCTGATCTGGGCGGTGATGGGCGGGGTCCTGGCCAACGGCCTGCGCATGCGCCGCAGGGTCACCGGCCTGTCCACGCTGTCCGCCTCAAAAGGATCCCTTGACGGATTCACGGCCGTCACGGCCACCGACGCCGACGTCCCCGCGCCCGTCCTTCAGGCCGCCGCCGAGCACGCCCGGCGGGGCGGGATCGGGATGCTGGACCTGGTTCCGTCCGACCTGCCGGTGGAGCAGGCTCTCGACCTGGTACGCCACGTCGATCCGCGGTCCTACCGCGGGCAGTGGTTCGGGCTCGGCCGGGGCGCCGGTTACACGGTGCTGCTGGAGACGGGGGCCTTCCAGCGAGCGAAGACCTCCTTGGAACGCTCCGACATCCCCCTGCCCGGCTCCGCCGAACCCACCGGACTCGACGCCGGCGAGATGGGCGAGACCACGGGACGGCTCCGGTTCTACGTCAAGTCCGCGGACATGGTGGTCGCCCCGTTCCACGCCGTCGACCGGACCGGGCAGCGGCGGGCCTGGCTGCGCTCGCTGGCGCTGTCGCTGCCGCCCTCGGTGGCGCTGCCGCAGACGTCCTACTTCGCCGGGGCCGCCTACCTGCTCGTGCTGTCCAGCCTACTGATCGACGTCCGCTGGGGACTCGGGCTCGTCCTGCTCTACTGCCTGAGCCCCTACATCGTGTTCGCCCGGACCCCGCTGGCTCCCGCGGACCTGCACCTGGCCGCCTGGACCCGCCCGGTCGCCACGCCGCTGTCGATCTGGCGGACGCTGCGCGCGCCCCGCACCAGGTGGGAACGGCGCCTGCTGGACCGCCGGGAACGCGCCCGGGAGTGGTACTGGAAGGAGATCGAGGCGGGCGTCGAGCGCTTCCAGGGCGAGCGGTGCACCGAATGCCCGTGGTGCGGATCCGCCGAGCTCACCCGCCACGTGGTAACCCGGGACGTCATCCTTGGGAAGCCGGGCCGGTTCCCCCTGGACCGCTGCAAGCAGTGCGGGCACATCTTCCAGAACCCCAGGCTGACCCCGGACGGCCTGGACTTCTACTACCGCGACGCCTACGACGGGCTCAACGAGCAGACGACCGAACTCATCCTCAGCTCCACCAACAGCGACTACCTCGCACGCGCCCGAATGGTGCAGCGGCTCGGCACGCCCTACCGCTGGCTGGACGTCGGCACGGGCAAGGGCCACTTCTGCCGCGTAGCCCGCACCGTGCTCCCCGAGACCGCGTTCGACGGACTGGACATGGGCACCGGCGTCGAGGAGGCCGTCCGCCGCGGCTGGATCGACCGCGCCTACAACGGCCAGTTCTTCGACCTCGGACCCGAAATGGCCGGCCGTTACGACGTGATCAGCATGAACCACTACCTGGAGCACACCGCCGACCCGCTGGCCGAGCTGGACCTGGCCGCCAAGGTCCTCGCCCCCGAGGGGCTCTTCCTGCTGGAGATGCCGGACCCGGAGTCCCCGTTCGCGAAGCTGCTGCGCACGTTCTACCTGCCGTACCTGCCGCCGCAGCACCTCCACCTGATCCCCATCGGCAACCTCGAGCGGGCCCTTCGCGAGCGGGGCATGGAGGTGGTCGCCGTGCACCGCCGGGAGGCGCGCCGCGGCGGCGACCTCGGGGGCGGTGCCGCCTGCCTGATCAACCTGATCGGGGTGGACCTGGAGCATCCGTGGCGGAGCCCGCACCGGCCCGGCGTCCGGCAGTACGCCCGCATCACGGCGGGCCAGCTGGTCGGCCTTCCCCTGCTCACCGCGGCGACCGTGCTGGACCTGCTGATCATGCCGTTCCGGCGCGGCAGCAACACCTACCGCATCCTCGCCCGGAAGGTGCCCGCGGCCTGATGGCACCGTCGCCCGGCCGACCATTCGGCGATCTCGCCCCGGTGGCCGAGCCGAGGCGGGTGTCGCGTCCACGTCGGGTCAGAAGGCGGTGGGGCGGGCGACGTACCCGGCCTTCTTCACCGCGGCGACCAGTTCGTCGGTGCCGGCCTCCGCGGGGTCGTGGACGACCTCGACCCTGGACGAGGCGAAGTGCACCTTCACCGACTCGACGCCGCGGAGCCGGCCGACCTGCTTCTCGATCTTGTTGATGCAGGACGGGCAGGAGAAGCCCTCGGCTCGCAGGATGGTCGTCGTGGTGTTCGCTGTCGCGTTCATGGTCCCGGTTTCCCTTCTTACTCGCCGGTCCGTTCTCTTGATGACGGCTTCACCGTAGGCAACCGGGACGCCGGATTCCTTGACGTGGATCAAGCGCCCGCAGGCCCGGGGGCGCTGCGTGGCAAGCTGGCATCATGGCCGAGGACGACCTGTGCGTGACCCGTGTCCCGATCTTCCAGGGACTGACCCGTGCGGAGCAGATCGAGGTCGCGGGCCTCGCTCGCCCGGTGTCCGTGACGAAGGGTGAGACCGTCCTCGCCCCGGAGCGCGGAGCGTCCCGCCTGCTGGTGATGCACAGTGGGCGCCTCAAGATCAGCCACGTGGCGGCCAGCGGCCATGAGCAGATCCTGCGCACGGCGTCCGAGGGGGACGTGGTGGGCGAGCGGGCCTTCCTCACGGGTCACCGGCCAGAGCACTTCGCAGTCGCTCTCGAAGACAGCCGGATGTGCGCGTTCGACCATCGTGACCTTTCGCCGCTGCTGCACGACCACCCGGAGATCGGCCGGCGGATGCTGCGCACGCTGTCGGACCGGCTCGCCTCCGTCGAGCGGCTGCTCGCCGCGGTCACCTCCAGCGACGTCACCGCCCGTATCGCGGCCCATCTGCTCGACCTGCCGGCCGATGTGCGGGACGGGGTCCCCGCGGTCCGGCTGCCGATGGCGAAGAAGGACGTGGCCGCCTACCTGGGGACGACGCCGGAGACCCTCAGCCGCTCCCTCGCCGCCCTGTCCGCGGACGGTGTCATCGAACTGCGCGGCCGCCGCGACGTCGTCATCCTCGACGTCGAGGCTCTCGATCACGCGGCCGTGCCCCGCTGACCGTTCCGCCCCTGAGCGGCTTGACCCGCGTCAAGGAACGTCAAGGCGTCCCGGCCTAGCGTCGGAGGCAGACGTTGACAGGGCGTTGTGAGGAGTTGAGTCGGATGGGTTCTTGGCGGTGGAGAGTGCCGCTGGTGAGCGGCCTCCTGATCGTCGCGTCGTTCGCGGCCTCGGCCGCGTCGGGCGCGGACGCGCTCGGTGACGCGCTGATGGTCGCGGCGGCGGCGGTGGCCGGATGGGGCATCGCGGTCAAGGCGGCCCGTGCCCTGATGGTCCGCGTGGTCGGCATCGACCTGCTGGTCTCGGTGGCCGCGATCGGCGCGGTGATCATCGGCGAGTACTGGGAAGCGGCCGCGGTGACGTTCCTGTTCGCCGTGGGACACGCGCTGGAGAACGCGACGCTGAGCAGGACGAGATCGGCCCTGGCCGAGCTGGTCGCGGTGGCCCCCGAGGTCGCCGTGGTGCTCCGCGGCGGTGAGCAGGTGGAGGTGCCCGCCGCCTCGGTGGCGGTCGGGGAGGAGGTGCTGGTCAAGAACGGTGCCAGGGTTCCGGTCGACGGTGAGGTCACCGGCGGCACGGGGGCGCTGGACGAGGCGTCGATCACCGGTGAGTCGATCCCCGTGGAGAAGACCACCGGCGACGAGGTGTACGCCGGAACCGTCTCCATGGGAGGTTTCCTCCAGGTGCGGGCCGCCGGCGTCGGTGCCGGCACCACGCTGGCCCGGATCATCCACCGGGTCGAGGAGGCCCAGGACGCCAAGGCGCGCACCGCCGCGTTCATGGACCGGTTCTCGTCCTGGTACACCCCGGCGGTCATCGCTCTGGCACTGGCCTTCGGCCTGGCGACCGGCGATGCCGTGCTCGCGCTGACGCTGCTGGTCATCGGCTGCCCCGGCGCCCTGGTCATCTCCATACCGGTCGCGATCGTCGCCGGCATCGGGCGCGGCGCCAAGGACGGCATCCTGATCAAGGGTGGGGAGTATCTGGAGACCTCCGCCAGGATCGACGCCGTCGCGCTGGACAAGACCGGCACGCTGACCGAAGGCCGCCCGTACCTGACCGACGTGGTGCCCCTCGGCGCGGCGTGGAGCCGCGCGGACGTGCTCGGCTGGGCGGCCCGCGCCGAGGCCGGCTCGGAGCATCCGCTGGCCCGTCCGATCGTCGACGCGGCGCGCGGCGAGGGGCTCGACATCACCGGCCTGCCGGAGGCCACCGAGCCGGTGCCGGGGAAGGGCATCGTCGCGACCCTCGACGGGCACCGCGTCGCGGTGGGCAACCTGGCCCTTCTGGAGGACGAGGGGGTCACGTCCGCGGTGATCGCCGGCGTGGTCGACGAGCTCGCCGCCGCGGGCCGGACCCCCATGGTCGTGGCCGTGGACGCCCGTCCGGCCGGTGTCGTCGCCGTTGCGGACCGGGTCCGCTCCGATGCGGCGCGGATGGTCGCCGACCTGCACGCCGCCGGTGTGAAGAAGGTCGTCATGCTCACCGGGGACACCCGGCGGGTCGCCGAGGCGGTCGCCGGGCAGGTCGGTGTCGACGAGGTCCGTGCGGAGCTGCTGCCGGAGGGCAAGCTGGAGGCCGTCGCCGGCCTGCGCGCCCGCGGGCACGTGGTCGCCATGGTCGGCGACGGCGTCAACGACGCCCCCGCCCTGGCCACCGCCGACATCGGCGTCGCGATGGGCGCGGCGGGAACGGGCGTGGCGATCGAGACCGCGGACATCGCCCTGATGAAGGACGACCTGTCCAAGCTGCCCCGGGCCATCGCCATGGCCCGCAGCACCGTCTCGGTCATGCGCCAGAACATCTTCATCGCCCTCGGCACCGTCGGCGCCCTGCTCGCGGGCGTCCTTCTGGGCGGTGTCACGATGGCGATCGGGATGCTCGTCCACGAGATCTCGGTCCTGGTGGTCATCGGCAACGCGATGCGTCTGCTGCGCCGCCGCGGCACGCCCCGGACCGCGGGCGGCACGCCCGACCGGACGCCGCACCGGTCCGAGGCCCGGGATCCTGACCGGCTGGCATCGTGACCCGACGACAGAGGCGGCCGAAGGGAAAGCACCCCCTCGGCCGCCGGCCTCTGGCGCTAGAAGGACTCTTCGGGGAGTTCCATCAGGTCCAGGGTGGTGGACTCGGTGGTGGCGCGGTCGGCCGCCAGGCGCGGCAGGACGGTCTGGCAGAAGAACTGCGCGGACGCGACCTTGCCGTTGTAGAACGCCTTGTCGGAGTCGGACACGCCGCCGCCGCCGAGGGCGGTGAGGGCGACCTCGGCCTGGCGGGCCAGCAGCCAGCCGACGATGAGGTCGCCGAGGGCCATCAGCAGGCGGGACGAGTTGAGCCCGATCTTGTAGAGCTCCTTCGGGTTCTCCATCGAGCCGAGCGCCCACCCGACCATCGGGTCGATGATGCCCTGCACGTCGTCCAGGGCGCGGCCGAGCAGCGCCCGCTCGTTCTTCAGCCGGCCGTTGCCGGCCTCGGACTCGGTGAACTTCCTGATCTCGCCGGTGAGCACCTTGAGCGCCTCGCCGTTGTCCCGGACGATCTTGCGGAAGAACAGGTCCTGGCCCTGGATCGCGGTGGTGCCCTCGTACAGGGTGTCGATCTTGGAGTCGCGGATGTACTGCTCGATCGGGTAGTCCTGCAGGAAGCCGGACCCGCCGAGGGTCTGCAGCGACTCGGCGCCGAGCAGGGCGTACGCGCGTTCCGAGCCGAAGCCCTTCACGATCGGCAGCAGCAGGTCGTTGATCTTCTCGGCGATCTCGTCCTTGCGGCCCTCGTGCCCGGCGATCTGCACGGCGTCCTGGTAGGACGAGGCGAGCAGCACCAGCGCCCGCATGCCCTCGGCGTACGCCTTCTGCGTCATGAGGCTGCGGCGGACGTCCGGGTGGTGGGTGATCGTCACACGCGGGGCGGTCTTGTCCGTCATCTGCGTCATGTCCGCACCCTGCACGCGCTCCTTGGCGTACTCGAGCGCGTTCAGGTAGCCGGTGGACAGGGTGGCGATGGCCTTGGTGCCGACCATCATCCGCGCGTGCTCGATGACGAGGAACATCTGCCTGATGCCCTGGTGCACGCCGCCGACCAGGTAGCCGACGGCCGGGTGCTTCTCACCGAAGGTCAGCTCGCAGGTCGTGGAGACCTTGAGGCCCATCTTCTTCTCGACGTTGGTCACGTAGGCGCCGTTGCGCTCGCCCAGCTCGCCGGTCTCCACGTCCACCATGTACTTGGGGACGAGGAACATCGACAGGCCCTTGGTGCCGGGGCCGGCGCCCTCGGGGCGGGCGAGCACCAGGTGGAAGATGTTCTCCGACATGTCGTGCTCGGCCGAGGTGATGAAGCGCTTGACGCCCTCGATGTGCCAGGTGCCGTCCGGCTGCTCGACGGCCTTGGCGCGGCCGGCGCCGACGTCGGAGCCGGCGTCCGGCTCGGTCAGCACCATCGTGGCGCCCCACTGCCGCTCACGGGCCAGCTCGGCGAACTTCTTCTGCTCCGGCGTGCCGATGCGCCAGAGGATCTGGGCGAAGCTGGGGCCGGACGAGAACATGTAGACGGCGGGGTTGGCGCCGAGCACCTGCTCCGCCACCGCCCAGGTCAGGGAGCGCGGGGCGCCGGTGCCGCCGAAGTCGGGGCCGAGGTCGAGGCGGTACCACTCGGCGTCCATCCACGCCTTGTACGACTTCTTGAAGCTCTCCGGCATCGTCACGGCGCCGGTGGCCGGGTCGAACTCCGGCGGGTTGCGGTCGGCGTCCTCGAAGGACTCCGCGAGCGGGCCCTCCGCCAGGCGCTTCATCTCGTCCAGGATGCTGCGCGCGGTGTCCTCGTCGAGGTCGGCGTACGGGCCGCTGCCGAGGAGGTCCTGGCGCCTGAACACCTCGAAGAGGTTGAACTCCAGGTCCCGGAGGTTGCTCTTGTAGTGCCCCATTCGAGACTCCGTCTGGTCCTGCGGGCCCGGCGGCGCCGCGCGTCTACTACTGACTGGTTTTACTCGCTAGTAACTCAACATCATGCTACCCGCTGGTAACCCGTGACAACCACCCCAATCCGGAGAGGGAGGCCATATCGATATCACGTCCGGACCCCCCGCGTGATCCCGCTCACACGATGGCGGGACGTCCGGCGTCCACGCAGGGCAGTCGCCCGGCACGGACACCCGCCTACGGGCCGCGGACCGCCGGTGGGAGGATCGGGCGCAGCGAAACCACCGCGAAGCAAGGGAGGTGCGCATGAAACAGGGGGATGCCGAGGCCCCGAGACTGACCGTCATCGGCACCGGCTATCTCGGCGCCACGCACGCCATCTGCATGGCCGTGCTCGGGTTCGAGGTCCTCGGTGTGGACGCCGACCCGGGCAAGATCGCCCGGCTGGCGTCCGGCGAGGTCCCGATGTTCGAACCCGGCCTGCCCGAGCTGCTCACCAAGGCCCTCGACTCCGGGCGCCTCCGTTTCACCACCTCCTACGCGGAGGCCGGCGAGTTCGGCGACGTCCACTTCCTGTGCGTAGGGACGCCGCAGCTCCCCGACTCCGACGCCGCCGACCTGTCCTACGTCGACGCCGCCGTCCGCTCCCTCGCCCCGCACCTGCGCCGCCGCTCCCTCGTCGTCGGCAAGTCCACCGTGCCGGTCGGGACGGCGCAGCGCCTCACCGGCGTCGTCCAGGAACTGGCGCCCGCGGGCACCGGCGTCGAACTGGCCTGGAACCCCGAGTTCCTCCGCGAGGGCTACGCCGTCGACGACACCATGCGTCCCAACCGGCTCGTGTTCGGCGTCGCCTCCGACTGGGCGGACGAGCGGCTGCGCGCCGCGTTCAAACCCGTCCTCGACATCGGCACACCGGTGATCCGGACCGACCTCGCCACCGCCGAACTGGTCAAGGTCGCCGCCAACTCCTTCCTCGCCACCAAGATCTCCTACATCAACGCCATGGCCGAGGTCTGCGAGGCCGTCGGCGCAGACATCAAGGACCTCGCCGACTCCCTCGCCCTCGACGACCGGATCGGCGGCAAGTTCCTCCGGCCCGGCCTCGGCTTCGGCGGCGGCTGCCTCCCCAAGGACATCCGCGCCTTCGCGCACCGCGCGGAGGAGATCGGCGTCGGCCAGGCCGTGTCGTTCCTGCGCGAGGTGGACGACATCAACCGGCGCCGCCGCGCCCGCACCGTCGACCTCGTCCGCGAGGTGCTCGGCGGCACCGTCGCCGGCAAGCGGATCGCCGCGTGGGGCGCCGCGTTCAAGCCCAACTCCGACGACATCCGCGACGCGCCCGCGCTGGACGTGGCGCACACCCTGCACGGCCTCGGCGGGGACGTCCGCGTCCATGATCCGGCGGCACTCGGCAACGCCCGCCGCGCCTTCCCCGAACTCCGGTACGGCGACAGCGCGTTCGACGTGGCCGAGGACGCCGACGTCGTCGTCCTGCTGACCGAATGGTCGGTCTTCCGGGAGGTGGAGCCGGAGGCGCTTGCCGAGGTCGTCCGGCACAAGCGCATCGTGGACGGCCGCCACGCCCTGGACGCGGCGCACTGGCGCGCGGCGGGCTGGGAGTACCGCGCACTCGGCCGATCCTGACGTTTCCCGGCGTCCCGGCGTCCAGGCGTCCCGGCGTCCCGCCGGGCAGGGAACACCCTGCGCGCCGGGGCCGTTCTCCGTGGTGAGGGCCCGTGGTCCTCCCGGACGAGGTGCGTCGTACCCGGCAGGCGAAGACGACGCGTGCAACAACCGTCTCGCTTACCGGGAGCAGAACCATGGCCTGGATCCTCGTCATCGTCGCCGGTCTATTCGAGGTCGCGATGGCCTTGTGCCTGAAGGCCGGCAAGGGCTTCACCGAGCCGCTGCCGTCCGCCGGATTCCTCGTCTTCGCCGTGACCAGTTTCGGCCTGCTCAGCCTGGCCCTGAAGAACCTGGACGTCGGCACCGCCTACGCGGTCTGGGTCGGCATCGGAGCCGTCGGAACCGCCGCACTGGGCATGCTGGTCATGGGCGACCAGGTCTCCGTGGCCAAGATCACCGCGCTGGCCTTCATCGTCATCGGGGTCATCGGCCTCAACCTGGCGGGCGCCGGCGGCCACTGAAAAGCCGACCAACCCGGCGATTCGCAGGTCACGACGATATCCAGGAACGTAATCTCCGGTAACGGCGTCTATGGGATGAGAGTGCCCGGACGCACGGGACGGAGAGCGCCCGGGGTGCTCGAACACGGGAGGACGGATCTTGGTCTTCAAGAAGCTGCGCCAGGCGATGGGCATCGGCGGCCCGTCGATCGAAACGATCCTGCACGACCCGAACACCAGGCCCGGTGGCACCATCACCGGCGAGGTCACCATCATCGGAGGCCAGCACGACTCCGACATCAAGTCGGTGAACCTCGCCCTGCGCACCAGGGTCGAGGTCGAGTCGGGCGACAACGAGTACACCTCCAACCTGGAGTACGCCAAACTGCGGGTGGCCGGCAGTTTCGAGCTGGACGACGGCGCGAGGCACAGCCTCCCGTTCCAGTTCGCCATCCCGTGGGAGGCACCGCTCACCCACATGTACGGGCAGCCGCTGCGCGGCACCACGGTCGGACTCGCGACCGAACTGGAGGTCGCGGGGGCGATCGACCCGGGCGACCTCGACCCGATCGCCGTGCACCCGCTGCCCGCGCAGGAGCGCATCCTCGCGGCGTTCTCCAACCTCGGCTTCCAGTTCCGCAACGCCGACTGCGAGAAGGGCCGCATCTGGGGCGTGCACCAGGAGCTGCCGTTCTACCAGGAGATCGAGTTCTTCCCTCCGGGGCAGTACGCGCGCGGCATCAAGCAGCTCGAAGTGACGTTCGTGTCCTACCCGCAGTCGATGGAGGTCGTGCTGGAGCTCGACAAGCGCGGCGGCGCGTTCACCGAGGGGCGCGACGCGTTCAGCCGGTTCACCGTCGACTACGCGAGCGTCGACAACACCGACTGGGAGCAGCAGCTCGGCGGCTTCCTGCAGGACGCCGGGCGCCGCAAGGGCTTCTTCTAAGCCCCCGGCGACCCGACGGCCGACCCGATCCCCTCCGCGACATTTGCTCGCGGAGGGGATCTCCGCGTAGAAAGATCTTCCGTGCCCCAGCCCCCCGGACTGAACGACGCGGAACGACGCCTCTGGGCCGCGTTCCCCACCGGCGAGACCGTCGTCCTCGGCGACGACCGTCCCGCCGGCCCGCTGCCCGACCGGATCGTCCGCGCCGAGATCATCACCCGGCTCCTTCTCGGCGCGCAGGACCCGCGTCCCGGAGCCGTCGCGGCCGTGCGGCTGCGCGGCGCCTACATCATGGGGCGGATGGACATCTCCGGCGGCTCCGTCGAGTACGAACTCCGGCTGGAGGACTGCCGCATCGTCGAGGAGCCCGACTTCTCCAACGCCGGGACACGGGAGCTGCGGTTCGCCAGGTGCTGGATGCCCGGCTTCGACGGCGGCGGCCTGCGGGCGGACGGCTACCTCAGCCTGTCCGGGTCGGAGATCGAGGGGGAGGTCAGGCTGCCGCGTGCGCAGCTCGCCGGCGGCCTGCGGATGAACGGGACGACGATCACCGCGTCCGAGCCGGACAAGTGGGCGCTGTTCAGCGGCGGACTCGTCGTCGAGGTCGGCACCTTCATCCGGGACGCGCGGATCACCGGCGGGGTGCGGTTCGTCGGGGCCCGGATGAACGGCGGGCTGTTCATGGAGGGGACCACCCTCGCCAACCCCGGCCGCCTCGCGCTGGACGCCCAGAACATGGTCGTCGAGGACGCCGCCGAGTTCAGCCGCGGGTTCACCGCGCTCGGCACCGTCCGGCTGCGCAGCGGGCGCTTCAACGGCATCCTGTCCTTCTCCCGCGCCCGGCTCGACTCCGGCGACCCCGCCCGGATGGCGCTGCATGCCAGCCACATCCAGGCCGACGAGCTGCTCCTGTGGCCCGAGGAGCAGATCAAGGGCCGGGTGTCGCTGTCGTACTCCCGGATCGACCTGATCATGGACCATCCGTCCGTGTGGCCGGACGAGCTGTACCTGAACGGTATGACGTACGAGACGCTGCGCGGCGCCGAGTTCAAGGACCGCCTCAGCTGGGTGTCCCGCGACAAGGAGTTCCATCTCCAGCCGTACGAGCAGCTCGCCGCCTGGTACCACGACATCGGCCACGACGACCTGGCCCGCAAGGTGCAGCTCGCCAAACTCCGGGCACGCCGCCGCAGGCTGAACCCGGTCGGCAAGGCATGGAACCACCTCCTGGACTGGACGGTCGGTTTCGGCTACCGGCCCTGGCTGGCGTTCGCGTGGTTCGCGGCGCTGCTGGCCCTCGGGACGACGGTGTTCTCGATCGAGAATCCGCGTCCCGTCAAGCCGCGTGACGAACTGCCGGCGTTCCACGCACTGATCTACACCCTGGACCTGCTGATCCCGCTCGACACGTTCGGGCAGCAGTTGTCCTACGACGCCGTGAACTGGTCCCGCTGGGTGGCGTACGGGCTCGTCACGACGGGCTGGGTCCTGGCCACCGCGCTCATCGCCGGGACGGCACGGGTCCTGCGACCCAGCACGGGCTCGCGCTGAGCCCCACCCGAACCCGAACCAAAGGGACGCCCCGGGCGTCCACCGAGGTCGAGGATCAACCAGAATGGAACCTCATGGGCACGTATCTGATCACGGGGGCGACCGGCGGCATCGGGACCGCGGTGGCCGAACTGCTGCGCGAGCGCGGGCATGACCTCATCCTCACCGGACGCTCGCCCGACCGCCTCGACGGGCTGGCCAAGTCCCTGCGCGGCGGCGCGAACGCGGCCACACAGGTCATCAACCCCGGCGCGGTCCCCTCACCGCCGCGGAGCGCGTCCATCACCACGATCCCGCTGGACCTGACGGAGCCGCGGCGCATCGAGGCGGCCCTCGCCATGGCCGGCGTACCCGCGCGGCTGGACGGCGTCGTCCACACTGCGGGCATGGTGCACCTGGCACGGGTGGCGGACACCGAAGCGGACGAGTGGATCGAGCACCTTTCGGTCAACCTGGTGTCCGCGGCCGAGTTGACCCGGCTGCTCTTGCCCGCGCTACGCGCCGCCGGGGGCCACGTCGTCTTCGTGAACTCGACCGCCGGTCTGCGCGCCAACCCTGAGTGGTCGGCATACGCGGCGAGCAAGTTCGGCCTTCGGGCCCTGGCCGACTCCCTGCGCGCCGAAGAACCGGCCTTGCGCGTCACGACCGTCTACCCCGGGCGGACGGCGACGGAGATGCAGCGGAGGGTACGCGCCCAGGAAGGCCACCCCTACGCCGAGGACGACTTCGCGGCGCCCGCGACCGTGGCGCGGGTGCTGGTGTCGGCCCTGGAGACGTCCCGCGACGCGGTCGTCTCGGAGGTCACCGTCCGGCCCGGTTGATCCGGCTTGCGGGCCTGACTCAGCTCCGGCGCAGGAACCAGGCGCCCAGCACACCGCCGATCAGCCCGAACAGGTGGCCCTGCCAGGAGATGCCGGGGTCGCCCGGGATGACGCCGAGCAGCATCGTCCCGTAGACGGCCACGACGGCGACGGCGATCCCGATGTCGATCAGCCGCCGCTCGAAGATCCCGCGTCCGACCAGGTAGCCGAAGAAGCCGAAGATCAGGATGCTGGATCCGAGCGTGTTGGCGGAGCTGGTGAACCACACGCCGAGCCCGCCGACCACGATGATGATCAGGCTGGCGGCCAGGAACTTGGCGATTCCCCGCGCCGCCGCGATGAACCCGAGAATGAGGAACGGGACCGTGTTCGCCATCAGGTGCCCGAACCCGCCGTGCATGAACGGCGCGGTGAAGATGTCGGGCAGGTCGTTCACGTCCCGGGGCTGGATGCCGAACCGGTCGAGCCACCCGCCCGCCGTGTAGTCGAACGCCTCCAGCACCCACATCAGCGCGGTCACGGACCCGATCAGGACCGCCGAGGAGAGCGCGCGAGCGCCGTGCTTGGCGAGCCCTTCGGAACGCTGCCGGTCGGGGACATAGCTCATATCAGCCACCGTAAGTCTCGACGACCCTGCACAGTCAACGCGCGGGACGGCCCAAAGGTGCCCCTGACCCGGGCTTCCCGCGCCGCCTCCGGCATATTGGACGGATGCGCGCTGCGATCTGCGAGGCCCCTAGGCGGCGGACGCGTGCTCCGACTCGGACGCGTCCCCGCGGACGACGATGACGGGCAGGGGACGCCGTGCGGGAGCGTCGGCCGTCCGGCGCAGGTGGCGGCGCTCCTCCGGGGTCGTGCCGCCCCAGATGCCGTCGGGCTCGCCGACCCGCAGCGCCCACGCGAGGCATTCGGCCTTCACGGGGCAGTTCGCGCAGATCGCCTTGGCGGCGTCCTCCTGAGCCTGGAGCACCGGTACCGAGTAGCCGATCGGGAAGAACAGGTCCGGATCGGCACCGCGACAGATGGCGTGGTCGCTCCAGTGATCCTCGTTCTCGTTGATGTGCATTGGCTTCTCCCTGCGCGGCGACGAGACCACCGGCAGTTCGGCTCGGGGTGGTCTCCACTCAACGTAGTACTACGACTCGTAGTACTACAAGACGTTCGTGAACGTTGCAAGTTACCGTGCGGATAACCTGGGAGGTGTGCAGCGTGATCAAGAAGTGACCTTCCGCGAGGCGACGGTGGCCGATCTGCCCCAGATCGTCCGACTACTCGCCGACGATCCCCTCGGAGCCACCCGCGAAACACCCGGGGACGAGATCCCGGAGGCCTACTTCACGGCCTTCACCGCGATCGAAAAGGACCCCAACAACAACCTGATCGTCGCGGAGGTCGGCGGCGACATCGCCGGAACGCTCCAATTGACCTTCATCCCCGGCCTCACCTACACCGGCGGCGAACGCGCCCAGATCGAAGGCGTCCGCGTGGCCGCAGAGCAACGCGGCCTCGGCGTCGGCCAGGACATGATCAATTGGGCCATCGACCAGGCCCGCGCCCGAGGCTGCCGCGTCGTCCAGCTCACCACCGACCGCCAGCGCCCCGCCGCCATCCGCTTCTACCAGAAGATCGGCTTCCGCCCCTCCCACATGGGCATGAAGTACCACCTCCGCGACATCTGACGGCGACCAGCCTCTACCGGCGGCGAGAGCTCGCCTCGGCCCGGCCCGGCGGAGTGTGCCGGCGGTGATGGCGCGTCCGGCCGTGGGGGCGATCTTCTTTGGTGGGTGGCTGGTCAGACGGAGGAGCGCAATGGCGTAGATTTCGGCGTTTAACCCCTCCGCGTTGATGAGGGTGTGGCCGGTGTCCCAGGGCACCGGTGTTCGCAGCCGCGCATGCCAGGCGCAAAGGCTTGACCGCAAGGTTTCTGTTGTTGTTCATGCGGGCGTGAAATGCTTGTCACCTGGGTGTGCGTGGTTGCCGGGTCGTCTTGGAGGAGCTGAGCGTGGCCGAGAGGCATCTCGAGATCGAGCAGAAGTACGACGCCGCCGCCGACTTCGTCCTGCCGGAGCTGGACGGGTTGCCGGGCGTGGTGTCGGCGGGGGAGCCGGAGGTCCACGAGCTGCACGCCACCTACTTCGACACCGCCGACCTGCGGCTGGCGGCGCACGGGATCACGCTGCGGCGCAGGCGCGGCGGCCCGGACGCGGGGTGGCATCTGAAGATGCCGGCCGGGCCGGACAGCAGGCAGGAGCTGCGGGCCCCGCTGGGGCGGCCGCTGATCGTCCCCCCGCGGCTGGCGGGGCTGGTCGCGGTGTACACGCGCGGGGCGGAGCTGTGCCCCGTCGCGACGCTGGAGACGCGGCGGACGGTCGTCCGGCTGCTCGGGCAGGACGGCGTCGAGCTGGCCGAGGTCGCCGACGACCTGGTGACCGGCCGGGGCGGCGGGGACGGCGCGGAGACCGAGCGGTGGCGGGAGATCGAGGTCGAGCTGAGGGACGGCCCGGCCGAGCTGCTGAAGGCGGCGGGCAAGCGGCTCCGGAAGGGCGGCGCCAAGAAGGGCAGGTCGTCGTCCAAGCTGGGGCGGCTGCTGGGCGAGGCGGTCGTGCCGTCGGTGTCCGCGGCGGCGCGGGCGGCGGCGAGGTCGCGGATCGCGGCGGCGGCGTCCAACGGGAAGGGGCCGTCCATCACGACCGGGGATGTCGTCC
Organism: Spirillospora sp. NPDC048824; assembly: GCF_043198455.1. NCBI lineage: Bacteria > Bacillati > Actinomycetota > Actinomycetes > Streptosporangiales > Thermomonosporaceae > Spirillospora > Spirillospora sp. NPDC048824. The sequence goes on along the minus strand of NZ_JBICUS010000006.1, from coordinate 193,406 downwards.
TGGCCTACCTGGCCGAGCAGGTCGAGGCCGTGGTGGCGTTCGACCCGAAGGCGCGGCTGGGCGAGGAGGACGCGGTCCACCGGATGCGGGTGGCGACGCGGCGGATCAGGAGCGCTCTGCGCAGCTACCGGACCGTCCTGGACCCGGCGCGGACCGCGCCGCTGGGGCAGGAGCTGCGGTGGCTGGCCGCCGTCCTCGGTGAGGTGCGCGACCTCGAGGTGCTCCGGATGCGTTTCGCGGAGGCCCCCGCGTTCCTGCTGGACGACCTGGAGCGGCGGGAACGCGCCGCGTACCGGCGGATGAACACCTCACTCAAGGAGCCGCGGTACTTCGCGCTGCTCGACGAGCTCGACAAGCTGATCGCCGAGCCGCCGCTGGTCGTGGAGGCGGCGGACAAGAAGGCCCGCAAGGAGCTGCCCGATCTGGTCACGCGGGCGTGGGACCGCATGGCCAAGGACTACGCGTCGATCAAGGGCGCGAAGGATCCCGAGGTCGCGCAGCACGAGACCCGCAAGTCGGCCAAGCGGGCGCGGTACGCGGCGGAGCTGGCGGTTCCGGTGCTGGGTGTGGCCGCGAAGCGGGTGGTGAAGGACGCCAAGCGCATCCAGGAGGTCCTCGGCGGCTACCAGGACGGCGTGATCGCCATGGAGCATCTGGGGGCGGCGGCCAAGCGCACCAGGGTCCCGGAGGAGGCGTTCACCCTGGGCGTCCTGTACGGGCGGGAACGGTGCCAGGCCGAAGGGGCACGAGACCGCCTGTCGACTACCTGGTCGCAGACTCTGGGGCCGTCGTTCTAACGGTGTGACGTTCCAGGGCGGGCATCGAGCCGCCGGCGAGATGCGCCGCCCAGAACTCCGACTTGCGCAGGCCCGGGTCGTCCGGGACCTTCTCCCCCGTTTCCCTGCACAGGGCGGTGACGAGTTCGGAGACGACCTCGCCGTGAGTGCACACGATGGTGGGGACGCCGTCCGCGACCAGTGACAGCAGCCTGTCCGTCGCCTTGCCGGGGCCGGTGTCGCCGACCGTGAACGCCGGGTCGGTGACGATGGACGCGCCGGTGCGGCGCGCGTAGGGCAGGACGGTCTCCAGGCAGCGGGCCGTCGCGGAGCTGATCAGCCGTGCGGGGCCGTAGGCGTACAAGAGGCCGGCGAGGCGGGCCGCTTCGGCGCGGCCCGCGGCGTCCAGCGGCCGCAGTTCGTCGGCGTCGCGCCAGTCGCTCTTCTCCCCGGCGGACGCGTGCCGCAGGATCACCAGCGGCGAGGTGTGCAGGGGGCCGCGCAGGAACTCGTGGAGCAGGTCGATGTCGTGCAGGTAGCTGAGCCTGTCCTCGGCTTCGCCGGCCGGCAGCCAGACCAGCTCGTCCACCTCGTCGTTCGGGGCGAAGGCGGCGGCGGCCTCGGCGGCGGGGCGGGCCGCCCAGTAGTCGACCCGCTTGTTCCGGTCGCCGACCGGGTAGGTGCTGGTGGGCAGGCGGCGGCCGAGGCGGGGGACGATACCGGTCTCCTCCTCGATCTCGCGGACGGCGGCCCGCAGCACATGCTCCCCCTTGTCGACCTTGCCCTTCGGGAACGACCAGTCGTCGTAGCGGGGACGGTGGATCACCGCGAACTCGGGCCCGTCGCGCCACAGCAGCGCACCGGCGGCCCAGATGACCCCGGGGCCCGGCGGGGTGGCGCGCTCAGCCATCGACGGTCCTCCACCGCCGGCTCTTGACCAGGTGGGTCTGGATGTCCTGAAGGGTCTCGCCCGGACGGGCGGTGAGCCGCGTCCACGTGCCGTCGCCGGAGAGCGCCCACGCGTCGGTGCCGTCGTCCATGGCCTGGTCGATGAGGGACAGCAGCTCGTCCCGCTGGACCCGGTCGGTGACGGTGACGAGCGCCTCGACGCGGCGGTCGAGGTTGCGGTGCATGAGGTCGGCGCTGCCGAGCCACACCTCGGGTTCGCCGCCGTTCTCGAACGCGAACACCCGGGAGTGCTCCAGGAACCGGCCGAGGACGCTGCGCACCCGGATCGTGTCCGACAGGCCGGGCACGCCCGGACGCACGGCGCAGATGCCGCGGACCCAGACGTCCACCGGGACACCGGCCCGCGACGCCCGGTACAGCGCGTCGATGATCACCTCGTCCACGAGGGAGTTGCACTTGATCCGGATCCGGGCGGGATGCCCGGCCCGCCGGTTGTCGATCTCGTGGTCGATCCGCTGGACGAGCCCCGAGCGCAGGCTGTTCGGCGCGACGAGCAGCCGGTGGTAGGAGTTCTGCCGCGAGTAGCCGGTGAGGTGGTTGAACAGGGCGCTGACGTCCTCGCCGACCTCGGGGTCGGCGGTGAGCAGCCCGAAGTCCTCGTAGAGGCGTGCGGTCTTCGGATGGTAGTTGCCGGTGCCGATGTGGCAGTAGCGGCGCAGCTGGCCGTCGGCGTCCTGCCGGACGATCAGCGCGAGCTTGCAGTGCGTCTTCAGCCCGACGAACCCGTAGACGACGTGGCAGCCGGCCGTCTCCAGCTTGCGCGCCCAGGCGATGTTGGCGCGCTCGTCGAAGCGGGCCTTCAGCTCGACGACGACCACGACCTGCTTGCCGGCCTCGGCGGCGTTCATCAGCGCGTCCACGATCGGCGAGTCGCCGCTGGTCCGGTAGAGCGTCTGCTTGATCGCCAGGACGCGCGGGTCGGTCGCGGCGTCCTCGATCAGCCGCTGGACGCTCGTGGTGAACGAGTCGTAGGGGTGGTGGACGAGCACGTCCCGTTCACGGATGGCGCTGAAAATGCTCGCGTCCTCCGGCAGCGCCTCCTTGGACGGGACGAAAGGGGGGTACTTCAGCTCCGGGCGGTCGAGGTCGGCGATCGACGCGAGGCCGCCGAGGTCGAGGGGGCCGACGACGCGGTAGATCTGGCCCTCGTCCACGGCCAGCTCGTCGGTCAGCAGGTCGAGCACGCCCTCGGAGATCGACTCCTCGACCTCCAGCCGGACGACCGGGCCGAACCGGCGGCGCAGCAGCTCGCGTTCGAGGGCCTGCAGGAGGCCTTCGCTGATGTCGTCGTCGATCTCCAGGTCCTGGTTGCGGGTGACGCGGAACGCGTGGTGCTCGACGACCTCCATCCCGCTGAACAGCTGGCCGAGGTGCGCCGCGATGACGTCCTCCAGCGGCGTGAACCGGTCGGACGACGCCTCGATGAAGCGCGGCAGCAGCGGCGGGACCTTGACGCGGGCGAACATCGTCGCGTCCGTCTCCGGGTCGCGGACGATCACCGCGAGGTTGAGGGACAGGCCCGAGATGTAGGGGAACGGGTGCGCGGAGTCGACGACGAGGGGGGTGAGGACGGGGTAGATCCGGTCGCGGAACAGCCGCCGCAGCCGCTCCCGCTCCGTCTCGGCCAGCTCGTCCCAGCGCAGGATGTCGATGCCCTCGTCGCCGAGCGCGGGGCGGATCCCGTTGCGGAAGCAGGCGGCGTGCCGCCCCATCAGCTCGTGCGCGACCTCACCGGTGCGTTCGAGGACCTCGCGGGGCTGCCGGCCGCTGGCGGACTGGACGGCGAGCCCGGTCGCCATCCGGCGGGCGAGGCCGGCGACGCGGACCATGAAGAACTCGTCCAGGTTGCTGGAGAAGATCGACAGGAACCGAACCCGTTCGAGCAGCGGCAGGCCGGGGTCTTCGGCGAGCTCCAGGACGCGCTGGTTGAATCTGAGCCAGCTCTCCTCCCTGTCGAGGAAGCGGTCGTCCGGGAGCGCTTCGGCGCGTTGATGGGGGAGTTGTCCTGGATTGACGGTCATACCCGTATTTTCCCTGAGCAAGATGAACGAGAGTCGAACTCGGCGGTATCGCCCAAGTATCCGACACTTCGATCATGCCCGGGGTTCCCGCTGCTCACACTTTGTTTCCCAGGGGGGCGACCCCCTGGGACCCCCGTCACGAGCCGGTCGATCCTCACGACACGGTTGCGGTTGTTGTGACCGTCTCGGTTGGTGTCGTGTCGCTGCGGTCGCCCGGCTCGTGCCGTGTCGTTCCAGGGGGACGATCCCTGGAGACCCGCCAGGGGGGCTGGAGTTCGGGCGGGGGTGGGGCTTTCGTGCTTCTGGGTGCCCGGGTGGATCGCGGGGCTGCTGTTCTGCGGCGCGGCCGAACGCATAACCGGGGATCACTCCGAAAGGGCGGGGCACTTGTTTTGTCAGACCCTTGGGTAATGATTCCAGTTATGAGCAGAGACACCCACCCGGGGGTGCAGTGCCCGCACTGCCAATCGCATCTCGCGCTCGTCCCCGTGCCTGGAAACTCCGCCGCGACCACCGTGCCCGTCCTGCCCGTCGTGCCCATCGTCTCGAAGGAGGAATGGCAGCCGCCGCCCGTCGCGGAGGTCCTCGCGGTTTACGCCGGCCGCGCCAAGGACACCGTGACCGCGACGCGCGGCGCCGCCAAGGTCAGGGAAAGCCTCAACCGCGCGAGGGCGACCGCCGCCCAGCGCAGGGCCGCACAGAGAACCGCGCGCCACGCTCCGAAAAGCGCCTGATCACAACCCGGCCACTAACACTCGCCGCGGCCATGCGAAAGGGACGGCACCGGCCGGGCGCCGCCCCTTCCCATAAACGGGTCACCGCGGGGCCGAGTCGGTCCATTCCGTGCCGACCGTGGCGAACGACTCACGCCGCACGTCCGCGCGGTGGCCGTCGCGCAGGACGTTCCGCGCGACGCCGAGCAGCCACGGCAGCGCCGGGTCGGGGACGTCGGCGAGCCGCCGCCACGCGATGGCGAAGGTCTCGCTCACCACCTCGTCCGCGACCTGCCGCCCGGCGCGGCTGACGGCGAACGCCCACACGCGCTGGCGGCACTCGTCGTAGATCGCCGTGAAGCGCCGTTCATCGGGGGCCTCATCTGGCACCGGCTGCTCCTCTGTCCGTCCGGATGTCCACGTCACCAGGTAGTGGCCCGGGGAGCGCCATCGTTACGCGCGTGTTCGCGGGAAGACCGTGTCGAGGAAGTCCGCGATGAGCGGGGCGATCTCGGGAAGCCCGTCCTCCAGCGCGAAGTGGCCGGTGCCGAGGACGTGGACGTCGGCGTCGGGGAGGTCGCGCAGGTAGGCGCGGGCGCCGGGTTCGGGGAAGAACATGTCGTTCCGTCCCCACACGATGAGGGTGGGCGGGGTGTGCTCCCGCAGCCACGCCTGCCACTCCGGATACCGCTCGACGTTCGAGTGGTAGTCGAAGGCGAGGTCGATCTGGGGCCTGGTCCGGCCGGGCTGGTCGAGGAAGTGCTGGTCGAGCGTCCAGCCGTCGGGGGCGACGAGTTCGGGGTCGGCCGTCCCGCCCTCGTACTGGCCGCGTGTGGACGGCAGCGTCAGCAGGTCGCGGATCGTCTTCTCCGCGCCTTCCGTCTCCGGGCGCAACGCGATGAACTCGCGGGCGCCCTCCGAGAGCCCCTCCTCGTAGGCGTTGCCGTTCTGGACGACCAGGCCCGCGATCCACTCGGGATGCCGCAGGGCCAGCCGGAACCCGACCGGCGCCCCGAAGTCGAACACGTACATGGCGAAGCGGTCCAGGCCGAGGCCCTGGACGAACCCCTCCATGACGTCGGCGAGCCCGTCGAAGGTGTAGGCGAACGTCCCGCCGGTGGACGCGGGTTCCGGGACGTCGCTGTGCCCGAATCCCGGGTAGTCGGGGGCGATCAGCCGATAGCGCCCCCCGAGCACGTCGATCAGGCGCCGGAACTGGTGCGAGGCGGACGGGAAGCCGTGCAGCAGGAGCAGCACGGGCGCGTCGGGCGTCTCGGGCAGCGACTCGCGGTAGAAGACCCGGATCCCGTCGACGTCGATGTGGCGGTGTGCGGTGCGGGCGAGTACGGGGAACGTCATGTCACATGCCTCCAAGGCAGGAAGATGCATTAGTCCTAACCCGCGGCCACCTAATGTGTCAACACGGACAGGTAGCATTAGGGCCATGAACCAGCTCGTCCCGCTGACCGGTGAGCCGCCCGCGCTGGACCTGGTCAACACCCGCCCCGCCGGCGCCGACCTGATCTCCACACCGGACGGGCTCGCCGCCTGGCTGGCCCTCCAGGGCGACCGCGTACCGCAGCCGGAACCCGGAACGCTCACCGTGGACGACCTCGCGCCGGTCCACGCCGTCCGCGACCACGCCGCCGCCGCCATCGACCACGCACGCAAGGGCGAGCGGCCGCCCACCGCGTCCCTCGAGGGCCTCGCCGACGCCCAGCGGCGGGCGCCCGCGATCAAGCGGCCGGCCTGGGACGGAACGGCCGTCACCGCGACCGCCGACCGCACCGGCCCCTACGGCGTATGCCTCGCCGCGCACCTCGCCGAGGCGGCCGTCGCGCTCCTCACCGACCCCGCGATCGGCCGGATCCGGTCCTGCGAGGCCGCCGACTGCACGATGCTCTTCCTGCCTGCGCACCCCCGCCGCCGCTGGTGCTCGGCGGCCCGCTGCGGAAATCGCATGCGCGTCGCCCGCTACTACGAACGGCACAAGTAGGTTGACCGGACGAAAGGATCCGTTTCGGGCGATACACCGGAACCAGGGTGCACCACATCAGTCGAGTGCCCTTAACATTTGCTCGATGGCAAACAACCGCCCGTCTGCCATGCTCAATGGTCGTGCCAAGGGGGCTGATTCATGACCGCGATGCACAGTCGCGGCGCGGAGCGGCTCCTCGGCGTGGCCGGCTCCCCCCACCTGCTTCTCGTCGAGGACGACCCCGGCGACGCGTTCCTGTTCGAGGAACTGCTGGCCGAAGCCCAGCCCGGCGTGCGGATCACCGTCGCCACCACGCTCAGGGAGGCCCTCGACGCGCTGCGGCCCGACATCCAGTGCGTCATCGTCGACCTGTCGCTGCCGGACGCGCGGGGCCTCGACGCGCTGCGCCAGATGCACGCCCACGCGCCGTCCATCGCCGTCCTCGTGCTGACCGGTCTCGACGACGCCCACGTCGGCGTCGAGGCCGTCGCCGCCGGCGCCCAGGACTACCTCGTCAAACAGGACGTGGACAGTGCGCTGCTCACCCGGGCGATCAGCTATGCGATCGAGCGCAAGCGCGCCGACGAGTCCGAGCGGCAACTGGTGGAGGCGCGCGCGCTGAGCCGGGAGAACGCCCGCTTGGAGCGCGGGCTGCTGCCCGTCCCGATCCTCAAGGACACGACCCTGCGCCACCACACCCGGTACCGGCCGGGACGCGACCGGGCGCTGCTCGGCGGCGACTTCCACGACACCGTGGAGACCGAGGACGGCACCGTCCACGTGGTCATCGGCGACGTCAGCGGGCACGGCGCGGACGAGGCGTCCCTCGGGGTGCGGCTCCGCATGGCGTGGCGCACGCTCGTCCTCGCCGGGCACACCGGGCCGCGGCTCCTCGACACGCTCGACGCCGTCCTGGAACACGAGCGGTGGGGCGATGAGATCTTCACGACCGTGTGCATGCTGACCATCGCCCCCGACCGGCGCGGCGCCAAGCTGTACCGGGCCGGGCATCCGTGCCCGCTGTTCTTCGGCCCGGGCGGCGTCGAGCCGATCCCGGACGAGCCGCGCGGCCCCGCGCTCGGGCTGATCCCCGGCGCGGACTGGCCCGCGGTCGACCTCGACCTCGGCGACTCGTGGGGGCTGCTGCTCTACACCGACGGGCTGATCGAGGGGTACGCCGGCGACGACGGCGAGCACCTCGACCTGGCCGGCCTGGTGGAGCTGGCGACGACCGCGCACGGGGACGGCCAGCGCGGTGACGTGCTCGTCGACGGGCTCATCGCCGAAGCCGAGCGGCTGAACGGGGACGTCCTGTCCGACGACCTGGCCGTGCTCCTGCTGAGCCGGGGCGGCGGCTGATGACCGCGGACCGCCCCGGCCCGGACAAGCCTCCCGCGGGCCGATCTCCCGTGGGCCGATCTCCCGTGGGCGGATCCCGCGCGGGCGGGTCTTCCCCACTGCCCGCGGAGCCGCCGCCGGTCGTGGAGACCGGGCGGAAGCCGAGGATCGCCGGGCCGGCCGTCGTACTGCCGGCGGCGGATCTCCCGGAGGCGCACGGGATGAGCCGCATGCGGCTCGTCCAGATCTACCGTTGGGGTTCGGTCGTCCTCGGGCTGCTGCTTCTCCTCGCGTTCGCGCAGGCCGGGGCGGCGCTGCACGAGAACAACCAGGCGCGGGACGTCCTCGTCAACAAGGTCGACCCGGCGGCGCTGGAGCAGTTCCGGCTCTCGTCCGCGCTCACGACCCAGGACGGGGCCATCCGCGACTACGCGCTGGACGGCGGCCAGGAGCAGCTCACCGAGTACCGGGAGGCGGTCCGGCGGGAACGGACGTCCGCCGCCAGGATGCACGAACTTCTGGCGGACGTGCCGGGCAGCGGGGACGTCCTTCGTCTCCTGGACAAGGCGGTCGCGGATTCACGGGCATGGCGGACCGCGTTCGCCGACGACGTCGCGGCCGGGCCGGGCGCCCAGGGCCTCGGCCGTGTCGAGAGCCGGCAGGCACGGCAGCTGCTCAACCAGGCGCGGGGCGACATGTCCCCGCTGCAGGCCGGGATCACCCGGCTGCACGACCGGGCCGCCGACACGCTCCGTGCCCGCGCGAGGACGATGCTGTGGTCGACGGTCACCGCGCTGGCCCTGGTCGTGGCGGCCGCGCTCGCGCTCGCCGTGCTGATCCGCCGGACCGTGCTGACCCCGATGTCCTCGCTGACCGCACGGGTCCGCGCGGTGGCCCAGGGCGACTTCGCACATCCGCTGGACGTCCCCGGCCCGGCGGAGATCAACGAACTCGCGGTGATCATCGACGCGATGCGCGACCGGATCATCGACGAATGGCGGGCCACCGTCGAGAAGACCCGGCAGCTCGATGAGCAGACCGAGGAGCTGCGCCGCTCCAACTCCGAACTGGAGCAGTTCGCCTACGTCGCGAGCCACGACCTGCAGGAGCCGCTGCGCAAGGTGGCGAGCTTCTGCCAGATGATCGAACGCCGGTACGGCGACGAGCTGGACGAGCGGGGGCGGCAGTACATCGCGTTCGCCGTCGACGGCGCGAAGCGCATGCAGGCGCTCATCAACGACCTGCTGAGCTTCTCCCGGGTCGGCCGGATGTCGCGTCCGGAGGAATCGGTCGATCTGAACGAGGTCGTCCAGCAAGCCCTGGACAACGTCGCGGCCCTGCGGGAGGAGACCGGCGCCGAGGTCGACGTCGGGGACCTGCCGCGTGTGCGCGGCGACCGCACGCAGCTCACGCAACTCTTCCAGAACCTCCTCGGCAACGCGATCAAGTTCCGCCGCGAGGACGCGCCGCCCCGCGTCACCATCGACGTCCGGCGGACCGGGGACGAGTGGGAGTTCCGCTGCGCCGACAACGGCATCGGCATCGAGCCCCGCTACGCCGACCGGATCTTCCTGATCTTCCAGCGGCTCCATCCGCGCGAGGCGTACGCCGGTACCGGCATCGGCCTGGCCCTCTGCAAGAAGATCGTCGAGTTCCACGGCGGCCGGATCTGGCTCGGCCCCGGCACCGGCGACGGCGACGGCGACCCCGGCACCGTCTTCCACTGGACGCTGCCCGCCGACCCCGCACGAACACACGCGAAACCCGGCACGGACGCATAGCGATGACATCGCCGCGCCACACCCGAGACACCGAGCAAGGACACGCACATGCCTAACGGTCCGCACCCCATCGAGGTCCTGCTCGTCGAGGACGATCCCGGCGACGTCCTGCTGACCGTCGAGGCGTTCGAGCACAACAAGGTCAACAACACCCTGCACGTCGTCAACGACGGCGAGCAGGCCATGGCGTTCCTGCGCCGGGACGGCGAGTACGCGGACGTCCCGCGTCCCGACCTGGTACTTCTCGACCTCAACCTGCCGCGCAAGGACGGCCGGGAGGTGCTCCAGGAGATCAAGAACGACGAGGACCTGCGCCGCATCCCCGTGGTCGTGCTCACCACGTCCGAGGCCGACGAGGACATCCTGCGCAGCTACAACCTGCACGCCAACGCCTACGTCACCAAGCCGGTCGACTTCGAGCAGTTCATCTCCGTCGTCCGCCGGATCGACGACTTCTTCGTGACGGTGGTCAAGCTTCCGCGCTGACCGGCGGTTCACCGCGTCCGGCCCAGTCGATGCAGACGATCACCGCGTCGTCGGCCGGTTCGGTCTCCTCGTGGTAGGCGACGAAATGCCGGACCATGGTGCGGACGGCCTCCGGCGGCTCCTGCAGCCGGGTGGCGCGCAGGGCCTGGATCAGCGCGGACTCTCCATACGGCTCGCCCGCCGGCGACAAGGCGGTGTGCACCCCGTCGCTCACGATGACCAGGCGGTCGCCCGGCTCGGCGGCGAACTCCTCCGTCACGTACCGGGTGTCGCCGAACATCCCGAGCGGCATCTGCGCCTCGAACCCGACGCCGTCGGTCGCGCTCCCCCGCATGCGGAGAATCCTCGGCGAACCCGCGTCGGTCACCCTGACGCGCCCGGTGGCGAGCTCGAAGTCCAGCAGAAGCGTGTCCACGTGCCGTTCGCCGCGGTGCCGCGCGAAGACCGTCTGGTCGGCGAGCGCGGCCTGCTCGGCGATGCCCGCGCCGGACCGCCGCGCGTTGCGCAGCGCGCTGATCGCGAGGTGGGTGAGCGCCGCCGCGTCCGTCCCCGACCCCATCCCGTTGCTGACCGTCAGCGTCAGCCGCTCCCCGGACGCGGCCCAGTCGAAGTTGTCGCCCCACACCGCGTACGCGGGTTCGAGCTGCCCGGCGAGGTGGAACTCGGCGCCGTCGCAGGACAGGGCGGGCAGCAGGTCCCACTGCATCTCGGCCGCGAGGGTCAGCCGCGTCCGCCGCCGGATGCGGCGGAACAGGTCGGTGCCCTGGTCCGCGATCTTGATGGCGCGGGCGAGGACGGCGGCGAACTCCTCCAGCCAGGGCGGGGCACCGTCCGGGAGGCGGACGCTGAGCACGCCGAGGCGTTCGCCGTGCACGGTCAGGGGCACGTGGACGCGGCGGCCGCCGTCCTCGTCCTGCCGTTCCCGGACGGTCTGCCGTGAAGCGAACGCGCGTCCGGGGGCGGTGTTGTCGACCGGGACGTCCTCGTGCCCCGGGCCGGTCGGGACGAGGAACGCCTGCCGGTAGTCGATGAGCATGACTTCGGCGTCGACCCCGTTCGCGTACCGTCCGATGAGCCCGTTCGCGATGTCGATGAGCTCGTGCGGGGCAGCCGCCCAGATGCCCTGCGCGATGGCCTGGAACTCTTTGTCCGCTGGTTCGTCATGCATCGGCTTCCTCGCCTGGTAGGAGCGTGCGCCACCTGGAGAACTGGACGGCCCTGTGGCAGCTGCGGATGCCGTCGGCGACGTCGTATGTAACAGTGGAGGGCATGGTGGCCACGTCGGGTGAGGACGCCGCGGAGTCCGCGGCCGCGCTCGATGACGCGGCCTCCACCCTGATGAACGTCTGGTCGCGTGCGCACAGTGCCCCCGATGTACCCGTTCCGTCGACACAGTTGCGCGCGCTGTTCGTGGTGGAGCGCGGGCCGGTCAACGTCAGCCGGCTGGCGGAGGAGCTCGGCGCGCTGGTGTCCTCGGCGAGCCGGCTGTGCGACCGGCTGGAGGCGTCCGGGCTGCTGACCCGCGACTCCGGCCGGGACCGGCGCGAGGTCACGGTGCGGCTGAGCGCGGACGGGCAGGCGCTGCTCGACCGGGTCCGGCTGCGGCGGCGCGAGGACCTGGCCCGGGTGCTGGCGTCGATGCCGGCGCCCGCGCGGGCGGCGCTGCTGTGGGGGCTCGGCGAGTTCCATGAGGCGGCCTCGAAGCCGGGGGCCGACGGCGGTTCCTTTTCCATGCCCGCCTGATCCCCCTCCACGCCTGCCCGAACCGCCGCAATGATCCGGTTTGCCGGATAATCCGAGACTTGGCAGAATTTCTAGAAAGTCGGAGAATATCGCCATTTCCGCGAGCGACTCCGCGTCAATTTTCCGCCATTCTCGATGTGGGCGCCCCCTGTCCCGCTAATATCGCGCCTCATGGCGACCACAAATGTCCCGCGGCATTCCCGCCGCGCCGTCACCGCCGCCGGCCTGATCCCGGCGGCGGCCGCCGCGCTGCTGCTCGGCGGATGCGGCGGTGCGTCGCCCAGCGCGGCGGCGAAGGGCGGGGACGCGGCGGGCGGCGAGGCCGCGGCGTCCAAGGTCCCCGAGGCCACCACGTTCACCACCGTCTCCGGTGCCCCGAGGGACCCGGCGCCGGACGGCGCCACCGACGGCCTGGTCCTGCACCCGGCCAAACCGGTTCCGGTGCACGACCGGCCGGACGGGCGCCGCGTCGCCACCCTTCCCACCGAGCAGCTGGGCGGCCCCACCTGGGTCCCCGTGGTGGAGACCTCGGGCGGCTGGCGGCGGGTGCTCCTGCCGAGCCGTCCCAACCGGGCGAGCGGCTGGATCTCCGGTGCGGGGCCGCTGCGGACCGCGCACACGTCCTACGCCATCCGCGTCGACCTCGCCGAACGTCAGCTCACGCTGCTCAAGTCCGCGCGGCAGGTCGGCCGGTGGAAGGTCGCGATCGGCGGCGCGAACACCCCGACACCGTCCGGGCGGACGTTCCTCATGGCCACGCTCGCCCGGAAGAAGACGTCGCCGAGCCCGATCGTCCTGCCGCTCGGCACCCACTCGGCCACCCTCGACACCTTCGGCGGCGGTCCCGGCACCGTCGCCCTGCACGGCTGGCCCGACGCCTCCGTGTTCGGCAAGGCCGTCACGCACGGCTGCGTTCGGGTGCCGGAGGACGCGCTCGACGCCCTGTCACGGGTCCCGCTCGGGTCCCTGGTGTTCATCAACGGCTGACCTGCCGGACACGCCTCAGATCCCAAGAATCGGAGAACCATCATGCGTTACAGCACTGCCGTCGGACGGCTCACCGCCACCGGACTGCTCGCCACCGGACTGCTGGCCCCCGTCACGGCCACCGCCGCGACCACGGCCCTCGCCGCCGCCCCGCACGGCTCCGAAGGCTCCGCGTACGGGCTGACGGTCGCCGGACCGGTCTCCGTCCCACCGGTGCCCGCCGTCTCGTCCACCACCGGCGAGGTCAGCAAGAGCCTGCTGCGCGAGAACCACACCAAGCTCGTCCAGGCGTCCGCGCTGGACGTCACCGCGTCCGCCGCCCGTGCCCGCTCGACCGTCGCGCGGGTCGCCGTCCCGGCCGCGAAGCTCATGGCCAGCGCGGTCTCCGCGCGATGCGACGGCGGCCGGGGCTCGGCCCACCTCGCCCGCGCCGTCATCGCCGGCAAGCGCCTGGACGCCTCGCCGCCGCCCAACACCACCGTCCCCGTCGACATCGAAGGCCTCGGCCGCGCCTCGCTGATCCTCAACAAGCAGCAGCGCATGGCCGACGGCCGGCTCGGCGTCACCGCGATGGAACTCCAGGTGCCACTGCCCGGCAAGCCCGCGACGGTCAGGATCGCGTCCGCCACCTGCGGCCAGGCCGGCCCGTCCGAGACCCCGTCCGAGGCGCCCGCCCCGACGCCGGTCGAGCACGACCTTCCGGTCACCGGCTGACGAACGTCCTCGACGCGGCGGCCCGGCGGGTACCCCCTCCGGGCCGTCGCCGTCAGCTCGCCAGCGACTTCTCGAAATGCACGATCGCGCCCTCACGGTGGACGCGATCGGCGATGTGCAGTTCCTCCGTGAACGCCCGCATGAGCTGAAGTCCCCGCCCGTGCTCGGCCAGCGGCGCGGTCACGGCGCTCTCCCACCCGCCGGCCCCGTCGGCCTCGTCGCCGGCCACCGCGACGCCGACGCCGTTCGCCGCGCCCCCGTCGATGACCTCCACGACGCATCTCGCCCCGTCCATCCGCGCCCGGACCTCATATTCCATTCCGTTCTCGGCGTGCTGGATGACGTTCGCGCACGCCTCACCCAGAGCGAGCGCGATATCGGCACGGATCTCGGAGGCGACCCCGAGCCCGCGCAGCGAGGCATCGAGCGTGTGCCGTACCAGCGGAGCGCTCTCGGCGTTCCTCGGCAGGGTCATTTCGAGAACGACCTCCATGCCAATCGCCTCCGTTCCTCTAGCAGCCAGATTTCCCGCTGATCTTCAGAAGAAACTCAAGCCACCAGAAAAACACGGGCCACCGGGACGCCCTTTCCCCGCGACTTCCGCGTCCGCCCGCTTGCTCACCGGGCCTACTCGTCCGCGCGCCCGGCGAGCCGCCGCGCCGCCGCGATCTGCTCCTCGTCCAGCCCCTGGTGGTCACTGCGCCGATGCTGCTCGGCCTGGTCGTCGATCCACCGGCCGTGCGCCTCCCACGCAGCCTGCTTGCTGACCCCGAGCGCCGCCCCGATCTGCGTCCACGACGCCCCGGCCGACCGCGCCGACCGCACCGCGAGCTGCCGCCCGTACACCGCCTTCCGCGCGATCACCTCCCCGAGCGCGAGCATCTCCAGCACCTCCTCCCGCCGGAGCGGCTCCTCCCCGACCGCGTCCCGCAGCCACAGCTCGTCGTACCGCCCCGCCGCAGTCGTCAGCGTGATGTCCCGTTCGATTCCATCCGGAGTGACCATGCCCCAAGTCTCAACATCATGGACCTCGGACGTCAAGCCACCCTGACGTCAATGACGCGTTCTTGACCTTGGACGCCGGACCGGCCCACCGGGTGAGCTGGGACGCGAGTCGGCCTGGCCTCAGGTCATCTTGTGGAGGATGCGGCGGGCCGTGCTCTGGATGTGGACCTCGTCCGGGCCGTCGTAGAGGCGGGCTTCGCGGGCGTGGCGGTACATCCGGGAGAGGGGCGTGTCGTCGGTCAGGCCCGCGGCGCCGTGGACCTGGATGGCGCGGTCGACGACGTTGTGCAGCATCCGGGCGCCGGCGACCTTGATGGTTCCGATCTCGATGCGTGCCTGGTCGCCCGCGTCGATCCGCTCGGCGGCCTGGAGGGTCAGCAGCCGGGACGCCTGGATCTCGGTGTAGGAGTCGAAGACGTGCTGCTGCATGAGCTGCTTGGCGGCGAGTGGCTCACCGAAGGCGACGCGGGTGCCGAGGCGGGCGCACATGAGCTCGAATGCCCGCTGCGCCTGGCCGAGCCAGCGCATGCAGTGGAAGATCCGTCCGGGGCCGAGGCGGTCCTGGGCGATGACGAAGCCGTCGCCGCGCGGGCCGAGCAGGTTCTCGGCGGGGACGCGCACGTCGTCGTAGGCGACCTCGTAGTGCCCGCCGTTCATGCCGAGGACGGGCGTCTCCCGGACGATGCGGTAACCGGGCGTGTCCGTCGGCACGACGATCATGCTGAAGGAGCGGTGCGGGGCCGTCCCCTCGGGCTCGGTGCGGCACATGACGGTGGTGTAGGCGGCGTTCGCCGCGCCCGTCGTGAACCATTTGCGGCCGCTGATGACCCAGTGGTCGCCGTCCAGGACGGCCTTCGTCTGCAGCTGGGTCGGGTCGGAGCCGGCGAAGTCGGGTTCGGTCATCGCGAAGCTCGGCCACACCTCGCCCGCGACCAGCGGCGCCAGGTAGCGCTCACGCCAGCTCGGACTCGCGTACTTGTGCAGCATGAGCGAGTCCTGGAGGGTGAACGTGCCGAGGGCGAGCTGGCCCCATTCGGAGCGTCCCTGCACCTCGTTGACGTAGACGTAGTCGAGAAAGGGCAGGCCCCCGCCGCCGAGTTCGGCGGGGTGGCCGAGCGCCCAGAGGCCGGCGTCCTTGGCCTCCCGCTGAAGCTCCCCGAGTTTCTCGCGGTCGCCGCCGTTGAGGGCGGGTTCGGCGGGCTCAACGCGTTCGGTCATGAACGCGTGGACGGCGTCGCGGACGTCCCGGACCCGGTCCGGCACGGGGAACAGCATCAGCGGTCCCCGGTCAGGTCGGCGGAGATGTCGCGGTCGCCGTAGCCCTCGGGCGCCGCGACCTCGACGATCGGCTCCGGACGGTCGTCGAACTCCAGCCGCAGCGCCCGCGACATCGTCGCGTGCATGTCGTACATGCAGGTGATGTAGGTGAGCTGGAGGATCTCCTTGTCGGACAGGTGCTCCTTGAGGACGTCGAAGACCGCGTCGGCCACCCGGCCGCTGTCCAGGACGAGCCCGTCGGTGTAGGCGAGGACGGCGCGTTCCAGCGGCGAGTAGCAGTCGGCCGTCTGCCAGTGCGGGATCGCCTCGATCTTCTCCTCGGCCATGCCGAGCGCCCGCATCTGCTTGCAGTGCTGCGAGAAGACGAACTGACTCCCGCGCGCCCACCCGGCCCGGCATTGGCCGAGTTCGCGGAGGACGGGGTCCAGTTCGGCGTTCCGGTACAGCGCGAAGCCCTTGACGGCGTGCCGGAACACGTCCGGGGACTGCGCGAAGACCGTCCACCAGTCACCGGGCGAGCCGGTCGCGGTGCCGTGGTCGACGGCCGGGTCGCGGTCGGGGCCGAACAGACGGTCGTAGAAGAAGAGGATCTGTTCGTCGGTGACCTCGGCGCGGGGAACTTCACGCAGTCGCGGCATGCTTCTCCTTGGCAATGGTGCGGTCGGCGGCGGTCTTGGGCTCGTGGGAGACGTCGGAGTCGCCGAACGTGCGCGTCCAGCAGGCGAATTCGAGGAGGATCCCGTCCGGGTCCTGGAAGTAGAACGACCGGACGAACACGCCCTCGTTCACGTCGCGGGAGACGCCGAACTCGCTGTCGTCGTGGTTCAGGACCGGGCTGACCTTGACGCCCTTCTCCTTCAGCCGGCGGCGGTAGTCGTCGAACTTGTCGGTCGGGACGTGGAACGCGACATGGTTCATCGACCCGACCGCGCTGATCAGCTCGCCCTCCTCGGGGCGGCCCTTCGGCGCGGAGATCCCGGGGACGCCGTCGGGGGCGTCGGGGAACCAGAAGAACGCGACGCAGTCGCCGCCGCCGCAGTCGAAGAAGAAGTGCTGGCCCATGCCGGCCGGCAGGTCCAGGGTCTTGATGAGCGGCATGCCGAGGACGCCGGAGTAGAAGTCGATGGTGCGCTTCATGTCGGACGACACCAGCGCCAGGTGGTTGATGCCACCGAGCTCGAACTCGGTGTTCCCGCCGGTCATGAGACCTCCCTATGGACGAGGCGAAGATCGTGTTCAGGACCTTGCCCGCGACGCCGCGCGGTCACCCATCACGGTTCCCAGAGTTGACTTGACAGTCATATCAATTTATTCGGATGCTCGGATACTCTGCCTGCGAACGTCGGTCTGTCAACCCGGGCGAAAGGATCCACGGCCATGCGGAGCGGGGATGATCCAGGAGGTCAGCAGGGGCCGCGCACCGAGCGCGGCGCCCGGACCCGGGAACGCGTCATCGCCGCCGCGCGGGAAGTGTTCGAGGAGCGCGGCTTCCTCGAGACCCGCGTCGCGCACATCACCCGGCACGCCAAGGTGGCCTACGGCTCCTTCTACACCTACTTCCCGTCCAAGGAGGCGGTGTTCCTGGAGGTCGCGGACCGGCTCTTCCAGGACATGATCGACCGCGACCTCGTCCCGGTCACCGGCCCGTCCCCCGCCGCGCGCATCCGCCGCGTCAACCGCGCCTACTACGAGGCGTACCGGCGCAACGCGAGGATGATGGCGATCATCGAGCAGGTCGCCACGTTCAACGTGGAGTTCCAGGAGATGCGCCGCAAGCACCGTGCCGTGTCCTGGAGCCGCTCCGCCAAGGCCATCGAACGCTGGCAGAGCGCCGGGATCGTCCCGTCCGACGTCGACCCGGAGATGACCGCCCGCGCGCTCGCCGCGATGGTCGACCACTCGCTGTACCTGTGGCTCGTCCAGGGCGACGAGGACGCCCACACGGACCGCCTCCTGGACACCCTCGACACCCTCAGCATCCGTGCCCTCGGCCTGCCGACCTGACCCCGCCGCCTCGCCCCTGCCGCCTTGCCGCCGCCGACCTCAAGGGAGACTCGTGGAACTCGCCGACCGTTTCAACGTCGAAGACACCCTGCGGGCCCGCGCATGACCGGGCTGGACGCCGCGCTCGCCGCACGCCTCGGCGCGGCCGTGTCGGATCTGGTCCGCCTGTCGGGCGGGGCGAGCCGCGAAACCTGGTCGTTCGACGCGGACGGCCGCCCGCTGATCCTGCGCCGCGACCCGCCCGCGTCCCCCGACCCCGAGGCGATGGCCCGCGAGGCCGCCCTCCTGGCCTCCGCCGCGTCCGCGGGCGTCCCCGTCCCCCACCTGGTCGACCACGGCCCCGACCTGGACGGCTCCCCCTACCTGATCATGGAACGCCTGTCCGGCGAGACGATCCCACGCCGCCTGCTCCGGGACGAGCGCCTCGCACCCGTCCGGGGCCGCCTCGCCCGCGACCTCGGCGCCATCCTCGCCCGGCTCCACACGATGTCACCCGTCCCGGGCCTGCCCGACGACGACCCGCTCACCGCGCTCACCGCCTACTACGAGGAGTTCGACGAACCGCGTCCCGCCGTCGAACTGGCCTTGCGGTGGCTGCACGAGAACCGCCCGCCCGCGTCCGGCCGCCGCACGGTCGTCCACGGCGACTTCCGCAACGGCAACCTGATGATCGACCCGTCCGGCGTGACCGGCGTCCTGGACTGGGAACTCGCCCACACCGGCGACCCGGCCGAAGACCTCGGCTGGCTGTGCGTGAAGGCGTGGCGCTTCGGCTCCCCTCACCCCGTCGGCGGCTTCGGCCCCCGCGAAGACCTCCTGGACGGCTACGCCGCCGCCGGCGGCACCCCGCCGACCCCTGAGGAACTCCACTGGTGGGAGGTCTACGGCACCCTCCGCTGGACGATCCTGTGCCGCCACCAGGCCGAGCGCTACCTCAGCGGCACCGACCTGTCCATCGAGTACGCCGTCCTGGGCCGGAAGGTCTGCGAACAGGAACACGACCTCTTCCTGGCGTTGGGCCTCACCGAACCGATGACCGTCCAAGACCCGCTGAAAACGGCCCCCACCCCGGACAACGCGCCCCATGACCGCCCTGGCGCGTCCACCCTCATAGACGCCGTCGCCGCGTTCCTGATCCAGGCCGAGCAGCCCGACGACCGCCTCCGCTTCCACGCCCGCGTGGCCGCGGCGGCCCTCGGCATAGCCCGCCGGGAACTCCTCCTGGGCGAAACCCACAAGGCCGCGCACCTCGACCGCCTGCGGAAGCTGGACTGCGAAACCGACGCCGACCTGGCCACGGCCATCCGCGAAGCCACCCTCGACGACCGGCGGGACGACGTCGTGGCCGCGGTACGCGCCTCGATCATCGACAAACTCACCGTCGCCAACCCCGCCCACCTCTCCCTACCCGGCTAAGCTCCGTGGACGGCCGGACAGTCAAGTTCACTATCGAATGACGAACTTGGAAAGGCGTCGACTCGGCCCCGTCCGCGCTGACTATGCACGCACCTCGGTGAAGGGGTAGCCGATGGTGTCGAGTGTTTCGGTCAGGGAGGCGAGGTCGGTGTGCGGGTTGATGCGCCGGACGAGGTCGGTGGTCAGGGGGCGGTGTTCGAAGACCTCCCCGACGGCGGCGGAGTCGAGGGAGACCTCGAAGTAGTCGGTGGCGTAGGCGCGGTAGGCCTCCGGAGTGCCCTCGGCCAGGAGGCCGAACAGCCAGTCTGATCCGTCGGGGTCTGTGCTCTGCTCCTGCGGTGGGAACTCGATGTCTCCGGTTCGCCAGGCCGAATCGTCATGCAGGCGCCACAGGCAGACCGTGGCCGCCAGGAACGGTTCGGTGTCCCCGTGATGGCAGAAGGCCGGTTCGGTGGCCTGCTCGGCGAACTGCTCCGGGATCGACTCGACCAGGCCGGGCCAGAGCTCGTAGTCCTCGTCGGCGTAAGGGCTCATCGGGGACTCGTGGTCGAACCCGCGGATGAAGGCGCCGGCGGGGGTGAAGACGATCGAGTACTCGTCGCCGCTGCCGTTGTCCATCGAGGCGAGTTCCTGGTGTCCGGCCCACCGGCTGTCGAAGGTGTAGGTGGCGTGGCCGTTCGGGCTCAGGATCGCGTCCAGGACGGCGAAGGACCGGCTCAGCGTCCGGACGGCCGCGATGGAGGGGAGCCGGTGGGCGAGATCTGTGGCGGTCATGGCCGCATTCAAGCAGTCGCGACCGACGAACGGCCTCGTGATCGGTTCGCCGGCCTGTGACCGGCGCGATCTGGACAGGACGGTTCATCGTTCGGGCGGCGAACCAAAAGGTGGTTTGGTGCATCTATTCCTTTGACACCGTGTTCAACAGGAGGAGGGCACTTTGCTCCGTTCCGTCCCGGTTCTGGCCGTTCTCGTGGTCGCGGGTGCGCTGACGCTCAGCGGATGCCAGAGCAACTCGTACTCGTGCAGCAATGGCGAGTGTCACGTGACCGTGTCCGGTGCCGGTCAGACTCTCGATATCAACGACACGAACGTGACGGTCACAGAGATCACCGACCGGGGAATGACGGTGTCGGCGGGCGGTTCGGCGCCGACCGAGATCCCCGTGGGGCAGAGCGCCGAGGTCGGGGGCGTCCAGATCAGGGTCACATCGTCGGACGGGCAGAAGGTCAAGTTCGACCTGAAGTGATGATCCGGTGATAGTCCGGCGGCGGCCAGGGGGAGGGCCGCCGCCGGATTCGTTTGCTTGATGTGCCCAGGGGCCTCTTTTCGCGGGGGGCGATCATTCCCCTCCCTGCCTGACCAGGTGATTCGTGCCGTGTGAGGGGTTTGTGAGCGGGGGGCGGCAGCCTCGGGGCATGAGTTACGCGTTTCAGGCCGATGGCCTGGTCAAACGATTCGGGAAGACGACCGCGCTCGCGGGGGTGGAACTGGCCGCGCGGCCGGGGACGGTACTCGGCGTCCTCGGGCCCAATGGCGCCGGGAAAACGACTGCGGTCCGGGTCCTGGCGACGCTGCTGCGGCCCGATGCGGGAAGGGCCGAAGTGTGCGGCCTGGACGTGGTCCGGGACGCGGCCAAGGTACGGGAACTGATCGGGCTGACGGGGCAGTACGCGTCGGTCGACGAGGACCTCACCGCGACGGAGAACCTCGTCCTCATCGCGCGGCTGCTCGACATGCGCAAGACGGAGGCGCAGGCCCGGGCGGCGGATCTGCTGGAGCGGTTCGAGCTGACCGGGGACGCCGGGCGCCGCGTCTCCACCTACTCCGGCGGGATGCGGCGCCGGCTCGACCTGGCCGCGAGCATGATCGGCAGACCCGCCGTGATCTTCCTGGACGAGCCGACGACCGGCCTCGATCCGGGCAAGCGGGAGGAGGCGTGGCGGCTGATCCGGTCGATGACCGACGGCGGCGGGACTGTCCTGCTGACCACGCAGTACCTGGAGGAGGCGGACGCGCTCGCCGACGAGATCACCGTCATCGACCGGGGAACGGTCATCGCGGCCGGCACGCCCGCCGAGCTGAAGCGGATCGCGGGCGGCCAGACGATCACGGTGCGGCCGCGTGACCCGGCGCGGCTCATCGAAGTCGCCGCGATCTTGAACGCGGTGTCGGGACGGGAGGCCGAGTCGCTGCGCAGGGACGTGATCAGCGTGCCGGTCACCGGGGACGGGGAGCACGTGTTCGCCGAGGCCGTCCGGCGCCTGGACGCCGCCGGAATCGGCGCCACGGAGCTGTCGCTCCGGCTGCCCAGCCTCGACGAGGTGTTCTTCACCCTGACCGGCCACCGCACGGAAGAAGAGGAGGCGGCGGCATGAGCGACATCGTTCTCGAATCCGGCCTGGCCGTGCGGGATGAGGCACGTCCGAGGCGCCGTCACCGGCTGGTGCGGCACAGCCTCCTGCTCGCGGGACGGAGCCTGACCAAGACCAGGCGCAACCCCGGGCTGCTCCTCGACGCGCTGTTCATGCCGATCATCTTCCTGCTGCTGTTCGTGTACCTGTTCGGCGGCGCGGTGTCCGGGTCCACGCAGGAGTACCTGCGCTACATCTTCCCCGGCGTGCTGGTGATGACCATGCTGCTGGTGGGGATGCTGTCCACCGGGCTCAGCATCAACACCGACGTCAAGAAGGGCGTGTTCGACCGGTTCCGCAGCCTGCCGATCGGACGTTCCGTGCCGCTCGTCGGCAACGTGCTCGGCGACCTGATCCGCTACGTCGTCGCGGCGGCCGTGCTGTTCGCCACGGGCTACGTGCTGGGTTTCCGGGTGGAGACCGACCCGCTGTCGGCGGTGGCGGCGGCCGCGCTGGCGACGGCGCTGGGCTTCTCGCTGGGCTGGATCAACGTCCTCATCGGGGTCCTGATCAAGGAGGAGGTCGTCGTGCAGACGGTGGCGTTCCTCGGGATCTTCCCGCTGGCGTTCGGCACGAACATGGTCGTCCCGGCGGACACGCTGCCGGGGTGGCTGCAGGCGTGGGTCGAGGTCAACCCGGTCAGCGACGCCGTGGACGCGTCGCGGGGACTGCTGACCGGCGGCCCGGTCGCCGATCCGGCGGCGATGACGCTGCTGTGGTCGGCGGTGTTCCTCGTCGTGTTCTGCCCCCTGGCCGTGTACACCTACCGGCGCCGGAGCTGATCGTCCAGCAGGGCGAGCGCGCCGGGGACGTCCAGTCGTCCGCCGCGGGCATGGGCGGCCCGGTAGGCGTGCTCGCCCAGCGCCCGGCTCAGCGGCCGGGTCACGAGCACGACGTCGGGGTTGTGCGCGTTGGGTGCGCCGCGCAGGACGGACACGGCGCCGAGGATCTCCGCCGCGGTCTCCGGGTCGGCGGCGGCCCGCAGCCGGGCGATCGCGTAGCCGGCGACGGCCGCGATCGGGATGTCGGGCGCGTCGACGGCGAGGGTGAGGGCGTTGCGCAGGTGCCGCCGCGCCGCGTCCGGGTCGTCGCGGTCGATCGCCATCTGCCCCCGCGCCGTCTCCAGCAGCGAGCGGTACTGCGGATAGGACGGGACGCGGTCGAGTTCACGTCCGGCGGCCGCGTAGTGCTCAAGCGCCTCGTCCACGGAACCGGCGTGGCGGGCGAGGTCGCCCAGGGCGAGCCGCACGGACACCAGGTGGCGGGACGGGGTGCCGGCCCCCGGGACGATCATCGCGGCGAGTTCGTCCCGCGCCCGCTGCACGTCGCCCAACCGGGCGCGGGTCACCGCGAGCATGACCCGCTGCATGACGGCGCCATTGTCCTGGCCCAGTTCGCGCAGCAGCTCGATCGATTCCTCCAGCGCGGCGACGGCCTCGCCGAACTCTCCCCTGACGGTCCGCCCCTCGGCCATGAAGACGAGCGCGAGTGAGAGGCCGACCCGTTCCCCGGCTTCGCGGAATCCGGCCTGGGCGACGGCGATGTCGGCGTAGGCCTCGTCCATTTCGCCGCTGTTGCCGTTGAGCATCGCCCGCATCAGATGCAGCATCGCCCTCGTCCACGGGTCGCGCTCGGGCAACCGGCGATCGATCGCCGCCACACCACGCGCGGTGTCGTCGGTGAGCAGCGCGATGGCGGGATCGATCAACGCGGCGAGAGGATGCGCCGAGTCCCGGCCCTTCTCGCCGATGAACGGGTCGTCACGCGCGCCGCCGCCGGCCATGACGGTGTTGAACAGGTAACCGCCCAGCGCGACCGCCTCCGCGTCCTCCGGGACGGGTTCCGGGCGCGGTGCCTCCAGCGCGAGCCGCAGCCTGCGGGCCGCCTCGGCGTGGTCGCCCAGGATCATCCAGAACGTGGCCAGCGCCGCACCCAGGCGGACGGCCGACCCGCCGTCGCCCGCCTCCACGGCGTGGTGCAGCGCGGCGACGAGGTTGTCGCGTTCCGCCGCGAGGAGGAAGAACCACTCCGGCTGCTCGGGGCGGCGGAGATGCGGCTCGGCCCGTTCCGCGAGGTCCAGGAAGCACGCGAGGTGCGCTGCGCGGACCTCGCCGGTCTCCCCCGCCTCGGCCAGCCGCTCCCTCCCGTACTCGCGGATCGTCTCCAGCATCCGGAACCTCGGCTCGGCACCTTCGACGACCTGGAGCAGCGACCGGTCGGCGAGGGAGTCCAGGACGTCGAGGGCGTCCGGGTGGCCGGTCACGCGGGCGGCGCTCTCCGGGGTGATCGTGCCGGGGAACACCGACAGCCGGGCGGCGAACCGGCGTTCGGTGTCGTCCAGCAGGTTGAAGCTCCACGCGACGACGGCGCGCAGCGTCCGGTGCCGGGACAGGGCCGCACGGTTTCCGCCGGTCAGCAGGCGGAACCGGTCGTCGAGGCGGGCGGCCAGCTGGTCCAGCGACATCGAACGCATCCGGGCCGCGGCCAGTTCGATCGCCAGCGGCAGGCCGTCCAGGCGGCGGCAGATCTCGCCGATCGTCGCGACGTTGTCCCCGGTGACCGTGAACCCGGGCCGGACGACCTGGGCGCGTTCGGCGAACAGCTCGACCGACGAGGACGCCATACCGGACTCGCCCTCCTCGGGGACGTCCAGCGGCGGCACCGGGCACAGCGCCTCACCGCCGACGCCGAGACGTTCCCGGCTCGTCGCGAGGACGCGCAGGCTGGGGCAGGTGCCGAGCAGGTCGTCCACCAGGCGGGCCGCCGCCTCCACGACGTGCTCGCAGTTGTCCAGGACGATCAGCGTGTCGTCGGCGGACAGCGCCTCGACGAGTTTGGTGCCGTCCCGCAGGCCGAGCACGTCCGCCACGGCCCGGGGCACCTCTTCGGGATCATCGACCGCCGCGAGCTCCACCAGCCACACCCCGCCTGGGAACCGCCCGGCCAGCTCCGCCCCGACCGTGGTCGCGAGCCGCGTCTTTCCCGACCCCCCGGCCCCGACGAGCGTGACGAGCCGCCCTTCCCAGAGCCGCCGCGCGATCCACGCGCGCTCGTCCTCCCGGCCGACGAAGCTGGTCGGCGGCACCCGCAGATTCCCCCGCGCCCGCTGCCGGGGGACGGCCCGCAGCACGGCCAGGTAGGCGTCCTGCAGCTCGCGCCCCGGATCGGTGCCCAGCTCCTCCGCCAGGACGCCCCTGAACTCCTCGAACAGCGCCAGCGCCTCGGCGGACCGCCCCGCCCGGTGCAGCGCCTCGACCTGCAGGGCGCGCACCCGCTCACGCAACGGATGCGACGTCGCCAACTCTTCCAGCTCCGCCACCAGGGGTCCCGGCTCGGCGCCGACGGCGAGCTCGGCGGACACCCGGTCCTCGATCGCCGACACCCGCAGCGCCTCCAGCCGGACGGCCGCCGCGTCCGCGAACGGCACACCGGCCGCATCCGCCAGGGCGTCCCCGCGCCAAAGGCGGAGGGCTTCCCGCAACTGCGAGACCGCGAGCTTCGCGTCCCCTTCCCTCAGCGTCCTGCCGCCGTCCCTGGCGAGCCGCTCGAACTCCGAGGCGTCGACGGCCTCGGCGTCCAAGGCGTAGCCCCCGGGTACCGACGTCAACCGTCCCGCAGGCAGGCACCGCCGCAACCGCGAAACGAGCGCCTGCAACGCATGCACCCGATCCCCCGGCCCGCCGTCCGGCCAGACCGCCTCAACGAGGGCGTCGACGGTGACCGTCCGCCCCGCCTCCAGCGCCAGCCTGATCAGCAGCACCCGCAACCGTGCCCCGCCGACCACGACGTCCTCACCCCGGTCCGTCACGACCAACGGCCCAAGGACCTCAACCCGCATACGTACATAGTGTCAGCGGCGGCACAGGAGTTCGGTGACGCGGACGAACCCGTCCTTCCCGTGCCCCATGCCGATGACCCGGCGAGCCAGGCCCTCGGCGGCTCGCATGACACCGGCGTCTATCCCGGCCCGTGGGCCTCCGAGGTGTGGATGATGTGGAGCTAGAGAGCGTGAAGGGGCGGGAACGATGACGAACTTTCCCAAGTGGAGCGATGTGCGAGCCGATGTCGTTGCGGGCGCCGGTGGCGAGCAGGGTGTGGCCGAGGCCCGCAGGCGCAATCAGGCGTACATCGATGGGCACCGGCTCGCGGAGCGGCGCAAGGCCATCGGCCTGTCGCAAAGCGAGGTGGCCGACCGGATGGGTGTGACCAAGAGCCGCGTGTCCCAGATCGAGCGGGGCGAGGTCTCCACCGTCGACGCCGTTGCCCGCTACGTCGAGGCCCTCGGCGGCCTACCTGTCATCGGCAGAGTTCGGGCGGTTCACGATCGTGCTTTCGACTGATCACACGCAGTCCCAGTAGAAGCGCCCCTCGCACGCGTCAGGGCTCACAAACGCGTAGCCGGTGCCACCGCCGAAGTTCAGCGCGTACGGCTCGCCGTCCCATCCCTCCATGCCGTGGATCTGGAAGAAGAATCGCCATGGCGACGGCACCTCTATCCGGGGTTGCCAGAAGTTGGGCCTGCCTCCGATGTAACTGCGCGGCGAGAAGACCTCGGTATCCGGAAGATCAATGAATTCGCCGCGACGTTCGGCTTCCCATTGGGCGATCTCTTCTTCCAGCACCCATTCCTCGGCCGGATCCAGCAGGGACGTCGCGATGAGCAGCTCGACCGGCACGTGTTCGTCCCAACTCGCGCCGCGCCGCCATAGCGAGGGACCGGTCTCCGCGTCGGTGACGGTCAGGAACTCGGGGATCCGGCCACCGGGCTGGACAAGCAGTGCGTTCTCCCCGCCCTCGGCCTTAAAAGAGGACACGGTGCCGTCGTTATCGGTGACGAACAGGTAGGCCATCCGCTTCTCAACACCCGGGACCGGGAACTGGCCGACGAACATCATGGGGGTGCCGTACGCGGCGGACAACGGCCAGTGGCAACCGTCCGACCACACCGGTTGCCCACCCAGTTTCGCAAGCGGATCGCGGATCGGCGACGCCGCGGGCCGGAAGGTCATCTGCAGGCGTGGTGAAAGCCATGCGTCACCCGGACCAGAGGCGTCGTGGAACTGTTGCCGCAAGCCCGCTTCCCCGTTTCCGCCCACTGTTCCGTCCCCCAGAGCATTCGACGAGAGTCGGCAACTCTACCTGCCGGTGAACGCACGCGGTTCTCAACAGGTGCTCGCCGCGAAACGGAACACCGCGCTCAAGAGGAGCCCGAAATTGCGACGGCGCCGGCGGACGGAGCGCCGAGACGGGGTGGCCCAACTACCGTCCGGCCTGCGAGTGGCCGGTCCAGGACGGCACATCGCCTGGGGACGCGGCGCGAGAGCGGCGCGGAGTTGGCGAGCCAGGTCGTCGGCGGTCCTGGCTTCGACAAGCCGGTCGGGAAGCAGCGCCCAAAGCGAGCCGCTGAAATCCCCGTACCAAAAGCACACGCTGGGGAAGGAGCGGCGCAGGTCGTCAAGCGCCCGGTCAATGTCGACGTCCAGTCCCAGGTGCTCCAACCGGACACCGGGAGAGGCGACGTTCACCGTGATACCTCCGGTGGCGCGCTCCAGGTAGCGGGGTACATGCGGTGTTTGAGGAGGCCGTCGACCTGATCGGCGGCGTACTTGGTGTCGCCGCAGGGCGCCAGGTAGCCATGCTTGCCACGTCCGGCCTGGTAGTAGCCCCAGGTGCCACCGGGGACGGCGTGGACGGTGACGGCGACCCGGACATGATCGTCCACCCCGAATGCGAACACCCACAGGACGGGCGGACGGGTGGGCAGGTCGTCGGCCTGATAGAGCTTGACGCACCGGTATCGCTTGGCCTGGGCCGCAACGGTGAGCAGGTCCAGGTAGCGGATCGCAGTGGAACGCCCGCGCAAGGTCCGCCACCGAAGGACGTGATGCTGGACGTTCAGCGGGCGCAGCGAGCCCATGTCACCTTGCCTTCCTCCTCGAGCGGGCGGGCGCCCCAGTCGTGGACGAGTTCGGCCACGAGCAGAAGGCCGCGTCCGGTGACGGCGTCGTCGTCCGCATGTCCGATGACGGGGAGTTCCGGCCCCTCGTCGCACACCTCGATGACGCTGAGAGGCTCGCCTGGGTCGGGCTGGATGCGGACGACGATGTGCCCGAATCCCACGTGCTGGTAGCTGTTGGTAACCAGCTCGGTAACGACGAGGCGGCCGACGAAGTCGTCGGCGTGCCCGAGTTCACGAAACCGCTCGGTCAGGTAGCGCCGCGCCAACGCGGGCGCCCGATCATTCGGCTCCAGGACAAGCGCCGGCCTCTCCGGCGCCAGAGCAGCGGGTGGCATGACCCCTCCGTGTGGACGGTGGTTGATCTCGGATGGGCCCTCCATGACAAACCGGAAGAACCCAATGAAATCACTCTCTGTTATCGATTGGCAACATTCAGCCACAGGGAGGCGTAGGATCCTGTGTTAGTGGCGTAGCAGTACCGAATCGCTCACATTCACTGTCTGGACCGTTTGCACACCGGTAGGAGACGCGATCTCGATGCAGAGCAGGATCAAGCCCGAGTTTCTGAGCTTCGGCGCGGAAGTCAGGCGCCTCCGCAAGGCCGCCGGTCTCAACCAGCAGCAACTCGCCGACCTGGTCAATGTGACGCGCAGCTACATCACTCAGGTCGAGGTCGGCCGGACGCGCTGCCGTCGGGACTTCGCCCTGCGACTCGACCGTGCGCTTAAGTCCGGCACGACTCTCGTCGAAGCCTGGGACGAGCTACTAGAATCGATCAAGTCCGACAAGTACCCCCAGCACTTCGCCAGCTATCCGAAGGCCGAGCAGTCCGCGATCATGGTCCGCGCCTATGAAGAGCGACTGGTCCCCGGGCTATTGCAGAGTGAAGCTTATGCTCACGTTCTTTTGAAAGACGAAGACGCAGTAAAGAACAGGATGCGACGGCAAGAGATTCTGCACAGAAACCCCGCCCCGATCATCTCTATTATCATGGACGAGACGGTTCTCTCACGCGAAGTTGGGGGGCCGGAAGTCATGAAGGAACAACTGGAACATCTATTTGAGCTGTCTCTAAATGGAAGAGTCCAGCTGCAAATTGCGCCAATCCGTTACATAAGAAATGTCTGGGGATCATTTCATATCGCAACCAGGCCCGACCACAGACAGGTAGCGTACGCGATCAAAGCATGGGGAGGAGAAACCACGACCGATCCAGATGAGATCGCCACGGCAAACGAAACCTTCGTGATCCTGCAATCGGAAGCACTGAATGTAAGGGATACGCGTTCCCTGATTAGAAAGGTAATAACCGAACGATGGACATGATTGATGCAACGTGGCGCAAGTCTTCTTTTAGTAGCGAACAAGGTGACGCTTGCGTCGAAGTTGCAATGGCTGTAAATATCATTGCCATCCGCGACAGCAATGACCCCGGTGGCCCCAAGCTCATCATGAACCGCAGCGACTTCCGGCGCTTCACTGAGATCCTCAAGGACCTATAGCCGCATCACGAAGACTTACGCTCGACCGAACCTGGGGCGTGTTCCGGGTTTCCCGCACGCCGCACGTGCCGGACTGGCAAGGGTGTTTCGCGCTGCACCGGTTCCGTCACTCCGCGCTCAGGACCACGATCGTCGCGCGCGAGGACTTCGCCTTCTGCCCAGAGGTGCGGCCTGCTGGAAATCCGCGACGAGCACCACGGCGGCGAGGACGAGCGGGCCCGGGCGTGGAGCCCGGTGGGTTCGGTGCGGAACGGTATCGCGGGAACGGGCGTCCAACCTCGGCCAGGTGATGATCGTGATACGACCGGCCCTGTATCTGATCTCCGCGTTCATATTCCTTTTGGGGCTGATGAGCCTCTATTCGGCGAACGCGGGGGGCGATGCCACCGCCAACATGGTGGTCCCTTTCAATCTTTTCGGGGCCGGGGTGGTGTTGCTCGGTGTGGGCCTGCTTCCGCCGCGCTGGAAGGGAGAGCCGCGGCGCGGAGAGATCGATATCGACGGCACACCGGCCGCCGCGCTCGTCTTCCCCTTCATGCGCAGGCCGCTGATCGCCTGGACGGGCGCTCTGACGTTGTTGGCGTTGGCCGCGATGTACGGCTTGGCAGCGGCGTTGATCGTAGGGGGGCTTGCGCAGGTGGCGGGGGCGGCGATCTTCGTCGCGCTGCTCACATGGGGTGCGGTGGCAGCGATACGCACGCTTCGGTCCCCGAAGCATGTGGCGCTGACACCGGAGTCGCTGTCCTTCCGGGCGCCCGGCGGCCGTCTCGACGTGCAGTGGGTCGATATCGAGGAGATCGGGCTTGTCGTTCGCGGCATGAGATTCCGGTGCTGGATCGAACTGCGTGCCGGGGCACCCGTTCCGTTCCGTGACGGTGACGTGCTCAAGACGTATCGGGTCGTCGGGGCGGACGTCCTGGAGCTGAGCTGGCTGACCTGCCATCCGAGGCGGGTCTTCACCGAGATGGAGTCCTTCCTGGAACGGGCCGCCCCAACCCGATGAACTCCTGAAGCATGGCCGAACCACCCGGGTCAGAAGCTTGGGCCGTCCAGGTGGGGCACGTGTTCTAGGGCCTGTCCCGTGATCATGTGATCGGACAGCCAGACCTTAAGGGGTTGGGGGACACGGGGCCGAGAAACTGCGAACGTGCGCGGATGCTAGTTTCCTTCCCCGTGATGGAACATCAGGACGACACCCGGGCGGCCTACGACGGGGTCGTCGAGCTGTATGCGTCGATGTTCGCTAATCAGTTGGAGACGCAGCCGTTCTCGCGGAACATGATCGGTACCTTCGCTGAGCTGGTGCGCGGGACGGGGAACCTGCGGGCAGTCGACGTCGGGTGCGGGCCTGGACATCTGACGGCCATGCTGCACGATCTGGGGCTGGACGCCTTCGGGCTCGACCTCTCCCCGGGCATGGTCGACCACGCCCGGCGGGCCCATCCGGCGCTGCGGTTTGATGAGGCGCGGATGGAGGCCCTGCCGGTCGAGGACGGCGCGCTCGGCGGCGTGCTGGCCCACTACTCGATGATCCATACCCCTCCTGGGGATTTGCCCGCGCTGCTCGCCGAGCAGGTGCGTGTGCTGGCACCGGGCGGCCTGCTCCTGGTCTCGTTCTTCGCGACCGACGGATCGGAGCCGGTCCGCTTCGACCACAAGGTGACGCCCGCCTATAGCTGGCCAGCGGACCGGTTCGCCGAGTTGCTGGCCGGGGCCGGGCTCCTCCCGTTCGCCCGGCTGCTCCACGACCCGGCCTCCGAGCGGGGCTTCCTCGACGCCCACTTGCTGGCCCGCCTCCCCTAGATCGTGCCCGTGGCCTTTGGGGGCGGTTTGGTGTAGATCATCCATGTGGATGAGGAACGTCTGAACTACGGCCACGCCGTGGCGTGACCTGCCGCCCTGTTATGGCAGGTGGAAGACGGTCTACAACCGGCATCGCCGGTGGTCGCTGGATGGGACGTGGGAGCGGATCCTGGACGGGCTGCGGGCGGGCTGCGACGAGGTCGAGGGCGAGGATTGGACGGTCAGCGCGGACTCGACTGTGGTCCGCGCGCACCAGCACGCGGCCGGGGCACGGCACGCTCCGGCCGTCGACCTGCCTTCAAAGGGGCTTACAAAGATCACGAAGTGACGTCGGCGGGTCGGGAGGCCCTGGGACGGTCACGGGGCGGGCTGTCCACGAAGATTCACCTGGTGGCCGATCGGCGGTGCCGACCGATCAGCCGGATCCTCACCCCGGGCCAGCACGCGGACTGCCCGAAGTTCATCCCGCTGCTGAAGTCCATCCGCATCCCGCGCCGTGGCCCTGGACGACCCCGCAACCGGCCGGCCAGGGCGATGGCCGACAAGGCCTACTCCTCTCGCACCAACCGCCGCTACCTGCGCAAACGCAACATCAAGGCCGTCATCCCGATGAAGAAGGACCAGGCCGCCAACCGCACGAGACTCGGCTCCAAAGGCGGCAGGCCCCCGGTCTTCGACCGGGAGGCCTACAAAGAACGCAACACCGTCGAGCGCTGCGTGAACAAACTCCGCCAGCATCGTGCCGTGGCCACTCGCTACGACAAACGACAACGCATCTACCAGGGCACCATCGACGTCGCCTCGATCCGCATCTGGCTCCGCGACCCCGTCACATGATCACGGGACACGGCCTAGGGCGGCCAGGTCTTCGGCGTCCAACCGGATGCTGTCGACGGCCAGGTTCTCTTCCAGGTGCGCCACCGAGCTTGTGCCGGGGATCAGGAGCATGCGGTCGTAGTGGGCCAGCAGCCAGGCGAGCGCGATCTGGGACGCCGAGGCGTTGTGCTTGGCGGCCACTGACGCGATCGATGGATCGGCGGCGAGCGCCTTCGGGCCGCCGGTGAACGCGGAACCCAGGGGGTAGTAGGGGACGTAGGCGATGCCGTGCTCGCGGCAGAGGTCGACGACCGGCTCGTCCGTGCGGTTGGCGATGCTGAACGCGTTCTGCACCTCGGCGATCGGGGTGATCTCCAGGGCGGCCTTGACGACGTCGGCCGAGGTGGTCGAGAGGCCGATGAGGTCGAGCTTGCCCTCGTCCCGCAGGTCGGTCAGGGCGCCGAGCTGCTCGGCGAGCGGGACGGTGTCCGGTTCGGGGCCTCCGACGCCGAAACGCATGTTCACCAGGTCGATGCGTTCGAGCCGCAGGGTGCGCAGGTCCTGCTCGACGGTCGCCCGCAGCTGTTCCGGACGGGACGCCCGGACCCATCCGCCTTCCGCGTCGCGGGCGCCGCCGACCTTCGTGGCGATGACGAGGTCGTCCGGGTAGGGGTGCAGCACCTCGGCGATGAGTTCGTTGACGACGTCGGGACCGTAGGGCTGCGCGGTGTCGATGTGGTCGACGCCGAGTTCGACGGCGCGGCGCAGCACGGCGCGGGCCGCGTCCGGGTCCTTGGGCGGGCCGAGCACCCACGGGCCGGTGAGCTGCATCGCGCCGAAGCCGATGCGCCGCACGGTCCTGTCGCCGAGCCGGGAGGTCTGAGTGATGGTGGTCATGCG
The DNA here is from genome assembly GCF_043198455.1 of Spirillospora sp. NPDC048824. Lineage (NCBI taxonomy): Bacteria > Bacillati > Actinomycetota > Actinomycetes > Streptosporangiales > Thermomonosporaceae > Spirillospora > Spirillospora sp. NPDC048824. The sequence continues at coordinate 160,806 of NZ_JBICUS010000006.1, read as the reverse complement.
TCGACTATGCGGGCGTGTGCGCCGTCCCCACGAGTGGCGGCGGCATCCTGGGACGCGCAGACCCACCCAGCCGGGCACGTCCGGCGCATACCGTTGGAGCATGGCCAAGAACGATGAGCTGCGGGAGTTCCTCCGCACCCGGCGGGCGCGCGTGCGGCCTGCGGACGTGGGCATCGAGACCGGCGGCCGGCGCCGCGTCCCGGGCCTGCGACGCGAGGAGGTCGCGATGCTGGCCGGCCTGAGCCTCGACTACTACGCCCGCCTTGAGCAGGGCCGCCGGCACCTGCAGCCGTCCGATCAGGTGCTGGACGCGATCGCCCGCGCCCTGCGGCTGGCCGAGGTCGAGCGGCTGTACCTCCACAACCTCGTCCGGTCGACCGTCGTGCCCAAGCCCGACGAACTTCGGCTCCCGCCCCTCGACGCGGGCATGCGGCTGATGCTCGACAGCCTCCAGTTCCCGGCGATCGTCGTCGACTCGCGCGGAGACGTCCACGCGATGAACCGCATGGGACGGGCGCTGCTGGTGGGACTCGAACCGATGCCGTCCGAGGCGGCGAGCCACCCCCGCTGGCTGTTCCTGCAGCCGGCGGCGCGCGATCTCCTGGCCGACTGGGAGATGAACGCGCGCGTGAGCGTCGGGGTGCTGCGGGAGGCCGCGGGCCGCTACCCGCGCGACAGGCGGCTGCACGCGCTGATCGGCGAACTGTCCGTCGCCAGTCCCGAGTTCCGCAGCTGGTGGGCCGAGCACGACGTCGACGTGCGTTGCCGCGGCCCCAAGCGGTTCCACCATCCCGTCGTCGGCGACCTCGTCATGCACGTTGAGGCGCTGCAACTCCAGGACGGGGAGCGCTGGCTCTACACCTATGCGGTGGAACCCGGATCGCATTCCGCGGAGGCGCTCCGGCTGCTCGGCACGTGGGCCGCGACACAGGACGCCGAGGAAACGGACGACCAGGCCGAACTCCCGCGCTCCACCCTCCACGCGTCCAGCGAGTAGCGGCAGCGCCACAGACGGCACCACCCGGTGAGCGGGTGTCAGGGGCGGTGGGACGTGTTGAGGCGGGCGGCCTGGCGGGTCAGGTGGGCGCGTTCGGCGAGGTTGGGTGCCTTCTGGGCCGCCTCCGCGTAGAGCCGTGCCGCCGTCGTCAGGTTGCCGTCGCGTTCGTGGAGGTAGGCCGCCACCGCGGTGTGGCGGGGCAGCGAGTCGTCCAGGGACGCCAGCGCCGCCAGGCCGGCGCGGGGGCCGTCGGCCTCTCCCACGGCCACCGCGCGGTTGAGGCGGACGACCGGGCTGTCCGTCAGGCGCACGAGTTCGTCGTACCACTCGACGATCTGCACCCAGTCGGTCTCCTCGGCGGCCTGCGCGTCGGCGTGGAGCGCCGCGATGGCCGCCTGGGCCTGGTATTCGCCCAGGCGGTCACGGGCGAGGGCCGCCTGCAGGATGCCGATGCCCTCGGCGATCGAGTCGGTGTCCCACCGGCGGCGGTCCTGCTCGGCGAGCGGCACCAGGCTGCCGTCGGACGCCGTGCGGGCGGCGCGCCGGGCATGGTGGAGCAGCATGAGGGCGAGCAGGCCCGCCACCTCGGGGTGGTCGATCGCGGCGGCGAGCTGCCGGGTGAGGCGGATGGCCTCGGCGGCCATGTCCACGTCGCCGGAATAGCCCTCGTTGAAGACCAGGTAGAGGACGCGCAGGACGGTCGCGACGTCGCCGGGCCGGTCGAACCGCACGCCGGAGACGGTGCGCTTGGCGCGGCTGATGCGCTGCGCCATGGTCGCCTCGGGCACCAGGTAGGCCTGGGCGATCTGGCGGGTGGTCAGGCCGCCGACGGCGCGCAGCGTGAGCGCGACCGCGGACGACGGCGTCAGCGACGGGTGGGCGCACAGGAAGTAGAGCTGGAGCGTGTCGTCGCGCTCGGGTGCGGGGCCGGGCGGCGGCTCCTCGTCGGCGGTGTCCTCACGCCGGCGGCGGGCCGCGTCCGCGCGGGCCGCGTCGAGGAACTTGCGCCAGGCCACGGTGACCAGCCAGCCCTTGGGATCGCGCGGCAGGTCGTCGGGCCAGACGCGGATCGCCTCGACCAGCGCGTCCTGGACGGCGTCCTCGGCCGCGGCGAAGTCGGCTCCGCGGCGGATGAGGATCGTCAGGACGTTCGGCGTGAGGCTCCGGAGCAGAACCTCGTTCACCCGAGATGACAGTCTGTGACGTCGGGCTGCGCGGTCAGGAGCGGCCGGACCTCCAGCCACTCGTGGATCGGCTCGCCGCCCGCCCCGGGAGCGGCCGACAGCTCGCCGGCCAGCTCGATCGCGCGCTCGTAACTGTCGACGTCGATCACCGTCCAGCCGGCGATGAGGTCCTTGGTCTCGGCGAACGGGCCGTCGGTGACGGGCGGACGGCCCTCGCCGTCGTAGCGGACCCACACCCCCTCGGGCGCGAGCGCCCGGCCGTCGACGTACTCGCCGTTCGCCTCCAGGCGGGAGGCGAAGTCCTCCATGTACTTCACGTGGGCCGAGATCTCCTCAGGCGTCCACTTGTCCATCGGCACGTCGTTGACCGAGGCGGGAGCGCCGCGGTAGTGCTTGAGCAGCAGGTACTTGGCCATCGTGATTCTCCTAAGTGCTGGTGCCACCCTCGTGCTCGCCCTCACCACGGGGACGAAGCCGGTCACGGGTTCTCGACATCGCCGTCCCGACCATTCTGGCCCTCTGGACGAGCCGCCTCGCGTCCGCAGCGGCCCGCGCCCTCAGCGCCGACCTCTCATCGTGCGGCTCATCCGATGTTCCATGCCGCCGAGCCCGTGTGTCAGTCTGTCGGCGTGATCATGGTGCGGCGGGTGTGGCTGATCCGGCATGGGCAGAGCGAGTCGAACGCCGGGCTGCCGACGAACGGGCCGGCAGCCTCTCCGCTGACCGCCCGCGGACGGGAGCAGGCCCAGCGGATGGCCGCGGCGTTCACCGCGCCGCCCGCCCTCATCGTCGGCTCGCCGTTCCTCCGCGCACAGGAGACCGCCCGGCCGACCGCCGAGCGGTTTCCCGAGGTGCCCTACGAGGAATGGCCCGTCCAGGAGTTCACGTTCCTGGGCGGGTTGCATGCGCCGAGGACCACGGGGGCGCAGCGGCGGCCCCTCGCCGACGACTACTGGGAACGACTCGACCCCGATTACGTCAACGAAGGTGACGGAGAGTCCTTCCGTGCGCTCATCACGCGGGCCCGTGCCTTCCTGGAGCGCCTCGCCGACCGTCCCGAGGACGGCCTGATCGCGGTCTTCTCGCACGGCCTCTTCATGAAGGCCGTGATGTGGTCGCTGCTCACCGGGGTCACCGACCCCGACGTGGCGGCGATGCGGGGCTTCCGCCATTTCAACGGCACGTGCGTCGTCCCCAACTGCGCCGTCGTCGAGCTGTGGCGTCCGAGCGGGGAGTACGGGCTCCGCGTCGTCGTCTGCGGCGGCACGATGCATCTGGCCGAGGCGTCCACGACTCAGGAGACCACTCCGTCCGCACACCTGGATTAGGTGCACGGGGCCGGTTCGCGGGCCGGGCGATAGACTCCTTTGTGCGGATGGTTCACCCGTGCCCTGTGGGGGTCCGGGTGTCGTAAGAGGGAACCCGGTGTGATTCCGGGACTGCCCCGCAGCGGTGAGCGGGAACGACCGCCGTCATCACGCACTGGGCCACGCGGCCTGGGAAGCGACGGCCAGTAGGACGCCTCGGAAGAGGCGGTGCCCGCGAGTCCGAAGACCTGCCTCCGCCCGCGCACCGGCCGGTGCGCGGTGGTCTGCGGCCTCGTGGGACGGTCTGCGGCGCGGGGTTCGCCGTGCGCTCGTCCTTCCGAAGGCCGCCTGTGGCACAGCGAGGGAAGCCGCCATGAGCACGACCATCCTCGGATATCCCCGAATCGGGGCCCGCCGGGAACTGAAGTTCGCCACCGAGGACTACTGGGCGGGACGCGCCGACGCCGACGCGCTCGCGAAGGCCGGCGCCGAACTGCGCGCGACGGTCTGGAACGAGTTGCGCGACGCCGGCCTGGACGCCGTCCCGTCGAACACGTTCTCGTTCTACGACCAGATGCTCGACGCGAGCGTGCTGGTCGACGCCGTCCCGGACCGGTACCGGCATCTGACCGGGTTCGACCGCTACTTCGCGATGGCGCGCGGCGTCCAGGACGTCCCGCCGCTTGAGATGACCAAGTGGTTCGACACGAACTACCACTACATCGTCCCGGAGCTGGGGCCCGGCACCAGGTTCCGGCTGGCCGAGGGGGCGGCGGCCAAGCCGCTGGCGGAGTACCGGGAGGCCAAGGCGCTCGGCGTCGAGACGCGGCCGGTGCTCGTCGGCCCGCTGACCTACCTGCTTCTGGCCAAGCCCGAGGCGGGCGCGCCCGAGGGGTTCCGTCCGCTCGATCTGCTCGACGGGCTCGTCGACGTGTACGCCGAGGTGCTGGAACGCCTGGCGGGCGCGGGGGCGGAGTGGGTGCAGCTGGACGAGCCCGCCCTGGTCGCGGACCGCAGCGAGGAGGAGATCGGCGCGCTGGCGCGGGCGTACGCGCGGCTGGGGCGGCTGACCAGCAGGCCCCGGCTGATGGTCGCCACCTACTTCGGGACGATCGGGGCGGACGCGCTGCGCACCCTGGCCGGCGGCCGGGTCGAGGCGATCGGCCTGGACTTCGCCGCCGGGCCCGGCAACGTCGACGTGCTCGCCTCGGTCGGCGGGCTGCCGCGCAAGACGCTCGTGGCGGGCGTCGTGGACGGCCGCAACGTGTGGCGCGCCGACCAGCGGCGGGCCAGGGCCGTCTGCGCGTCGCTGCTCGGGCTCGTCGACCAGGTGGTGGTGAGCACGTCCTGCTCGCTGCTGCACGTCCCGATCGACCTGGACTCCGAGACGTCGCTGAACGGCGGCGTCCGGGGCCGGCTCGCGTTCGCCCGGCAGAAGGTCGCCGAGGTCGTCGCGCTCGGCCGGGCGCTGCGCGAGGACGTCCCGGCCCCGGCCGACGCGCCGGCGCCGGCCGCGCGCGTCGACCGGGCCGTCCGGGAACGGCTGGGGTCGATCGGCGACACGCGCCGCGGCGACCGCGCCGCCCGGTTCGCCGCCCAGCGGGACGCCCTGGGGCTGCCGGAACTGGCCACGACGACGATCGGTTCGTTCCCGCAGACCCCCGAGATCCGCCGGGCCCGCGCCGACCGCCGCGCCGGGCGTATCACCGCCGACGCCTACGAGCGGGCGATGAAGGACGAGATCGCCCGCGTCATCGCGCTGCAGGAGGACCTGGGGCTGGACGTCCTCGTGCACGGCGAACCCGAGCGCAACGACATGGTGCAGTACTTCGCCGAGCAGCTCGACGGGTACGCGGCGACCGAGCACGGGTGGGTGCAGTCGTACGGGTCGCGGTACGTCCGGCCGCCGATCCTGCACAGCGACGTCGCGCGTCCCCGTCCTATGACGGTGGAGTGGGCGACGTACGCGCAGTCGCTGACGGACAGGCCGGTGAAGGGGATGCTGACCGGCCCGGTCACCATGCTCGCCTGGTCGTTCGTCCGGGACGACCAGCCGCTCGCCGACACCGCCCGGCAGGTCGCGCTCGCCCTCCGCGACGAGATCGCCGACCTGGAGGCGGCCGGGATCAGGATCATCCAGGTGGACGAGCCCGCGCTGCGCGAGCTGCTGCCGCTGCGGGACGCCGACCGTCCCGCCTACCTGGACTGGGCGGTCGGCGCGTTCCGCCTCGCCACCTCGGGCGTCACCGACACCACGCAGATCCACACCCACATGTGCTACTCGGAGTTCGGCGAGATCATCGGGGCGATCGGGGCGCTGGACGCCGACGTCACCAGCGTCGAGGCGGCCCGCTCGCACATGGAACTGGTCGGCGACCTGCGCGCCGCCGGGTACGAGAACGGCATCGGGCCCGGCGTGTGGGACATCCACTCCCCGCGCGTCCCCGGCGCCGGGGAGATGGAGGAGAACCTGCGGCGCGCGCTGCGGGCCGTCGAGCCGGCGCGGCTGTGGGTGAACCCCGATTGCGGGTTGAAGACGCGCGCCTACCCGGAGACGGAGGCGTCACTGCGGAATCTGGTCACGGCGGCGCGGCGCGTGCGGGAGGACGTGGCCGGCTGACGGGTTCCACGTGGTCTGACCGTCCCCCCCGTACGGTCAGACCACGTGGACGTCGTCCAGCGCCTCGCAGAGTTGGACGACCTGCTCGCACGCCTCGGTGATGTCGGTGACCGGAAGTCCTCCGCTTTCGCCGGAGCCGGCGCGCCAGCGGAACATCGCGTCCTCGCACCACACCTTCAGGTCGCCGTACCCGGACAGCCCGCAGACGCCGAGCTCCTCCTCGGGCGTGAAGCCGTCGATGCCGCGCTGGACGAGCAGCGAGTGGAGGACCTTCGCGGCCTGTTTCCCGTCGACGGCCCGGCCGCTGCGGCGGCCGCGTGCGATGCGTGTGCGCGGGATCGGCAGGGCGAACCAGGTCGCCTTCCCGCGGACGGACGGTGAGCTCAGCCGGGACCGGGTCGGATGGTGCCCCCACCGGCCCTTGGCGAGGATGTCGATGATCTCCAGGCCGCGGCCGTGGTCGAGCCTTTCGGCGGGGCGGTCCTCGTGGGAGGCCCGGCCGCCGTCGCGCCAGTCCCTGAGCGTGTCGAACGCCTTGACGACCAGTTCGTCGTGGCCTCGTCCGTCGCCGCGCTGGTAGACCCAGAGTTCGGCGACGGGAGGCCGCTCGCCGGACGTGGCGTGCTGCAGGACGTTCGTGGCGAGTTCGCTGACCATGAGGGTGACGTCGTCGACGTCCTGGACGGACAGCCCGAGCGCGGGCAGCAGACCCGCGACATGGCCCCGGGCCACGGCGGCGATGGACTCGTCCCCGGGCAGGGGGAGCGCGGCGCAGCCGCCGTTCTCCAGTCTCCAGGGAATCCCGCACATCGTCGCGGTCTTCGTCATGACGCCCACCCTCAGAGTTCGCGGAGTCATTCATGATTCAGACATTCGCGACATGAACCTTGATGGTTCGCGACTCGCTATGTGTGAATCACAGATCCAAGCTTCGCACATTCCGGGGGGTAAGGCCCGGCACACCACAAAGGTCACCCAAGCGCAGTTGAGACGTTCACCGAATGCCCCCTAAGGCATACAAAACGCATCTCCCCGCGGCGATCTGAGCGTGTACCGGCGGAGGCGCGACCGGCCGGCGCCGGCGCTGTAGCGTTGACGACGCCTGAGAGAGGGCCGCACACATGAAGATCCCCCAGGGGTGCAGCCCTGGGGGATCTGGTGTGCGGCCCGGTCAGCGGTCGTAGCGGCCCGCACGCACATCGTCGAGGAACGATGCGAACGTGGACCGGGCGACGACGTGCGCCCCGGCCTCCGGTGTCCTGCTGTCGCGCAGCCCGGTGGCCGTCTCGAGGTCGGCGACCTCGACGCACCCCCCGTTGCTGCTCGCGCTGGCGGTGGCCTTGAACCACCGTGCCTGAGAGAGGTCCATGTCGGTCTGCTCCAGCGTGTCGGTCTGCTCCAGCGTGTCGGTCTACTCCAGCGTCGTGATCAGTTTCTCCAGGTGTTCCGCGGTGCCGGCGGTGCTCAGCGCCGCCTCGCGGATCTGCTCGAAGATGCGGTCATGTGCCTCCACTTTGCCGGGGTCGTCGATCTGGTCGATGGCGGCATCGTTCTCCAGGAAGACCATGGGCGGCTCACTGCCGGGGAACCGGAAGATGTTGACCAGCGTCGACATGCCCGGGTGCAGGCCGTCCGACAGGCGCAGCAGCCTCAGCTCGACGTTCTGCCTCCCGGCCATGGACAGCAGGTGGCGGAGCTGGGCTCGGCGGTCCCCCGCGTCGCCCCACTCGTACATCAGGGACGCCTCGGTGACGAGCGCGACCAGCTTCGGCGCCGTCCCGTCGTCCCGGTCCAGGGCCTGCTGCCTCCGCAGCCGTGCCCGCAGCGACCGCTCCCGCCACTCGGGCGGCTTCGATCCCGAGCTCAGCAGCGCCTGCATGTACGGCAGGGTCTGCAGCAGCCCCGGCAGCACCAGCGGCATGACCACCCGGATGTCCGACGCGTCACCCTCGAAACCGGGGAACTCGTTGTCGAACACTTCCGGGTAGTCACGCCACCAGGCCCGCTGCCGCGCGCGCGTCGCCAGCTCTTCGAGCTCGTCGAGATCGCTGCCGCCGTAGATGCGCGCCAGGTCGCGGATGTCGCTGAGCTCGGGCCGCACCCAGGTGTTGGCCTCGAACCGCCCGACCTTGCCCCGACCCCAGTTCAACCGGTCGCAGACCTGGTTGGCCGTGTATCCCGCCTCGACGCGCAAGTCCCTCAAGCGGCGTGCCAGCCCCCGCTTGGCGACGGTGGCCCCGTACGCGTCGCTCACAGGAACCACCTCCCTTGACATACGGCCGGCATCATCATACGCCTTCCGAATTTGTGAATCACAGATCTGTCGGGGAGGAACCGGCGTGATCGAACTCGCCGTTCCTGACGCCGTCCAGGAAACAGGCCCACTCGTGCTCGTCGAACACCGAGACGAGGTCGCCTGACGTGCGCAAAAGGGTCCACTCGCCGACGAAAGCGACCTCGATGACGCCTTCGTCACTCTGCGAGCGCTTCCAGTCCAGGGTGTCCGGGTCGACGCCCAGTTCCTCCACGGACGGCTTCTTCATCTCTTCCTCACTCTGACTTCCTCGCCACAGCGCAGTAGCCCCACCGCGACCCATCACTGTCCGCGGCTTCGGGGTCTTCGGCGCCCCACATGCCGACGTAGGTGAGGTCCGCCCGCGCCCCCTCGTACGGCGGGACGATCTCCAGGCCGGTGAAGAAGCGCTCGATCTCCGCGCGGGTCCGCGGACGGGCGCCGGCCGAGGCGCGGGAGTACACCTCCCGGACCGTGCCGACCGCCCTGTCGACCTGCCGGTCACTGGTGATGGACGACAGGGCCAGGTAGCTGCCGGGCACCAGCCGGTCCATGTAACGCCGGATGAGGCCCCACGGGTCGTCCTCGTCCGGCACGAAGTGGGTCAGGGCCACCGCCAGGAGCGCGACCGGCTCCCCGAAATCGATCATCGCCAGGGTGTCCTCGTGCCCGAGCAGACCCTCCGGATCGCGGAAGTCCGCCGCGATGAACGCCGTCCCGGACGAGCCGGCCAGCAACTCGTTCGCATGTACCGCGACCATCGGATCGTTGTCGGCGTACAGGACCCGCGCGTCGGGCGCGACCGCCTGCGCCGCGTCGTGAGTGTTGTTCATCGTCGGCAGGCCGGCGCCGATGTCGATGAACTGCCGGATGCCCTGCTGGGCCATCCACCGCACCGAACGCTGCAGGAACCCCCGGTTCGCCCAGGCCGCGTCCTCGAGCTCGGGCATCTGCGCGCGAACCGCCTCCGCGGCCTTCCGGTCGACCTCGTAGTTGTCCGTGCCGCCGAGGATGTAGTCGTACATTCGGGCCGGGCTCGGGACCGTGATGTCCACACCAGGTGGAGCCTTTTCGATGTCGCTCACCGTTTCGCCTCCGTCGCCGCAACTTGTGATGCACGAATTATGAAACATGTCCGTTCCCCCGGGGATGGTTCCGCCGGGTCCGGCCGCCGGTGACGGTTCGCCGCGTCCGGCCGCCCGGCGAGGATGCGGGGGTTCGACCCGCAGGTCAGGGGCATGACCGGGGCTATCGCATCGGACGGAGGGGGGACGACCATGAAGACCGCGCCGGAACTCGCGCTGAGGCAGCTCACGATGCAGTTCATCGGCAACGCGACCACGCTGCTGCGCTGCGGGCCGTTCACGCTGCTGACCGACCCCAACTTCCTGCACCGCGGGCAGCGCGCGTACCTCGGGCACGGGCTGACCTCGCGGCGGCTGACCGAGCCCGCGCTGAGCGCCGACGAACTACCGCAGCTGGACGCCGTCGTCCTGTCCCACCTGCACGGCGACCACTGGGACCGGGTGGCCCGCGCGAAGCTCGACCGGGGCCTGCCGATCATCACCACACCGCACGCGTCCCGCCGCCTGCAAGGCCGGCACCGGTTCCGCCACACGGTCGGCCTGCGCTTCTGGGAGTCGCACACCCTCGTCAAGGACGGGGCGCTGCTGCGGATCACCGCCATGCCCGGCCGGCACGCGCCCGGCCCCGCCAAGATGCTCCTCCCACCGGTCATGGGCAGCCTCCTGGAGTTCGGCCCCGCCACGGGCGACGTCCAGTTCCGCCTCTACATCACCGGCGACACCCTCATGTTCGACGGAATCCAGCAGATCGCGCGCCGCAACCGCGACATCGACCTGGCCGTCCTGCACCTGGGAGGCACCAAGCTGCCCGGCGGGCTCCTCGTCACCATGGACGCCGCGCAGGGCGCCGACCTGCTGGAGACGATCCGCCCCGCGAACGCCGTCCCGATCCACTACGACGACTACACCGTGTTCACGTCGTCGCTGGACGACTTCCGCCGCGAACTCGAGCGCCGCGGCCTGGCCGGAGACGTCACCTACGTCGACCGCGGCCAGACGCACACGTTCACCCCCCACCGGAGCTGACCTCGCTCGGATCGCGAGTGGTCTTCCATCGGCCGGGCCGATGCTGCGGCCATGCGCGAATCGACCCAGATCCTGATCATCGGCGGCGGGCCCGCCGGATCCACCGCGGCCTCCCTGCTGGCCCGCGAGGGATTCGAGGTGACCCTGCTGGAACGCGACACCTTCCCCCGCTACCACATCGGCGAATCCATCCTGCCGTCCTGCCGTCCGATCTTCGAGCTGACCGGGGTCTGGGACAAGGTGCAGGCGCACGGCTTCCAGCCCAAGGGCGGTGCCTACTTCCAGTGGGGCCCCGAGGAGTGGGAGGTCAACTTCTCCGACCAGGGCTCCGACAACGTCAACGCCTGGCAGGTCGTCCGCAGCGAGTTCGACAAGATCCTGCTCGACCACGCCCGCGAGCTGGGCGTGGAGGTCGTCGAGGGCGTGGGCGTCCGCGAGATCGAGTTCGACGGCGACCGGGCGGTCGCCGCGCAGTGGCAGGAGGCCGGGCGGCCCGACGTCCGCGGCCGGATCGCGTTCGGGCACGTCATCGACTGCTCGGGGCGCGGCGGCGTGCTGGCCACCCGCCACCTGAAGAACCGCCGCTTCCACGGCGTGTTCCGCAACGTCGCGACCTGGGCGTACTGGAAGAACTTCAAGCCGCTCGGCAAGGGGCCGGAGGGCGCGATCGCCATCCTCTCGCTGCCGAACGGGTGGATCTGGGGCATCCCCCAGCACGACGGCAACCTGAGCGTCGGCCTGGTGACCGGGCGGGACCTGTTCAACGACAGCCGCGCCCGGCTGGACGGCGACATCCAGGCGGTCTACGACGAGGCGCTCGCCCAGTGCCCGGCCATCCAGAACATGCTCGACGGCGCCGAGCAGGTGACCGGGATGAAGACCGAGCAGGACTACTCGTACGTGTCCGAGAGCTTCGCCGGCCCCGGGTACCTGCTGTCGGGCGACTCCGCGGCGTTCCTGGACCCGCTGCTGTCGTCCGGCGTCCACCTCGCCACCTACAGCGCCATGCTCGGCGCGGCGTCCGTGGCGAGCGTGCTGCGCGGCGAGGTCGCCGAGGAGGACGCGTGGCGGTTCTACGAGACCGTCTACCGGCACGCCTACGAGCGGCTCCTCCTGCTCGTGTCGGTGTTCTACGAGAGCTACCGGGGCAAGGAGTACCACTTCTACAACGCCCAGCGGCTGACGTCCGACGAGCGCGACCACCTGCACCTCCAGGACGCCTTCGACCGCATCATCACCGGCATCGCCGACATGGACGACGCCGAGAACGCCTACAAGGCCGTCCGGGAGCACCTGCAGGGGGCCGACAGCGGCGACCCGAACCCGCTGAACAACCTCAACCGGGTCCACGAGATCAAGGCGTCGCCGTTCGACCCGGACAACGCCGTCGGCGGCCTGTACCTGGTGACCCGGCCGCAGCTCGGGCTGGGGCGCGCCGACGCCGCGAAGGCGAGCTGACCGGGAACGCGAGCCGATCGGGGACACGCGAGCGGCGCACCACGCGGGGGGCGTGGTGCGCCGTTTCGCGTCCCGGGCGAGGGACGGGCTCAGGTGAGGGACGCCGCCTGGGCCAGGCCGCGGACGGTCCCGGGCCGGTCGGCGAGCGGCGGGAGCGCGGCGAACACGCCCGTCAGGCCGGCCGCCTCGAGCCGGCCGAGATGCTCGGCCACCTGCGCGACGTCGCCGGTGATGCCGGTCATGCCGAGCGCGAGGTCGACGAGCCCGAGCTCTTCGAGGAGCGTGGCGTTCTTCCCGCCGACGGTGTGGTCCCACACGTCGTAGCGCCGCTCCATCTCCTCCACCGCGCCGAGCAGCTCGGGCGGGACGGTCCCGCGCATGTGCGGTGACTTCAGCCGCAGCGCGACGTCGGAGGCCAGCGCGGCACCGATCTCGGCGTTGGCCTCGGCGCGGGTCCCCTTGACCGAGATGAAGCTGAACCCCCAGATCTGCACGGCCCCCGGATCGCGTCCGGCCTTCTCCGCCGCCTCCCGGACGGCCGCGACCTTCCGCGCCACCCGCTCCTCCGACATCCCGACGGTGGTGACGACCCCGTCCGTCAGCTCACCGGCCAGGCGGAGGCTCGCCGGGTAGTCGGCGGCGACGAAGATCGGCATGGGGCGGACGCGGGTCAGGGCCTCGGTGTCGTACCCGTCGACGTGCGCCGACCCGCCGTCCAGGACGGCGCGCACGGCCGTGACGTAGTCGCGCAGTTCGGCGGGCGTCGCGACCGGGGAGCGCCCGACGACGCGCCGGACGCTGCCGCCGTTGCCGAGGGCGAGCATCATCCGCCCGCCGGTCAGCTCGTCGAGGCTGGAGACGGCGGTGGCGGTGGCGACGGGGTGGCGCAGGAACGGCGTGGTGACCATCGGCGTCAGCGTCGCGTTCCGGCTCTCCTGCGCGGCGACGGTGAGCGAGACGTACAGCTCCCAGGCGCGGGCGGGCGTGTCCCCGACCCCGATGACGTCATAGCCGAGGGCGTCGGCCAGCCGGACCAGATCCCGGAATTCGGTGAGATCGTCCGCCCATTCGATGATCGCTCCCAGTTTCAAGAATCAGCCCTCCCGGAATTAGCCGCACACCGATTCCTTAAAGATAGATATGGCCGATAGGGCGCGCAATAAGGCTCAAGGCGTCGTCGAGTCGTCCTCGACCGGCGACTTACAGAGCGGGCGGAACTCCTCCGGCGGCGCGGATTCCATTTCCATCGAGGCTCGACCGGCACCCCATCCCTTTTCCGGACGATGGCGGCCACAGCCAGTCCGTGCACGAGTGCGAGGAGAGTTCGAATGGACATCGGAGTCTGCCTGCCGACGACCGTCCCCGGTGCCGGCGGCGCGCAGCTGATCGAGTTCGCGCGCCGCGCGGAACGGCTCGGATTCCACAGCCTGACGGTGGTCGACCGGGTGGTCTACGACAACTACGACCCCATCGTGACGCTGTCGGCCGCCGCGGCGGTCACCGAGCGGATCAGGCTGACGACGGCGATCCTGCTCGCCGCGTCCCGGCCGAGCACCGTGGAGCTGGCCAAGCAGCTCGCCAGCCTGGACCGGCTGTCGGGCGGGCGGCTGGTCGTCGGCGTGTCCTCCGGGATGCGCGAGGACGACTACACCGCCACGGGCACCGACCACGCGAGCCGCGGCCGCCGGCTGGACGCGATGATCGAGGAGCTCCGGGAGGTGTGGCGGGGCGAGGGCCCGGTGCCCGGCGTCGGCCCCCGCCCGGTGAACGGCGACATCCCGATCTGGGTCGGCGGCCACTCGCCGGCCGGGCTGCGCCGCGCGGCCCGGTACGGGATCGGGTGGATCTCCCCCGGCGGCCCGCCGCAGAAGTACCCGGAGGTCGTCAACCGGGTCAAGGAGCTGTGGGCGGAGGAGAAGCGCGACGGGTCGCCGCGGATGGGCGCCAACTGCTACGTGGCGCTCGGCCCCGGCGGCAAGGAGGCGGCCACCGAGCACATGATGAAGTACTACTCCTACATGGGCGAGATGGCCGCGCACCTGGCCAAGGGCGCCATCTCGGACGAGTCGATGCTCCGGGACGTCGTCGACGGCTACGCGGCCAACGGCTGCGACGAGCTGCTGCTCCTGTCCGTCACCGCCGATCCCGATCACCTGGATCGGATCGCCGGCGTCGTGTTCCGCTGAGCGGGGTGGACCCCATGGAAGCGACCCCGGGACCGGCCCCGCGCACGATCATCATCGGCGGCGGCATCGGCGGGCTCGCCCTCGCGCAGGGCCTGCGGCAGGCGGGTTTCGACGACGTCGTCGTGCATGAGCGCGACCACTCGCCGGTGGGGCGGATGCAGGGCTACCGGCTGCGGATCAGCCCCGAGGGCGAGCGGGCGCTCCGCGAATGCCTGCCCCGCCGGGCGCAGGACCTGCTCGTGGCGACGTCCAACGCCCGCAGGCAGGAGGGCCTGGTCGCCTACGACGAGCAGCTCGTCAAGGCGTGGGCTCCCGAGTTCAGCGACCCGCGCGGCGACGACCCCGACAAGGTGGACGCCGTCGACCGGGTCACGCTGCGCCGCGTCCTGCTCGCGGGCCTCGGCGACGCGGTGCGCTGGGGCAGCCGGTTCACGCACTACGAGGAGGTGGGCGGCAAGGTCGTGGCGCACTTCGCCGACGGCCACCGCGACACCGGCGACCTGCTCATCGCCGCGGACGGGGCGAACTCGCAGGTGCGCGCCCAGCTGCGGCCCGGCGACCGGCACCACGACCTCGGGGTGCGGGCGATCCTGACCCGGACGCCGCGGGCGACGGCGATCGGCGCCGGCATCCCGGACGTGCTGCGCGACCAGTTCGTCAACGTGACCGCCCCCGACGGGGTCCGGCTCGCGTGGATGCCGATGGTGTTCCGCACCCCGCCGCGGGAGGCGGCGGCACGGCTGTGGCCGGGCCTGGAGTTCGACGAGACCGACGACTACTACATGTCGGTCTTCAGCGTCCACCAGGACCACCTGGGGCTCTCCGACGACGCGTTCTTCGCGATGAGCGGCGCGGACCTGTGCCGGCTGGTGCTCGACAAGACCGCCGGCTGGCACCCGGACCTGCGCGCCGTCTTCGCCCACGCCCAGCCGGAGGAGACCTACCCGCTCGCGCTGCGGGCCACGATGCCCGTCGAGGCGTGGCCGGCCGGGCCCGTGATCCCGCTCGGGGACGCGGCGCACACGATGCCGCCGACCGGCGGGGTCGGCGCCAACACCGCGCTTCGCGACGCGGCGGGTCTGTGCCGGGCGCTCACCGCCGCCTTCCGGGGCGAGCGGGAACCGGCGGACGCCGTCACCGGCTACCAGCGGGAAATGGTCGGATACGCGACGGAGGCGATCGACATGTCGCTGCGGATCGCCAAATGGTCAATGAAGAAGATCGACGTCAACGAGACCGAGCAGTCCACCACACCGGCGCAATGAGGCAATGAGGCAATGAAGCAATGCGGAGAATGAGGAGAACGCAGTGACGACCACCGCCCCGGACACCGGAACCCCATCCGGAATTCTGCAACTCGCCAACGCCTTCTGCGACGCGAAGGCAGTACTGACCGCCGTCGAACTCGGCCTGTTCACGACGCTGCACGACAATCCGGCAGGGCAGGAGGAGATCCGGGGGGCTCTCGGGCTGCACGGCCGGGGCCTCGCCGACTGGCTCGACCTTCTCGTCGAGCTGGACCTGCTCGCCAAGGAGGACGGCCGCTACCACAACCGGCCCGGCGCGGACCGCTACCTCGTGCGCGGCCAGGAGTCCTACATCGGCGGGTTCATCGAACGTTCCAACCGCAACCTGTACCCGGCGTGGGGGCGGCTGTCCGAGGCGCTGCGCACCGGCGAGTCGCAGACGGGCAGCAGCTTCGATGCGGTCGTCCAGAACCCGAAGATCCTCGGCCAGTTCATCCACTCGATGGACGCGTTCACGCGCGTGCTGGGCCCGCAGCTCATCTCCGCCTACGACGGCTGGTCCGGGTACGGGTCGGTGCTGGACGTCGGCGGCTGCCGGGGCGCGCTGACGGCGCAGATCGTCAAGGCGCACCCGCACCTGTCCGGCAAGGTGTTCGACCTGCCGCAGATGGAGCCGTTCTTCGACGAGCTGGTGGCCGAGAAGAGCCTCGCCGACCGGGTGACGTTCCACGGCGGCGACTTCTTCGCCGACCCGCTGCCGTCCGCGGACATCGTCGTCCTCGGGCACGTCCTGCACGACTGGGACCGCGACCAGCGCGGCCTCCTGGTGCGCAAGGCGTACGAGAGCGTCAACCCCGGCGGGGTGCTGCTGGTCTACGACCGCATCCTCGACCGCGCGTCCAGCCGGTCCGCGAACCTGCTGGTCAGCCTGGACATGCTGCTCGTCACCGACGGCGGCTCGGAGTACGGGGTCGGCGAGCTGCGCGAGCACATGGAGGGTGCCGGGTTCACCGGCGTCACCGCGCAGGACCTCGGCGAGGACGACACCCTGGTGATCGCCCGGAAGGCGCGCTGATCCAGGTCGGAAAACGGATCCAGGCCAGGGAGCGGCCGTGCCCGCGGCTCCGCCGGGCGCGGCCGCTCCGCTCTGTGTCCGTACAGGCATCACCACAGGCATCACGTTGAGGAGGCGACCGATGTTCCTGGTTTTCGGATCGACGGGTGGGGTGGGGCGGCACGTCGTGGCCGGGCTCGCCGCCGCCGGCGAACGGGTCCGCGCGTTCACCCGCGATCCCGGACGGGCCCGCCTCGGCGGGTCCGCCGAGGTCTTCGCCGGAGACCTCAAGGACTCCGGCGCCGTCCTGGAGGCCCTCCGGGACGTGGACGCCGTGTTCATGGCCACCAGCCCGGACGCGCTCGAGCACGAACTGGCCGTCGCCGACGCGGTACGTGAACGCGGCGTCGGCCGGGTGGTGAAGCTGTCGTCGGTGGCGGCGAACCCGCCCGTCGCCGGCACCGACTCCTACGGGCGGGCGCACGCGGCGTCCGAGGAGGCGTTCGCCAAGTCGGGCGCGGAGCTGACCGCGCTGCGCCCCGCCGGGTTCGCGACGAACGTCCTGCAGTGGCGCCGGTCGATCGCGTCGCAGGGCAAGGTGTTCCAGCCGTACGGCGACGTCGCCCGCGCCATCATCGACCCGGCGGACGTGGCGGCGTGCGCGGTCGCGTGCCTGACGGGCAGCGGGCACGGCGGACGGTCCTACCAGCTCACCGGCCCGGAGGCGCTGACGGCGCCGGAGCTGACGGCGCGGCTGGGCAAGGCGCTCGGGCGGCGGCTGGAGTTCGTCGGCGTGGACCCGGCGCAGGCCAGGGAGGGGATGACCCGCGCCGGGATGCCGCCGGACCTGGTGGACGGGCTGCTGGCCTCGATGGCGGAGCCGGGCCCGCTGCGCGGCGGCGTCCCGCACCCGGACGCGGAACGCCTCCTCGGCCGGCCGCCCGCGACGTTCGAGACGTGGCTGGCCCGCCACCTGGACGACTTCCGCGACCAGACCCCGTAACCACGACCAGACCCCGTAACCACCGGGAACTGAGCGGGCCCCTCGGAGATGACCACCCGAGGGGCCCGCCGCCTGTGCGGGCTTTCGCGCTGTGCGGGGTCTCGCGCTGTGCGGGGTCAGACGGTGGCGCCTGGCCTGGCCGCGCGGATCACCTTGCGGAGGCCGGGTGCGGTGGGCGGGGGCCCGTCCGCCTCGGAGTCCTCGCGGCGCTGCCGGGCGCGCACCGCCAGGTCCGAGTTGCCGAGGACGGCGTCGGCGGGGCCGACGAGGTTGACGCGGCGGTTGAACGCGCGGCCGAGTTCGACGTCGAGCAGCACACCGCTCGCCACGCCCTCCGCGATGAGCCGCTGCCGTTCCATCTCCGCCCGGTCGTGCTCCGGTACGTCCTCACCCGTGATGCGGTAGATGCGGGCGCGGTCCATGGCCGCCGACTCGCGGTAGACGGCGTCGGCCTCGCGTCCGACCGCGTCCTCGTACGCGACGGCCATCGCGGCCGGGTCGCCGCCGTGGCGCCCGACGCAGGCCGCGGCCGTGAAGGCGTAGGTCAGCGCCATCGCCGCGCCCCACCCGTAGGCGGGGTTGGTGGTGCACAGGGAGTCGCCGACGGGCAGGAGGCCGAGGACGGCGGGCTCCCCGTCCACCACGTAGCGCCTGCGGACGTTGTGGTGCCCGCCCATGATCTGCACGCCGTCGAGCGGGGTGCCGTTGGACGGGTCGACCCAGGGCGCCACGTCCGGGACGGCGCGCGCGGCGGCCTCGAACGCCCACGTGTTGCGCAGCAGCCGCAGGTCCTCGTCGCCGGGATGCCCCTCGAAGCAGATCGCGAACGTGTCGTTGTCGCCCGGGAAGCCGATGTAGGAGATGCCGTCGGCCTCGCCGCGCAGCGTCGCGACGGCCGTCTTGGGCAGGTCGCAGCCGGGTGTGAACCGGTAGTAGCGGCTGAAGTAGACGGTCTGGCAGTCCTGGACGTCCGCGGCGACGGGCACGCCCTCGGCGGCGAGCCAGCGGGGTATGGGCGTGCGCTGCCCGCCGCAGTCGAGCACGACGCCGGCGGGCAGCTCGCCGCCGCCGGCCAGCCGGACGCCCGTCACGCGGGGCGGCTCGCCGGGCGTCCGCAGGAAGGTCAGGCCGGTCGCGACGGCCGGGCATGCGAAGGTGACGCCCGCCTCGGCCTCGGCGGTGCGGCGCAGCGCGAGCTCGAACGCGGCGCGCCGCGCCCACAGGTTGGCGAAGTCGTCGTCGGACGGCCGCCACAGCTCCTCGGGGATGAGCCGCTTGAAGAGGTTGATCACCTCGATGCCGCCGCCGCGGAGCCGTTCCAGGACGTCCGGCGCGTGCTCGGCGAGCAGGTTGCGGGTCCTGGCGGAGAAGCCGTGCGGCAGCCGGAACTGGGGGACGCCGCGCCGCCGCCAGTCCATGAACGGGTCCCGGTCGTCCGGCGGGGCGGGGTCGCGCTCGACCACCGTCGCGGGCAGGCCGCGCCGGGCCAGGGCGATCGCCGCGGCGAGGCCGGCGACGCCACCGCCGAGGATGACGATCCGTGGGTCGTCCGTGGTCGCCCGGGCTTGCGTCACGGCTGCTCTCCTCGTGCTGGGCAGGGCGCCGGCGGCAGGGACGGCGCACTTCCGGATCGTCGCCGGGGAACGTCCACGCCCGGTGGAGGAGCGCTCGAAGGGCACTCGCCGGAGGCGTGGCGTCGCTCGCCGGAGGCGAGTGCGCCTCTAGCCGCCCGTGCGAGCCTCGCCGTGGGAAGGATGGAGGTCGATCATGGACGAGACCGTTCCGGTGCTCATCGTCGGCGGCGGCTACGCCGGGCTGGCGTCCGCACTGTTCCTGGCGCACCACGGGGTGCGCTCGATTCTGGTGGACCGCCATCCGGACGTGTCGGTGCAGGGCCGCGCGCGCGGGATCAACCAGCGGACGATGGAGCTCTACCGGCCGCTCGGCGTCGAGCCGCTGATCCGGGAGGCGGGCCGGCCGTTCGACGGGGAGTCCGGCGTCGTCCGGTGCGAGTCCCTGTCCGGCGAGTGGAACTGGCTGCTCGGCGAGGAGGCGCGGACGTCGCTGCCCGACGTGACGGCGTGCGAGTTCGAGATGGCCGACCAGCGCACCGTGGAGCCGATCCTCATCGAGGCCGCGCGGGCGAAGGGCGCCGACATCCGGTTCGGGACCCGGTGCCTCACGGTCAACCCCGACGCCGGCGGCGTCACCGTCGAGATCGGGGACCGCGACGGCGGGCGGCGGCGCGTCATCCGCGCCGGCCACGTCATCGCGGCGGACGGTTTCCGCGGCCGGACCGGGCCGTCGGCGGGCATCGTCCGCGAGGGTCCGGGCGTCACGCAGAGCTGGGTGACGTTCGTCGTCCGGGCCGACCTGTCGGACATCGTCACCAAGCGCGCGATGTTCTGGATCGTGGTCAACCCCGAGATCGGCGGCTTCGGGTCGTTCCTGACGACCGCCGTCCCCGGCCAGTGGGCGATCAGCTTCACCTACGACCCGGCGGAGGAGTCGCCGGACGACTTCACCGACGACCGCTGCCGCAAGGCGGCCCGCGCGGTGATCGGCGCGGACGTGCCGCTGGACATCGTGGATATCGCCTGCTGGGAGGAGGCGGTGGGCGTCGCGGACCGGTTCCGCGCCGGGCGGGTGTTCGTCGTCGGCGACAGCGCGCACGTGTGGCCGCCCGCGGGCGCGATGGGCGCGAACGCCGCCGTGCAGGACGCCCACAACCTCGCCTGGAAGCTCGCCGCCGTGACCGGCGGCTGGGCGTCGGACGGGCTGCTGGACACCTACGAGGCGGAACGGCGGCCCGCCGCGCTGGCGCTCGCGGACATCACCGTCCGCCGCCAGCAGGCCAGGTTCGGCGACGAGCCCGACGGCGACGACGTGGACGACGTCCTGTGCACGTTCGGGCAGCGCTACGACTCCGCCGCCGTCATCGGCGCCGGGCACGGCCCCGTCTACGGCGGCGGCCTGGACCAGGGCGCGGCGCCCGGCACACGCGCACCGCACCTGTGGCTCGACATGCTCACCGGGGCCACGGACGGCGGGCGGATTGACGGCGAGCGGATCACCGTCCACGACCTGTTCCATGACGCGTTCGTTCTGCTCACCGGCGAGGACGGCGCGGCGTGGACGGACGCGGCGGACAAGATCGCCGCACATTCCGGCGTCCCGCTGCGCGCGTACCGGGTCGCCGGGCCGGCGGACCGCGGGCGCCGGGACGCCGCCGAGCTCTTCGATGTCGAGGGCGTCTTCGACGCCCGCTACGGGCTGGGCCGCGCCGGCGCCGTCCTCGTCCGCCCGGACGGGTACGTCGCCTGGCGGTGCCCGTCGGCGGCCGGTGACCCGCACGCGCAGCTCACCGAGGCCCTGCACCGCGTCCTGCACCCGTCCGCGCGGGCCTGAACGGAGGTTCCGCCCCGGCCCGGCGCCGCGGGGGCTCGGCGTGGGCCGGGGGCGGAACTTGGCTAGCTTCCGGCGGCGGCCGCCGTCTGCGGCGACGTCACCGGGGCGTCCCAGTCGATGAGGTAGCGCTGCTCGGGACCCAGCGTCTTCTCCGGGTTGAGGAACGTCTTCATCATGATGGGCATCATCAGCTTCATCATCGCCTTGGCGAACGTGCCCATCGTCTTGCTGCTGTTGGTCTTGTTGCCGCGGTCGATGACCTTCTCGACCCGTTCGCGGCGCAGCTCCTCGTAGGTGGCGAAGGCGCTCTGCGGGTCGGGGAGGTCGCGCAGGCAGCGGGCGAGCTGCACGGCGCTCTCGATGGCCTGCGAGGCGCCCTGGCCGGAGCTGGAGGACGGCGCGTGCGCGGAGTCGCCGACCAGCACCATCCGCCCCCGGTGCCAGGTCGGCACCTTCGGCATGTTCTCCAGCGAGCCGAGCACGGCCAGGTCGCCGGCCTCGGTGCGCGCGAGGATGTCGCTGCACGGCTTGTCGTCGGCGTACAGCTCGCGCAGCCGCGCGAGCCAGTCGGCCTTGGACGTCTCGCGCGCCTCCGCCGACGACAGCGGCCGGTCGTGGGGCAGGTTCGCGAACCAGGCGGTGCGGTCGTCGGGCTGCACCCAGTAGCCGAAGAAGCCGCGCTTGCCGAAGACGAAGTACGACGACTCGCGGTCGGACGGGACGGCGATGTCGGCGGCCGCGCCGAAGTTCAGCAGCCGGGTCGTGTCGGGCTCCGGCGCCTTCGGGTCGATCAGCCTGCGGACGGTCGACCTGATGCCGTCGGCGCCGACGAGCACGTCGGCGGTCGCGGTGGTGCCGTCGTCGAACCGGGCCGTGACGGCGTCCGGCGACTCCTCGACGTCGACGAGCCGCTTGCCGTACTCGACGCGGATGCCCTGCCCCGCGGCGGTCTCGTGCAGGACGCGGCACAGCGTGTCCCGCCACAGCCCGCGGCTCGGCGGCAGGCCCTCCAGCCCGGGGAACTCGCCGATCTTCTCGCCGAACCCGTCGTACATCTGCCCGCGCGTCAGCGGCTGGCCGATGCCGAGCGCGGCCTCGTACGCGCCGATGATCTTGAGGGCGTTGAGCCCGTTCGGCGCGATCGTGAGCGTGACGCCGACGCCCTCGGCGGTGCTCGCGTACGCCTCGTACACGGTCGCCTCGATGCCGGCCTTCTTGAGCGCCATCGCGGTGGCCGGTCCGGCGATCCCTCCGCCGATGACCAGTGCCGTCCTTGCTGCAGTCATGTTCGGCTCCCAAACAGTTCTTTCCATGTGCGGATGTAGTCCGGGTGCTCCATCGCCTCGATGAGGTCGGCCACGAAACGGCACTCGGCGTCCAGCATGGTGACCCTGTACTGCTCCTCCACCAGGAACACCCACGTGACGCCCTCGGCGGTGGCCGCGTCCACCCGGCCGCGGATCTCGTCGATCTCGGCGGTCAGGGCGGTCAGCCGCGTGTTGAGCAGCCCGGCGGTCTCGTCCGGGGACAGGACGCTCAGCAGCGACAGCGCGACCCCGAAGTGCGGGTACTCGTGCCGCGGCTGCGCGACCAGCTCGCTGAGCCAGTCGTGGAGTTCGGCGCGTCCCTCCCCGGTGAGCGCGTAGACGGTGCGTTCCGGGCGCTGGGTGTCGCGGACGGTCTCCTGCTCGACGATGAAGCCCGCCTTGGCCAGCTGCTTCACCACCATGTAGAGCGAGCCCCGGTTGTAGTTGATGCTGCGGTCCTGCTCGGTCTCCTTCAGCCGCCGGCCGAGCTCGTACGGGTGCATCGGCTCCAGCATCAGCCAGGCGAGCACGGCCAGGGCCAGCGGGTTCCCCACCTTGCGCCGTCTCTCCATCGAAGCCTCCTCACCTCTAGCCAGCTCTGATTATCCAGCCATAAATAGTCAGTGTCAACTATGACATCGCGGACGTACGCCGAAGCCGCCCGTCCCCGGACACGTCAAGGCCCCCGACCTGCACGGCCGGGGGCCTGGACGAGAGGAATCAGTCGTTCACCAGGTGACGGGGACCTCGCTGAAGCCCTCCATGAACCCGCCGAGCCCGCGCGGCAACTCCTCCGCGGGGACGGCGAGGCGGACGTCCGGGAACCGGCGCAGCAGCGTCTCCGTCGCCACCTGCAGTTCCATCCGGGCCAGCGCCGCACCCACGCAGTAGTGGATGCCCGCACCGAACGTCATGTGGTGGTTCTCCTTGCGCCGGATGTCGATCGTGAACGGGTCCTTGAACACCCGTTCGTCGGTGTTGGCGCCCTCCTCCGACAGCAGGACGCTGGTCCCCTCCTTGATCACCGAGCCGTCGGACAGCTCGATGTCGGTCAGGGCGTACCGCAGCGTGCCGATCGACGACCCCATGATCTGCGTGCGCAGCAGCTCCTCGACCGCCGGCTCCACCAGCGACGAATCGGCCTTCACCTGCTCGAACAGGTCCCGCCGGTGCAGCAGCACCGCCGTCCCGGTGCCGATCTGGCTGGCCGTGGTGACATAGCCGGCGATGAGCAGGCTCTGCGTCCAGTGGTGCAGCTCGTAGTCCGACAGCCGGTTGTCGTCCTCGTCCCGGATCTTGATGAGGCTGCCGATGAGGTCGTCGCCGGGATCGGCCCGCTTGGCGACGATCAGGTCCGCCAGGTACGACCACAGGCCCTTGCGGCACTCCTCGACCTCCTCCGGCGGCAGCTTGCTCACCGAGAGGAAGCCGTCCACCAGCCCGCGGAACTTGTCCCGGTCCTCCGGCGGCACGCCCAGCAGCTTGCAGATCACCAGGATCGGCAGCGGGAAGGCCAGCGCCTCGTTCAGGTCGGCCGGCTTCGGCCCGGCCTCCATCGCGTCCAGCAGCTCGTCGGTGACCGACTGCGCGAACGGGCGCAGCAGCTCGATCCGGCGCGCGGTGAACGCCCGCGTGACGAGCCCGCGCATCGCGGTGTGGTGCGGCGGGTCACCGTCGATCTTGGGGTCGACGAACAGGTCGTTGTCCTTGGACACCCGCGCCATGCCCGGACGGGCGATGTTCTTGCTCAGCCGGGGATCGGCGAACAGGCTCCGGACGTCCTTGTAGCGCGTCACCATCACCGCGGTGTCACCGCTCGGGAGCCGCACGTCGACCTGGGCCTTCTCGTGCAGGCCGCGCAACCGTCCGGGGACCTCCATGACCGGGGTCCATTCGAAGGGATAGGGAATCGGGGTGCTCGAACTCATCTGGTCGGCGACCTTTCTCGTCGGCTGCCCGTGATCTGGCCGGCCCCGCCCGTTCACACCGGCCAGGACGGCCGCCGCAGGCAGCATTCGGCGAACGCCCATTCGTAACGGACGCTGATGGAGAACTGCTCGATGATCAGTTGGCGCTGCCGGGCCGAGCAGCCGTCGCCGGCCCGGTCGACCATGTCCAGGAACGCCTGGACGGCGTACCCGTACGACTCGCCCGGGTGGTAGACCTCGATCCACGGCGCGTACCGCGAACCCGGCTCGACGCCGCGCTTCAGCCCGTCGGAGACCTCCGCGTTGAACCACACCATGGGGAGCAGCGCGCCGAGACCGTCGTGGAACGACCGTGCGCTCGCGGCGGCGAAGAACGACGCGTGCGCGTGGGTCGCCGGGTCGACCGGGGCCTGCTCGCCCAGCTTGGGCAGCCCCAGATCGCCGGCCAGGCCCGCGTACGCCTCACGCAGCCGGCCGGCGGCCTCCAGCGTCCCGACGATCGACTGGCCGAGCAGGCAGGCGTCGAGGTCGTCCGGCGCCACCGCGGCACACCGGGCCAGTGCCCGCGCGTAGGCGGGCAGCAGGTGCCCGGTGTCCTGCTGGACGAAATGGGCGAGCGACTCACCCGGCAGGGAACCGTCCCGGAGACCGGACCAGAACGGATGGTCGTGGACCTTCCGCAGGACAGGGTCCCTGATCTCCCTGAGTTCGTCGTGAAGCATCCGTCTCCCCCATCGCAAGGCACGGCTCGGGCTCCGACGCGGACGCTACGGACCGGCGCTCGAAATCTCCTGGAAGGCGTCCCGAGGTCTTGGAACGCGTCCCGAGCCGCCTTCGAGCCGTCCGATGGACATTGCGTCCATGGATCTCGGATTGACGGACAGGCGGGTGCTCATCACCGGCGGCACCCGGGGCATCGGGCGGGCGACCGCGCACGCCTTCGCCGCCGAAGGCGCAAGGGTCGCCCTCACCTTCCACAGCTCCGACACGGCCGCGAAGGATCTCGCGGAGGAGCTGGGCGGCGACGGGCGGGCGCTCGCCCTGCGCTGCGACCTCGCCGACCCCGGCTCCATCCGGCGGGCGGTCCGGGACGTCGAGGACGCCTGGGGCGGCGTCGACGTCGTCGTGGCCAACGCGCAGACCTGGGTGTGGGTCGACCCCGAGAACGTCCCGCCGTACCAGGACCAGCCCATGGACCACTGGCTCGGCCTCTTCCGGGAGAACGTCGAAGGCCATATGTGGACGGTGCGTGAGGCCCTCGGCGGCATGAGGGAGCGCGGCTGGGGACGGATCGCTCTCCTGTCATCCATCACCGCGCACTACGGCAACCCCGGCTCGGAGTTCTACAGCGCGGCCAAGGCCGCCCTGCACGGGTTCGCGCGGTCGCTGATGTGGACGCGCGACGGCGTCCTGGCCAACGTGGTGGCCCCCGGAGCCACCCTCACCGAGAGCCTGGACGCGGTGGACCCCGTCCTCCTTGAGAAGGCGACGGAGGAGACCCCGAGCGGCCGCCTCAGCACGGCCGACGACGTGGCGCGCCTGATCGTCTTCCTGTGCTCCGAAGCGAACGGCAACGTCAACGGCGAAGTGGTCCACACCGCCGGCGGCCGCTGACCAAACCCCGCTCGCCTTGTCAGCATCACCCCAGCCGATCCCGAACCACGAGCCCTGCCACGTACCGGTATCAGCGTCAGCCGGTGCACACAGCCGTGATCCATCACGCCTATGCAAGAGCATCCTGCCCTGGCGGCCCCGGCTGCTGCACTCCTCCGTTCTCGATCAACGGAACTCCCGACGTCGACGAACATGAGGCACAGAAGATTCGAAGGCGGATGCGGCAGCACGATGCCAAGGTGACCGCACGACGGGAAGAGGAGGACTGATGAGCACCTACTGGTTCGAGCTTGAGATCGGGCCGGTCAGCGATCTTGAGGAGGCCGCTGAGCGGCTGTACTCGCGTTGCGGTGACGGTCAACTCTCCGGCGACGAGCAGGGTGGCACCATCCTGTTCTCACGCGAGGCGCGCAACGCGACCGAGGCGATCCTGTCGGCCATCGACGACAGCGAGCGCAGTGGACTGTCGGTGACCGGCGCCATGGAGGACCTGGTCACCATCGACGACATCGCCGAGAAGACCGACAGGTCTGCCCCAGCGTTGGACACTGGACGACCGGTGAACGCGGTCCTGGAGGTTTTCCCACTCCGGCCATTCATCGCGGCAGTCGCATCAAGCTGTACTCCTGGGCACAGGTGTCTCGTTGGCTGGCTGATGCCGGATTCAACACGTGCGACCAGCGAGCGATCCCGGTCGATGATCGCACCTACTTCGGCCAGCGAGAGGTCTCGCTCGTGTCGCTGTCTGCGCAGTTCAAAGGCTATGTGATCCCACAAGTTCCCATCTGGATCGAACGGGGGGAGCGAGCTGCTGTTGAAGCACCGCATGTCCCCGCCCCGGGAGTGGGCCTGATTGCGGTGTTAGCGGCGCCACTCGACTAGGTCTTCGTTGGGCCTGCGCGTCGCCGCGCCCGGGGGGACCGGGGTCTTCACGCTGTCGTCCAGGTGACCGACGGTGATGATGCCCGCCAGGGATACGTCTTCGGGGAGGCCGACCACGTCGGCCAGGGACTTCAGCTCGTCGGTGTAGACGGAGCTGACCATTCCCGTCGCCAGGCCCTCGTTCAGGGCGGCCAGTTGCAGGAGCATGAACAGGGCGCCGCAGTCGAACCACCAGAACGGCACCGGCCAGGGGATCTCGGAGTATCCCTCCCGGATGTCCCCGGCCGCGTTGTAGCGCTCGTGGTAGGAGTCCTCGCGCGTGCACACGTAGAGGTGGACGGGCGCCGAGGCGATCCAGCGGGGGAAACCGAGTTCCACGTAGCGGGCCTCGGCGATGTCGGCGGCCGCCTGCCGCAGCTTCGGGTCGGTGACGACGACGACGCGGTGACCCTGGCTGAAGCCCGCGCTGGGCGCGCGGCGCAGCCCCTCCAGGATGCGCAGGATCGCCTCATCGGAGACGGGCTCGTCGGTGTAGCTGCGCTCCATCCGGCGCCGGCGCAGGACGTCCGAGAAATCCATGCTGGTCTCCTCTTCTCACATGACGCCGTCAGATGGCCAGTTCGACGCCGTAGGTTTCGAGCCACGTGTTGAACTCCAGTGCCATCTCGATGTTCATCCTGCTGACCCACTCGTGGGCGATGCTCGACGGCTCGTCGATCGTGCGGCGCATGGCGGCCGTGTCCAGGAACGGCAGCGCGGGGGACGACGGGTCGGCCAGCATGTCCCGCAGCTCCTCGTGGAGCATCGCCGCGTAGGCCGGGTCCTGGGTGACCGGCCACGGGCTCTTCGTCCGCTTCAGCACCGACTCCGGCACCAGGTCGGCGACGGCCGCGCGCAGGATGCTCTTCTCCCGGCCGTCGAACGTCTTGAACGCCCACGGCGTGTTGTACATGTACTCGACGAGCCGGTGGTCGGCGTACGGCACGCGCAGCTCCAGGCCGTGCGCCATGGAGAGCCGGTCGCCGCGGTCGAGCAGCATCGGCAGCCACCAGGTGAGGGTGGTGTAGGCGACGTCGCGCATCCGGCGTTCGCCGTCGCTCTCGCCGTCCTGGTGCGGCGCCTCGGCCACCGCTTCCTGGAAGTGGTCGGCGTAGTAGACGCCGAGTTCCAGCTTGTCCATGAGCCCGCTGTCGAACAGGCCGCGGCCCTGGCCCTTGGGGGAGCCCGGCTGCCGCGGCTCGTTCGCCGTCCACGGGAACGTCCCGGCGTTCAGCAGTTCGGGGTCGTGCATCCAGTTGTAGCCGCCGAAGATCTCGTCGGCGACCTCACCGGCGAGCGCCACCGTGGAATGCGACTTGATCCGGCGCGAGGTGAGGTAATTGGACGTGTCCATGTCGCCGAGCGTCGTCGGCATGTCCTGCGCCAGCAGCACCTGCCGGCGCGTCTCCCGGTCCATCAGATCGGCGGTGCCCAGCACGATCGGGACGTGGTCGGTGCCGAGATGCCGGGAGACCTCGGCCGCGTACGGCTCGTCGGGGGAGAAGCGGACGTCGTCCGGCTGGAACTTCTTCGCGTACTCGTCGAACGTGGTCACGAACGTCCGGACGCGTTCGCCCTCAAGTTGCCAGCGCCATTTCGCGGCGATCGCGGTCAGGGCACTGGAGTCCACGCCGCCCGAGAGGGCCGTGCACAGCGGGACGTCCGCGACGAGTTCGCGGAGCACGATCTCCTCCAGCAGCGACCGGACATGCCGGACGGTGCCGTCGACGTCCTCGGTGTGCGGACGCGCCTCCAGCCGCCAGTACGTCGTGTCGGTCACGCCGTCGCGTCCCACGGTCAGCAGGTGGCCGGGACGCAGCTCCGCCATGTCGCGGAACACCGCCTGCCCCGGCCTTTTCGCCGTGGCGAACAGCTCCCGCAGCCCGTCGACGTCGACGACCGGGCGGACCAGCCGGTTCGCGAGCAGCGCCTTCGGCTCGGAACCGAACAGGACCCCGTCCGGCCGCACCGAGTAGAACAGCGGCTTGACGCCGAGCCGGTCGCGGACCAGCACCAGCTCCTCGCGGCGCACGTCCCAGATGGCGAACGCGAAGATGCCCTCCAGCCGCTCGGCGAAGCCGGTGCCCCACTCCAGGTAGGCGCGGAGCACCACCTCGGTGTCGCTGCGGGTGCGGAACCGCTGCCCGCACGCCTCCAGCTCGCTGCGCAGCTGCTTGAAGTTGTAGACCTCGCCGTTGTAGACGATCACGGCGAGGGGACGGCCGTCCTCCTCGACGGTCAGCGGCTGCGCGCCGCCGGCCAGGTCGATGATGGACGTCCGGGTGTGCCCGAGGGCGGCGTGCCCCCTGATCCACACGCCCCGCGCGTCCACGCCCCGTTTCGCCAGCGTCTCGGTCATGGCCCGCAGAGTCGGTGCCTCTCCGGCGAGATCACGCCCGAAGTCCACCCAGCCGACGATGCCGCACATCCACGTCTCCCTCTCAGTCGTTCCGGCCGCGGGTCCGCAGCGGGCCCGCTCGATGTGGATCTGATCGATGTGGATCTGGTCGATGGATCTGATCGATGTGGAAGTGGACCTAGTCGATGTGGATCGACCGGGTCGGGCAGCCGCGCGCCGCGGTCCGGACCGCCTGGTGCAGATCGTCCGGCGGGTCCGCGTCCAGGAGTTCGACGGTGCCGTCCTCGTCCTGGTCGAAGACTTCGGGGACGCGGTAGACGCACAGGCTCGCCACCGCACACGTCTCCTTGGTCACGCTCACACGCACCGCACATCACCGTCCCGGATCTTCACCGCCGTGTGGGTCCTGCTGGGCCCTGTTCCCGGTGGAACTGTGCGGGGTGGAGGTCGCGCGACGCTCGAAGATCGGTACAGCACCGGGCCGGGACGTCCGGGCGTCTCGACCGAGGCTCCACCCCGGTGCGGCACGGTCACCGGGACGTGTCGGCGACGGAAGGACGTCCGGTGACTGTGCGCACGGCCCCAGACATCGGTTCTGTGCAGGGCATCCTCCGCCTCGGCAACGCCTACTGCGAGGCGCAGGCGCTGCTGACGGCGGTCGAGCTCGGCCTTTTCACCGCGTTGCACAAGGCGCCCGGCACCGAGCAGGACGTCCGTGACCGCCTGGCCCTCGACGGGCGCGGTCTGCGCGACTTCCTGGCGCTTCTGGCCGGGCTCGGCCTGCTGGAGGAGGAGGGCGGCCGGTACCGCAACGCCGAGGGCGCCGACCGCCACCTGGTCAGCGGCACGCCCGGGTACGTCGGCGGGTCCCTGCTGGGCGCCAAGGCGAACCTGTACCCGCTGTGGAACGGGCTGACCGAGACGCTGCGCACCGGAAGGCCGCGCGCGGAGGCGGACGGCTTCGACGCGATGCTCGGCGACCCCGTGGAGCTGCGGCGCTACGTCCGGATGATGGAGGGCGCGCTGCGGCCGCTCGTCCCGGAACTGCTGAAGGCGGTCGACTGGCCGGCGCACCGGTCCGTCCTGGACGTCGGCGGCTGCGCGGGCGACCTGGTGGGACGGCTCGTCGCCGACCATCCGGGGCTGACCGGGCACGTGTTCGACCTCCCCCAGATGCGGGCCCCGTTCGACGAGCGGATGGCGGCGCTGGGGCTGTCCGGGAGGGCGGTCTTCCACGCCGGTGACTTCTTCCGCGACCCGCTCCCCCGCGCGGACGTGCTGGTCTTCGGGCACGTCCTGCACAACTGGTCGCCGGGACGGCGGGAGATCCTGATGCGCAAGGCGTTCGAGGCCGTCAACCCCGGCGGTGTGCTGCTCGTCCACGACCGGATGCTCACCGAAGGCGGCGCCGACGGCGGCGCCGACGGCGGCGCGGACGGCGGTGTCGACGTGGACGGCCATGTCGCGAGCCTCATCATGGCCCTGGTCACCGAGGAGGGGTCGGAGTACGGCGCCGGCGAACTGACCGCGCTGGCGGACGCGGCAGGGTTCACGTCGACGTCGTGCCGGCCGCTCGCCGAGAACGAGACGCTGGTGCTCTGCCACAAGGGCTGAGCGGCGGCCCCACCCGGGCAGGCGGGTCAGCCGCGCCGGAAGACGGCCACGGCCAGGCCCGCGAAGACGACCATGATGACGGCGCACCAGGCGAGCGCCCGCGGCACGAAGTAGCCGGCGTCGTGCCCGAGGACGTGGACGGCGTGGTCCCCCAGCGTCAGGGCGCGGACGGCGTCGGCCATCGAGGTCATCGGCTGGTTCTCGGCGAACGCGCGGAGCCAGCCCGGCATGGTGTCGACGGGCACGTACGCGCTCGACCCGAACGTCACCGGGAAGACCAGCAGGGACAGGCCCTGCGCGGCCTGCCCGTTGCGGGCCAGAAGGCCCAGCGTGATGAAGACCCAGCTGAACGCGAGCCCGAACACCAGGCACAGGCCGAACGCCGCCAGCGCGGCCAGGGCCGTGCCGTGCGGGCGGAAACCGATGCCGAACCCGACGAGGGCCGCGATCGCGAGGCTCCACGCGAGTACGGCGGTGTCGGCGACGACCCGCCCGGTCAGCACCGCCGCGGACGGCGACGGCAGCGACCGCAGCCGGTCGACGAACCCGGTGTGCAGGTCCTCGGCCATCACGACGGCGGTCCCGATGAGCGTGAACGGCACCCCGGCGGCGATGAAGCCGGGGACGGCGAAGTCGACGTAGTCCAGGCCCTTGTAGGTGCCGAACGCCCCGCCGAACACGTAGCGGAACGTCACCAGGAACCCCACGAGCTGCACCGTCCCGACGATGACGAGCTGGGGGGTGCGCAGGAAGGTCAGCACTGCCCGTTTCGCAACGAGGAACGTGCCCATCGCCAGGCCGGCACCCCGGCCCCCGGCGGTCGCGCTGACGGTCATGGTCGTCTCCTCAGGCGTCGGTGGGGCTGTCAGTGGCGGTCTCGGTGGGGCTGTCGGCCGGGGTTTCGGCGGGGGTTTCGGTGGGGGTCTCGGTCGGGGTTTCGGTGGGGGTTTCGGTGGGGGTCTCGGTCGGGGTTTCGGTGGGGGACGCCTTTCCGGTGAGGGCGAGGAACACCTCGTCGAGGCTCGGGCCGCGCACCCCGATGTCGGCGACCGTCACCCCGGTCGCCTCCGCCGCGCGCAGCCCGTCGACCAGCGCGTGGACGGCCCCGCCGTCGCCGACGCCCGCGCTGACCCGGCGCACCGCCGCGTCGATCTGCGGTTCGTGGCCCGCCCGCGCGAGCACCGCGGCGATCGCCGCCAGGTCCGCCTCGTCGCGCACGTGGACCTCCAGCACGTTGCCGCCCACCCGGCGTTTCAGCTCGGCGGGCGACCCCGCCGCCACCGCGCGGCCGTGGTCGATGATGACGATGTGCCCGGCGAGCCGCTCGGCCTCGTCCAGGTACTGGGTGGTGAGCAGCACGTCGGTGCCGCGTTCGACGAGCCCGTCGATGGCGTCCCACAGGTCCAGGCGCGCCCGCGGGTCGAGGCCGGTCGTCGGTTCGTCGAGCAGCAGCAGCCGCGGCTCGCTCACCATGCTGGCGCCGAGGTCCAGCTTGCGCCGCATCCCGCCCGAGTACGTCCGGACGAGCCGGTCCGCCACGTCCGTCAGGCCGAAGCTCTCCAGGACGGCCGTCGCGGCGGCCCTGGCCGCTCGGGCGGACTGCCCGTACAGGCGCGCGACCAGCTCCAGGTTCTCGCGGCCGGTCATGGCGGGCTCCACCGACGCGAACTGGCCGGCGAGCCCGATGGCGCGGCGCACCGCCCGCGGGTCGCGGCGCACGTCGTGGCCGGCGACCCGCAGCACGCCCGCGTCGGGCTTCACCAGCGTCGCCACGGACCGGACGAACGTCGTCTTCCCCGCCCCGTTCGGCCCGAGGACCGCGACGACCTTGCCCGGCATGACGTCGAGGTCGAGCCCGTCCAACGCCGTCGTCCTGCCGAAACGCTTCACCAGGCCACGCGCCTCGATGGTCGGTCCGGTCATGGCCTGCTCGGCCTCGGTCGGTCTGGTCACCGCCGCCTCCCTCCGCACACCCGGGGGCAGTCGATCACCGCGGGCTTGAGCGGCACTGGAGCCGACGGCGAGCGGCCGGTGGTGCGGTGGTGGCCATGCGCGTCATCTTCGCCACCTGGGCGTGGCCGTCACATCTGTACGCAATGGTCCCGCTCGCGTGGGCCTGCCGGGCCGCCGGGCACGAGGTGCTGATCGCGAGCGAGCCGGAACTGACCGGGACGATCCTGCGCACCGGGCTGCCCGCCGCGCCGGTCGGCCGCGACGTCGACGCGGTCGCCGTCTTCCGCGACATCGTGCATCCGCCGGAGGGGCGGCCGGGCAAGGGCGGCGGCGGCCCGCGCGTCCTCGGGCTGCTGGGCGACCTCGCCGAGTCCATGACCGGTGATCTCGTGAAGCTCGCCGAGGGCTGGCGCGCGGACCTGATCGTGTACGAGCCCACGGCGTTCGCCGGGCCGCTGGCCGCCGCCGCGGTGGGCGTCCCGGCGGTCCGGCACCTGTACGGGGCGGACCTGCTGAGCGGTGCGGGCAGGTTCCTCCCGGACGTGCTCGCCCCGATGTGCGAGAAGCTCGGCCTGGACGGCGTCGAACCGTTCGGCGCCGCCACCGTCGACCCGTGCCCGGCGGGGCTGCAGGTCCCGACCGGCTCCCGGCGGCTGCCGATGCGCTACGTCCCCTACAACGGGCCGGGGGTCCTTCCGCCGCCGAGCCCGCGTCCCGCCGCCCGCCGCCCGCGCGTGTGCGTCACCTGGGGCACCACCTACAGCAGGCTGGACCCGCGGCTGTTCCTCGCCGGGGACGCCGTCCGGGCCATCGCCGGCCTGCCGGTGGACGTGATCGTGGCGGTCGCCCCCGGGCAGCGCGACCTCCTCGGCACGCTCCCGCCGGAGGCGCACGTCGTCGAGGGCGCGCCGCTGCACCTGCTGCTGCCGAGATGCGACGCCGTCATCGCGCAGGGCGGCGCCGGGACGATCCTCACCGCGCTGGACAGCGGGCTGCCGCAGGTACTCGTCCCGCGCCTGCCCGACCATGTGCGGCACGCGGCCCGCATCGCGGAGACCAACGCCGGGGTGGTGCTCCCCGCACCGGGGGTGGAGGCCGCCGCGATCCGGGACGGGCTCACCGCCGTCCTCGACGACCCCGCCCACCGGGACGCCGCGCGGGCGCTGCGGGACGAGATGCGCGACCAGCCGCCGCCCGCGCGGGTCGTCGCCGAACTCGCGCACATCGGCGTGGGCACCACGACCGGCCGGTGACCACCGGGACCGCCTGAACCGCCGCATGACGTCCGCGTCGAGCCGTTCGCGAGCCGCCTTCGATCTCGCGTGGACAGGCTCGGTGCGGGCCGTCCCGGCCGTACGCAGACCACGGACACGAGCAGGCCACACGAGCAGGCCACACGAGCAGGCAACGAACACGAGCAGGCAACGAACACAACGGGAGCACACGGTGGGTTCCTCCCCGGAATTCGAGCACGAGTCCTTCGCGCGGCGGCACCGCGGAGGGATGCTGCTGGAAAGGCACGGCCTCGACCTCTATCCGCATCCCTTCCTGGGCTTCACCCTCTCCCCCGGCCACCGCTCCGACGTCATCAACATCGACGACGAGGGGTTCCGGCTGTCGGACTCCCCGTCGGGCACGGTCGACTGCGCCGGCTGGCTCGCCCGCGGCGGAGGCGGCATCGTGCTCGGGAACTCGGTGGCGCTCGGCCTCGGCGCGACCGCGGACCGGTTCACCCCCGCCTCGCACCTGGCGGACCTGACCGGGATCAGCTGGCTCAACCTCGGCCTGTGCGCGGCGATCTCGCTGCAGGAGGTCATCGCCGCCGCGCCGTTCCTGCACGCCGCGTCCGACGTCGCGATCATCGGCGGCGGCACCGACCTGGTCAACCAGTTCGGCTCGCTAACCCCGGACGGCGCCTACGGGACGATCTCCTACGAGCGGACGTTCGACGACCTCGTCCGCGTCCCGGTGTTCGACCTCGCCGCGCTCGCCGCCGGCAAACCCGTCCCCGACCTGGACGAACGGCGCCTCGCCCCGCGGGCGACCCGGCCGTGGGACCTCGCCGAGGCGCAGGCCCGGATGGAGGACACCGCCCGCCGCAGGCTCCGCGACCTCGCGCTGCTCGCGCGGGCCGCCGCGCCGGGCACCCGGATCGTCCTGTGCCTGCAGCCCCTCGCGACCCCCCGCACCCGCGACCTGACGGCAGCGGAGCGGGAACGCTTCGACTTCGACGCCCCCGTCTTCGGCATCCTCCACAGCACCCTGGAGAAGTGCTGGGACGCCTACGCCGCCCTGCTCGCGGAGGGCTGCGCCGAGCTGGGGGTGTCGTTCCTCAACATGTCCGCCGACCGGTTCGAGGGGGACGCCTTCGCCGACATCGTGCACCCGCACGACGACGGCAACCGGCAGGCGGCGCGGATGATCCAGCGGACCCTCGACGAAGCGCCCCTCCCCACCCTCTGAGCCCCCACCCTCTGAGCCCCCTCTGAGCCCCCTCTGAGCCCCCCACCTTGTGAAAGGCATATGCGATGACCCAGGCGGCGACCACCCGGACCGAGCAGATCCAGCAGTTGCGCGACATCCTCACCGACGTCCTGGAGGTCGAGCCGGACGAGCTGACGGAGACCAGCCACTTCGTGAACGACCACGGCGCCGACTCGCTGATGGCCATCGACATCATCTCCAGCATCGAGCGGGACATGGGCGTCCACCTGCCCAACGAGGTGCTGCCGGAACTGACGACGCTGACGGCCGTGCTGGAGGTCCTGGAGCGCTACAGCAGGGCGTCCGATGAGTGAACGACCCATGAGTGAGCGTCCCATGAGTGAGCGTCCGATGAGTGAGCGCGTGGTCGTGACCGGGCTCGGCGCCGTCAGCAGCCTCGGGACCGGCGCCCACGTGTTCGCGCGGGCCGTCCGCGAGGGACGCAGCGGCGTGTCGCCCATCCGGAGCTTCGACACCACCGGGTTCCCGTACACCTACGCGGGGGAGGTCGGCGACTTCGAGCCGGAGCGGATCCTGCACCGGCTGGAGACCGGCCGGTGGGGACGCAGCGCCCTGTTCGCCGCGTCGGCCGCGCGGCTGGCCGTCGAGGACTCCGGCATCGACCCCGGCCGGATCTCCGCCGAGGTCACCGGCTCGGCGATGGGAACGACGTTCGGCGAGTCCGCCGTGATCGAGGCGCTCACCGGCCAGTCGGTCGAGGGCGGCATGAAGGCGCTCGACCCGGCGCTCGTCCCGCAGGCCCCGGCCGGGCGGATCGCCGCCGCGGTCAACGCCGAACTGGCGCTCACCGGCGAGGCCCACACGATCGCGACGGCCTGCTCGGCGAGCAACTACGCGCTCGGCTACGCCTACGACATGATCCGCACCGGCGAGGCCGCGTTCATGCTCGCGGGCGGCGCGGACTCGGTGAACCGGTGGTCGCACGCCGGGTTCTACCGGCTCGGCGCCCTCGCCGAGTCGGTGTGCCGCCCGTTCGACGCCGGCCGCTCGGGGATCCTCACGGCCGAGGGCGGCGTCGCGCTGTTCCTGGAGACGCTCGACGGCGCGGTGGCGCGCGGCGCGCGCGTCTACGCCGAGGTCCTCGGCTACGGCGTCAACTGCGACGCCAAGCACCCCGTCGCGCCCGACCCGACGAGCATCGCCGCGTGCGTCCGCGCGGCGCACCAGGACGCGGGGGTGCGCCCGGCGGACATCGACTACATCTGCGCGCACGGCACCGGTACGCCCACCAACGACGCCACGGAGGTCGCGGCGATGCGGACCGTGTTCGGTGACGCGCTCCCGCCGATCAGCTCGATCAAATCCATGATCGGGCACACGATGGGCGCGGCCAGCGGGTTCGGCGCGCTGATCTGCTGCATGGCGCTGCACGAGGGCTTCCTGCCGCCCACCGCGAACGTGGCCGCACCCGATCCGGCGCTGGGGGACGGGCTGGACTGCGTCCCCGGCACCGGACGCGCCGCGTCACCGCGGATCGTCCAGAACAACGGGTTCGCGTTCGGCGGCAACAACGCCATCACCGTGCTGGGACGAGTGGCATGACGCCCGCGCAGGCCCCGACCCGGGCACCGGCACGGGCGGCGGCGACCACGATCGTCGCGCCGCTCGTCATCACCGGCTGCGGCGTGGTCTCACCCGCGGGCCACGGCCTGGCGCCGCTCACCTCGGCGGGCGGGCCGCAGGCCGCCGACCTCGACGCGATCGGCGGCGACTTCCCGCCGATGGCGCTGGCCGCGGCACCGGACCTGCGGGTCGCGGAGTCCCTCGGCACGAAGGGGATCCGGTCGCTGGACCGCACCACCCTGCTCGCCCTGGTGGCCGCGCACCACGCCCTCGGGGGGCTCGGCGCGCCCCTGGCCGACGCGGAACGCGCGCGGACCGGCGTCGTGATCGGCAGCAGCACCGGCAGCGTCCGCAGTTCCAGCGAGTTCTCCCGGGAGACGCTCGTGCGGGACAAGCCGTACCTGGTGCGCGCCAACCGCTTCCCCAGCGCGGTCATGAACTTCTGCGCCGGCCAGCTCGCGATCTGGAACTCCCTGCGCGGGGTGAACGCCACGATCGCCGACGGCCGCCTGTCGGGGCTGGCCGCCGTCCGCTACGCGCGCAACGCGATCGCGCGGGGGCGGGTCGACCGTGCCCTGGTCGGCGCGGCGGAGGAGCTGTGCGCCGAGTCCGCCTGGGCCTGGCACCACTCCGGCGCCCTCGCGCCGGGGACGGCGGTCGGTGAGGGCGCGGCCGTGTTCGTCGTCGAGACACCGGACGGGGCGGCGGCGGCCGGGCGGACACCGCTGGCCGAGCTCCTCGCCTGCGAGGTCGGAACCCCAGGTTCCGGGGGTATGCGCACGTCACTGGCGGGATGCGTCGACCGTGCGCTGCGGCGCAGCGGCGTCTCCGCCGCCGACGTCGACACCGTTTCGCTGGGCGCGACGGGAATCCGGGGGCTGCGGGCCGCCGAGGAGGACGCCGTCCGGGCCGCCCTTCGCCGTTCGCCCGCGGACGGGCCGCCGCCGCACTGGATCCGGCCGGCGGCACGGCTGGGCGAGAGCTACAGCGCGAGCGGCGCACTGCAGATCGCCGCCCTGATCGCCGCCTGGCAGGCCACGGACGCCGCGGAGGACTCGGTGGCCATCGTGACCTCGCTCGGAGACGACGGCCACGCCGGATGCCTCGTGATGCGCCGCCCCCAGCCCGCTTCAACCGGCCATTGAGCCCGCCGGGTCACGCTTCAGACGTGACTGCGCCAACTGCGGTATGGACCCGCTGCCCCCAGTGCTCAGAACTGATCTACGGCGGCCGCTACGAACGCATCCTGCGGACATGCCCCGGATGCGGCCGCCACGACCGGCTCACCGCCGGGCAACGCGTCGAGCAGCTCCTGGACGCGGGCTCGGCCGAGCCGCTGGCTCCCCCGCGGGTACCGGACGACCCGCTCGGCTTCACCGACTCCCGCCCCTACGTGGAGCGGCTCCGCGAGGCCCGCGCGGAGACCGGCATGACCGACGCCGTCCTGTGCGTCACCGGCGAGGTGATCGGGCGTCCCGTCGTGGCGGCGGTCATGGACTTCCGGTTCATGGGCGGCAGCCTCGGCGGCGGGGTCGGGGAGGCCATCACCCGCGCGGCGGAGACGGCGCTGCGGCTGCGCCGGCCGCTCATCATCGTCACCGCGTCGGGCGGCGCCCGGATGCAGGAGGGTGCCCTCGCGCTGATGCAGATGGCGAAGACCAGCCAGGCGCTCGCCGAACTGGACGAGGCCGGCATCCTCACCATCTCGCTCATCAGCGACCCGACGTACGGGGGCGTCGCCGCCTCCTACGCGACCCTGGGGGACGTCATCCTGGCCGAGCCCGGCGCACGCGTCGGCTTCGCCGGGCCACGGGTCATCCGGCAGACGATCCAGGCCGACCTGCCCGAGGGGTTCCAGACGGCCGAGTTCCTGCTCACCCGGGGGCTGGTGGACGCGGTCGTCCCCCGCACCGCGCTCCGGACGACGATCGCCGACCTGCTCGAAGCCCAGCATCCGGTGCGTCCGCGCAAGCGGGGCGGCCCGTCCGCCACCGAGCCGCCGGCCACGACGACGCCGACGACGGCGGCGGCGAGCACGCGGCTGATCCGCGACCCGGCGCTGCTTCCCGACCTCGACCCCGAACAGGTGATCAAGGCGGCGCGGCACGAGAACCGCCCGAACACCCTCGAATACGCGAACCAGCTGCTCGACGGCTTCCAGGAGCTGCGCGGCGACCGGCTCACCGGCGACTGCCCGGCCATCGTGGGCGGCGTCGGGCGGCTCGGCGACCGGCAGGTCGTCCTGATCGGGCACCAGAAGGGCCGCGACACCGCCGAGCGGGTGCGGCGCAACTTCGGCATGGCGCTACCGGAGGGATACCGCAAGGCCGCGCGCCTCATGCGGCTGGCGGTCAAGCTGGGGCTGCCGATCCTCACCCTGGTCGACACGCCGGGCGCGCATCCCGGCATCGGCGCGGAGGAGCGCGGGCAGGCGTGGGCGATCGCGGAGAACATCCGGCTCATGTCCGGGCTGCCCGTCCCGGTCATCGCGGCGATCACCGGTGAGGGAGGCAGCGGCGGCGCGCTCGCGCTCGCCGTCGCCGACCGGGTACTGGCCTGCGCCGGCGCCATGTACTCGGTGATCAGTCCGGAGGGCTGCGCGGCGATCCTGTGGAAGGACCAGTCCGCCGCGCCCCGGGCCGCCGCCGCGCTGCAGATCGGCGCCCGCGACCTGCTCGGCAACGGCATCGTCGACGCCGTCGTCCCCGAGCCGGACGGCGGCGCCCACCACGACCCCTCCCAGGCCGCCGAGCTGCTGCGCGCCGCGCTCGACGAGGCGCTCGCGGAGGTCGCCGGCCTCCCCCCGGCGGAGCTGGTGGCGCAGCGCCGCCGCCGCTTCCGCCGCTACTAGGAGCCACCCGCCACCAGGCCACCCGCCACCAGGAATCCGCCGTCCGCCGCGCCAGCCCGCGCGGTCAACGAGAGGAAGCCCGTTGTTCTCGACCATCCTGATCGCCAACCGAGGTGAGATCGCGCTCCGCGTCGCCCGCACCTGCCGCGACATGGGCATCCGAACGGTCGCGGTGTGCTCCGACAGCGACCGCGGCACGGCGGTGACGCGGTTCGCCGACGAGTGCGTCCGCATCGGACCCGCCGCAGCGCGGCACAGCTACCTCAACGCCGCCGCGATCGTCACGGCGGCGCTGCAGACCGGCGCGGACGCGATCCACCCCGGGTACGGGTTCCTGTCGGAGGACCCCGACTTCGCCGAGATCTGCGAGGCGGAGGGGCTGACGTTCATCGGGCCCTCGGCCGAGCTGCTCGGCCGGCTCGGCGACAAGGCGCGGGCCCGGGAGATCGCCAAGGCCGCCGGGCTGCCGGTGCTGCCGGGCAGCCCGGAGTCGCTGACGACGCTGGAGCAGGCCCGCTCCATCGCCGCCGAGGTCGGCTACCCGCTGATCCTGAAGGCGACCGCGGGCGGCGGCGGACGCGGCATGACCGTCGTCCGGAACGCCCGCGAGCTGCCCCGCGCGTGGGCGCAGGCACGCGCGAGCGCCCAGGCCGTCTTCGGGGACCCGCGCCTCTACCTGGAGCGGTACCTCGAACACGCCCGCCACATCGAGGTCCAGGTGCTCGGGGACGGGCGCGGCGGCGTCGTCCACCTCGGCGAGCGGGACTGCTCGGTGCAGCGGCGCCGGCAGAAGCTCGTCGAGGAGACGCCGGCGCCCGGCCTGCCCCGCGAGCTCGCCGACCGCATCTGCGCCGCCGCGGTGCGGGCCGCCGAGCAGGTCGACTACCCCGGGGCCGGCACCTACGAGTTCCTCGTCGACGACGACGGCGGCTTCACGTTCATGGAGGTCAACTGCCGCATCCAGGTCGAGCATCCGGTCACCGAGCTGGTCACCGGCGTCGACCTGGTCCGCGAGCAGCTGCGGGTCGCGGCCGGGGACGGGCTGTCGGTCACCCAGGACGACATCGCGCCGCGCGGCGTGTCGATCGAATGCCGCGTCAACGCCGAGGACCCGCGCCGCGGGTTCATGCCGACGCCCGGAGTCGTCGACGAGTTCCAGCCGCCCGCCGGCCCGTTCGTCCGGGTGGACACCCACGGCCACCCCGGCTTCCGGGTGACGGCCGACTACGACCCGCTGCTGGCGAAGGTCGCCGTCTGGGCGCCCGACCGGCGGCAGGCCATCGAGCGGGCCGGGCGGGCGCTGGAGGAGTTCCGCGTCTCCGGGCGGGGCGTCCGGACGACGCGGGAGTTCCTCCGCGAGGTGCTGGACGACCCCACCTTCCGCGCGGCCAAGCACACCACCAGCCTCGTCGACGAGATGGGCGTCGCCGAGCTGCGCCAGGCCGGCTGACCGCGGAGCCCGGGGCCGGGCATGCGAAAGGGGCCGGTGGTGGCCTTCCCTGGGAGGGGCCACCACCGGCCCTTCGCTTCACCGCCCGCTAACGCGCGCAGCGCCCCTGGTAGACGCCGATGTTCGGCGGCGAGGGGATCCGGTTGCCGAACAGGTCGCGGCCGCCGTCGCCGGCGACGTCGACTCCCGCGCCGATGGCGGGGGAACCGCAGCGCAGGCGGTAGCCCCACGGTCCCGAGCCCGGGGCGGTGAACCTCGGGTCCTGGGTGATCGCGTGCTGGTCGCCCGCCGGGATCCCGGTCACGTTCCGGTAGACGTTGTGGTCGTAGACGCCGACGTCGTCCACGATCGACGCGCCGGCGAAACGGCCGGAGAACACGTTGTTGCTGAACTTGATCGGCGTGTGCGGGAGGCTGCGGACCAGCCGCCCCGCCCGCTCGCTGTGGATGACGTTGTTGTAGAACTCGACGTCCTCGATCGGGTTGTCGCAGCCGTTGGACACGATGGGGATGGTGAACGTCCCGATCGCCAGGTCGAGGTCGTTCTCGCTGAGGTTGTAGCGGATCTTCGCACCGTCGCCGGACGTCCCCGCGAACGCGCAGAACAGGATGAACGGGCCGTCGTTGTCGTGGCT
The DNA here is from genome assembly GCF_043198455.1 of Spirillospora sp. NPDC048824. Classification (NCBI taxonomy): domain Bacteria; kingdom Bacillati; phylum Actinomycetota; class Actinomycetes; order Streptosporangiales; family Thermomonosporaceae; genus Spirillospora; species Spirillospora sp. NPDC048824. The sequence continues at coordinate 119,239 of NZ_JBICUS010000006.1, read as the reverse complement.
GTAGTTGTACTGGTAGACGAGGTCGCGGTTGCCGGCGTCGACGCTGAACGCGAACGACGGCGGGTTGCTCGAACCGCCCGTCACCTCGTTGTACTGCACGACCGGGCGGTCGGAGTTGAACGCCAGGATCCCCGCGTGGGCCTGCACCCCGCGAAGCCCGAAGCCGTCGACCTTGTTGTGGGCGGTCACGGAGTCGACGCCGTTGGACACCAGGATGCCGTCGCCGCCGGTGTTCGTGACCTGGTTCCAGGTGACGTGGACGTTCCTCATCGGCACCCAGTGGTTGGTGCCACCCGGGTACAGGTCGCGTTTCACCCACTGCGACACGGTGCCGATCCCGACGTTGTCGATGTCGCTGATCTGGTTGCGGGTGACGCGGATCCCGTCGAAGCCGGTGGGCGTCTCGGACCCGGCGGCCTTGAACACGATGCCGCCGCTGTTCTCCTTCTCCGCCTGGAGGCAGTCGCAGCCCGGAACGTCGTGGATCTTGACGTTGTCGACCACGTAGTGCTCGCCGGTGCCGTAGTCGTCCAGCAGCACGTAGATGCCGATGCGGGGGGCGCCGTCGTCGGGGCCCGGGTTGGTGATCTCCAGTCCGCGGATCTCCCAGCCCTGGACGTCGTGCAGGAACACGGCCGCGCGGGCGCCGCCGCCGTTGATCACCGGGCGGGCGCCGTACCCGTAGGCGTCCAGGCTGATCGGTGCGCGCGCCGTGCCGGAGCCCTTCGGTTCCAGCGTCCCGCCGCAGGTGGTGCCGCGGCGCAGGGAGATGGTGTCGCCGGGCTCGAACGTGACGGTGTTGACCTTGGCGAGCGTCTTCCACGCCTCGCCGGGGCTCGTGCCCGGCGCGCCGTCGTCGCCGGAGCCGCAGTCGACGTAGTACCGCGTCCCGTCGTTCCACCAGCCGCGCTCCTGCTGGGCGGCGGCGGTCCCCGTCAGGGCGGACGTCGCACCGAGAACGGCCGCCATGACGACGGCGGCGGCCCGGGGCGTCCGGCGGACTCTGCTTCGGATCTTCTCGCGAGCGGGGTGTCTGACTCTGCCCATCAATCTTCTCCGTGCCGGTGTGGTTCCGGATGCTGACCGTGCGAGTGTGGAACCGTCGGCTCGAAGAACACTCGAATCGCGAGACGACTGAACGGGCCTTCTGGACCGGGCCGGCCCGGGGTTATGTCGGCCACTCCCGGAGCCGCCATGCCGAATCGGCGAACGCCAGCTCCAGCCGGGCACCGAAGAGGAACCGCCGGGCGAGCAGCCGCCGCTCGCCGGACGTGGCGCCGGCGGCCACCTCGTCGATCATGTCGAGGTAGCCGTCCACGTACTCCTGCAGGTAGTCGCCGTCGGGGAGGTACCGCGCGATCCACTCGGCGTAGCGGGAGCCGGGGTCGTGGCGTTCCCGCAGGTCGTCGGAGACCAGGAGGTGGAACCAGGTCATCGGCAGCAGCCCGCCGATCCCGCCGGCGAACGGGCCGGCGGGAGCGGCGAGCATGAACGAGGTGTAGGCGTGCACGTCCGGGGCGGGACCCGCGGCGGCGGCCGGACGTCCGAGCGACGCCGCGAGCTTCCCCAGCTCCTCGTCCAGGCGGGGCAGCGACCCGAAGGTGGCACTGGCCGCCGAGGCGAGCAGCGCCCCGTGCGCGTCGGCGTCGGCGATCGCCGCGCACCCCGCCAGCGCCCGCGCGTACGCGGGCACGACGTGGTGCGCGTCCTGTTCGGCGAAGTGCCACAGCGCCGCCGGCGGCAGCGCGCCGCTTCGCAGGCCCGCCCAGAACGGGTGCCCGGTGATCCGGGCCACCGCGGACCGGGCGATGGCCGCCAGTTCCTCGCGCATCATCGGCTCTCGGTCACCGCGCCGCCGCCGCGGCGCCGACGCCGGCCGTCCGGCCCGGCACGTCGGCGTCGGCCATCTGGCCGAGCACGTCCGCGAGGACCATCTCGGGCTCCGGCGACCGGTCGGAGGTGCGCCAGGCGACGAACGCGTCCGGCCGGACCAGGACCGCGCCCCGGGGCGACACCCCGAACGCCGACGTCCAGTCCCGGTCCACGGCGGTGTAGTCGCCGCCGTCACCGATCTGCACCGCCCGCAGCGGGACGCCGGTGCGCCCGGCGATCCGGACCGCCGCCTCGTGCCACGCGCCGCCGTCCGGCCCGGTCAGCAGCACGAACGAGTCCCAGAACAGGTCGACCGTGGAGATCTGCTTCCCGTCGCGTTCGAGCCAGAGGTGCGGCGCCCGCGTCCCCGGCTCCCCCGTCAGCGTGAGCGGCTGCGTGAGCACCGGGCCGCGCTCCGCCGACGCGACGGCCCGGGAGCCGTAGCGGTAGCCGAGCGTGATGACGATGTCGTCCACCATCTGCGCGCGGACCTCGTCGTCGGCGTAGCCGTGCCGGATGCGGTTGCGGACCATCGCCTGCTCGGCCATGGCGCCGCCGACCGCGTGCCGCTCCTCGTGGTAGGTGTCCAGCAGCGCGTCCCCCGCCCAGCCGCCCAGCCGGGCCGCCAGCTTCCACGCGAGGTTGTGCGCGTCGTGGATGCCGGTGTTCGCGCCGAACCCGCCGGCCGGCGGATGGACGTGCGCGGCGTCCCCGGCCAGGAACACCCGGCCGTCCCGGAACCGCTCCGCCACGAGCTGCGCGCCCTCCCACGGCACCTTCGCCATGATCTCGACGTCCATCTCGGGGAGCCCCGACGCCTCCCGGACGATCTCCACGCAGCGCTCGTCGGTGAAGTCCTCGGGCGTCTCGCCCTTCTCCGGGTGGTAGACGGGCGCGGCCAGCCACGGGTCGCAGCCGTGCAGCCGGGACAGCCCCGTCATCGACCCGCCCGCGGTGGCGTAGCAGAGGATGAACGGACGGTCCGCCAGCGCCGCCTCCAGCTCCGGTGCGCGGAAGTAGATGCTGAGCGCGTTGAACACCGTGCCGCGGCCGGAGCGCTCGATCCCGAGCACCCGCCGGACCGTGCTGCCCGCGCCGTCCGCGCCGATCAGGTAGCGGGCGCGGACGGTGCGGACCGCACCGGTCGCGGTGTCCTCCACCTGGGCGGTGACGCCGTCCGCGTCCTGTTCGAGGGACCGCAGCCGGACGCCGAAGCGGATCTCGGCGCCGAACTCCCGGGCCTTGCCCGCCAGCACCACCTCGTAGCGGTCCTGGCCGCAGCCCATCACCCGCTCGGGGCTGATGTCCGGGCCGTCCAGGGACGGGGCCTCCACGACCTCGGCGTCCGCGATCTCGGAGTAGGTGTTGACGCGCAGGATGCCGCCCTCGAAGAAGACGTGCGAGTCGCCGATCTCCAGCGCCCGCACCTCCTCGCCCATCCCGGCGGCGCGGAAGATCTCCATGGTGCGGGCCTGCAGCCCCGGCGCACGCGGCAGCACGGAGGTGTCGGCGCGCTTCTCCACCAGCAGCGTCCGCACGCCGTACCGGCCGAGGAACGCCGCCGCCGACAGCCCCACCGGCCCGGCACCGACGATCAGAACGGGAACCTCGTCGTCGTAGTCACTCACCGTTGGCGTCCCAGACGTAGAAGGGTTCGGCCATCGCGTCCCGGGGCTCTTTCCAGTTCGGGTCGTACGGCCGGATGTGATGCGACAGCCGTTCGTTGATCTCGCCGTAGAGCGGATGGCTGCGCGCCTTGTACAGGTTCGGCGCGATGTCCTCGTCCGCTTCGACGAGATGGAAGTACAGGTCGTGGAAACGGAAGAGCGTGCGTCGTGACACGCCGATCATCCGGGGCAGGTCGCTGGCGTCGGAATCCGCGAAGATCCGCGCCACGTCGCCCGCCTCGGCCGGATCCATGTGCGCGACGATCAATGTCCGGTGCACGCCGGCCTCCTCTCGTGGTCGTCGCCATGCTCGGGCGCGGCCCTCCGGTCCCGGTCGAACCCGGCTCGAATCGCCGGGCGGACGGTGGGAGCGGGCCTCCAGCCCGGCGCGAGCGTCCCGGGGCATCGTCGGCGGCGACGTCGCCACAGGCGCCATCGACATCGCCGCAGGCGCATCGACATCGCCGCAGGCGCGCGCCATGTCCCCGTGCGAGGAGGGAAAGCCGTGGATCTCGGATTGGCCGGTAAACGCGTCCTGATCACCGGCGGCACCCGCGGTATCGGCCGGGAGACCGCGGTCTCCTTCGCCCGGTCCGGGGCCGCCGTCGTGGTCTGCCACCGCAGTGCGGGCGAGGCCGCGGAGAGCCTCGCCCGCGAGTTGAAGGCGCTCGGCGGCGACCACCGCGTGGTCCAGGCCGACGTGACCGACGCGGACGGCGTCGCCGCGCTGGCGGACGCCTGCCGGGACGCGTTCGGCGGCCTGGACGTCGTCGTGAACAACGTCGGCATCGACGCGCGGTCGCCGCTGGAGGAGCTGACCGCCGCGGAATGGAGCCGCGTCCTGGAGACCAACCTGACGAGCTGCTTCACGGTGACGCAGGCGGCGCTGCCGCTGCTCGCCGACGGCGGCTCGATCATCAACGTCGGCGCCGTCGCCGGGTTCCGCGGGCGGCCGGAGAGCTCCCACTACGGCGCGTCCAAGACGGCGCTCACCGGGCTGACCCGATCGCTGGCCAAGGAGATCGGGCACCGCCGCGTCCGCGTCAACGTGGTCGCGCCCGGCGTGATCGTGACCGAGCCGGGCGGCGGGCCGCCGCCCCCGGTCGCCGACATCATCCGCGGCATGACGGCGCTCGGCGAGCTCGGCTCGAACGCCGACGTCGCCGGCGCGGTGCTGTTCCTGGCGAGCGACATGTCCCGGTACATCACCGGCGCCACCCTCAACGTGGACGGGGGCATCTGATGGACATCGGGATCGGGCTGCCGACGATGATCCCCGGCACCCCCGGAAGCGCGCTGCTCGGCTGGGCGCGCCGCGCCGAGGACCTCGGGTTCTCCTCGCTGGGCACCCTCGACCGGCTGATGTACGACGGGTACGAGCCGCTGACCACGCTCGCCGCCGCGGCGGGCGCCACCAGCCGCATCCGGCTGGCCACGACCATCCTGATCGCCGCCTACCGCGGCGACCGCGCGCTGCTGATCAAGCAGCTGGCGAGCGTGGACCGGCTGTCGGGCGGGCGGCTCACGATCGGTGTCGCGGCCGGCGGGCGCGCCGACGACTACGACGCCTGCGGGACGCCCTACGCCGGGCGGGGACGCCGGCTCGACGCGCTCCTCGGCGAGCTGCGCGGCTTCTGCGACGGGACGGGCGACGGCCCCGTGCCCGGCCCCGTCCCGGCGGGCGGCTGCCCGCCGCTGCTGGTCGGCGGCCATTCCGACGCGGCCATGGAACGCGCCGCGGCCTACGGCGACGGCTGGATCGCGGGCGGCAGCTCCGCCGCCGGCTACGGGGAGCTGGCGGGCCGCGCCCGCAAGGCGTGGGCATCCGCCGGCCGGGCGGGCGAACCGCGGCTCGTCGCCATCGCCTACGTGGCCCTGGGCGCCGGGGCGCGCGAGCGCGCCGAGAGCTACCTGGTCGACTACTACTCGTTCATCGGCTGGAAGGCCGAGATGGCGGTGAAGAGCGTGATCACCGACGAGGGCCGGCTCCGCGACTTCGTCGCCGGCTACCGCGACGTGGGCTGCGACGAGCTGATCCTGTTCCCCTGCGTCGAGGAGCCCGCCCAGGCGGACGTGATCGCCCGCGCCCTGCGCATGTGAGGCGCTCCCGCCGCCCCGAGCCGGGCACCGCCCGGATGTGACCGGCCCCCGGCCGCTGCTCGATCGCAACGACCGGGGGCGGTGTCCATGACTCTCCGCGGCTCTCCGCGGCTCTCCGCGGCTACGGCGGGTTCGCCGCGGCTACGTGTTCTTCAGCAGTCCGGCGTCGACCGACAGGTCGGTGCCGGTGATGCTCGGGACGCGGCCGGACGCCAGCAGCACCACCAGCGCCGCGATCTCCGACGGCTCCACCATCGCCCCCGTGGTCAGCCCGGCCCGGCCGGGCACCGCCGCGACGAACTCCTCCGCCGACATCCCCGACTTCTCGACGATCTCCGGCTTGGTCCAGATCCGCGTCCGGACCGGGCCGGGGGAGATGGTGTTGACCCGCACTCCCTTCGGCGAGAACTCCAGCGACAGCGACTTGCCGAGGTTGGACAGCGCGGCCTTCGCCGCCGCGTAGTGCGCGAGCTGCGGGTCCGCCGCGCGCGAGTTCGCCGACCCGATGTTGACGAGCGTCCCGCCGCGCTCGACCAGGCTCGGCAGCGCCGCACGGCTCGCCCGGACCGTGCTGAAGAGGTTCAGCTCGAACGACCGCCGCCACACGTCGTCGTCGATGTCGAGGAAGCTCGCCGCCCAGCTGACGCCGCCGCCGACGTTGTTGACGAGGACGTCCAGGCCGCCGAACTCCTCGATCGCCGCCTCCACGAGCAGCCGCGGGCCGTCCTCCGTGGCGAGGTCGACCTCCATCGTGTGCTTGGTGACCGCGCGCAGCTCCGGGCCGACGGTGCGCGCCCCGCCGAACACGTCGGCTCCCGCGTCGGCGAGCGCGCCGGCGACGGCGAGGCCGATCCCCTGGCCCGCCCCCGTGACCACGGCCTTCTTTCCGGCCAGTTCCAGTTCCATGCCGTCTCCTGTTCCCGCGCCGCCGGGCTCAGCCTGGGCCGCGCTTGTCGGTGAGGAATCCTCCGGTCGGTCCGTCCGCCGGGAGCGTCGCCGCGTCGGCGATGAACGGGGCGACGTCGTCGGGGGTCCGCCGCTGGCCCGGCATCATCCGGGTCCGGACCCGTCCCGGGTTCACCGCGTTCACCAGCACGCCGGTCCCCTCGGTCTGCGCGGCCAGCAGCGAGGCGAGCCCGTTGAGGGCGCTCTTGGAGATGGAGTAGCCGGGGGCGCCGCCGAACAGCCTGCCGCCGAACTCCGCGGTGGTGCCGCTGGAGATGATCACCACGCGGCCCCATCCGCGCTCGACCATGCCGGGCACGAACGCCTGCGCGACCCGCCACGTCCCGAGCAGGTTCACCTTCAGCGTCTGGTCGACGAGGTCCACCGGCACCGACAGCGGGTCGGTGCCCGCGTCCAGCAGGACGCCCGCGTTGCACACCAGCACGTCCACCGGGCCGATGCCGGCGGCGACGCGCTTGGGCGCGTCCGGGTCGGTGACGTCCAGCTCGCGGCCCTCGACGTCCGGACCGAGGCTCGCGGCCGTCTCACGGGCGTCGCCGGCGGTCCGCGCGGTCACCACCAGCCGCAGGCCGCGGCGGTGCAGCTCGGCGGCGACCGCGCGGCCGATGCCGCGTCCCGCGCCGGTGATCAGGGCGGTGCGCGGCGTCGCGGCCGCGTGCGCGTCATCCATCCGCGCATCGTCGCCGGGGCGGCTCGATCCCCGCTGGAGTCCCGCTCGCGGACGCGCCTCGACGCCACCAGGACGGGACCGCGGGCGGAGCTCCAGCCGCCCTCGACCCGGGCTTCAGGCGCTCGGCCGCAAAGTCGGTGACAAGGCGGAGCGGCACGCGCTCCTAGATCCCCAGCGGAGACACGATGCACCACACACTCGCGGCGGCGCAGACCGACCCGAATCTGGAACTCACCCTCAAGGTCCTCCCGGCCGTGATCGTCATCCTCATCGTCTCGGCCGTGTGCGGGCGGCTCGCGACCCGGCTCTGGCAGCCGCGCGTCCTGGGCGAGATGATCGCCGGCGTCCTGCTCGGCCCGACGCTGTTCGGCTGGCTGTTCCCCGACGTCCAGGCCAAGATCTTCCCGTCCGAGGTGACGCCCATCCTGTACGTGCTGAGCACCCTCGGGCTCACGCTGTACATGTTCCTCGTCGGCGCCGGCATGGAGCACGGCGGCTCGGGGCCGCGGCAGCCCGCCCACCAGCCGGCGATCGTGGCGATCGCGGGAATCCTCCCGGCGATGATCCTCGGCATGGGCGCCGGGCTGCTGCTGTGGAGCACGCTGTCCGACCCCGGCATCGGCCGGTGGTTCTTCGCCGCCTTCATCGGCGGTGCGCTGTCGATCACCGCCTTCCCGATGCTGGCGCGCATCCTCTACGAGCGCGGGCTGGAGAACTCGCCGCTGGGGAAGCTGTCGCTGATGGCCGGCGGCGTCGACGACGCGGTGGCCTGGTGCACCCTGGCGGTCCTGACCGCGATCCACGTCGACTCCGGCCCCGGCGGTGCGGCCCGCACGATCGGGCTGGCGGCCCTGTTCGCGGTGCTGATGCTGACCGTCGTGTCGCGGCTGCTGCGCGCCCTCGGCCGGCATGTGCTGCGGTCCGGGCAGATCAGCAACGGCGCCATGTACCTGGTCGTCCTGGTCCCGCTCATCTCCGGCTGGTTCACCGACTGGATCGGGATCTACTCGGTGTTCGGCGGCTTCATCGCCGGGCTCGCCATGCCGCGCGACGCCGCGTTCCGGCGGATGCTGCACGGCCGGATGATGGACGTGGTGTCCACGCTGCTACTGCCGATCTTCTTCGCCTTCTCCGGGCTCAACACCCGGCTGGACGGCCTCGGCGGCGCCACGATGCTGCTGGCGTTCCTGACGATCCTGCTGGCCGGGTTCACCGGCAAGTACCTCGGCTGCTCGCTGGCCATGCGGTCGCTCGGGTTCGGATGGCGTGAGTCCAACGCGGTCGGCGCCCTGATGAACGCCCGCGGGCTGATGATCCTGATCTTCATCAACATCGGGCTGGCGCAGGGAATGATCGGCCAGCAGGTGTTCTCGATGCTGGTACTGGTGGCCGTGCTCACCACGGCGGCGGCGCTGCCGCTCTACAAGGCGGCGCTGCCGGACCGCCTGGAGAGGGCCCAGCGGAACGAGCCGTCCGGGGAGAAGGAACTCGCGGCCGCCGCCTGACGGCCCGCCGATCCGGGACCGGCACGCGCCGGCCCCGGATCAAGCGGTCACGCGGTCACCAGGTCACGCGTCATCAAGGTCACGCGTCATCAAGGTCACGCGGTCACACCTGCCGCTGGTAGACGCGGAGCGCCAAGGTCGACAGCCAGAAACCGGCGACCGCGACCACCAGCAGCCCGAAACCCCGGTCGAGGACATGACTCCATGCGACGTCGTCGCGGATCGACTGCCGTCCGACCTGGACGAGCCAGTTCACCGGGTTCACGGTGGCGACGGTGCTCATCCAGCCCGGCATCTCGTGGCGCGGGACGAAGATCTCCGAGAGGAACACCAGCGGCAGCACCATGAGCTGGGCGATGCCGACCACCGCCTGGTGGCTGCGGGTGAGCAGGCCCAGCATGTTCGACATCGAGGCGAACGCGACGGTGCTGAGGGCGATGCAGGCGAAGAACGTCAGCAGGATGGGAAGGCCGCCGGGGAACCGCGCCCCGAGGGACACCCCGATGACCAGGATCAGGGCGCTCTGCGCGAGCACCACGATGGCCTGCTGGGCCAGCCGCCCGGCGATCAGCGCCCAGCGCTGGACGGGCGTCACCAGGAACCGGTTGAGCATGCCCTGGTCCATCTCGGTCACGAACAGCATCCCGCTCCAGCCGCTGGCGAACACGGCGGTCAGCGCGACGATCCCGGGGGTGAGGAAGATGATGTAGGAGCCGTCGACGATCCGGGTCTCCATGACCGGCGCCAGCAGCTGGCCGAACAGCAGCAGCCAGACCACCGGCTGGATCAGGGCGGCCAGCACGTAGGACGGCTGCCGGACGGTGTTGCGGAGATCGCGGACCGTCATGTGGTAGAGGTGCGCGGCGCCGTCACTCATCGGCTCGGCGCCTCCTGGGCGCTGCGGAGCAGGCGGCCGGCGTGGCGCAGGTAGACGTCCCCGATCGTGGGGGCCGACAGGGTCAGCGACACCACCCGGACACCGGCCGACTCCAGCGCCGCCACCAGGTAGGGGGCGCTCACGGCGCCGCGCTCGACCCTGGCGCTGAGGCCGCAGCCCGCGACGACGATGTTGCCCACGCCCTCGACACCCGCCAGCGCCTTGCGCACCTTGCCCTCGCCCGGCGGTTCCACCAGCTCGACGCGCAGCGCGTCGCCGCCCGCCTCGCGTTTGAGCTGGCTCGGCGACCCCATGGCGACGATCTTGCCGCGGTCGAGGATGGCGAGCGTGCTGGCCAGCTCGTCGACCTCCTCCAGATAGTGGGTGGACAGCACGACCGTGATGCCGACGGCGGCCATGCCGAAGATCTCGGCCCACAGGTCGGTGCGCGTCTCCGGGTCGAGCCCGGTCGTGGGTTCGTCCAGGAACAGCACGTGCGGCTCGTGCACCAGGCCAAGGGCGACATCGAGCCGGCGGCGCATGCCGCCGGAGTACGTCCGGGTCGGCCGGTCGGCGAGGTCCGCCAGGGCGAACCGTTCGAGGAGGGAGTCCACCCGGTTCCGCAGGAGCCGCCCGTTCAGCCCGTACAACCGGCCCTGCAGAGTGAGGGCCTCCCGGCTGGTCGCGCACGGGTCGACGCCGCTCTGCTGGGTGACGCAGCCGATCCTGCGGCGCGCCTGCGCCGGCTCCCGGACGACGTCCACACCGGCGACCCGGACGCCGCCGGATCCGGGCCGGGCGAGCGTTGTGAGGATCTTGATAATGGTGGACTTGCCCGCGCCGCTCGGCCCGAGCAGGCCGAACACCGTGCCATTCCGGACCGAGAACGAGATCCCGTCCACGGCGCGGACGCCGTTGGGGTAGGTCTTGGTGAGGTCCGTGACCTCAATGGCCGCGCCGTTAATGGCCGTGCTGTCAAGGGTCGTGCTGTCAAAGGTCATCAGCGCACTCCCACAGAGATAATCGTCCGGCGATCATGGCCGGGGAGGCGATCCGGCGTCGCAGGGGAGCATCGCCGTTCTCTCGGATCGCCCCCGCCGGCACCGTCAAAAGGTCATTGCCCCCGCCGGCACCGTCAAAAGGTCATTGCCCCCGGCGGCACCCACCGGCCGCCGGGGGCCGATCGTCAATGCATGCTCTCCTCCTCGGTGAACCCGCGGTCGGCGATGACCTCGGCGTGCCAGCGCCGCCAGGCGTCGAGGTCCTCATAGGCGCCGCCCTGGAACTCGGTGACGAGCGCGCGCACCCAGCACTGCTCGGCGCGCAGCAGCGCCTCGTGGTACTCGGTCTCGATCATGAACAGCCGGCGCAGCCCGGTCTCGCGCATCCGCTCCATGAACCCCCGGACCTCGGCGAGCCGGCCGTCCAGCGCCTCGATCCGCTCTTCGAGCAGCCGGATCACCTCCTCCGGCAGCAGCACCGGGAGCAGTGACAGCCCCGACTCGAACTCCGGGTACTCCTTGGCGGGGGTGCGCAGGATCTCGCTGAGCCAGTCCTTCAACTCCGTCCGGCCGGACACGGTCAGCGCGTACACGGTCCGTTCCGGGCGCCGCCCCTCCCGGAAGGTGTCCACAGGTTCGATGTACCCGGCGCGGGCCAGCGCGTCGACAACGGTGTAGAGCGATCCGTAATTCATCCGGACGCTCTGCTCCTTGCCGCGCGTCTTGAGCAACCCGGCCAGTTCGTACGGGTGCATGGAACGCTCGAAAAGCGCCGCGAGCACGGCTAAAGCCAGCGGGTTCGAGACTTTTCGTTTCGCCACTGAAAACTCCCCGTGAACGGATACTCCAGCACGAGTATACGGAGCCGGAGATTCAAATACCAGATGACAATCTGTCAAGGTCACTCTGAGTTTTTCAGAACGTCAGAAATGAGTCAGCACCAATGAGTCAGCACCATCGCCGGCAGGCAATGGTGCTGAGCTGCGAATATGTAAACCGAACCCGGCGGGACGGTGAAATGTGAAGGGCTATGTACCGACGGTCACATGATCAGGACGATGGCCGCGGAGAGGTTGACGGCCAGCGCGGACAGGGCCAGCGCCGAACGCACCGCGTTCCACCGCCGCCATCGGCTGCGCCGCTCCGGCCAGTCGGCCGGAAGCGACGCCGGGTCCTGCGCCGCCACCCAGTGGTTGATCGGCACGTTCTTGGTGATCGACACCGTGATCACCGACGCCATCACCAGGCCCGCCGCGCCGCCGAGCAGCCGCAGCGCCGTCCCGGGCCCTGCCGCGGCCAGCGCCAGGTCCGCCAGCACCGTCAGCAGGATGGTGACGGGCATGAACGGGTCGTAGCGGGTCGCCAGGAACCCGTGAGCATGCACGTACTGCTCGCCGGGCAGCGCCAGCAGCAGCGGGACGCCGCCCAGCACGGTCGCGCTGAACACCCCCACCGCGATCGCGTTGCCCATCAACGCGATCAGCATCAGGATCTCCGACATCCGCGCCTCCTTCCGTCCTCCGCGCTTCCGTTCCGCCGCGCGCCGTGCCTCAGGTGGCCGCGCGCACCACCAGCGCCGAGTTGAACCCGCCATAGCCCCGCGCCACGACCAGTGCGCACCGCACCGGCGCCGGGCGGGGCCGCCCGATCACCAGGTCCAGCCCGCCCGCGCCCTCCCGGACGCCCACGGTCGGCGGGATCACCGCGTCGCGGACCGACAGCAGCGCCGACACCGTGTCCAGCGCCGCACCGCCCGCGTACAGGCGTCCGGTCATCGTCTTCGGCGCGGTGACCGGCACGCCCCCCGGGCCGAAGACGCCGTTCAGCGCGTCCGCCTCGACCCGGTCCAGGTCCGGGACGCCCATCGCGTCGGCGAACACGACGTCCACGTCACCGGGCTCGGCGCCCGCGTCGGTGAGGGCGTTCTCGATCGCCCGCCGCAGCGCCGGCGGGCGGCTCGACCCGGGCGGCGGGTCGAACGTGACGCCGTACCCGGCGATCTCGCCGTAGACGCGGGGGGCGCCCCGCCGCGCCGCGTGCCCGGCGTCCTCGACGATCAGCAGCGCGCCGCCCTCGCCCGGCAGATACCCGCAGGCGTCCGGGTCGAAGGGCAGGTAGGCCCGCGCCGGATCGGTCCGGACGCTGAGCCGGCCGGAACTGAGCTGCGCGACGAGCCCGTACGGGCACAGCGACGCGTCGGCGCCGCCGCTGACCGCGACCCGGGTGCCGTCGCGCAGCAGCCGGCGCGCGTGCGCGAGCGCGTCCAGCCCGCCCGCCTGCTCGGTCGCGATCACGCCGCACGGGCCGCGCATGCCGTGCCGGATGGAGATCTGGCCCGTGGTCGCCGCGTAGAACCACGCGATCGACTGGTAGGCGCCGACGAACCCCGGGCCGCGCCCCCACAGGTTCACCATCTCCCGCTGCCCGAACTCGGTGCCGCCCGACGAGGCGGCGGTGACCACCGCCATCTCGTACTCGGGCAGTTCCGCCGGGTCGACCTCGGCGTCGGCTAGGGCGAGCCGCGCCGCCGCCAGGCCCATGTGGGTCCAGTGGTCGGTCTGCGGGATGGCGCGGCTCGGCACATGGTCCGCCGCCGTGAACCCGCGGACCTCGCCGGCCAGCCGCACCGGGTACGACGACGGGTCGAACCGGGTGATCGGGCCGAGGCCCCGGCGTCCCTCCAGCGTCGCGGCCCAGTAGTCGTCCGTCCCGAGCCCCAGCGGCGTGATGACGCCGAGGCCCGTGACGACCGGCGCGGCCACGCTCGTCCGGGGACGCTCCATCACCCGGTCCGGCGCGGTCACGCGGCCTCCCCCGGCCGGGCCAGCAGCATCGCCGTCTGGAAACCGCCGAAGCCGCTGCCGACGCTGAGCACGACGTCGGTGCGGTGGTCGCGCGCCGTGAGCGGCACGTAGTCCAGGTCGCACTCGGGGTCGGGTGTGTGCAGATTGGCGGTCGGCGGCACCACGTCGTGCTCGATCGCCAGGGCGCTCGCCGCCACCTCGATGGAGCCGATCGCGCCCAGCGAATGCCCGACCATCGACTTGATCGAGCTGACCGGCACCTCGTAGGCACGCCGCCCGAGGCTCCGCTTGAACGCCGCGGTCTCGTGTCGGTCGTTCTGCTTGGTGCCCGACCCGTGGGCGTTGATGTAGTCGATGTCGTCCGGCCCCAGCCCGGCCTGCCGCATGGCAACGCTGATCGCCTCCGCCATCTCGCGGCCGTCCGGCTTGAGGCCGGTCATGTGGAAGGCGTTGCTCCGGCTCGCGAACCCGGCGATCTCCGCATAGACGTGGGCGCCCCGGGCACGGGCGGCGGACAGTTCCTCCAGCACGAAGACCGCCGAGCCCTCGCCGAGGACGAAGCCGTCCCGGTCCCGGTCGAACGGACGGGACGCGTGCTCGGCGTCGGCGTTGTTGGGCGTCGTCGCCTTGATCGCGTCGAAGCAGCCAGAGGTGATCGGGGAGATCGGCGCGTCCGTCGCCCCGGCGATCATGACGTCGGCGGCGCCCTCCCGGATGAGCTGCGCGCCGTGCGCGACGGCGTCCAGCCCGGACGTGCAGCCCGTGGAGATCAGCGACACCGGCCCCTCGGCGGCGGCGCGCCAGGCCACCTCCACCGCCAGCGTGCTCGGCACCATGTACCCGTACAGCTGCGGGACGCCGTACTCGTGGTCGACCTCCCACTGCCGTCCGCCGTCGCTGAGGACGATGTACTCCTGTTCGAGGCCCATCGTGCAGCCGACCGCGCTGCCGAGGCTCACCCCCACCCGCTCCGGTCGCAGCGCGCCCTTGTCCAGGCCGCTGTCGGCGATGGCCTCGTCGGCGGCGACGGACCCGAGCTGCGCGGCGCGGTCCATCCGCCGGATCTCCTGCGGAGTGAGTCCCTGCGCCGCCGCGTCGAAGTCGCACTCGGCGGCCACCCGCGACCGGAACCCGGTCGGGTCGAACAGGGAGATCGTGCGGGTCGCGGTCCGGCCGGCGGTCAGCAGGCCCCAGAAGGCCTTCGCGCCGATCCCGCCCGGGGCCACCACGCCGATTCCGGTGATGACCGCCCTGCGTTCGCTCCTCACGGTCAGCCGACCTTCGGCGCCGACTCGGCGGGGTGCGGCAGCGGCTCGGTGTCGACGTGGCCGAGGTCGGGCCGCGGCGCCAGCGGGCTCAGGTGGAACACGACGAACGCCTGCTCCGCGCCGTCGTTCTCCAGCCGGTGCCGGTCGTTGATGGCGACCATGAGCGAGTCGCCGGGGCCGAGCCGGACGGTCTCGTCCTCGACCCTCATCAGCAGCGAGCCGCGCACGACGTAGAGGAACTCCTCGGAGTAGGGATGCCGGTGCTCGGAGACGAACTCACCGGGCTCCAGGGTCAGCTCCCCCATGAATCCGGACGTGGACTTGACGGTCTTGGGGCTCAGCAGCACCCGGATGTCCCCGCCGCGGCGGCGGTTGGGCACGACATCAGCGGCGGTGACCTTCTGAGCTCGCGGTGTGGACACGAAACGGCTCCTTAACCAGACGGTCCCGTGACGGGATCACCGGACCAACGGTGACGTGGGGCGCTTGACCGGCGATGCAGAAGCGCTGGAAGCCCCGTCCTGGACGGGGCCGGGAGACGCCGGCGTGCGCCGCGCGGCCCAAGCGGTCTTCGAGCGGGCGCCCGGACACTGCACCGGACGGACCGGACGGACCGGAACGGGAGAGCCATGCGGATCCCTGACTCGCGGACACCCGACCCCGTGCTCCCGCGGCGGCTCCGCGCGGCGTTCGGCAGATTCGCCACGGGCGTCGCCGTCGTGACCGCCGCGACCCCGGACGGGACGCCCGTCGGGATGACGGTGAACTCGTTCACCTCGGTGTCGCTCGATCCCCCGCTGGTCCTGTTCTGCGTCGGCCGCGGGTCCCGCCTGCACCCGGTGTTCGCCGGGGCGGACGCGTTCGCCGTGAACGTCCTGCGCGAGGGGCAGCTGGCGCTCTGCCGCCGCTTCGCCAGCCCCGGCTTCGACCGCTTCGACACCATCGAGCCGAGGACGGGCCGCACCGGCGTCCCGCTGCTGCCGAGCGCGCTGGCCGTGTTCGAGTGCGTCGAGCCGCAGACCGTCCCCGCCGGCGACCACGACGTCATCATCGGCCGGGTCGCGGCGCTGGAGACCGCCCCGGACGACCACGCCGAGCCGCTGGTGTTCTTCGGCGGCGGCTACCGCTTCCTCAGCACCGAATTCCAATGGTGGTCCGCCTGGCACTCCTAGCCGCGGACGCAGAAAAGGAGAACCCGATGACGAGTCCCGTCCAGGCGCCGCCCTTCGCGCCCGTGAAGGTGTACGCGCTCAGCACCGCGTTCTGGCAGACGAAACTGATCATGACGGCCGGGGAGCTGGAGATCTTCGCGCGGCTCGCCGAAGGCCCCGCCACGGTGGAGGGCCTCGCCGAGAAGCTGTCCCTGCACTCGCCCGTGCTCCACGACTTCCTGGACGCCCTGGTCGCGCTGGGCCTGCTCGAAAGGGACGGCGACCGGTACTCCAACACCCCCGAGGCCGACTACTACCTCGTCCCGGGCAAGCGCTACTACATGGGCCACTACCTCACCTTCGTCGACAAGTTCATGCGGCCGACGTGGGACGGGCTCGGCGAGGTGCTGCGGACGGGCAAGCCGCCGGAGCCGCAGGCGCCGCCGCAGGAGGCCGCGCCGGGCAAGGAGGGCGCCGAGTTCTTCGAGCACACCTACGCGAACGTGGACCTCCAGCGCATGTTCATGGAGGCGCAGGACTCGCTCAGCAGCGAGGTCGCCTGGGAGCTGAGCCGGCGGATCGACTGGAGCCGCTGGACACGGCTCGTCGACCTCGGCGGCGCCCGCGGCAACACCGCCGGAATCCTGCTGCAGGCCCACCCGCACCTGAACGCGACCGTGTTCGACATGCCGCCGATCGAGCCGCTGTTCCACGAGCACATGGAGCGTCTCGGCGTCCAGGACCGGGCGCGCTACCAGGGCGGGGACTGGTTCGAGAACCCGCTGCCCGAGGGCGACGTCCTGCTGTGCGGCCACGCGCTGCACAACTGGACCGCCGAGCAGCGCAAGACCGTGATCGGCAAGGCGTACGAGGCGGTCCGGCCCGGCGGCGTGTTCATGGTCCACGACCTGATGATCGACGAGGACCGCAGCCGGCTGAACCCGCTGATGCTGAGCCTGGCGATGACCCTCAGCGTCGGGGGGTCCGGGTACAAGGCCGCCGAGTGCGCCGGCTGGATGGGCGAGGCCGGGTTCACCGGCGTCGAGACCGTCCCGCTGCAGGACTACGACGGCCACACGGTCGTCATCGGGCACAAGCCGGAGTAGCCGGAGCCGCAACCCGCTCGATCCGGTTCCCCCGACAGGGGCGGGACCGGATCGAGCGCGTTCGGGGTGCGTTCCCGGCTGCGTTCCGGGTGCGGTCAGGCGCGGAGCTGCTCGACCATGGCCCATTCGTCGAAGACGTTCAGGTCGTCGACGACGAGGCCGTCGCGCACCGTCCAGATCTGGACGCCGGACGCGGCGACCGTCCGTCCCGTCGGCGGGATGCCGCGGTATTCGCCCACGTGCTCGCCCCGGGCCGTGAAGTGGGTGACGACGAGGTCCCCTTCGGCCACCTGGAGGTCGACGGCGATCGTGAGGCCGGCGAAGGCCGAGCGGATCCGGCGGATGCTGTGCCGGGGCCCGTCCGGGCCGACGCGCCGCCCGCGCAGCATGAAGCCCGGCGCGAAGACACTGGAGGCGAGGTCGAGATCGCCCCGGCACCAGCCCTCCTGAAGCCAGCGCCGGGCGAGTGCCTTGTTCGCCTCCTGGACGTCCGCGGCGGTGTCCGCGGTCCCGGTCATCGCGAGCCCACGCCCGGCGGCGGCCCCACCTGCTCCAGCCCCTCGACGTGGTACCGCGTCGCCAGCTCGATCATGTCGGGCGGCGACGGCGGCCCGCCGCCCGCCATGAGTTCGCTCAGCCCCTCGAAGAAGCCCTCCACACCGCCCGGCGTGGCGACGACGAGCAGCTTGCTCGGCCCGTCGGAGATGTTGCGGAACTTGTGCGGCACGCCGCGCGGCCCGTACACCAGGCGTCCGGCCGGCGCCTCGTACTCCTCGTCGCCGAGGACGATCGAGTAGCGGCCCTCGATGACGTAGAACGCCTCGTCCTCGGCCTCGTGGATGTGCAGCGGCGGGCCCCCGCCGGGGGAGGTGGTCACCTCGAAGAACGAGTAGAGGCCGCCGGTGTCCTCGGCGCGGAGCAGGAACCGTCCCTCCTCGCCCAGCCAGCGGACCGGCGCCACCTCATCGCGCGCGACGACTTTTCCGGGGGTGTGGGTCATTACCCGGCCTCCATTCAGAATATCCTTTCCCATAATCGTCGGACGCTCACCGGAATTAGTCAACAGTCGAATTCTTCCAGCCATTCACCAGCCAGTCTCAAGTCGTCCGCGAGACAATTGTCGCGCCGACCATGAGGAGCTGGAAATGCCGAACAGCGTCATGACCGACATCGACATAGACGCCCCGCCGGAACGCGTCTGGGAGGTGCTCGCCGACCTCGCCGCATATCCCCGGTGGAACCCGTTCATCGTCCGGGCGGAAGGCACGCTCGCCCCGGGCTCGCGGCTCACCCTGCGCATCAAGTCGTCGGCCGGGTGGAGCGCCACCAACAAGGCCAGGGTCGTGGACGCCGTCCCCGGCGTCGTGCTGCGCTGGTCGGCCCGCCTCATTCCCATTCCGGGCCTGGCCGCCGGCCGCCACGAATTCGCGCTCAGCGCCACGGAGACCGGCACCCGCCTTCGCCACTCCGAGCAGTTCTCCGGCGCGCTCGTCCCGCTGATCGGCAGGCTGCTCGTCAAGACCGAACGCGACTTCCGCCTGCTGAACGAGGCCCTGAAGAAGGAGAGCGAGAACGCCTGACCCCGAAGAAGACGGGCTCTACGACCGATTCGCCTACCACGCCGCCGAACTTTGGAACGGCGGACGTGCCATCGCGGAACTCGCCGCCCGGTAGCAGCACTTGACTGGATCACCACGGCCAACACAACGGCAACAGCCGTGGCGCGGTACGAATCCTTGGCTGAGCGTGCGACGCATGGATGGACGCGCCGAGGTCTCCCGCGCGCCGAACAGGGAACCGGCCGCTCCCGGAGGGTGGAGCGGCCGGTTCCCTCCGGTGGGTCAGGAGATCTTCTTGCGGCGGATCGCCGCCCTGCCGATGGCCTCAAGGGTGCCGGAGGCCAGCTCTTTCGCGGGGGGCGGGCCGCTCTTGATGGCCCACGTCATGAAGCGGGCGAGGTCCATCGTCGTCGGGTGCAGATCGTGGTTGTCCGGGTCCTTGTAGCCGAAGGCCGCCGGCGGGAGGTCCGAATCGAGGACCATGCGCAGGATCTTGTCCGCGGCGTCGTCGGCGCCGACCTCGCCGACCTCGAACTTCGCGACCGTCTCCACCATGGTGTCCCACATGGCCTTCGTCTCCGGCTCGTCCGGCCACCAGAACCCCGTGTTGGGGGCGTCCTCCAGATCCTTGTAGATCTGCTCGTCGCCGCTGAGGTTGTAGCGGAGCTGCGCCCGGGTGAGGCGCATGGCCCCGTAGTTGGAGCTGAAACCCCAGATCCTGAAGATCGCGTCCCAGAGCTTGAAGTGCGGGAACGCCAGCAGCGAGGTGTCGCACAGCTCGTCGTTGTAGGTCAGCAGGCCCTGCTGGAGCCGCTCCACGTACTCGTAGCGCTCCTCGGAGAAGTCGTCGTCCTTGAGCGAGTCGAGGATGCGCCACGCGACCGCGTCGATGACCTCGACGGTGTTGGACATGCCGCGCGAGAACAGCGGGTCGATGAAGCCGGCGGCGTGCGCCATCATGCACCAGCGGTGCCCGACCGTCTTCTTCGACGAGTACTGCACCCGGCCCGTCGAGACCCATTCGCGGACGTGGCGCACGCCCCGGAACTGGCGTTTCACGGCCGGGAACCTGTCGACGAACGAGTAGAACTCCTCCTCCGCCGTCATGTCGGCGGGCTTCGGATGCACACGGGTGTCGAGGACGAGGCCGACGCTGCACAGCGGGTTGGTGGACTTCTTGCGGTTGTCGAACGGGATGATCCAGAAGAAGCCGCGGTCGAACGTGTGGTGCAGCGTGCCCTGGTGCCACGGCAGCGGCGGGCGCTGCGCCTTCGGCCAGTCCACCATGTGGTCGAACGCCGGGACGTCCACCATGTGGGTGAACAGCGACCGCGTGCTGGTCTTGAACCGGCACGGGTCGTCGCGCAGGTCGAGCTTGTCGGCGACCGGGGAGCGGAAGCCGCTGCCGTCCACCAGGTAGCGGGCGCGGATGACCTCGCCGTTCTGCCCGGTGACGGTCACGGCGTCGTCGGCGAAGTCGATGTCGGCCACCCGCCAGTTCTGGCGGGGCACGCAGCCGTACTTGATCGCGACGTGGAACATGTAGGAGTCGCTGTCCTGCCGGAAGATGTGCGTGGCCTTGTAGAGGGCCTTCGGGACGCCGGCCAGGATCGTCTCGTCAGGGTCGGGCTCCTCGCCCGGCCGGTGCGACACGAACGCGAAGTGCCGCTTCAGGCCGAACGTCGTGCCGATCTTCTTGTCGACCTCGTTGATGCTCTCCAGCGTCGTGATCTCGGGCACGCCGTAGCGCGCGGCGAGCATCTGCAGCCGGACGAGGAAATGCGGGATCGTCGACTCGCCCACGGCGAACCGCGGGTGCGTCACGCCGTCGACCAGGACGACGTTCGCGCCGTTCTTCGCCAGGATGGCGCCGAGCATGGAACCCGACATCCCCGATCCGATGATCAGGACGTCGCAGTCGGTCTGCTTGCTCATCTGCCCTCGCTTCTCTCGGTGCGGGCGGACTTCACACCAGCGCGGTCCCGCCGTCCACGAGGAGGTAGGCGCCGGTCATGTACTCGGCGGAGTCGGCCGCCAGGAACGCGATCACCTCGGCGACGTCCTCGGGGACCCCGTTGCGCCGGATCGCGGCGCGCTGCGCGTTGGCGCGCAGCGCCGGTTCGGGGAGCCCGTCGGCGACGCGGGTGAGGATGAGGCCGGGCGCCACCCCGTTGACGCGGACGCCGTGCTGGCCGACCTCCTGCGCCAGGGACTTGACCGCCGCCTCCACGGCCGCCTTCGCCATGGACAGCCCGAGGAACCCGGGCGCGGGGGTGCGGGAGAGCGCGGCGCCGACGGCGACGACGGAGCCCCGCCCGCGTTCGACCATCGCGGGCAGCACCGCGGCGACCGGGTTCAGCATCGCGTGCATCTGCCGCCGCACCGTCCGGTCGACGACCTCGATCGGGGTGCCCGTGAACGGCGCGAAGCCGACGTCCTCGGCGTAGAGCCCGGTCGCGTTCGTCACCAGGATGTCGATGGGCCCGAGTTCGTCCCGGGTCCGCTCCACCATCGCCCGGACCTGCTCGTCGTCGGTCACGTCGGCCTGGACGGCCAGCGCCCGGCCTCCCGCGGCCCTGATCGACTCGGCCATCTCCTTGGCCGGTGTCTCACCCCGCAGATAGTTCAGCGTGACCGCCGCCCCGCGGGAGGCGAGCATCCAGGCGGTCGCGGCGCCGATGCCGCTGCTCGCCCCGGTCACCAGCGCGACCTTGCCGTGGAAGGACGGCGTCTGCGGCTTCACCGGAAGCAGGTCCATGGTCACGATCCCTTCGTCTCGGGGACGCCCGACGCGTCGTAGGAGACCCCGGTGAGCTTCTCCGAGACCTGCCACAGCCGCCGGCCGAGGTCGGGGTCCTCGGCCCGGTCGGGCGTCCTGACCCTGCCGACGGGGCCGCGGATCTGGACCCGTCCCTGCGGGGCGTAGCTCTCGCCGGGGACGACCCCGGGCGCGCAGGCCGCGTACAGCGACGGCCATGCGCCCTGCTCGGTCGGCTTGGCGACCAGCGCCGTGGTGAACCGGTACCAGAGTTCCTGGATCCGGTTGTTCGCCATCCGGGGCCCGACATAGAGGACGTCGGTCGCCGCGTACCCGGGGTGCGCCGCGACTCCGGCGAGCCCCCGGCCGGCGTACCGGCGCGACAGTTCCTTGGCGAACACGAGGTTGGCCATCTTGGCCTGCGTGTAGGCGGCGGACTTGTTGTACTTCCGCTCACCCTGCAGATTGTCAAAGTCGATCTTGCCCCAGTAGTTGACGCCGAAGGTGGTGAGGCTCACCACCCGGCCGCCGGGACGCGCGAGCAATACCGGGAGCAGCAGGCCGGTCAGTGCGAAGTGCCCGAGATAGTTCGTGGCGAACTGCAACTCGAAACCGTCCGGCGTGAGCGTGAACGGGGTGGCCATCACGCCGGCGTTGTTGATGAGAATGTCGAGACAGGGCCGGTCGGCGGTGTATCCGGCGGCGAACTCGCGCACCGACTCCAGGTTCGCCACGTCCAGCGGGCGGTACTCGGCCGCCGCGCCCGGGGCGAGGCGCCGCAGTTCGGCCAGCGCCCGCTTCGCGCGTTCTTCGTCGCGGCAGGCCAGCGTGACCTCCGCACCGCGTCGCGCCAGCTCCAGCGCGGTGTGAAAGCCCAGGCCGGCGTTCGCTCCGGTCACCACCGCCGTCCGGCCGGAAAGGTCGGGCAATTCGTCCGGTGTCCACTTCGGCATCGTCGATCCTCTCCGGGCCCGCCGCTGCGCCCACGGGCCACCCGGCCAGTGTGACGGGTGCCGATAAAACGGCGGCTAAGCAACGGAAAGGCGATGCCTCACATCTTGACAGCATAATTGCGGCTGGTTAGCCTCGAAATTGATTGATGCGATTCCACGTCCCGGAAGGTGTTTCAGCATGCCCGAAAAAAGCCAGCAGGAAAGGAATAAGGAAATCCTTGTCCGCTCGCTGGACATTCTCCGCGGAAAGGCCGACCCGGAGATGGCCAAGAGCCTTTACACGGCGGACTACGACGACCACAGCGGCGCCCCGCAGCGCGGCCCGGACCGGGTCCTGGCGGTGGGCGAGGCGGCGCGTACGGCCTTCCCCGACCTCGACTACGACATCGAGGAGATCATCGCCGAGGGCGACATCGTCGCCTGGCGGATGGTGATGAAGGGGACGCACGAGGGTCCGCTGCCGGGATCCGGGCTGCCCGGCACCGGCAAGCGCGTCAACGTCCGGCAGCAGCACATGGTCCGTTTCGAGGGCGAGCGGATCGCCGAGCACTGGGCGATCCGCGACGACCTGGGAATGATGCAGCAGCTGGGCGTCATCCCCGCCCCCGGCGGCCCGCCTCCAGGCAGATAGCCCCACGGCCGTCCCACGTCGACCTGCGGCGTGCCGCCCTCATGAGGCCGGTGGAAAGGGCGCCACGCCGCAGGTGCGCGGACGTTCACCGGGCTTGCCAGCGTGGGCGGCGCGCATAGCGGGGCAGCCACACCCTCGCGTAGAGCAGGCGCACCGGCGGCGGGACGCGGCGGAGCACGGCGGCGCGGTCGGCCGGCAGCGCGTCGCCGAGCAGCCAGGGGAAGAACTCCGGCGCCGACTTCAGCGCCGCGAGCCCGTTGCCCCGCATGTCGGCCAGGCACCTCTCCCACGCGGCCGCCGGCATCGCCGCCCGTACCAGCGGCAGCGCGTCCCGCTCCTCGTGGTCGAGGTGCCCGCCGACCTCGCCGGCGAACGCGTGCGCGGCCTTCGCCAGTGCGTCGCCGTCCCCGCCGTCCCCGCCGGACGGGCCGGACGGGTTCGCGAGCGCGGCGTCCACATCGGCGATCAGCGGGTCGATGCGGGCGTGCTCGTCCTCCATCGCGGCCAGCACGGCCAGGTCGTCGGGACGGTCCCGCAGGCCGGCGCGCATCCGCGGCCACATGTGCCGGTCCTCGCCGTCGTGGTGGCTGCCCAGCATCGCCTTCAGCGTGCCCCAGCCGAGGAGCATCGCCTCGTGGCCGCGCGCGTCGCCGGGGCGCAGCCGCTCGGCCGCCCGCGCCAGGTGGTCCAGGTCGCGCCGTAGCGCGTTGTGCGTGGCCTGCATCAGGGCCATGTCGTAGTCGGCGGGCATTTCGGTCCCCCTCAGTACTGGCAGTTGGTGATCAGCGTGTGCGCCGCGGCCAGATAACGGTCGTCCGGATTGAGCGCGTGCTCGCGCAGGCACGCCTCCGTGAGCTTGATGGCGTGCTCCTCGCCGAGGTCGACCGCGTCGGCGGCCAGCGCGCCGCCCGGCGGAGGCCGGTACCCCTCGGCCGCCGCCGGCCCCACGCCCGGCATCGAGGGGACGGCCTTCCACACGGCGGTGGCCACGGTGGCGACGGCCCGGTAGGAGCTCAGCGCGAGATCGTCCGGCAGGACCGGCAGCACCAGGCGCAGCGCGGCGGGCGCCGTGATCGCGTGCACCTGCGGGACGGGCGGGTGCGGCGCGAGCCGGGCGTAGGTGCCGGCGTGCAGGGCGGTGAGTTCGCTCAGCGCGGCCGGGACCTCCGCGGCCGTGGCGACCGAGGGCCCCTCGGCCCGCAGCTTCCGCGGCACCGGTGTGTGCCGCGCCGCCCAGTACGCCATCCCGCGCGCGAGCTCGTTGAGCTGGAGTTCGCTCGGTTCCTTGACGGTGCTCAGCGTCCGCACCGCGTGCGCGGTGCGGATCAGACCGTGGGTGAACGCCGACAGCGCCCCCTCCATCAGCGACGGCCACCAGCTCACCAGCACCTCGCGCCACGGCCGCTCGCTGAGCCGCCACTCGAAGTACTGGACCCAGTCGGCGACCCGGCGGTAGTCGCCGAGCGCCACCCGGCGCGCCTCCACCGGATCCTCCGGAAGCAGCACGCCCGCGGCGGGCGGCACGTGGTGGCCGCGCCGCCGCTCGTTGGTCTCGATCCAGCGCGGGATGACGTCGTGGCATCCGAGGACCGCGAGCGTCTCGGCGACCATGGGCGCGTGGACGGCGAAGTCGGGGCCGAACTCGAACCCCGTCTCCCAGAGCCGGTCGAGCGCGTCGTTCACGGAGTCGGCATAGCGCTCTGCGCTGGAACCGGCGGGACGCTCGGCGCCGGAGTCGAAGTCGGAGTCGGTACGGCGCTCCGTGCCGGGGTCGGTGCAGCGTTCGAGGCCGGACCTCATTCGGTTCTCCTTCCCTCCGCCAGGACCATCGCCCCGTACATCTGGAAGCCGCCCTGGGTGTCGCGCAGGGAGGCCTCCTCGCGCATGGAGCGGGCGCGGTCGGCCGGGACGACGCCGAGTTCGCCGGCGCGGCGCAGCGCGTCCATCAGGCCGGTGAGCCCGTCGGCCTCCGCGACGGTCCGCAGGACGACGGGCATGACGGTGACGCGGACGTCCCGCAGCCCGACCGCGCCCAGCAGGCCGTGCAGCCGCCGCCCGATCCACGGGTTGCGGATGTTGTTGAACCACCAGGTGAGGACGGTGCGCGCCGCCTCCCGGTCGGTCAGGTCCGGGGCCCACATACCGTGGTCGGGGTCGGCGATGAGGACGCGCCCGCCCGGTTTGACGACGCGCAGCATCTCCCGGACGGCGCCCGCCGGGTCGTCCAGGTGCTGGACCATCCGCTCCGACCGGACCGCGTCGAAGTCGCCGTCGGGGAACGGCAGCGAGTACGCGTCGGCGACGTGGAACAGGGCGTCCACGCCGGCCACCCGGCTCCGGCGGACGGCGCCCGTGACGGCCTCCTCCTGCACGTCGACGCCGACGGCCACGCCGCTCGGGCCGACCCGCCGGGCGATCTCCAGGACGTCGGTTCCGTTGCCGCACCCGATGTCCAGGACCCGGTCGCCCGGCCCGCACGCGAGCCGGCGCAGGATCGCGGCCTTGACGGCCTCCAGTGAGCCGGCCGCCTCGTCCAGGTACTCCTCGGCGGGCCGGCCGAGCAGCGTCGTGGTGTTGCCCGGTTCACCGCCGTTGTTCTCGGTCATGGTCGGTCAAGCCCCCTTCTCCGGCTGGAGCTCACGCTCCGGCACCGGGCCCGGCGCGCTTCGCCGGGCCAGGCCGCTCGGCCACCAGACGCGGTCACCGATGTCGTAGGTGAGCGCGGGAACCAGCAGCGAGCGGACGATCAAGGTGTCGATCAGCACCCCGAACGCGATCACGAATCCCTGCTCGGCGAAGCCGACGACGGGCAGGGTCACCAGGACGCTGAACGTGGCCGCCAGCACGATTCCGGCGGAGGTGATCACACCGCCGGTGCTGGTCAGGGCCTTGAGGGTGCCTTCGCGTGTGCCGTGCGCCCGGGTCTCCTCGCGGACGCGGCTGGTGAGGAAGATGTTGTAGTCGACCCCGAGCGCCACGAGGAACACGAAGCAGAGCAGGGGGAGCTGCGCGTCCTGGCCCGTCCAGTCGAAGCCGTACTCGAACACGAGCGTCGAGATGCCCAGCGTCGCGCCGAACGACAGCGCCACCGTCAGGATCAGCAGGACCGACAGCGTGATCGCGCGCAGCAGGCAGAACAGCACCAGGAGGATGACCACCAGGACGAGCGGGATGATCAGCCACGCGTCCCGCACGTTGGTGTTGAGCTGGTCGAGCCCGATCGCGGCGGGCCCGCCGACCTGCGCGTCGGCGCCGGCGACCGCGTGCACCCGGTCGCGGAGCGTCTCGACGGCCTGCCGTTCCCCGGAGGTACCGGGCTCGGCCTTCAGCGTGACCGCCAGCTGCACCTTCCCGCCGACGCGTCCGACCTCCTCGGCGGTGCCGGCGCCGGCCGCGAGCGCCGCCGCCTTCACCTCCTCCGCCCGGTCCGCGTTGGCGATGAGCGTCGCGGGGTTGCTGTTGCCGGCGGGGAAGTGGGCCGAGATCAGGCTCTCCCCGTGCTCGGATTCGGAGGTCGTGGTGAACATCGTCTGCTGCGGGACGTTGAAGGCGAGCAGCCCCAGGATTCCCGCCGCCAGCACGAGGGAGGTCAGCGTCCAGACGCGGCGCGGCCGGGACGAGACGAGGGCGGCGGTGCGGGTCCAGATGCCGAGGACGCGCTTGGTGTCGCCGAGGTGCGGGACCTTGGGCCAGAACACCCAGCGGCCCAGGATGACCAGCAGCGCGGGCAGCAGCGTCAGCATGGCGAGCACGGCGGAGACGACCGCGATGATCCCGACGGGTGCGAGCGCGAGGGTGGCGTTCAGGTCGGCGACGCCGAGGCACAGCAGCCCGAGGCCGACCGTCCCGCCGGAGGCGATGATCGTGCCGGAGGAGCGGCGCAGGGTCTCGGCCATCGCCTCGTGCCGGTCCTCGTGCCTGCCGAGTTCCTCCCGGTATCTGGCGATCAGCAGCAGGGCGTAGTCGGTGCCCGCGCCGTAGATGAGGATGCTCAGCACACCGGTCGACATCGAGTTGATGACCAGGTCGGTGTTCTTGATCAGGCCGTAGATGAACGCGCTGCCGAGCTGGTTGGCGACCCCGACCGACACGAGCGGCACCAGGAACAGGAACGGGCTGCGGTAGATGACCAGCAGCAGGACGGCGACCACGATGACCGGGATGACGACGAGCGTGAACTCCATGTCCCTGAAGATCAGGAACTGGTCGGCGTCGCGGCCGGCGGGTCCGGTCACCTTGATGTCGAGTCCGGCGGCCGGCTCGCCCAGCTGCTCCCGCATCGCGTCGACCGAGTCGAGGATGTAGGCGCCCTCCTGCTTGTTCTCCGGCGCCACGAGCGGGATCTGGTAGAACAGCGCCTCACCGTCGCGGGCCGTGGCGAGCTGCTCCGGCTTGACCTCCGGGGTGTACGTGCGCATCAGCGCCTGCTGGTCGGCGGCGGCGCGCTGCCGGTCGGCGTCGGTCAGCCCGCCGTCACGCTCGTACACGATGATGGCCGGGTTGACCCTGCCCTGCGGGAACTTCTGCTGCGCTTCGAGGACGGCGGTGGACTCGGCGCTCTTGGGCAGGTAGCCGAGCCGGTCGTTGTTGACGGCGTCGAACAGCTGCCCGGCGAACGGCGCCGCGGCCATCAGGATGATGATCCAGGCCACCAGCACGAGCCATTTGGCCCGCCGGCCCGCTGGAAACGCCAGATATCGAGACATCCCTACCTCCGAAGACGACGCCGAACGAGATCATATACATGGCTATTATTGTCATGACTATCGTCGAATGGGAAGGGCCCGAGGTCTGGACGGGACCCGCGGTGGCACGGCACCCGCGGCGACGCCCGTCGCGGCTGCGGTTCAGTCCGGTTCGGTCCAGTTCAGCCCCAGACCAGCGCCGCGCCGAGGATGGCGACGCCGAATCCGGCCAGCGCGAAGAGCGTCCGCACACGGTTGGCGGCGGCCCACCTCGCCCGGACGCCCTGCCAGCCGTCCGGCGGGGCCTCGGCGTCCCAGCGGTCGACGACGCGGTTGAACCGGACGTTCCACCGCTCCGACACCACCGCGACCCCGACGATGCACAGCCCCGCGAGCGCGATCGCGACCCGCGGCCACAGCCCGCCGGCCACGGCCACCAGCAGCACGCAGACCGCCAGCGCGACCTTGTTCACCCTCGGCATCAGCGGGTCGAACCGCCGGTCCAGCAGCCGGTGCACCTGCACGTAGCGCTCACCCGGCAGCGCACCCACCGCCGGGACGATCGCCACCTCCACCGCGAACAGCACCCCGGCCAGGGTCCCCGACAGCAGCAGGAACACCGCGAGGAGGACATCGAGGAGCACGCCGCCGGCCATCAGAACCGCACGTCCATCATCTGCTGGTAGCTCTGCTTGCGGCCCACCCTGTCGAAGAAGGCGCGCATGAACAGGTCGCGGCCCGCGCACACCGGACGGCTGCGCCAGCGCCCCATCGCACCGATCGTCCACGCGGTCTGCACCATGCCGGCCACCCGCTCATGGCGCAGTTCCTCGTAGGCGGCCACCGCGGCGGGCACGTCGTCGTGCTCGGACAGCATCCGGACCAGGCCGACCGCGTCCTCGATGGCCTGCCCGGCGCCCTGGCTCAGGTTCAGCGTCATCGGGTGCGCGGCGTCGCCCACCAGCACCACCCGGCCGCGGCCCCACCCGCCGCAGCGGTCCGGCGGACGGTCGAAGATGCCGATCGGGAGGATCGCCTCCTCCGCCGTGGACGCGATGATGCGGGGGACGGGGTCCGGCCAGTCGCGGTACGCCTCCGCCATCACCTCGCGCCGGCTCTTCGCCAGCATGTCGAACGAGGCGCCGGCGCTGTCGGCGGTGATGGCGTCCCAGTACACCTCGTCCTCGTTCAGCCGCATGTACAGGAAGCGCAGCCCTCCCCTGCCCCAGAGGTTGAAGAACGTCCCGGTCGGGACGACGTCCTCGCCCGGCAGCCGGGTGATCGCCTGCCAGGCCGTGTAGCCGGCGTACCGCAGCGGAAGGTCGTGGCCCTTGCGGAGGTCGTCGCGGACGGTGGAGCGGACGCCGTCCGCGCCGATCAGCACGTCGGCGCGCAGTTCGGCGCCGTCGTCGAGGCGCACCGTGACACCGTCGCCGTCCTGGGTGAAACCGGCGCAGCGGGTCCCCAGCCGGACGCAGTCGCCCGCCGCCTCCATCAGCACCGTGTTCAGCGCCGACCGCCGCAGCCCGAGGGCGGGCGCACCGTGCCGCCCGGCCTCGGACGCGACGTCCCAGCGGGCGAGCCGCCGGTCCCGGTCGGAACGGAACTCGTGGTGGACGATCTCGACCCCGGCCTCGGCGACCGGCTCGTCGAGCTTCAGTTCGCGCAGGGCGAGCAGCGCGTTGTGCCAGAGCATGAACCCGCCGCCGGTCAGCAGCCGGTCCGGGGTCGAGCGGCGTTCCAGGACGACGGTGTCGATCCCCGCCCGGCGCAGCGCGATCGCGGTCGTCAGACCGCCGATGCCCGCGCCGGCGACGATCGCGTTCCGCACGGCGGCCATGCCGGTCCCTCCCTGTTCGGTGTCGGGTGTCAGGTGACCCTGTGGTGGTGGTGACCCTGGTGACGCTCGGTCACAGGTTGTCGAGCCGCGCGCGGACCTCGTAGATGCGCCGCTCCACGCCGCCGTCCCCCCAGTACGGGAGCATTGGCGCAGCCATCTGCAGGTGCTCGGGAGCGTCCTCCCACGCCCGGAACTTCTCCTCGCTCTCCCACTCCGCGAGCAGGATGTAGCTGTCGCCGTCGCGGAGCAGCTCGTCGTCGAGGTGGCCCGGCGTGCCGCGCACGGTCGCGGTCACCGTGCGGTACGCCTCCTCGAACAGCTCCCTGTCCTCCGCACGCGGGGTCGCTCTGACCAGGACCCGTACGGTCATCGCCGTCGCCTTCCTCTCCGGTCGCAATGGTTCTCCTGCCGCAATGCCTGTCCTGCCGCAGTGCCTGTCCTGCCGCAATGCCTGTGGTGCCGCAGTGCCCGTCTCGCCGCAGTGATCAGATTCGCCGGGTGCCCGGCCGTGCTCAGGCGCGGGCGATGATCTCCAGTACCTGCTTGCTCGCCGACTCGCGGAGCGGCTCGAACGCGGCGGACATCGCGCGCCGGCCCGCGCTCCGCTCGAACGCCCGCAGGGCGTCGCGGCTCTCCCAGTCGCCGGTGATGACGTACAGCCGGCGCTGCTCGGCGTCGCACATCATGGCCTGGCCGAGGCTGCCCTGGACAGGGGCGGCCATCGCGTTCCTCCAGACCTCC
The DNA here is from genome assembly GCF_043198455.1 of Spirillospora sp. NPDC048824. Classification (NCBI taxonomy): domain Bacteria; kingdom Bacillati; phylum Actinomycetota; class Actinomycetes; order Streptosporangiales; family Thermomonosporaceae; genus Spirillospora; species Spirillospora sp. NPDC048824. Next base: position 89,085 of record NZ_JBICUS010000006.1, on the reverse strand, counting down.
TCGAAGGTGCTCTCGCAGCCTTCGCGCACCATCATCGTGAGCACGGCGCGAATCATGGTTCTCCCTTCTCCGGCGGGACGACGCCGTCGAAACGACCCGTGTAATTCGGTTGGCGCGGAATCGGCGTCCCAGGTCATCGGTCCCACGCGCCCCACTGGGGCAGGTCGCGCCCGTCCGCGGCGAGGATCGCCTGATGCAGCGACTGCAGATCGGGACCGGGCTCGACGCCGAGTTCGGTGACGAAGTCGCGGCGGAGCTCGCGGAACACCTGCAGCGCGTCCCCGCGCCGTCCCGCCTCGCTCAGCGCGACCATCAGCTGGTAGTGGATCCGCTCGCGAAGCGGATGGTCCGCCGCGAGAGCGCGCAGGTCGGAGACGACGTCGGCGTTGCCGCCGAGCCGGGTCTCCAGCTCCAGACGCCGCTCGAGCGCGGTGACGCGGGACTCGTCGAGGCGGGCCGCGACCCCCTCCAGCAGCGGAGACGACCGGACGTCCGCCAGGGCCGGGCCCCGCCACAGGGCGGTGGCGCTCCGGTAGTGCCGCAGCGCGTCCGCGAGCTCACCGGCGTCCCGCGCGGCCCAGCCGAGATCGCACAGCCGGCGGAACCGGGACAGGTCGAGGTCGGCGCCGCCGATCTCCAGCCGGTACCCCGGCGACCGCGTCACGATCGCCGGCCGCGCGCCGGGGGCGGCGCCCAGGCCCGCGAGGACCTGGCGCAGCTGCGTCATGTAGACGCGCAGCGCCTTGAGCGCCGTCCGCGGCGGGCGGTCGCCCCACAGCTCGGCGATGAGCGCGTCCGTCGAGACGACGGTGTCCCGGCGGGCCAGCAGGATCGCCAGCAGCACCCTCGGCTTGTGCGCGCGCGGCGTCCGGACGCGCTGCCCTTCGTAGATCTCCAGCGGGCCGAGCACCGCGAACCGCGGCCCCGCCGGGATCAGCGGACCTCGCGCCGGCGGTACCGTATCCGCGCCCACACCGGCGTCCGCGGGGGAGACGGCGGGTGGTTCGGTGATGGCGGCTGAGGTTCTCATCGTTTCCGCCCCCTGCTTCGCCGATGCCGGCCCGGCTCAGTGCCCGGCCGGATGGGTCTCGACGGAAAGCTCCGAGACGCAGCGCATCAGGGCGTTGCGGAAGTTCTCCTGGAACTCCTCGGGCGACGAGGCCGCCTTCCGGTCCGTGAGGTAGGGCGCCAGCTTCTCCTCCAGGTTGTGGACGCCCTGCTGGCGCGCCATGTGCTTGGCGATCGCGATGAAGTCGCCCTCGTAATGGATGATGCGCACCATGAACTCGTCCTTGACGAAGACCGCGGTGCCGAGCAGCCGGCCGACGTCCTCGCCCTTGTCATCGCGCATGTCCGGGGTGTCCACCCGCTGGAAACCCTCGAAAATCTCCGCCAGGGCGTCCTCGCTGCCCACCTTGACCCGGTAGCGGATCGCTGCGTACGGCATCGGAACCTCCAATGTCCGAGGTGTTCTGTCGGTCTTCATCGCACACGGGCCCGCTTGAGGCTCGCTGGACGGGCGGGCACGTCCCGGCGGGGTCAGCCGCGGCCGACGTGCTCGGCCAGGACGGCCAGGTCCCGGTCGCCGTCGCCGCGCTCGACGGCACGCGCGACGATCTCCAGGACGCGTTCGGCCAGCGGGAGCTCCGCCCCGGCGCCGTCCGCCAGCTCGATCGCGTACCGCAGGTCCTTGGCCATGAGGCTGCTGCGGAACGCCGCGGGGGTGTAGCGGCGCTCCCGCATGATGGCGGCGCGGAACGTCATCACCATCGAGCTGACCCCGCTGCCGCCGATGCAGTCGAGGATCTCGTCGCGGTCCAGCCCGCCGCTCTCGCCGAGCGACACCGCCTCCGCCAGCGCCGCGATCTCGGCGCCGATCAGCACGTTGAGCACCAGCTTCATCGTCGCCGCCGCGCCCGCGCCGCCGAAGTAGCGCACCTCCCGGCCGAGATCGGAAAGGACGTCCTGCACCGCGTCCACGTCCGCCCGGTCGCCGGCGGCCATCACCCGCATCTCGCCGGACCTGGCCTGCAGCGGGTTGCCGAGCACGCACGCCTCGACCCGGCGCGCCCCCAGTCCGGCGAGCCGGCCGGCGGCCTCCCGGGCGAACGCGGGGGTGACGGTTGAGGTGTCGATGACCGGGGTTCCCGGGGCCAGCCCGTGGACCGCGTCCCCGAACAGCACCTTCTCGACCGCGTCCTCGTCGGCGAGGCTGACGATCACCACGTCCGCGCCCCGCGCCGCGTCGGCCGCCGTCCGCGCCGCCCGCGCCCCGGCCTCGACCACCGGCGCCGCCTTCTCCGGCGTGCGGTTGTAGACGCGCACCGAACGGCCGGTCTCCAGCAGCCGGGTCGCCATCCCGGCGCCCATCACCCCCAGCCCGATGAACGCGACCTCATGGTTCTTTCCCGGCTTTCCGGCGGGGTTGGCCGGCGCAGGGTTGGTCGGCACAGGGTTCGTCGGCGCAGGGTTGATCGGCGCAGTGCTCATCGGCTCGCTCCTCTGTTCAGGCCACGACTGTTCAGGCCACCACTGTTCAGGCCACCACTGTTCAGGCCACCACGGCCAGGGCGTTCAGCAGCAGGGCGGCGATCGCCAGCCCGGTGCGCAGCAGATGCCACCGGCGCCACTCCGCGCGGGGGTCCCGCCAGTCCGCGGGCAGCGGCTCGTCCGGGTCCAGCCCCTTGACCTGCCGGTTCAGCGGGACGTTCAGCAGGTGAGACACCCCGGAGACGGCGACCAGCAGCGCCGCGGCGCAGCCGAACAGCACCCGGGACCCGTCACCGCCCGCGACGACCGCGAGCGTGACGCACGTCAGCGCGGACGTGAGGACGATCGCGGGCATCGTCGGGTCCCAGTTGCGGCCGAGCAACTGGTGGAAGCGCACGTACAGCGGCGGCGACACCGCCGCCATCGCCGGCACCACGCTGATGGCGACGGCCAGCAGCACGCCCGCGGTGAGCCCGCTCCCCGTGAGGCCCACGACGATCAGCGCGTTCTCGAGCACGGCTTCCTCCGATTCGGCTCACCCACCGCGGACCCGGGCGGCGTCCGCACCTACGGGCACCCTGCGCCGGAGCCCTCGACGCGTGATCGAGAGCGGCTGGGCGGCCCGGACGCGCCGTCGAGGCGAGATCGCGCGGCCGTCGAGGCCACGCCCGGCAGCGGACAGGCGTCGAGGCCGGGCGCGGTTTCGCGCCCGGCCTCGTCCTCGATGAGGTGCCGTCAGGAGCCGAGCCTCCACGGCGGGAACCCGAACCGGGTCCCGGTCGCGGTGGCCTCATGGGTCAGCACCACGTTGCCGGCGGGGTCGAGGAACTGCGCCGTCCCGCTCTCCTCCAGCCGTGTGGTGGACGTGACGGTCCCGGTCATCGCGACCACGACCATCCCGCCGATCTGCCCGTCGGCGATCACGTAGTGCCGGTACTCGATCTCGAACGTCCGCGTGCCGGTGGCCCGCCAGGTGCCGAACCCGGTGACCATCGACGCGTCGGTGCCGGACACGAGGCCGTCCTGCCCGAAGGAGAACATCCCCTTCTCCGGCGGCCGGCCCGACCCGGCGACGGTGACCTCCGTCAGCCACGTCCCCGCCAGCGGATGCGCGTTCCAGGTCTGCGCGTCCGCCCGGCTCGGGGCCACCGCGGAGGCCAGCACGGCGGTCGCACCGGCCGCGGGCAGCCAGCGGCCGCCCTTGCGCAGCATCTCCCTGCGGTCCACTCTCCCCACCTCCCGGTTACGGCCGTACCGGCTCGGCGGCGGTCGCCTGGCCGGTCATCTCGAAGACCACCTGCATCGTCACCATCGACGCCGAGGCCCGGAACGGGTGCAGTTTGGTGCGGTGCTCCAGATGCTGCGCGCTCTGCTCGAACTCGCGGAACCCCGGCTCGTCGACCCAGTCGCTGACGACGAAGTAGGCGTTGTCGTCCCCGTCCTCCCGCGACAGCCACTGCCGGATGTTCGCGGGATGCTCGGTGATCGCGTGCCCGACCCGGTGCCAGGTGTCCTCGAACTCCCGCTCCATGCCCGGGTGAATGCACATCCGGAGCATGACGCGGAAGATGCCCGCCTCGTCCCGCATCTCAGATACCTCCGTCGACGTTGATCGTCTCTCCGGTGATGAAGGCGCCCAGGTCGCTGGCCAGGAACAGCACCGGTCCCGCGACGTCGCCGACCACCCCGAGCCGGCCCACCGAGGTGAGCCGCTCGTACCGCTCGCGGATCTCCGGCGTCACCTCCTCCTCCGTCTCGATCGGCCCCGGCGCGACGAGGTTGACCCGGTACCCCTTCGGGCCGAGCTCCTTCGACAGCGAGCGGGTCAGCCCGATCAGGCCCGCCTTGGACGCGGTGTAGTGGGCCCGCAGCGGGATCCCGACCGTGGCCACCTTGGAACCGATGTTGATGATCGAGGCGCCCGGCGACAGGATCGGCAGGGCCTTCTGCACGACCAGGAACGTTCCGGTGAGGTTGACGTCCAGCACCCGGCGCCATTCGGCGACGTCCAGCTCGCCGAACGGGATGTGGCTGATGCTGCCGGCGTTGTTGACGATCACGTCGATGGTGCCGAGGTGCTCGCGGCACACCGTCATCAGCCGGTCGATGTCGGCCTCGTCGCCGACGTCGGCCTTGACGACCCGGTGGTCGCCGTCCGTCTCGCTCAGCTCCTTGACCAGGCTGTCCACCAGCGGCCCGTCGGTCCGGTGACAGGTGACCACGGTGGCGCCGGCCCGCGCGAACGCCAGCACGATGCCCCGGCCGATGCCCCGGGTGCCGCCGGTGACCAGGACGCGCCGGCCCGAGTGGTCGAGGCGCACACCGCCCCCGGCCCGCGCCGCCGCCTCCTCCACGATCCGCTTGATCCGCCGCATCTGGACGGCGGTGTTGCGGTTGAGGCGCGCGGTCATGCCCTCGTCGTCCAGCGGGGCGGAGGCCTTCATCGTGAAGTCCTGCTGCCAGCGCATCCGCACGCCGCCGTCGACGTGCTCGTACTCCCAGAACAGGTTCATGTACTCGAACACGCCCGTCTCCACGCGGTGGGACCGGACGGTCCGCGTCTGCGGGTCGGGCGTCCGCTCCGACACCCAGCTCCAGACGGTGCCGTTCTCGTCGGGGTGGAGCGAGAGGCGGAACCGGATCGTGTCCCCGTCCCGCTCCACGATCTCGGCGGCGGCGTACTCGCTGAACAGGCCGGGCCAGGACTCGATGTCGTTGGTCATGTCCCAGACCAGGTCCATCGGCGCGTTGATGACGATCTCGTTGTCGGTGTGTCCAGCCATGCTGGTGTCCCTCCATGGACGTGGTCGTGGTGGCTCGAATGCTGCCGACCCGGCCTAGAACCGCTCTGGTGGACCGCTGGTGTCCCCGGTCCGCGCCCGCCGGTCGCCGGTGCCCGGCCGCCGGTCCCCGATCCCGGCCCCGATCCGATCCCGATATATCCGTCAGACGCCGTCAGACGCCGTCAGACGATCTCCGCCTGCGCCATCATCCCCATCGACGAGTGGTCGATCAGGTGGCAGTGGTACAGGTAGCGGCCCAGGTGGCGGTCGTACCGGACCTTGATGCGGACGGTGCTGCCGTGGCCGACGTACACGGTGTCCTTCGGCCCGGTCTCGTGGGCCGCCACCGCCTGCCCGTCGCGGTCCAGCACCTCGAACGACGTGCCGTGCAGGTGCATGTTGTGCGGCACGGACGGGCCGGCGCCCGTGTTGTGCACGCGCCAGATCTCGGTGTCGCCGCGCCGGATCCTCATGTCGACGCGGTCCATGTCGAACGTCTTGCCGTCGATGAGCCAGCCCCCCTTCTGCGGGTCGAAGCCGAAGTGCACGTCCCGTGTCACCTGGGCCTCCCCGAGGTCGGGGGCGTCCACCGGCGACACCGGGATCCGGCTGGGGTCCCAGACCCGCCGCCCGACGTCGAACCGCATGATGTTGCGCGTCGCGTCGTCCGTCCCGAACTCGTTGACGAGCACGATCCGGGTCCCGGGGTCGTGGGCGCCGAAGTCGACGACCACGTCGGCGCGCTCGCCCGGCGACAGCATGACGTTCGTGACCGGACGCGGCGCCGGCAGCAGCCCGCCGTCGGACGCCACGACGGTCATCTCCGTGCCCGTGCTCAGCCCCAGGGAGAAGAACCGCAGGTTGGAGGTGTTGATGAGGCGCAGCCGGTACTTGCGCGCGGAAACCTCGAAGTACGGCTGCGGACGCCCGTTGACCAGGACCGTGTTGCGGAACTGGAAGTCGTCCATCTCGAAGAGGATCTGCCCCGCGTCGTCGAACCGGATGTCGCGCAGGGTGATCGGGACGTCGTGGCGGCCGGCGGGCAGCCCGAGCCGCAGCTCCGCCGGGTCGGTGATGATGTACGTCCCCGACAGGCCGCGGAAGATCATGTCGGCGGACATGTGGTGCGTGTGGTCGTGGTACCAGAGGGTCGCCGCGGGCTGCTCGTTCGGGTACTCGTAGTCGCGGGACGCGCCGGGTTCGATCAGGTCGGACGGATAGCCGTCGCTGCTCACCGGGTTGTGGCCGCCGTGCAGGTGCACGTTGGTGGGCATGTCCAGGGCGTTCGTCTGCCGGATCACGACCCGGCGGCCCTTCAGGGCGTGGACGACCGGGCCGGGGAACCGGCCGTCATACCCCATGATCTTCGTCTGGACGCCGGGCAGGATCTGGGCCTCGGCCTCCCGGACGGTCATCTCGTAGTAGTCCGTCGTCCACGTCCGCCGCACCGGCGTCGCCCGGTGCGGCAGTGCCAGCGGCACCGAGAACGCCTCCGGCGCCGCCGTCTCGCGGATCCGGCGCAGGGAGGCCGCTCCGAGGCCGCCCGGCACGGCCAGTCCCGTGACACCGACCGCGCCCAGTTTCAGCGCGTCCCGTCGCTTCAGCATCCCGTCCAATGAGCGGCCCTCCAGATGGGTTCTTGATCGGATCGGCCACACCGTGCCCCGGCCCGCTTGAGGACGGCTGGTGTCCCCGGCCACCCGGGAAGGCCGCCCAGGTCGCGGATGGGCTCAGTAGGCGGATGGGCTCAGTAGGCGGATGGGCTCAGTAGGCGGCGACCACCTCGTACACGCCGAACGTCGCGGCCGCACCGGCGGCGGCGTTCTGCAGGGGGCGCAGCGGGGCCGTCGTGTCGCGGTGGGAGGCCGTCCTCTCCCACTCGCGGAACGCCGCCGCGTCGCGCCATTCGCTCATCACCGCGAAGGAACCCGGGTCGGCCAGCGACCGGAGCAGGACGTTGCCCAGCAGCCCGGGCGTTCCTTCGAGATCACGGCTGATCGTGTGGTAAGCCTCCTCGACCGCCCGCGCGTCGCCGCCCGGCGCGCTCGCGTAGACCAGGACGTGCACCCGGCCGAGAGCGTCGCCGGCCCGGCGCTCACGCGGCGAGGCGGGGACCGACATAGCCGACGACGGCGTCGGGGGTGGGGAGCTCGGAGACGGTCTCGTCGGGAATTGCCACCAGGAATTCCTGCTGGATCCGCGCCGCCATCTCCAGCACGGCCAGCGAGTCGTAGCCCATCTGCTCGAAGCTGATGGCGCCGATGTCGTCCTCCAGGCTGACGGAGTCCGGCTCGCCCGCGCAGTCCCGCAGGATCCTTCTGATGTCATCCACCGTGAATCTGGACACTGTCCTCACCTTTCCGGAGCCGATACGGCCACTGTCGCGGTGAGGACTTGAACCCCGCTGGATCCGGCTTGGAGGCAGGGCCGGATACAGCTCGAGTCACGATCGGCGGGCGCCCGATCGGCGGGCGCCCGGCCGGCTACCCGGCGCCCTGGCCGGCCAGCCCGTTGGCGTGATGGGACCGCGGCTCCCCGTTGCGCTGGAGCCGCCGGCGCAGCTGCTGCTCGTAGCCGTCGTCGCGGGGCGGCTCGTGGCCGTCCCCGCGCTGCGGCTCGCCGGCCTCGAGCGCGGGGACCTCACCCGCTCGCGGGCCGGGCAGCGACCGGCCGAGGGGGATGCCCTCGGTGTGGGCCTGCGCGCGCATCGGCTCCAGGAAGTCCTGGTCGAGGCGTTCGCGGGCGTAGAGGCGGATCAGCTCGTGCATCCGGTAGCGGATCTCGCCGGCGCTGGCGTCGGCCACCGACAGCAGGTTGCAGCTCGCCAGCCGGACGAGCTTGGCCTCCACCAGATCGGTTCCGGAGCCGACCAGCCGGGCGGCGACGTCGGCGGTGAACTCCGTGGGCGGCAGCAGGCTGACCAGCCGGAAGATGCTGCGGTCCTGCGGTTCCAGGCGCAGGTAGCTGGCCGCGTAGCGGGACCGGACGTCCAGGTCGGCGAAGGCGAGCAGGTCCAGCCGCCCGGCGTCCGGCTCCAGCCGCTTGACCAGCTTGCCGATCGGCCAGTTGCGGGTGGCCGCCAGCCGGGAGCCCAGGCTGCGCATCGCGACCGGCAGTCGGCCGCACAGTGCGGCGGCCCGCTCCGCGAAGCGCCGCTCGGAACCCGCGTACCGCCGTCCGCTCGCGGCCTCGATCAGCTCGACCGCCTCCTCCTCGGGCATCTCCTCCAGCAGCACGTGCCGTACCCCGGGCAGGCTGTACAGGCCCCACCGGCTGGTGACGAGGACCGAGCTGCCCGGCGACGCCGGCATCAGCGGCGCGACCTGCGGAACCGAGGACGCGTCGTCGAGCACCACCAGGATCCGGCGGCCCATCGTCCAGGTGCGGAAGAGGTTGGAGCGCTCCTCCAGACCGTCCGGCATCTCCCGGGCCGGCACCCCGACCGCGCGGAGGAAGCCCTCCAGGATCGGGCGCGGGTCGGCGGGATGCTCGGCGGTGCCGCGGAGGTCGGCGTACAGCTGGCCGTCGGGGAACTCGGCGCGGATCGCGTGACCCGTGCGCAACGCCAGGGTGGTCTTCCCGGCGCCGGGCATGCCGGACACGCACACCGTCCGGCCGGCCGTGCCCTCCCTTCCCGCGGCGAGCAGGCCGGTGCAGACGCTCTCCAGTACGTCCGCCCTGCCGATGAAGTCCGGGATGTCCGCGGGGAGCTGCGCCGGTGACGGCAGCGAACCGGACGACACCGCCACCACCGCGGACGGTCCGGAAGGCGCCCTGTCCTCCGGCTCCTCCGCCTCCTCGGAGTTGAGCAGGGTCAGGTGCAACCGCTGCACCGTCGCCGAGGGCTCCATGCCGAGTTCGTCGACGAGCATCCGGCGCAACCCCTGATACACCTCAAGCGCCTCGTAGCGGCGCCCCGACCGGTCGAGCGCGACCATCAGATGACCGTGGAAGCGCTCGTTCAGCGGCTGCTCGGACACCAGCATCTTCAGCTCGCTCACCAGCTGCTGGTGCCGCCCCAGTTCGAGGTCGGCGGTGATCCGCTGTTCCAGGACGCGCAGTCGCTCCTCTTCAAGGCGTGTCACATGGGCCGACAGGATGTCCCCGACGGAGACGTCGGCGAGCGCCGGACCGCGCCACACGGTCAGGGCCTCCGACAGCAGGGTCGAGGCGCTGGCCGCGTCCCCCTCCTCAAGCGCCGCTCGTCCCTCCTGAGCCAGGCGCTCGAACCGGAGCAGGTCGCCCAGCTCGGCGGGGACGTCGAGCAGGTACCCGGAGATCCTCGTGTGCAGCTCGGCCGAGGGACAGTGCTCCAGCACGTCCTTCCGCAGCTTGTATATGTACGTCTGCAGGGTCGTCATCGCACTGTTGGGCGGCTCCTCCCCCCACAGCTCATCGATCAGTTCACCCACCTGGACGAGCTTTCCGGACCGCACCAGCAGGAACGCGAGCACTTGCCGCACCTTGGGCGCGGTCGGAGTTATCTCCACCCCGCCACTGGCCACCCACATTGGGCCGAGAATCCGAAAATGCATGCGCCATTCACCTCCTGATCCCGTTCATCATGGACACCCTCTAACCCCAGAACGATCAACACGCAAGGATTGTCAGCGCGATCAGTGAATCAGGCAATAAGTCACCGCCTATACGACTGGCCATAGATATCTCACTCAGAAAAGAAGCGGAGCACCCTTGATTTCAAGACGATCACTCCATAGGCTTATCAGTCCACGTCGCACATCATGCGACTAGGCGGCTACTCAGTGCGTTCCCAGGAATCGCCGGCCTGGCGGCCGCCTGCCTCAATGACCGCCACACCATGCACAGCGGCGCCTTGGGGTGCACTCGAAGATTGCTCGCGCAGCGACCAGGCGAAGCCATCTGCGACCCAATAGCTGGCACCAGATATATTCCAGCGCGCTACCTGCGGCGCGGTCTTGCCGGTAAGCCTGGCGATCATTGACAACTGAACCCCCAGTGTGATTCATCGACCGCTCGATCGTAGTTAACAATGCACCGCGCTTGTATGGCCGGATCTGGACCGACCATGACAGACTCCGGTAAACCCGAGACTTTCGGCAACTAATGCTAATCGGCCAGGACGAAATCTGCCGGAAACGAAATGTTGTCCGAAACGGCGCTGGCCGGTCATTTCACCGTCATCCGGCGGAGCACGCCCGCGCGGCGGCGGCGCCGGCGCCCGCGGTCCAGCGGCCCTCGACCGGCCGGAGAGCGCCCCGGGCGACGCTCGGACGCACGATCGAGGGCGGAGGGCCGGTATGCACAAGACAAGCCGCACGGTCGCGGTGCTGCGACGAATCATGAGTCACCTCTTCGTCGGCCTGATGTACTGCGGGACGCACGCCTGGCCGACGGCCGAGCTGATAGCCGCGGTGCGGGCCGCGTCCGCCGAGTCCACCGCCCGGGCGGCGGGGCGCGCTCGACGCGGGGGGCCGCTGCGGGCGTCCCCGGAGAAGGTCACGCCCTTCAACGATCTGCCCGACACGGAGCGCCGCCTCCTCCTGGAGCTCGAGCAGCAGCTCAAGCGCGAGAAGGAGGAGTAGGAGCCGCACCCTGCCGAAGCGAGCCACCGCCACCCTCAGACAGTAATCTCTAAAGTAGAGTTACTCATATTTAGTGTTCCTCTACAAGGGAGGGAAGCAAGGTGATGGCTCGCCCCGGGTACGAGGACATGTGCAGGGACATGCGCACCGAGATCATCCGGCACACTCTGTGGAGCGTGCTGCTCTACCAGGCCCTCGCCGACCGGCTGGGACTGTCCCTGAAAGACGCGCTGGGCGGCGCCGCACTGGCGCTCGACGGCCCGCGCACCCCCGGCGCCCTCGCCCGGCTGCTGAGCGTCACGACCGGCGGCGCGGTCACCGGCGTCGCCGACCGCCTGGAGGACGCCGGCCTGGCCCGCCGCACCCGGGACCCCGACGACGGGCGCCGCGTCATCCTCGAACCCGTCCCGGAGAACCTGGCCGCGCTCCTCGCCCACCTCGACCGGGCCGCCAGGCTCGCGGCACGCACGGACGGCCTGTCCGACGACGAACTCGCGCTCGTCCTCGGCTGGCTACGCGAACAGAACACGTCCGCCGCCCGCCACATCACCGGCTGAACACCCACCGTTGACCACCGGTTCGTGAACACCGGTTCGGCACCGGGCGCGGGCCGTCGGCTCAGGGCAGCAGCGCGGGCCGGGAACGCGCCGGCCGGCGCAGCAGCCACTCCAGGAAGCTCCTGCGCGGCCCCCGCACGATGACGTTCCCATGCCGGACACTGCCCGTGACACCGACACGGAGCCGGGCCGGGGCACCGGTCGCACCCCGCGCCCGGTACGGCCGCACGTTGCCACTGCGGACCGTGACGCTGCCGATGTCGACCTCGACCTCCGGCGGCACGATGAGCCGCACATTGCCGTGGCTCACCGTGACCTCGATGTCCAGAACCGGATGGGCGAGCGTGGCCCTGGTGAAGTCGATGACCACGTTCCCACTGTGCGCCTCGACCTCCAGGCGGCGCGGGACGACCCAGCTCCCGGCCCGCTCGATGTTGCCCTGGCGGGCCTCCAGCCGGAGCAGCTCCGGCACGTCGGGTGCGGTGGGCGCCGGAAGATCGCGCAGCAGCGCCCGCAGCTCGCCGTGCGTGCGCGCCGTCAACGCCACCTCAAGCCGTTCGTCGAGGTCCTGCGCGGTCAGGCGGCCGTCGCCCGCCGCGTCCCTGAGCCGCTCGACGACGTGATCGCGGTCCTCGTGGGACGCGCGCAGCTCGGCATGACCCGGCTCCAGACCTTCACCCGGCTCCAGACCTCCACCCGGCTCCAGACCCTCACCCGGCTCAAGACCTTTGCTCATACCCCGAACCCTAATCACCGGAGTCTCGGAACGCGAGATTCTTCCGGATTGGAGCACCGGGCCCGCCTCAGTCGGATGGTGCGAGCACGAACAGCGGCTGGCCGTACTCGACCGGCTCGGCATCCTCCACCAGGACCTCGACGACGCGGCCCGCCTGCTCGGCCGCCACCGCGTTCATCAGCTTCATGGCCTCCACGATCGCCACCTGCTGCCCCGCCTCCACCTTGTCGCCGACCTCGATGAAAGGCCCGGCGTCGGGCGACGGCGCGCGGTAGAACGTCCCCACCAGCGGGGCGTGCACCACGAAGGTGCCGTCCTCGCGTTCCGGTGCGGGTTCCCCGGCGCGTACGCCCGCCTCCGCCGGCTCGCCTCCGGCGCCCGTCCCCACCGGCTCGCGTCCGGTGGCCGGCGCCTCGGGCCATTCGACCTCGACGCTCATCTCGCCCGCCCGCAGGCGCACGCTCTTCAGCGGCCCGCGCGTCGCGCCGATGAGTTCGGCCGCCCGCCGACACAGGTCGTCCAGGACGGTCTGTTCTTCGTTCATCGGCACCCGGCCCTCCCGCTCGTCACATCGTCGAGCGTGGCGGAGCCGGCTCAATCCCCGCTGGAGTCCGGCTGAAGGTCGGGCACCGCCGCGCCCTTCAACGCGTCGGCGTGCTCCAGCAGCGCCTGCAGCCGGCGCCTCAGCTCAAGGTTCTCCGGACTGTCGGCGCCACCGAGGGGCTCAAGGTAGCGGTCCTCCAGTTCGCGGACGACGGCGAGCGCGGACCTGACCGTCTCGACGCCCTTGTCCGTGAGCGTCACCTGGACGGCGCGCGGATCGGCGGGGTTGTCCTTGCGTTCCACCAGCCCGTTGCCTTCGACCTGGCGGGCGAGCCGGGAGACGTACATGGGCTCCAGCCCGCTGTAGTCGGCGAGCTGCCGCTGGCTCGGCCGTATCCCGCTCTGCTCCATGCTGTAGAGCGACGCGACCACGGCGTACTGCGCATGCGTCAACCCCAGCGGCCCGAGCACGCGGTCCATGGCCACCCGCCACCGCAGCGAAACGTGCCACAGCAGGTAACCGCTGCTCGGGGGGCCGTCGAACTGCTTCGCCATGCGAACAGTGTACTTGTTTACTATTCGTCCCTGCCGAATCGTCCGACGTGCCTGGTACACCTCGGGTATGAGCGTTGAGGAGTTCCTGACCATCGTGCTCGGGCTGCCGGAGGTGACGCAGAACGACCGGCATCCGAAGCTGACCGGCTTCCGGGTACGCGACAAGGGCTTCTGCTACCTCAACGAGGCGGAAGAGACCCTCATGCTCAAGGCCACCCGCGAAGAACAGGCCGCCCTGGTCGCCGAGGCCCCCGAAGTCTTCGCCCCCTCCTGGGCGGGCGGCCGCTTCGCCTGGATCGAGATCGACCTCGCCAAGGTCGACCCGGAGGAGCTGGCCGAACTCGTCACCGAAGCCTGGCGCCTGTCAGCCCCCAAACGCCTCTCGAACACCAAACGCCTCAGAACACCATCGACGCGCCCTGAGACGAACCCCTGAAAACGACCGGGCCCCAAGACGTCCTCGGGCATGGCGCCTGACCGACGCGCAAGGAGGCCGCACAGATCATCGACCAGCCGGCCTGCCGGAGTCCCGCCGGCCCTGAGCATGCAGGGTGAGCGTCGCGGGGAGCCCGGACCGGGAGAGCACCTCGCCGTCGAGGAAGCGGGTGACGGCGAGGTTCGGGCCGACACCGGTGTCTCAACTCACATCGGTACCACGCCATGGAACATCAGAGAGGAACACCGATGGACAGCTCCGCCCTGAAGACAGCGCTGGCGTACCACGACGCGTGGACCGGCAAGGACTTCGAACGAGCCATGACCTACATCGCCGACGACATCGTCTGCGACGCCCCGGCCGGGCGGATCGAGGGCGCCGCCGCGTACCGCGCGTTCATGGGCCCGTTCGTGGAGATACTCGTCCACGCGGAAATGATCGCGGCCTACGGCGACGACGAGACCGCCCTGCTCATGTACGACACCGAGACGATCCCGGTGAAACGAGCGCCGGGCGCCGAATGCGTCACCGTCAAGAACGGCAAGATCACCTACAGCCGGTTCCTCTTCGACCGCGCCCCCTTCGACGCCGCCCGCCGAGCGGCGACCTGAACCGCCCGCCCGCACGGCCGCGTTCCGCGCCCCTTGCACCCCGGCGAACCACCCAGCATGCTGAAACCACACCCATCCCCTTCGAGGCAACACCGGTGGAATCCTCGGCATGACAGCGCAGGACGGCAAGGACGCTGAGCCGGATCAGGCACCGCGCCCCGGAAACGGCCTCCTCGCCGTCCTCCTGCTGAGCACGTTCATCGTGGTGTTCGACACCGCCGGCATGGTCATCCCCCTGACCGCGATCTTGGGGGACCTCGGCGGAGCGCTCGACATGGCGACGTGGGCGTACGGCGCTTTCATCCTGACGTTCGCGGTGTTCCTGCTTCCCGCAGCCCGGCTCGCCGGCGGGCATGGACACCGCCGGTTGCTCCTCCCCGGCATGGCGATCTTCACGGCGGCGTCTCTGACGTGCGCCCTCGCTCCGTCGATCGAAGTCCTGGTGGCCGCACGCGCGGTCGAGGGGCTCGGCGCGGCGATGGCCGAACCGGCGGCCTTCGCCCTGATGAAGACGGCCTTCGCAGGGCGGGCCGGAGAACGCGCGGCCACGGCGCACAGGGCGGCGTTCGCCGTCGCCGCGCTCACCGCGCCCGTCGTCAGCGGGCTCATCACCTGGGGCCTGTCCTGGGAGTTCATGTTCTACCTGAACGTGCTCACCGGCGCGGCCGTGCTCGTCGCGGGCAGCAGGCTGATCCCGGCGTCATGGGAAGGCGGTCCCCCACGCTCCCCCAACGTCCCCGGCGCCCTCCTCGGGGGCCTCGCCGTGTTCGCCCTGGCCTTCACCGTCATCGAGGGCACCCGGTTCGGCTGGGATTCCCCGCTCATCATCAGCTTCGCCACCGCCGGGATCGCGCTCCTGGGCCTCTTCGTCCTCAACGAGCGACGCGCCGACGACCCGTTCGTGCCTCGCACCCTGCTGAAGTCACGGCGGTTCCGCCTCGGCAACCTCGCCCGCGGGATCGGCGAGTTCGCCAGCCTCGGCTTGTTCTTCGCCCTGTCACACGTCCTGCAGGTCCAGCACGGCTACTCGGCTCTCGCAGCCGGTGCCCTGCTGATGTCGATCATCGTCGGCGCGGTCATCGTGGCGCCCGTCTCCGAATCGCTCACCGGCAGGGTCGACGTCCGGCTGCTGGTGATCCCCGGCTTCCTGCTCATCGCGGCGGGCACCTTCTGGGTCACGTTCGCATCGCCGGGTTCCGGCTGGCTGTTCTTCCTCGCCCCACTGGCCGTCGCCGGCGCGGGATTCGGACTCCAAGAGGACCCCACCGCCACCACCGCCCTCAAGGACGTTCCGGCCACGCACACGATCACAGGACGCAACATCTCCTATGTCGGCTACCTGCTGGGAATCACCGCCGGAGTAGCCGTGGTCTCCGGCGTCTGGCAGAACCGTTTCGTCACCGACGCCCGCCACACGGAGACCGGTCTGACCGGCAGCCAAGTCAGCGGCGACCCCGCCGCGCACATCACCGGACCGGACGCGCACCACCTGCGCGAACTGGCCGAAGCGACGTTCAGCGACGCGGCCGGCACCGCACTTCTCAGCTGCGCCGCGATGGCCGTACTCGGCGCCACCGTCGCACTGTTCCTCCCCTCATCCCGAACCGGACGGTCCGGCCCGGAGACCGGACGGCAGCGATGACACCGAGCTCGCAACGCCGACCGTCCCCGATACCGTCCCGATCGTGAACGCCCGCGTCGGAGGCGGTGTCACGTGGCGGGGGCTCGTGTGATCGGGCGGCGCCGCGGCCGGTGGGCACGGTCCTCGGATGCGTCGGCGTGGGTGCCCGCCGGTGGGACGCGAACCTCGATGCGTCCGTTCTGGATCCGTGCCTCGTAGCAGGGCTGCGGTGTGCTGGCCGGGCCGCGGACGATGCCGCCGTCGGCGAACCGGAACGTGCTGCCGTGCCACGGACAGGTGACGCAGCCCTCCTCGAACGTCCCCTCGCCCAGCGGGCCGCCCATGTGGCTGCAGGTCGCGGCCAGGGCGTGCACCTTTCCGTCCGTCCGGTGGAGCAGGACCCGGACGCCGTCCGCGTCCGCCGTGCGGTGCTCGCCCTCGGGCAGTTCGGCCGCCGCCAGCACCGGCGTCCACTCTTCCGGGCCCTGCTGCCAGGCGGTGCGGTTGACGTTGACGCCCTTGACGAACGTCAGGTGACCGCCGAGGTAGGCGCTGATCGCCATCACGCCGAGCCCCGCGAACCCCAGGGCCTTCCCCTTGCCGCGGTGACCGCGGACCCGCGCGGCGAGGGACGCCGCGTACAGCGTCAGTGCCGCGCTGTTCACGGTGGCGTGGACCAGCCCCACCCGCCGCTCGGCCCCGAGCGTGTCGGACCAGTCGTTCATCCCGGTGACGGCGGTGGGCACGGCCGCGACCACCCCGGCCGTCACCAGCAGGTCGGCCGCCGGTTCGGCGTCGCATCCCCCCACGGCGTCCAGGAGCCCGGCCATGGTCCACGCACCGATCGGCACATCGGTGAGCGGCGGATGCAGCGGATGCCCGATATTGGTCCCGCTGAGCAGATTCCGGACGAACCGTGGCCGGACCACCTTCTGAGCCACGGAACTGACCGGCTTGGCGACCCTGTCCAGGGCCTCCGCCTTCTCCAGCCGACGCACCGCCCTGTGCGGCATGCTCATAACGCCTCCCCCAAGGCACGACTTCACTCGTCCGCTCTCTTCCCCCCGACACCCCCCGAAACCGTCCGCGCACCGATCACCCGGGCCCGGCCGCGTCACCACCGGGACAAACCGGTCAGGAATCGAGAAGCGCCGCCCATGGAGCCGCGCCTAGCGTCACCGTCATGACTTCCATCGAATCCATCACCCTTGAGGCGTCCGACCTCGACGCCGCCCGCAGCTTCTACACCACCGCCTTCGGTCTGGACACTCAGGTGCTCCTGCGGGCCTCGGACGCGCCGACGACCGGATTCCGCGGCTTCACGATGTCTCTCACGGCGTCCCAGCCCGGAAACGTCAACGCCCTCATCGACGCCGCCCTCGACGCCGGCGCCACCACCCTGAAGCCCGCCGCGAAGTCGTTCTGGGGCTACGGCGGTGTCGTGCAGGCCCCGGACGGGGCGATCTGGAAGGTCGCGACCTCGAACAAGAAGGACGCCGGCCCGGCGACCCGGGAGATCGACGACGTCGTGCTCCTGCTGGGCGTCGCGGACGTGGCCGCGACCAAGCGGTTCTACGTCGACCGCGGCCTCACCGTGGCGAAGAGCTTCGGCCGCAAGTACGTCGAGTTCGCCGCCTCGTCGAGCCCCGTCAAGCTGGCGCTCTACGGGCGC
Organism: Spirillospora sp. NPDC048824; assembly: GCF_043198455.1. Classification (NCBI taxonomy): domain Bacteria; kingdom Bacillati; phylum Actinomycetota; class Actinomycetes; order Streptosporangiales; family Thermomonosporaceae; genus Spirillospora; species Spirillospora sp. NPDC048824. Next base: position 71,517 of record NZ_JBICUS010000006.1, on the reverse strand, counting down.
AAGGCCCTCGCCAAGGACGCCGGCGTCACTCCGGACGGCACCGGATCGCACCGCCTCATGATCGGCACCGACGCCGAGTCCTTCACCGACCCGGACGGGTTCGTGTGGGAGACCGCATCGGAGACCGCGACCCTTTGACCCGCTCGCGGCCGCACCCCTGACCCGCCCGCGGCCGTGGCCCCCGACCCGCCTGCGGCCGGCTCGCCCGGCCGCGGACATCGAAGAACGGAGTCATCCCCGTGTGCCACCCCTCGTGGGGCCGCGCCCTCACCGCGGCGCAGCGCCAGAGCGACCTCGCGCGGCTGCGCCGCGTCCGCGACCGGATCGACCGCGAGTACGCGCGGCCGCTGGACGTGGAGGCCCTCGCCCGCGGCGTGAACATGTCGTCCGGGCACCTCAGCCGCCGGTTCCGCCAGGCCTACGGCGAGTCGCCGTACTCCTACCTGATGACGCGGCGCATCGAGCGGGCGATGGCGCTGCTGCGCCGCGGCGACCTCAGCGTCACCGACGTCTGCTTCGAGGTCGGCTGCCAGTCGCTGGGCACCTTCAGCACGCGCTTCACCGAACTGGTCGGTATACCACCCTCCGTGTACCGGCGCCGGGCCGCGCGCGCGAGGGCGGGAATGCCGCCGTGCGTCGCGAAACAGGTGACCCGGCCGGTCAGGAATCGAGAAGCGCCGATTGCCGAGCCGCAACTAGCGTGATCGTCATGGACCTCAGCATTCACACCACCGTTCTTCCGCACGACGACCCGGAGGCGTCCCTGGCCTTCTACCGCGACACCCTGGGCTTCGAAGTCCGCAGCGACGTCGGAAAGGGCACGATGCGCTGGATCACCGTCGGCCCCGCCGGCCAGCCCGGCACGTCGATCCTCCTGGCGCCCCCGGCCGCCGATCCCGGCATCACCGACGACGAACGCCGCACCATCACGGAGATGATGGCCAAGGGCACCTACGGCTGGATCCTGCTGGCCACCCACGACCTCGACGACACCTTCGAGAAGGTCCAGGCCGGCGACGCCGAAGTCGTCCAGGAACCGACCGAGCAACCGTACGGCGTCCGCGACTGCGCCTTCCGCGACCCCGCGGGCAACCTGATCCGCATCCAGCAACTGCGCTGAGCCGGCAAGCCCGGCTCTCCCGCCTCCGGGGGCCCGGCGGCCTGCGGGGCCTGCGCGGTCAGCCCTTGCCGCGGGCGTCGCGGATTATGTCGCGGACGCGGTCCATCATCGCGGCGGGCGGGCCGACGAGCATGTTCTTGGTCGCGCTCTCGGTGCCGGGGTGTGGGCGGGTGGGGGCGATCGCCTCGGCGGCACGAACCGCGGCGGCGAAGCCCTTGAGCTGGGCCGGGCTGAACTGGGCGCCGAGCCGGTCGAACTCGTAGCGTTCCTCGGCGCGGGCGTGGGTCAGCACGTCCATGCGCAGCTTGTCGAGCGTCTTGAGGAACGCCGGGTCGTCCGTGTCCATGCCGTCCAGTTCGGACAGCAGTTCCTTGGCCTGGCGTTCCTCGGCGAGACGGTCGTCCACGATGCCGTCGCCGCCGGGCAGGCTCCGGGCCACCGGATGGACGATCTCCTCTTCGGCGGTTTCGTGCACGGCCAGCAGCCGCACCAGCGCCCGGAACGCCTCCTTGCGCTCCTGCCCTTCGGAGTTCATCACCTGATCGAACAGGTCGCGGATCTGGCCGTGCTGCGCCTTCAGCAGGTCGATCAGATCACTGGTGGACGAGTATTGCGTCGTAGTACTGCTCACAGCGTCTTCCCCACTACGTCTGATGTCCCGACTACTTGATCTCCCGACGTACCCGACGTACCCGACGTACCCGAGGGTCCGGTTACTGGTACCGGTCCCGGCGCAGGCTCGGAACGGGATGGGGCCCTTCGGTCTCCAGGCGGTACTCCTCGCCGAACTTGTGCTGGTGGTCCTCCATCACCTGGTCGCTGGGCGGCCGCTCGGCGTTGATCTTGTCCTGGTACTCCTCGAACCGGCGGTGGGCCTCCTGGACGTAGCCGGTGCCCAGCGTCGTCCAGTCGATCTGGGTGGCCAGCAGCTCGCGGACGAGCTCCTTGTTCGGCTCGAAGGTGACCGGCTCGGGCAGCGACGGCGCCAGGACCTGTTCGGGGTCGCGGCCGTCGTGGCGGCGCATCAGGTCGCACGCGACGCGGAGGTGCTCCAGCTCCATGTTCAGGTGCAGCTCCCAGATCCCCTTGACGCGCGGGTCGGTCTCGGTCTGCATGAACGAGTAGTACAGGTAGCACTCGTTGTACTCGTGGTTGACCAGCCGCTCCCACCACGTCTCCCCCGGGTCGACCAGCGACTCGTAGTGGGTGACGTGCTCCTCCTCCACCAGCCCGATCTCCTGGTAGAGCTGCCGGGCGATCGGCTCCATGTACATCGGGCCGACGTTCATGTAGAAGTTCATCGTCTGCTGCTCGGCCGACATGATCGTCAGCGCGTGCAGCTTCGAGATCGGCGCGGCGGCCTCACGGTCGTAGGGCTCGCGGACATTGTCGACCGGGTGGCGGTGATGCAGCCGCGTGGGCCGTCCCGGCATCGCCTCGGTGAGCTGATCGATGATCTTCTCCGCCTTGCGGTGCTCGATCATCTCGTACAGGTTGGCGTACCGGTACAGGTGGTCGAAGTCCTCCAGCAGCCCGAACTGGTAGGCCTTCTTGAGATACGGGTCGGGTTCCTGCCGCGCCACCCAGCCGGTCAGGTCGACCGCGACCTGCTCATAGGCGATCGTGGTCTCCAGCACCGACGCCTGCCCGGGCAGCAGCCAGTTGACGACCTTCTGCTGCTGCTGCTCGATGTAGCGGACCTGCGCGAGCTGCTGCTTGACCTCCGGATCCGGGCAGACCCGGTTGAAGTGGTGGCTGAACATGATCGCCTCCACCTCGATGCCGTTCATCGCGATGATGCGGCACCGGGTGTAGGGATCGGCATGGTCGGGATCGACGGGCGCGACGTCCAGCTGGCCCCAGTTGCGGAGTTGGTCTTCCAGCGGGATACCGCGGTGTTCGAGCGGGTTGAACGCCACCAGGCTCACCTTCCCGTGAGTTCGTATCGGCCTGACGCCAGGTGCGCCTACCCCGCACGATCCGAACCGCACCCCCACCACCGACCAATTTCAAGATCTTTATCTCGCCTTAGCCCCCCACGGCCCAACCCCGATCGCCTCTCGCATTCCGGCCGGACGGCGTAGGGTCGAAACTGTAGATCTTTAAGGCCCTGCGGCCCTGGCGAGAAACGGGACTGGGAGACATGGACGACGCGCAGCAACCCGCCACAATCGATACGACCGTGCCGCACTCGGCCCGCATCTGGAACTACTGGCTGGGCGGCAAGGACAATTACGAGGTCGACCGGGAGATGGGCAGGACGGTCGAGCAGATCTTTCCCGGGTTCGTGCAGTCGGCGAGGATGACCCGCCAGTTCACCGGACGCGCGGTCCACTATCTCGTGGCCGAGGCCGGGATCCGCCAGTTCCTGGATGTCGGCACCGGGCTGCCGACGGCCGACAACACCCACGAGGTGGCGCAGCGCGTCGCGCCCGAGTCCCACATCGTCTACATGGACAACGACCCGTTGGTCCTCGCCCACGCCCACGCGCTGCTCACCAGCACGCCGGAGGGCGCGACCACCTACGTGGACGCCGACCTGAACAAGCCGGACGAGATCCTGCAGGCAGCGCGGCAGAAGCTGGACTTCGACCGGCCTATCGCGCTGATGCTGATGGGGATCCTCGGCCACATCGACCCCTACGAGCGGGCCCGCGACATCGTCGCCACCCTCGTCGACGCGCTGCCGTCCGGTTCCTACCTCGCCATCGTGGAAGCCGACGACACCCACCCGCCGTTCGTGGAATCCATGCGGGCCTACGCCGAGTCCGGTGCGATCCCGTACCGGCTGCGGAGCCCCGAGCAGATCCGCGGGTTCTTCGACGGCCTGGAGCTGGTCGAGCCGGGACTCGTCCCGCCGTACACCTGGCGGCCGCTGCGGGAGAACGACATCGGCTCCACCGAGCCCATCCCCGGTACAGGCCTGGCCGCGGTGGCCCGCAAGCCCTGACGGGGCGAAGGCCGAATCCTGGCACCGCGTCCACAACCGGCTTGACGTCTCAGTTCCCGAGCCTTGGCGGGATCGTCAACCGCTCCGGGTGCGGAGGCCCCACGCCAGGGTCGGGATCATCACCGCCGCAGCGACGGCGAGGAGCCGGCGGGTGTGGCCGATCCGGGCCGGTGCCGCGCCTGCGACGGTCCCGGCGGTGTCATTCGTGCTGTTCATGTCGTCCTCCATCGTTCGGTGACCGGCGCAGGGGTGTGCTGACCGGCATGTGGCGTGCCTGGGCGTGATGATGCGCACCCTCGCCGTGCGGCGGCCGGGGTTGCGCAGGGCGCGGACGCCGGTGCCGCGGAGCCAGAACCCGGCGTCGCGTCCGAGGACCGGCCCGGGTTCGCCGTCGCGCAGCTCCAGTTGCACGCGCCCGCGGGTGACGACGCCGAACGCGTCGGACCATTCGGCAGCGTCCACCGCGGCACGCTCACCACCGCGCAGTGCGAGCGTCCGCACCGGACTACTCCGTGCCGTCCGCCGGGAGGCGCTCGGGCAGCCCGAGCCGCGGGAACCGGTCGTCGTGGAACGTGACGATCTCGGTGATCGCCCCACCGGTGACGCGCAGGACGTCGATCGTCAGCGGCAGGTACGCGCCCTCGCGCTCCCGCCACTGGTAGAAGGCGACGGCGGGCTGCCGGTTCACGGAGGTGGGGACGGCGCGCAGGCCCGTCATGCCCTCGAAGCCGCTCTCGACCCAGTCGTTCACCACCGCGTCGCGGCCGACGTACAGGCCCGGCGTGGGCGGCATCGAGCACCGGACGTCGTCGCGCAGCAGTGCGGCGAGCCCGTCGACGTCGGTGGCCAGGCTGGCGTCGGTATAGCGGCGCACCACCTCGCGCGCCTGGGCGTCCTCCTCGCCGCCGGTCCAGTCCTGCCGCTCGGCGGGCAGGTGCTCGCGCATGCCGGCCCGGGCCCGCTGCAGGGCGCTGTTCACCGAGTTGACGGAGTCCCCGAGGAGCTCGGCGACGTCCTTCGCCGGCCAGCCGAGGACGTCCCGCAGGATCAGCACGGCCCGCGGACGCGGCGCGAGATGCTGGACCGCGACCAGGTACGCCAGCTCGATCGTCTCCCGCGCGGCGGCGACGGTCTCCGGCTCGTCCGCGTCGCCCGCGGGCACCTCGTCGAGCAGCCGGTCCGGGTAGGGCTGCAGCCACCGCACCTCGCCGCCGGTCGCGGGCTCCGGGCGGCGCTTGGCGAGCAGGTCCAGGCAGGCGTTGGTGGCGATCCGGTACAGCCACGCCCGGAACGTCGACCGTCCCTCGAAGGTGTCCCGCCGCCGCCAGGCGCGCAGGAACGTCTCCTGCACCGTGTCCTCGGCGTCCTCGAACGACCCGAGCATCCGGTAGCAGTGCACGTGCAGCTCCCGCCGGTGCCGTTCCGCCAGCCCCGAGAACGCCGGCTCCCCGACCTCGCCCAGCCCGCCCACGCCCAGACCGCCCACGCCCAGCTCCTCCGGTCGCGTGTCCGCACCCATCACGTCATCCCTCCGTCTCGTCATGTCCCGTCGCAGGTATGACGGGTACGGACGCGACAACTCATCACCATTCACCAGAAACAGCCCTGATCAAGATCTGCCCTGATCTGCCATCTGCCATCTGCCATCTGCCCTCATGACCGAGGACTCACGTATCGAGACCGTGACACATGACCCGGCCAACGGCGTCTATGCCACCACCGACGACTATGCACGCCATGGAGGTCCGCAACGCGCAGCGACTGCTCTTCCTCTCCGGGACGATGGGCGATGACCGTGGACAACATCGTCCGGCTCACCAGCTATCTGCGTGACGCCTCCACGACCGGCCCGACGGATCGTTCACTCCACCGTGCAGTGCGGCGAGACCGGCACGCCGACGCGGAAAACCACGGACCGAGACCAAGTAAATCCGGAGAGATACTTCATGCTTACCTTCACCTGAAACGTGCGCACCCACTGTGCATGTTCGATAACATTGGGTTATGTGTTCGAGTGGGTTCGATCCGGCGTCGATGTCCACCAGTGAGCTGGTGGACGCGGCGGCTGCGATCGCGTCCGAACTCGCCCAGCGTCCTGGACCCGGCTCTCCGGCGGTGTGCATGCGGGACGCCGAGACCCTCGCCCGCGCGACCGACCTGCACGAAAGCGTCCTGGCCGGGCTGATCGGGCGGGTGGACGCCTCGGGTGAGATGCGCCGCTGGGGGTACCCGTCGGTACGAAGCTGGCTGCGGACGCGGCTGGGCATGCGAGAGGCCCGCGCCAAGGAACGCATCGCGCTCGCCCGCGAGCGCCACCGCCTTCCCCAAGTCGCTCAACGTCTCGCGGCCGGGGACCTGTCGTACGGGTACGCCGCCACCGTGGCCGCTGCCGTGACCCGCCTGGACGATGAGGACTGCGCCAGGGCCGAGGAGATCCTGCTCGACCTGGCCGAGCAGGGGTTCTCCGCAGGAAAGGTCGCCGCGTTCGCCAACCGGATCACTGACCTGATCGCCGAACGCGACGGCACCGAAACCCCCGACCCCGACTCGCGGCGCGGGTACAGGCGGTCCTGGATCGACTCCACCCGCTCCCTGGACGGCGGGCGGTACGTGAAGGGCTGGCTGACCGCCGAGGACGCCGCCATCTGGGACGGCACCCTGGGCCCGCTGGCCAAGCCGGCCGGGGCCGACGACCACCGCGATCTGGCCGAACGCACCGCCGCCGCGCTCACCACCGTCCTGTCCGGCGGGCACCGCGCCACCAAGGTCACCGTCATCTGCGACCTGGACACCCTCACCGGCGGCACCGCCCCCGCACGCCTCACCGACGGCACCCCCATCCCCGCCGAACAGGCCCGGCGCATCGCCCTGGCAGCCGGAGTGTCACCGCTTCTCCTCGGACGCGGCCACATCCCCTTGTACCTCGGCCGCACCACCCGCTTCGCCACCCCGGCCCAACGCCGAGTACTCGAAGCACTCAACCCGACGTGCGCCGTGCAAGGCTGCGAGGTCCCCGGGACGTTGTGCGAAGTCGACCACGTGGCCGGCTGGGCCCTCGGTGACACCCCCACCGACATCGACAACCTCACCTTGACCTGCGGATTCCACAATCGCTTCAAGGCCGCCAGCCCCGACCAGATCCACGTCACCCGAGACCACGACGGCCGCTACACCTACCGGCTCCTACCTCCCGGCGACAAACCCGACCGGCCCCCACCGCCACCCGGCACCCCAACCCCCTGGGATCAACCCGCATCCCACGCTTCGCGCCAACCACCCCGCCACCCACGACACCGGCACAGAACCCGCCCCCCGCGAACCAGCACCGGCGCGCCGGACCCGGGCCGAGCCACCGACACGCACGCCATCGGCGCGCCTCCCACCCGAGGACGCCGCCAAACCGCAGGCCCTTAGTGCGTGTTTTCATTCCCAGCGGCTTGATGACCAGGACACCAAGTCGTAGCGTCCACTGGAAGTCGCTACCGCTCGATGGCAGACTCACGGCCCATGCCTGCGCAAGATCCACGCATCCACCTGCTGCAGGCCGGACAGTCGCTCGCCGAATGCGAGTTCCTGCTTCGGCAGTTCAGCGGCGAACCCGCGATCCCTGACCTGATAGCCCAGGCTCGCCACCACTGCGACCAGGCCGGGCAGGGACCGCACGAAGACACCGAGACCGCCGCCACCCTCGCGATCCTGCGTGCGGTCGCCTCGACCTTCGCCCTACGGCACGTGGCGCTGTCCGACGTGTGCTGCGATTTCGACGACGTTGACGGAACCCTGCTCAACGGGTTGGAAAAGCACGACGGTAACGGCGTCAGCCGTCCACTCGCCGAGGAAGCCATCCGTACCGCAAAGGCAGCCTTTGACGCGGACCCCCACGACGCCCTCATGCCGCTCTACCTCGGCCATGCCCTCACCTGGACGGGCGACCAGGACGCCGCCATCGCCGCCTACCGGGAAGCCCAACGCCGCGCCCCCGACGACAATTGTGTCCGTTCCGCCCTTTCCTACCTTCACGCTCCGCCCACCAAGAAGCCTCAGAGCGAGAGGAGTCACCCCCGCCACGCCTTCGCACTACTGCGCAGCGCCTACTGGATCAACAACAACGAATGGGAGGACGCCCTCGTCCTATTCGCCTCCGTCGCCGACGTCCGCACGCATCTGGCCACTCTCCTCGGCCCTGGCCCCAACGACTCCCGACCCGGCTGCCTGACTGGTGAAGACCTGGACGATGAGGGCGCGGAGTTGACCTTGCACATCCACCGCCCCGGCCGTCCCATTGCCATGTACGACCTGGACGCCCGTCTCCATGAGAACACCGAGACCACGTCCATCGACTGGACCGACGTGCCGGTGGACGAGTTGCTGGAACCGCCCCTCCCACCGGGCCGCCCCCTTCGCCTTCACTCCAGGGTCTGCTTCCCCACAGGCCGGTAACCGAAGAAGCGCCGTTAGGTGTCGGCCGGCACCGGTTTCCTCGGCCAGCTGGGGGTGGCGCCCTTCCTCGCGAGGCACCTGGTCATGAGGGTGATGGCTGCCCAGGTGATCAGCGTTTCGGAGTGCTGGACGAGGCGTTCGTAGTCTCGGGCATGCTGGCGGGCGTGCATCATCCAGGCCAGGCTCCTCTCGACGACCCAACGACGAGGCAGCACGACGAGAGCAGCACGACGAAGCCGGACGCGTCTTTGGGACGGCTGACGGGCTTGATCGTCAGGTTGAGATGCTGCTTGGCCCAGTCGACGAGCTTGCCCGCGTAGGCGGAGTCGGCCCAGACGATGGTGATCTCTGGGTCCATGAGGCGGAGTCGGAAGAGGACTTCCTTGGCCGCGGCCGCGTCGTGGAGGTCGGCGGGAGTGACCATGACCAGCAGGGGCAGGCCGCGGATGTCGACGACCATGTGGCGCTTGCGGCCGTTTGTTTCTTGCCGGCGTCGTAGCCGCGGGAGTCGCGGCCGACGGTCTCGGCGGCCTTGACCGACTGGGAGTCGAAGACGGTGGCGACCGCGCGGGGTCCTTAGCCCATCTCGCGGCGGATCCGGCCCTGGTGGGCTCTCACGAGGTGATGCGCGAGCAGATCGAGCACCTGATCGCCTCAGCGAGCTGCCCAACGTCACCATTCAAATCGTCCGCAACAATGGGCGTCCGGCGGGCACAGGCGGCGCCTTCGTGGTGGCTACCATGGAGGGCCGGAGCGAGGTCGCCTACATGGAGACGACCGTACGAGGCATCACGACCGACAACCCCTCGGACCTCGCCAGGCTCTCCGAATCGCTTCGAGAGTTGCGAGCGGGGGCGCTCCCCGAAGACATGTCCCGGGACATGATCAGAGAGGCATTGGAGAAATGGACCTGAGCAACGCCACCTGGCGCAAGGCAAGCCGCAGTGGCGAGAACGGCGGCGACTGCGTCGAGCTGGCGGACGTGGCCGGTGCGGTGGTGGCGGTGCGGGACAGCAAGGACCCGGACGGGCCCGTCCTCCTGCTGACCCGCGCGGCCCTGCGGACGGCCGTCGAGTCCGCCGCCAAGGTGCACTGACCGTCCAGAAACATCCGCCCCGGCGGCCCCCAAATCGTTATGTCGCGGCGAGTCATCCCGTCCCCCCGGGCACGGACGATTTGCCGCAACCACCGAGCCCAACCGCCTGCGGCCAGGGGTGACCACAGCGCGCCCGGTGGCCTTCGGGGTATCAGTCCGCCTCGGTCAGGCTTTTCAGCTGTCCAATCTGTTCCTCTATCTTCTTCTTCTGGATAATGAACACATCCAGATTCTTCCGCATCTCGCTCTCAAGGCTGATCAGGTTCTTTTCGCTCACCGTCGCCTGCTCGTAGCGTTCTGCGATGCCTTCAGCCTCGGATCGCCCTTTCAGGGTTTTCAGCTGGTCTTCGAGCTGACGGCGGGTTGAGCCGGCGTCAGCGACCTTCCGCTGAGCTTCCGCCAGCTCCGCAAGCAGCTCATCGTGCCTCTTCTGGAGTTCCTGGAGCTTCGCACTCAGCGATCCACTGGCGTCTGCGGGCTGCTCGCGACGTTTGCGGCGGCCTCTGCCGAATCTCATGTGACCTGCCTGTCTGTGCCATTCTGTGCAATCGCTCGCGAGATCAGGGCCCCCATCACTCGCGAGCAGGGCTAGGGGAATTGCGGGGGTTCCGGCACTCAGTCCGCCGGGAGGCCGCCGTCCGAGTTCTCGGACGTTGGCGGTGTGCTGTCCGTCATCCCTGGCCACGACGTCGGGGGTGCGCCGAATGCGCGACGACCGGCCCTCACGGTCAGAGTCGCGAGGGCGGCGTTGGCGCCGCCACCGATCACGGCGCCGATACCGAACGGCGTCACTCGGCCGAGAACGATGATTCCCTGCTTGGTCCCGTACTTCGTGACGAAGTTCTTCCCCAAGATCTTGTTGATCTGGCGCAACGTTTCGACCGGCACCTTCGCGACGACCTGACGTCCCCAGTGTTGCCCCGTACGCTCGGCGACCTTGCCGATGGTCTTGGAGCCGGACCCGCCGAGCATTATCCCCATCACGATCGTTCGGCGGCGTTCGATCTCGTCGATGGGGATTCCGTGGACTTCGGCGATCGAGAGCGCGAAAAGGGTGCTCAGTTCGAGAGACGAGAAAACCTCGCCCGCCGACAGCGCCAGTGCGACTCCTGTGCCGACGCCGGGCGCGGCCGCAGTTCCTCCGACTGCGGCACCCGTCCCGGCCAATGCGCTCACGTACATCCGCTCCAGATTGCGGATCACCTGCGCTGGTGTCGCCTCCGGGTCCCGTTGGCGGGCCCGAGCGATGTTCTTGCGCACGAGCGGGCTCTGGATGTCGATTGCCTTGTCCAGTAGGTCGAGAACTCGCTGCCCACGGACGGCTTCTGCCGGAACCGGTCCTTCGAGGTCACCTGATGCCATGCCTTGAACTCCTCGTGGAAGGACGCCTTGTTGTCGGACGGGACGGGGTATCGAGATCGGGTCTACACCAGTTCGCGCGTTGACTGAGTACACATGACCGGAATCGGACTCTCGGGCGGGCCTGCCAGGTAGACGGCGCTCGCGACGGGCGAGCGACCTCGTTCCTTGGCAGGGGCGCACCGGGAGGCCAACAACGCCATCTGGCGCGATCTCTGGGCCGGTGCTGACCGGCGGCGGGCACTCCCGGTCCTTCAGCGGGCGGCTGGGGACCTTCGTCCACTGCCCTGGTGAGGGTGCGGGGCGGACGCTGAAATCCCACGGAGGGGTTGAAGTTCCAAAAGGAGAACGCCGGTGACGCAGATCGTCAAGGACGGCCACGTCGCCTCACCGGCGGCCGGGGACGGCGGCAAAGGGCGGGGGCGTCTCCGGGTGTGGCTCGGCCGCGTCATCGGTCTGCTCATCGTCGCTGCGATCTTCGGGAAGGTCCTGCCGGGCCTGGTCGACCTGGAGCGGGTCGCCGAGATTCTGCGGACCCGGGTGGAGCCGATGGAACTCGTCCTGCCGGCGGCGTTCACGGTCCTGTCGGTCCTCGCCTCGGCGGCCGGTCTCAGCGCGGCGCTCCCGCGGCTGAGGATCGTGCACGCGGCCGTCATCAACGTGGTGACCACCGCGCTGTCCTACGCCCTGCCGGGTGGAGGCGCCGCCGGGGCCGCGCTGAACGTCGCGATGTGCCGGCAGCTCGGGTTCCGGGCGGCCCCGATCGCGTTGCAGGTCCTGGTGACCGGGGTGTGGAACCTCGTCTCACGGCTGACGTTGCCGCTGCTCGCGCTGGGCCTGCTGGCCATGGTGTCCGACGTTCCCGAGAAGGTGCGCGGGGCAGGGGGCCTGGGGTTGGGTGTGGCCGCCGTCCTCGTCGCGCTGACGGGCATCATGCTCTGGAACGATCGCGCGGCGTCCGTCGTGGTGGCCGCCGGGTACCGCCTCGCCGGGCCGTTCCTGCGTTTGCTGCACCGTCAGGTGGGCGACCACGCCGGCGGTGTGGCGCGGTTCCAGGGGGAGGCCCGCGAGCTGATCCGCAGCCGGTGGCCGGCGCTGACCCTGTCGGCGGCCGGCTACCACGTGTCGGTGTTCGCGGTGCTGTATCTGTCGCTTCAGGCGGCGGGCGTCTCCCGGGTGGGTGTCCTGGAAGCCTTCGCCGTCTACACGATCGCCCGGCAGGTGACCGCCATTCCCCTCACGCCGGGCAGCGCGGGCGTGCTGGAGCTGGCGCTGATCGGCGGGCTGGACCTCACCGGGGCGGACTTGCCGGCGGCCACGGCGGGCGTGCTGCTGTTCCGGTTCTTCACTTACCTGCTCTACCTGCCGGCGGGCGGGCTGTTGTGGCTGTGGTGGCGGTGGGTCCGCCCGGTTACGGCGGCGCGGCCGCGCGAGGCCGCGTTCCGCCACCCGATGGACGCCGTCCGGCTGGTGCTCGCCCTGGTTTCGCTGGCCGTGCTGGTCGTGGTGAGCCGGGGCGTGCCCAGCTGGGACGTCGATCTGCTCCGGCTGGTGAACGACCTACCCGACGCGATCGAGCTGCCGGTGTGGCTGGTGATGCAGGCCGGCTGGCTCGGCGCGGTCGTGGCCGCCGCCGTGGCCGCCGTCTGTTTCCGCAAGTTCCGCCTTGCCGTCACGTTGGGCGGCAGCGGGGCGCTCGCGTGGATCCTGGCGAAGGTCGTCAAGGACGTGTCCGGACGGCCGCGTCCCGCCGCGCTGCTGGACGATGTCGTGCTCCGGGCCGACGCGACACCGTGGGGCACGGGTTTCGTCGCCGGTCACACGGCCGTGGCCGCCGCCCTCGTCACGGTGGCCGGTGCTCATCTTCCGCGCCCGTACCGGCGCGTCCTGTGGCTCGTCGTCGCCGCCGCCGGGGCCGCCAGGGTCTACATGGGGGCGCACTTCCCCCTGGACGTGCTGGGAGGAGCGGCGCTGGGCTGGGCCGTGGGTGCGGCGGCGCTCGTCATCCTCGGGACGCCGGGGCATCGGCCTCGGCTCACGGCGGTTCACAAAGCGCTCACCGCGCATGGGCTGACGGTGGCGGACGTGCAGCGGATACCGGGCGACCTGCGGCACGCGGTCCCCTTCGCCGCGACCACGTCCGACGGGCGGCTCTTCGTCAAGGTGATCGGCCGCGACCAGCGCGACGCCGACACGCTTCACCGGCTGGGACGTCTGTGGCGCCGCAGACCGGGCGAGCCGCCGTTCGCCACCGCCAAGCACCTGGCCGAGCATGAGGGCTACCTGCTGATGCGCGCCCGGCGGGCCGGTGCGCGGGTCCCGGCCGTCCGGTTCGTGACCGAGATCGGCCCGGGGAGCTGGGCCCTGGTCATGGACCACGTCGACGCACGTGCCCTGACCGAGGCCGGCGACCCGGACCCGGAGGTCCTGGACGACCTGTGGCGGCAATGCGCGGCGCTGCGACGCGACCGCATCGCCCACCGCGACCTCCTGCCGGAGAACGTCCTGGTCGACGGGCGGGGACGTCCCTGGATCGTCGGGTGGGGACGCGCGGAGACGGACCCGGCGGCGGAACTGCTCGACGACGACGCGGCCCGGCTGCTCGCCATGACCGCATCGGTCACCACGCGTGCGCGGGCGTTGGCGGCGGCGCGGCGCGTCCTCGGCCCGGCCGCGACGGCCAAGCTCACCGCCCCGCCCCGAGACCACGGAGACCGAGATCACCGAGACCGAGACCACCGAGAGCGAGATCACGGAGAGCGGGGCCATGGGGGGAAGGCGTCCTCGCGGGCCTTTCGCAGGCGGCTCGGTGTCCCCGGTCTGTCGTCGGCCCGGTTCGGCCTGTTCCCTCCGAGGGCGCCCGCCACGGCGCGGCATCCCGCCGATGTGATCCGTCTCGCCATCGGGCTCGGTGCCTGCCTGTCCCTGGCCATTTTCGCCGCGGACGGTTTCCTGCTGGACGCGGAGGCGGACGTCTTCCGCCTCGTCAACGACCTGCCCGGCTGGTTGTTCTGGCCGGTCAACCTCGTGATGCAGACCGGTGCCCTCGGCGCGGTCGCGGTGACCGCGGCGGCCGCGCTGGCGGTGCGGCGGGTCCGGCTCGCCGTCGACCTGGCCCTGGGCGGCACCCTGGCGTGGCTGCTCGCCAAGCTGATCAAGGACCTCGCCGACCGCGGCCGTCCCGGGGCGCTGCTGTCGGAGGTCGTGCTGCGGGGCGCGCACGAGGGCGGCCTCGGGTTCGTGTCCGGCCACGCCGCCGTGGCCGCCGCCCTGGCCGCCGTCGCCGCCGCGCACGTCCGCCGCCCGGTCCGCTGGGTGCTGTGGGCGGTCGCGATCACGGTGCCGGTGAGCCGCGTCTACGTCGGCGCCCACTTCCCGCTCGACGTCGTCGCCGGGACGGCACTCGGCTGGGCGGTCGGCGGCGCCGTCCACCTCGTCCGCGGCACCCCGAACCACGTCCCGGTACCCGCACAGGTCGCCACGGGTCTCACCCGCTGCGGGCTGGCCGAGCCGGACGTGGCACCGCTCAAGGCGGACGCCCGCGGCTCGGTCCCGTTCACCGCCGTCACCGCCGACGGCCGCGCCGTCTTCGTCAAGGCGCTCGGCCGCGACCACCGGGACGCGGACCTGCTGTTCAAAGCGGCCCGGTTCCTCCTGTACCGCGAGGTCGAGGACGAGACGCCGATGGCGAGCCCCAAACGGCAGGTCGAGCACGAGGCGTACATGCTGATGCGGGCGTCGGCCGCGGGCGCGCGCGTCCCCGCCGTCATCGGTGTGGCGCCCGCCGGGCCCGGCACCTGGATCCTCGCCGAGGAGGCCATCGACACCGGCGGCCGCCCCGTCCACTCGCTGGACGACCCCTGCCTGCGCCGCCTGTGGTCGCAGGTCGCGAAACTCCACGCGGCGCGTATCGCCCACCGCGACCTGCGGCTGGCGAACGTCCTCATCGACACCGGCGGCCGTCCCGTCCTCGTCGACTTCGGTTTCGCCGAGGACGCCGCCGGCGACGGCCGGCTGGCCCAGGACGTGGCCGAACTCCTCGTCTCCACGGCCCTCGTCACCGGCCCGCGGCGCTCCGTCCGGGCGGCGGTCGACGTGCTCGGGCTTCCCGCCGCCGAGGCCGCCGCGCCCTACCTGCAGCCCCTCGCCCTGGCGGGCGCCACACGGACGATGCTGCGGGAACACCCGCTCCTCCTGGATGAGCTTCGCACGGCGTTGACCGGTGCGGGCGCCACCCGCGTCGCTCCCCGGCCGCTGTCGCGGATCCCGTCCCGGCCCTGGTTCCTGCTGCTGCTCGTCCTCGTCGGATACGTCACCTACCACGCGCTCATCGGCATCACGGGCCCGCGTTCCCCGATGACCGTCCTCGCCGACGCCCACATACGCTGGCTCCTCGCGGCAACATTGCTGGTGGCGGCCTCCTACGCAGCGGGTGCGCTCTCCTTGATGGGCGCCTCCCCGCGCAACCTGGCCTTCGGACGCACCTACGTGCGCCAGGTCGCCGCGTCCTACGCCTCCCGCCAGCATCCGACCGGACGGGGCGGCGCCGTCGTTCTGGGCGGCTACCTCCGCGACCATGGAGCCGGACCACACGAAGCCACCCAGACCGTCGCGCTCACGAGACTGACCGGTGCGCTCGTCCATCTGATCGCCCTGGCGCTGGCCCTGGCATCCGCCGCCGCACAAGGGTGGGGGACGCTGCGCTCTCCGGCATGGTCCGGGCCGCTGATCCTCGCGGTTTCGGCGGTCGCGTTGCTCGGCACGGCCCTCCTGTGGCGCCGCCGGGCCGAGATCATCCTGCCGCTGAGGGCCGTCGCGGCGGGACCGTCCCGGCGGTCGCACAGACCCAGGCACCTCATCGCGCTCCTCGCCGGCAGCTCCATGGTCACCACGTGCTCGGTGCTGACCTTCGTGGCCGTGGGCCACGCCATGAACGTGCCGCTCTCCGCCGCAACGCTGGCGTCGGTGTATCTCCTGCTGATCCCGCTGCGCCTTCTCGGTCCCCTCCCGGGAGGCCTGGGCATCGTCGAACCCCTCTTCGCGCTGGCCCTGGTCGCCCTCGGGACCGGCCCGACCGAAGCGGTCGTGACCGTCCTGCTCTACAGGATCCTCAGCTTCTGGCTCCCGATCCTGCCCGGCGCCCTGATCTCCCACGCCGCTGCGCCTGGCCGCCCGCGAGGCCCTCGGCCGTCACGCACGGCCTGGCGTCGTCGGCGTCCTGGACGCGGGTGACGCCCCGGCGTCCCGCCCGCTGCGCACCGAAGGCGGCGTGGGCGTGAGCTCCGGCGGCTTTCGAGGCTCGCCGCCCGCAGGCGCGGCGTTCAGGGGGCTTGGGTCCGCCGATCCGGGGGACCTTCGCCCCTGGGGGTACGCGGACGGAGATCACAAACTGAGGGTGAACAGGAGGTGTGGCCGTGAACATCGGATGCGCCCAGGTGGTCGCCGATCCCGGCGACGGCCGGGGATACGCGGGCGACGGCGGCCGGTCCGGCCGGATGCGGCTGCGGGTGGCGGCTTCGATCGGCACCGGGGAGTACGACGAGCGGTCGGCCGAACTTCGATGACGACGGATCTCGCGCCCTACCGCAGAACCGCCGCCGAGATCGTGCGCGACCTCGGCGGCGACATGTCGCACGGGTTGACCTCGGCCGAGGCCGCCGCCCGGCTGGAGCGCGAGGGTCCCAACGCGCTGCCCGCCGCGCGGGGCCGCGGCCCGGTGGTGCGGTTCCTGCTGCAGTTCAACAGCCCGCTGATCTACGTCCTGCTGGTGGCGGCGGTCGTGACGGCGCTGCTCGGTGAGCACGTGGACGCGGTCGTGATCCTCGGCGTGGTGATCGTGAACGCGGTCGTGGGGTTCGTCCAGGAGTCGCGGGCCGAGAAGGCGCTGACCGCCCTGGCCGCGATGACGCAGACGATCGCGACGGTCGTCCGCGACGGTGCGGCGTCGCGGGTCCCGGCGGCCGGGCTGGTCCGCGGCGATCTGGTCGAGCTGGAGGCGGGCGACAAGGTCCCCGCCGACCTGCGGCTGCTGCGCACCGACGAACTGGCCGTGGACGAGTCGACGCTGACCGGCGAATCGGTGCCCGTCACCAAGGACCCGGCGGCGCTACCCGAGGTCTCTCTCGCCGACCGCACCGCCATGGCCTACTCCGGGACGCTGGTCACCGCCGGCCGGGCCGCCGGAGTGGTGGTGGCCACCGGCGCGGACACCGAACTCGGCGACATCCACCGGCTGGTGCACACCACCACCGCGGTGCAGACGCCCCTCACCCGCAAGATCACCCAGTTCAGCAAGATCGTCACGGTGGCGATCCTGGCGCTGGCCGCGCTGACCTTCCTGATCGGGGTGCTGTACGGCCGGGACAGGGCCGAGATGCTGACCGCCGCGGTCGCGCTCGCGGTCGGCGCGATCCCCGAGGGCCTGCCCGCCATCGTGACGATCACGCTGGCGCTCGGCGTCGCCCGGATGGTCCACCGCGGCGCGATCGTGCGGCACCTGCCCGCCGTGGAGACGCTCGGCGGCACCACCGTCATCTGCACCGACAAGACCGGCACCCTGACCCAGAACCAGATGACCGTCACCGCCGTCACCGCGGGCGGCCGGGACTACACCGTGACCGGCACCGGCTACGCCCCCGCCGGCGAGGTGCGGCTGGACGGCCGGGCGGCCGACCTCGCCGGGCATCCCGTGCTGCGGGAGACGCTGCTGGCCGGCCTGGGCTGCAACGACGCACGGCTCGTCGACACCGGCGGACAGTGGACGATCACCGGGGATCCGACCGAGGGCGCCCTGCTGACCAGCGCCGCCAAGGCCGGCCTCGAACACGCCCCGCACCGCACCGCGACGCTCCCCTTCGGTTCCGAGCGCCGCTACATGGCCACCCTGCACGAGGACGGCACCGTCTACGTCAAGGGCCCCGTCGAGCGGATCCTGGAACTGTGCGGCGACGCCGCCGGCCCGGACGGCTCCCCGGTCCCGCTGGACCCGGCCGCCGTCACCGCCCGCGCCGAGGACTACGGCGGGCAGGCCCTGCGGGTGCTGGCGTTCGCCTGCGGGCACACCGACGCCCCCGGCCTGGACGAGCTGCCCCGGCTGACGTTCCTGGGCCTGCAGGCCATGCTGGACCCGCCGCGCGCCGACGCCGCCCGAGCCGTCCGGACCTGCCACGACGCGGGCGTCCAGGTCAAGATGATCACCGGTGACCATGCCGCCACCGCCCGCGCCATCGGCACCCGCGTCGGGCTGCACGGCGACGTCATGACCGGCGACGAACTCACCGCCGACCTCTCCCCCGAACGCGTCCAGGCCACCACCGTCTTCGCCCGCGTCTCCCCCGAGCAGAAGCTCCGCCTCGTCCAGACCCTCCAGGGCGCCGGGCACGTCATCGCGATGACCGGCGACGGCGTCAACGACGCGCCCGCCCTCAAGCAGGCCGACATCGGCGTCGCGATGGGACGCACCGGCACCGACGCCGCCAAGGAGTCCGCCGACATGGTCCTCACCGGCGACGACTTCACCTCCATCGAGCAGGCCGTCGAGGAGGGACGCGGCGTCTTCGACAACCTCGTCAAGTTCATCGTCTGGGCGCTGCCGTCCAACGTCGGGCTCGGCCTGGTGCTGGTCGCCGCGATCGCCGTGAACACCGCGCTGCCGATCCTGCCGCTGCAGGTGCTGTGGCTGAACATGACCGCGGTGCTCGTCCTCGGCCTGCCGTTCGCCGTCGAACCCAAGGACGAGCACATCATGCTCCGTCCGCCGCGCGACCCCGGCCTGCCGCTGATCTCCCGCGCGCTGACCGCCCGGATCCTGCTGGTCTCGGCGATCCTGCTCGCCGGCTCCTTCGGCCTCCAGCACTGGGAACGGGCCCACGGCGCGACCCCCGAGACCGCGCAGACGATCGTCGTCAACGTCTTCGCGCTGACCCTGCTGACCTACATGTTCAACTGCCTGTCGCTGGACCGCCCCCTGCTGTGGCGCGGCATCCGCCGCAACCCCTGGGTGGCCGTCAGCGGTCTGGCCCTCATCGCGATCCAGCTGATCTACACCTACACACCCGCCATGAACGACGTGTTCCACTCCGCGCCGCTCACCGCCGCCGCCTGGGCACGCATCATCGTCATCGCCGCCGTTTCCTACATGGCGGTGGAAGCCCTCAAGTACGTCCAACGCGCCCGCTGACGCCGTCCGTGCAGCGAGACGGGACGTTTCGAGACAGGACGTTCGCCCCTAACACCGCACCGGTCCGGCAGCGAAGCTGGACGTGAGATGACAGGCCAGATTGCCAGCCAGACCGCCAGGAGGAGCCATGATGACGCGTCCGCCGCTGGAGCAGCGCACCGCCGGCGAGATGATGACCAGGGACCTGCTCACCATCGCCACGAGCGAATCGGTCCTGATGGCCTGGGAGCTGATGTGCAAGGCCGGGGTGCATCACCTGCCCGTCGCCGATGACGAGGGCGGCTTCGTCGGAGTCGTCGACGCCCAGACCCTGACCGCGACGTGGAACGCCGCCGTCCCCCAGCACGCCCGCCGGCCGGTGACGTCGCTCCTGCCGTCCCCGCCGCCCATGACGGTGCGGCCGTCGGCCACCATCCCCGAGGCGGCACGCGCCATGCTCGAAGCCGGCAACGACCATGTGGCGGTGACCGATGACCACGGCTGCCTGGTCGGGCTGATCACCGCACGCGACCTGATCACCGCCCTGGCCGGAGCCGAGCGGGACATCGCGCCTCCCAGCGGAGGCATGCCGTCCCTCTACCGGATCGAACCCGTCCTGCCGAGCACCGCACCGGCCCACCCGGATCGAAGCTGACCGCTGCGAGTGCCGTCCGGCTGCGAGTGCCGTCTGGCCGGCATGGCTCAGCGGAGGCGGCGCAGGTAGGGGTCCCAGGCCCGGCGGGGTGCGAGGCGGACGCGTGCGTCGACGGCCACGGTCCCGTCCGGGCGGACGATGGTGGGGTTGAGGTCCAGCTCGGCGATCTCGGGGTGGTCGGCCGCCAGCCGGGAGAGCCGGAGCAGCACCTCGCGCAGCCCCACCAGATCGCCGGGCGGGCGCGCCGGGTGGCCGAGCAGCAGCGCCGACAGCCGGGGGGCGCGGATCAGGTCGTCGGCCTCGCGGCCGGTCAGCGGCGCGAGCCGGGCGGCGCGGTCGGCCAGGGCGTCGGTGTCGACGCCCCCGGCCCCGAAGATCACCACCGGCCCGAACACCTCGTCCTGGACGGCGCCGCACAGCACCTCGACGCCGTCGTCCGCCATGGCCTGGACGAGCGTCCCCTCCACATCGCCGCCGAACCGTTCCGACAGCCGGCCGAACGCCGCGCGGACGGCCTCCTCCCCGTCCAGGCCCAGTTCCAGCGCGCCCGCCGCGGTCTTGTGCACCACACCTGAGACGTGTGCCTTCAGCGCCACCGGCACACCCAGGTCACGTGCCGCCGCGACCGCCTCGTCCTCGGTCCGGGCCCAGCGCCACCGGGCCACCGGCAGCCCGTAGGACCCCAGCAGCCCGAACGCGTCGGCGGGTGGCAGCCAGCCGCCGTCCGGTGCACGGTCGAGGTATCGGGCGATGACGGCGGCCGCCTCGTCCGGGTTCAGGCCGGGCAGCGCAGGCGGCGCCTGCTGCGGAAGGTTCCGACGCCGCGCGTAGGACCAGGCGTGGGCGAGCGCGCGGGCGGCGCCCTCCGGGTAGGCGTAGCACGGGATCGCCTCATCGGTGATCGTGACCGTCTCCGCCTGTCCGAGGACCACCGCCGCCAGCGGCTTTCCGATGCCGCCGAGCGCGCCCCGCAGGTCGCCGAGCGCGGTCGGCGCCACCAGCGCCAGGACGACGTCCACGGCGTCGTCGGCGGCGACCGCCTCGATGGCGTCGCGGAACCGTTCGGCGGACACGGCGGCGGTGGTGTCGACGGGGTTGGCGACCGCCGCGCAATCTGGCAGCAGGCCGGCCAGGACGTGCCGCGTGGCCGCGTCCAGGACCGGCACGACGAGCCCGGCGTCGGCGCAGGCGTCGGCGGCCAGTACCCCGGCGCCGCCCGCGTTGGACACCACCGCCACCCGCGGCCCGGCCGGGAGCGGCTGGGTCGCCAGCAGCGCGGCGGCGTCGACCAGCTCACCCAGATCGTCGGTCGCCACGATCCCGGCCTGCTCGAACAGCGCCCGGCGGGTCAGTTCCGGGGTCGCGGCCGCCGCGGTGTGCGACACGGCGGCCCGGGTGCCCGGCGCGGACCGTCCGGCCAGGACGGTCAGCAGCGGCATCCGCGCGGCGACCCGGCGCGCCGTCCGGGCGAACTTGCGGGGATTGCCGAACGACTCCACATGGACGATGCCCAACCGGGTCGTCTGGTCCGACTCCCACCACATCAGCATGTCGTTGGCGCTGACGTCGTACTTGTCCCCGACGGACGCGAACGTGGAGACCCCGACGCCCAGCCGCGACAGCTCCTCGATCAGGGCGATCCCCACACCGCCCGACTGCACGACGACGCCCGCACCCCCCAGCGCGGGACGGTGCGCGCCGAACGTCGCGTCCAGCCAGATCCCGGTGTTGGCGATGCCCAGGCAGTTCGGCCCGACCAGCCGCATCCCGTGCTCGCGGCAGGCGGCCAGCAGGCCGTGCCCCTGCTCGGCGGTCAGGCCGGAGCTGACCACCACCAGCGCGGACGTCCCGAACCGCCCGCACGCCGCCGCCACCCCGGGCACCGCGTACGCGGGCACCGTGATGACAGCGAGATCGGGCGGCTCGGGCAGGTCGGCGAGCCTCGCCACGCAAGGGACACCGTGCATGTCCGTCCCCGCACCGTGCGGGTTCACCGCGTACACCGCGCCCTTGAACCCGCCCGAAACGATGTTGTGCAGCAGTTCGGCGCCGACCGTCCCGCGCCTGCGGGACGCCCCGATGACCGCGATGACCCGGGGCCGCAGCAGCGGCTCCAGGCTCGCCACGTCCGCGCTGCGCTCCCGTTCGGCGACCGCGTCCAGATATCCGTCGTCGGACACCAGCGGGATCGTCACCTCGACGACACCCCCCGACATCAGCTGCCGGACCGGCATCCCAGCGTCGGCGAACACCCGCAGCATCGCGTCGTTCCCCGGCAGCGTGTCGGCTCGGAACGCGACGATTCCGCCGGCGCGGGCAAGCGACCCCAGATGTTCCAGGAGAAGCGTCCCGACACCGCGGTGGTGCATCCGGTCGGCGACCGCCATCGCGATCTCCGCCTCGCCCGGCACACCGGTCGGTTCGTACTCCGCCACCCCGATCAGGTCACCGCGCAGCCAGGCGCCGAGCGCCGCATGATCGCGGCCCTCCGTCCGGCAGACCCGCTCGGCCACATGCCCGGCCATGGCCCGGTTCAGGCCGAAGAACCGCAGATACAGGCTTTCCTCGCACAGCCCCTGATGCAGCTCGCGCACCGCGTCCAGGTCCGCCGCGCCGAGCCGCCTGATCTCTATCTGCGTCCCATCGGTCAGCAGCGCGAACGCCCGCGCGCCGGAAAGCTGCTCTGTCATGTCTCCAGCCTCTGACCGTGCGGGTCGCGGATCAGCGTCCCAAGGTCACCTGCGGCCGGGACTTTGGTCCCGTTCTCACCGGACGGGCCGGGGCGTTCCTCACGCCCGGTGCCGACGGTTTGGGGACCGCCCCGACCTCGATCATGGGACGCCGTCCATGCGTCTGCAGTCCCAGTTGCACTTTCCACATGGCCACGGCCAGGGCATGGAACTGATAGAGCATGCGTCGCAGTACGGGGAGGTCGCCGGCGTCGGCCGTCACCGCGGCATGTTCGGCGATGACCGTGAGCCGATTGACGCGGCAGGCGAGAAAATGCGCAAGAGCATCGCGGCGAACGCTTCCCGATAAGGCATCGAGCAGAATCGATTCGGCGGCGTCCAGTTCGACCATGACCTCCGCGGTGGCGGCTCGCACGTCGGTGGCCGTCTCCCAGCCGTCCCTCGCCAGCAGCTTGAGCCTGCTCAAAGCAGGTAGGCAACGCCTGTGATGCTCCCGCAGCCGACCTTCCAGAACGGCCGCATCCACCATTCCGACGCCTGTACCGGTCATGTTTCCTCCCTGGCCCGCCGTGCCCGGCGTTCTGTATGTCCTCGGCCGCCCGAGCGTCTGCGTCCTAGTCGCCCGCGTTCCGCCGAGGCGCGTGCGCGACCGCTACGGGGCAGGGGGCGTGCTGAACCAGGGCGTGGCTGACCGATCCGAGCAGCAGACCGCGGAAGCCGCCCAGCCCTCGCGAGCCGACGACGAGCAGACGCGCGTCGTCCGAGGCGTCCAGCAGAACCTGACGCGGCGGCCCGGCCACGACCTCGGCCCGCACATCGACGCCGGGGTGACGTTCACGCAAGGGGATCATCAGCTGATCCAGGCGCGTGCGGGCCGCCTCACGCATGCCGTCCTCGTCGGCCAGCGGCGGCAGATCGTCCACGGGCACCGACTCCCAGGCGACCACGGCGTGCACGGACGACCCGTGCAACTCGGCCTCGGCGAACGCCATCGCCAGCGCGGCCCGGGAGGCCGGCGAACCGTCCACGCCGACCACGACGCGTCCCGGCTTCGTCCCCGGGTGCCGGTCCACGTCACCTCGGGCGATGACGACGGGGCACGTGGCGTGCGCGGCCACCTGGGCGCTGACCGATCCGAGCATCAGTCCGGCGAACCCCCCGAGGCCTCGCGGCCCCAGCACGATCAGATCGGCGCTCTTGCCCGCCTCGATCAACTCGGCGGCCGCCTGCCCGCATACGAGCACGCCCCGCACCGGCACATCGGGGGCGTGCTTGCGGAGGTGCTCGACGCCGCCGTCCAGGGTCTCCTGCGCCATGGTGCCCAGGTCAACCATGGGCATGGCCACCGGGCTCCCGATGTAGACCTGCCACGCGTGGATCACGGTCAGCGGCAGGCCCCGAGCCCGGGCCTCGCCGGCGGCCCAGTCCAGGGCACGGATCCCCTCGGGGGAGCCGTCATAACCGACAGCGACACCAATGATCTGCTCGGCACTCATACCTGCTCCCACCTCATGCATCGGGTTCCTGCACCAGCGTTTCTCGTGGCGTCCTTCCCACATAGAGGGCATCAGTCCGGAACTGGAGGGACCTTCGGCCTTCCAGCGGGGCGGGGCGGAGCCGGGACCGGTGGATCGCCTGAGAGGGGACGTTGGTCCACCGGTCCCGGGACCGATGCCCGGCGACCGTCACAGGAGCACGGTGATCAGCTGAGATCGCGGCGAGTCCGCCGCTGATCCAAGGAGACGCTCATGAGCGCGCAACCCTCCCGCCGGAGGCTGGGGCTGTGGATGGCCACCGCCCTCGTGGTGGGCAACATGATCGGATCGGGTGTCTTCCTGCTGCCCAGCGCGCTGGCCGCGTACGGGCCGATCAGCCTGGTGGCGTGGGTGTTCACCGCGGCCGGGGCGATCCTGCTGGCGCTGGTGTTCGCCCGGCTCTCCCGGGCCTACCCGAAGACGGGCGGCCCGTACGCCTACGCGCGGCGGGCGTTCGGTGACTTCGTCGGATTCCAGACCGCGTGGGGCTACTGGATCGCCATATGGGCGGGGAACGCGGCGATCGCCGTCGCGTTCGTCGGGTACATGGCGCACTTCTGGCCCGAGCTGGCCGATGACAAGGTGCTGGCCGCCGGTGTGGGGCTGGCGGCGATCTGGCTGCTGACGGCCGTCAACGGCTACGGGATCCGGCAGGGCGGCGCCGTCCAGGTCGCCACCACGGTCATCAAGCTGGTGCCGCTGCTGCTCATCGCGATCGGCGGGCTGTTCTTCGTCAAGTCCGGCAACTTCGGCGAGTTCAACGCCAGCGGCGGCAGCGCGTTCTCCGCGGTGACCGCCGCCGCCGCACTGACGCTGTGGTCGTTCATCGGATTGGAATCGGCCACCGTCCCCGCCGAGGACGTCGAGGACCCGCAGAAGACCATCCCCCGCGCCACCGTCGCCGGGACCGCCGTGACCGCGCTGATCTACATCCTCGGCACCGTCGCCGTCCTCGGCCTCGTGCCCGCGGCGGCGCTGGCGACCTCGACCGCGCCGTTCGCGGACGCCGCCGACGCCGCGTTCGGCGGATGGGCCGCCGACCTCGTCGCGGCCGGTGCGGCGATCAGCGCGTTCGGTGCCCTCAACGGCTGGATCCTGCTGCAGGGCCAGATCCCGCTCGCCGCCGCCCGCGACGGCCTGTTCCCCCGCGTGTTCGCCCGCACCGGACGCGGCGGCACCCCGATCGTCGGGCTGGTCGTCTCCAGCGTCCTGGTCACCGGGCTGATGGTCATGAACTACAACGCCAGCCTGGTCGACCAGTTCACCTTCATCATCCTGCTGGCCACCCTCACCACCGTCATCCCCTACGCCTACGCCTCCCTCGCCGAACTGGTCCTGCTGGCCACCGACCCGGCCGCGTTCTCCGGCCGGCGCCTGGCCCGCGACGCCGTCATCGCCCTGCTGGCGTTCGGCTACACCGTCTGGGCGATCGCCGGCGCCGGCTACGAGGTCGTCTACAAGGGCACACTGCTGATCTTCGCCGGGATGCCGGTCTACGCCTGGCTGAAGTACCGCGACCAGCGCGCCCCCGTCCAGGCCGCCCAACCCGAACCGCCGGCCAAGGCCGCCTGAAAGGACACCGCTCGTGTTCACCGTCTCCTCCGAGGTCGGGCGGCTGCGGCAGGTCCTGCTGCACCGCCCCGACCTGGAACTGCTCCGCCTCACCCCCGCCAACAAGGACGACCTGCTGTTCGACGAGGTGCTGTGGGCCAAACGCGCCCGCCAGGAACACGACGTGTTCGCCGACGCCCTCCGCGAACGCGGCGTCCGCGTGCACTACCTCGCCGACCTGCTCGCCGAGACCCTCAAGATCGACCAGGCCCGCGCCCAGGTCCTCGACCACACCGCCTCACAGATCACCCTCGGCCCCACCCTGGCCGCCCCCGTCCGGTCCGCGCTGGACGACATGGACCCCACCACACTCACCCGCCACCTCATAGGCGGGCTCACCAAGGCCGAACTGGGCGTGCCCGCCCACAGCCTGCTGCTGTCCTCGCTCGACGACGGCGACTTCGTCCTGCCGCCGCTGCCCAACCACCTGTTCACCCGCGACCCGTCCGCGTGGATCCACGACGGCGTCACCTTGCATCCCATGGCCAAACCGGCACGGCGGCGCGAGACCGTGCACCTGAGCGCCATCTACCGGCACCATCCGCTGTTCAGCGGGCGGGACGTCCCGATCTGGTATCCCGGCGCCGACTTCACCCTGCCCTCCCTGGAAGGCGGCGACATCCACGTCCTCAGCGACGACCTGGTCCTGATCGGCATGAGCGAGCGCACCACCCCGCAGGCCATCGAACTGCTCGCCCAGCGGCTGTTCACCGCCGGGAGGGTACGCCGCGTCATCGCCGCGCAACTGCCCAAGCGGCGCGCGTTCATGCATCTGGACACGGTCATGACGATGGTCGACCACGACGTCTTCACCGTCTACCCCGGGCTGCCGCCGCTGCGGTCCTACACGCTCACCCCCGGAAGCGACGGCGGGGTGCTCGTCCATGAGAACGACGCGCTGTTCCCAGCGATCGCCCACGCCGCCGGCGTGCCGCAGATCCGCGTCCTGACGACCGAACAGGACGTCCGCGCCGCCGAACGAGAGCAATGGGACGACGGCAACAACGTCCTGGCCGTCGAACCCGGCGTCGTCATCGCCTACGAGCGCAACGTCACCACCAACACGATGCTCCGCCACCACGGCATCGAAGTCATCACCATCCCCGGCGGCGAACTCGGACGCGGACGCGGCGGCCCCCGCTGCATGAGCTGCCCCCTCCACCGCGACGAGGTGACTCGACGATGACCCCGCGCCGCCTACCCGAGCGCGCATCCCGGCACGGGAGAGGCGCTCACGGCGCCGCCACCCTCCGGCCCGGCCACGGTTCAGGCGGCGCGCTCGGCGACGTGCCGGGGCGGCGGGACGATCGCCACTGCGCACGGGGCGTGATGCAGCATCGCCGAACTCGTCGCCCCCAGCAGCAGCGGATCCAGGCCCCCCGTGCCACGATCTCCGACCACCAGCAGATCGGCGTCCCCGGCCGCCGCCGACAGGGCCTCGCGGGGTCGCTCAAGCAGCAGCGACGTTCGCACGCGGACCTTCGGGTAGCGCCGCTTCCACGGGTGGACGGCCTTCTCCAGCATGGCGGCGCGCGTCTCCAGCAGCTTGTTCTCATCGGTGAACAGGGGCAGCTCGAAATCGGGCACCGCCCCGGGTTCCCAGGCCCCGTGGACCACACGCAGATCGGCGTCGCGAAGGGCGGCCTCCTCGATCGCGAAGCCCAGCGCCGTGTCCGCGGCCGCCGATCCGTCGACCCCGGCGACGACGAGCCCGCGCCGCCGGCCGGCGCCGCGGACGGCGATCACCGGGCGATGCGTGCGCGCCGGCAGCTGCACCGCCGTCGACCCGTCGAGCAGCCGGTCCCGCTCATGCGAGCCGACCACGATCAGCTCCGCGTCGTCGGATTCGCGCACGAGCGTTTCGCAGACGGGTTCGCGCCTCAGCCGGGTGTGCACCTTCCCGCCCGCCCCCAGGTCCCGTGCCCGCTGCACGCCTTCGCGCAGAAGATTCTCTCCCGCCCGCTGGATGATCGCCTGGACGTTGCCGTCCACGTGCCCCGGTGGATACGGCCAGTGCCAGCAGTAGCACATCATCAGGTCGAGCCCCCGCAGGCGGGTCTCCTCGACCGCCCAGCGCAGCGCGACATCGTTCTCCTCGGTCCCGTCGTAGCCGACCAGGACGTTCGGCCGCTGAGGCCGTGTCAGCGCGACCATCCGGCCGCCCCCCTTCCTCTGGCCAAGGTCTCAGTTTCAGTTTCGGCAGGCCGCGCGCTCCTTTTCAGGGGCCGAAGGTCCCCGGTCGGCCAGGTCGTCCGGCACTGCCCGGTGTGTACCGGCCGGTGAGAACGTGGCGATGCCGGGAATGCCCTGCCGACGGCCTCGGACGACACCGTGAGGGGACACCATGAACCGGTGGATCCTGTCCTACGACGACTACGACCCTGACACCGAAGGGCTGCGGGAAGCCCTGTGCACACTCGGCAACGGATACCTCGGCACCAGGGGAGCCGCCCCGGAGTCGTCCGCCGACGGCGTCCACTACCCGGGGACCTACATCGCGGGCTGCTACGACCGTCTGCCGGCGGAGATGGCCGGGCGGCGCACCGACAACGCCGACCTGGTCAACATGCCGAACTGGCTTCCGCTGGCCTTCCGCGCCGCCGGGGGCGAATGGTTCGATCCCGACCGTGCCCGGCGGGAGGGCGGGCTTCCGTCCTACCGGCAGGAACTGGATCTGCGCCGCGGTGTCCTGACCCGCCTGGTGCGCGTGCGCGACGCGCAGGGGCGGACGACGCGGGTGGCCCAGCGCCGGATCGTGTCCATGGACGACCCCCACCTGGCCGCGCTGGAGACCACCATCGTGGCGGAGGACTGGAGCGGCACCGTGGAGATCGTGTCGGCGCTGGACGGACGCGTCGTCAACGCCGGTGTGGAGCGGTACCGGAACCTGCCCGAGGTGCACCTGACTCGTGAGAAGAGCCCCGAGCAGAGCGATCCGGAACTGCTCCTGCTGCGCGCTTCGACGGTCTCGTCCAAGATCGGGATCGCGGTGGCGGCACGCACCCGGGTCTCGGTCCCGGCCGAGCGCACCCACCGGGCCGAAGACGGTTGGACGGGCCAGAACCTGACCGTGGACGTCCACGAGGGGGTACCGGTCACGATCGAGAAGGTCGCCGCCGCGTTCACCTCACGCGACCGCGCCATCGAGGAGGTCGGCCAGGCGGCACTGGCGGCCGCCGCGGGCGCCGGCGACTTCGACGCTCTGCTGGAGAAGCACACGCTGGCGTGGACCCGGCTGTGGCGGCGCTGCCAGCTCAGCGTCGACCACGTCGAGGTGCAGCGAATTCTCAACCTGCACATCTTCCATCTGCTGCAGACGGTGTCGGAGCACAGCGTGGACTTGGACGTCGGCGTCCCCGCCCGCGGCCTGCACGGAGAGGCGTACCGGGGCCACGTCTTCTGGGACGAGCTGTTCATCCTGCCGTTCCTGACCATGCGGTTCCCCGAGATCGCCCGCGCGCTGCTGATGTACCGGTGGCGGCGCCTCCCGGCGGCGCGCCGCGCGGCGGCCGATGCGGGGCGCCGCGGCGCGATGTACCCGTGGCAGAGCGCCGCCGACGGGCGCGAGGAGACCCAGCGCGTCCACCTGAACCCGCGTTCGGGCCGGTGGCTGCCCGACCACTCGCATCTGCAGCGGCATGTCGGGCTGACCGTCGCCCACAACGTGTGGCGCTACTACGAGGCGACGGGCGACATCGGCTTCCTCGCCGAGTACGGCACCGAGATCATGCTGGAGGTCGCCCGGTTCTTCGCGGACCTGGCCGCCTACGACCGCTCAACGGACCGGTACGAGATCCACGGCGTCATGGGGCCCGACGAATACCACGACGCCTATCCGGGACGCGACGAGCCGGGCCTGGACAACAACGCCTACACCAACGTCCTCGCCGTCTGGGTGCTGCGGCGCGCGCTGGACGCGCTCGCCGCGCTGCCCGAGGACCGCCGCACGGAACTGCGTGAACGGCTCGCCCTGACCCGTGAGGAGATCACCCGGTTCGAGGACGTCGCCGGCAAAATGTACGTCCCGTTCCACGACGGGGTGATCAGCCAGTTCGACGGCTACGCCGACCTGGAAGAACTCGACTGGAACGGCTACCGGGACCGATACGGCGACATCCGCAGGCTGGACCGGATCCTTGAGGCCGAGGGCGACTCCCCCAACCGCTACAAGGCGTCGAAGCAGGCCGACGTGCTGATGCTCTTCTACGTGCTCGCACCCGGCGAACTCGACGATATCCTGCGGCATCTCGGCTACGAGCACGGCGCCGCCCTGGCCACCAGGACCATCGACTACTACCTGCCGCGCACCTGCGACGGATCGACGCTCAGCTCACTCGTCCACGCTTGGATCCTGGCCCACGTGGACGGGGACGTGGCCTGGCGGATCTTCCTTGAGTCGCTGTTCAGCGACATCACCGACACACAGCGCGGCACCACGGCCGAGGGCGTCCACCTGGGCGCGATGGCCGGGACCGTCGATCTCGTCCAGCGCTGCCACGCCGGAATCAGGACCCGCGGCGGCACCCTCCATCTGGAGCCGCACCTGCCCGGCGCGATCGGCGAACTGCGCCTCGGGCTCCGCTACCGGGGCCACTGGGGCATCGACCTGACCTGCCGGCAGGATCTACTCCGCGTCATGCTCCGCCCCGACGCCACGTTCCCCATCCGCATCTCCTACGCGGACGAGGACGTGGAGATCCAGCCGGGCGCGTCCTGGGAGACCCCGCTCCAGCACGGCAGGACGACGCCGGGCGACCGACCCGGCCGGCCCGGATGAACTCGATCGGAGATGAACTCGATCGGACTCGTGTACGCCGACGGAGGCCACAGCCCTGCGGGACGGGCTGCGGCCTCGCGGTCTCGGCGGATCACCGGGTCAGGACGACCTTGAGCGCGCCGGTGCCGGCGGCGTCGGCGAAGACGTCGTAGGCCTTGAGGAACTCCTCCATCGGGAAGTGGTGGGTGACGAACCGCCCGGCGTCGAGCCCGCCGCCGGCGACCAGCCTCAGCAGCGTCGGCGTGGAGAAGGTGTCGACCAGGCCCGTGGTGATGGTGATGCCGCGGATCCACTGCTCTTCCAGATGCAGGACGGCCGGGCCGCCGTGCACGCCGATGTTGGCGATGTGGCCGCCCGGCCGGGCCAGCGCGACCGCCGACTCGAACGTCTCGGGGATGCCCACGGCCTCGATGGACACGTCCGCGCCCAGCCCGCCGGTGAGTTCGCGGACGGCGGCGAGCGGGTCCTGCCGGGAGTTGTTGATCGTGATGTCGGCGCCGAACCGCTTGGCCGCCTCCAGCCGGCTGTCGGCCAGGTCGATCGCGATGATGTGGCTCGGGCTGAACAGCCGCGCCCCCATGATCGCCGACAGCCCGATCGGTCCGGCGCCCACCACCGCGACCACGTCGCCGGGCCGGACGGCGCCGTTGAGCACGCCCACCTCGTAGCCGGTCGGCAGGATGTCGGCCAGCATCAGCACGTCCTGCGCGGGAACGCCGTCGGGCAGCGGGTGGACGGAGGTGTCGGCGAACGGCACCCGCACGTACTCGGCCTGCGTCCCGTCGATCGTGTGCCCGAGGATCCAGCCCCCGCCGCCGACGCACAGCCCGTAGCGGCCCTGGCGGCAGAACCTGCACGTCCCGCACGCCGTGATGCACGACACCAGCACCTGGTCGCCCGGTTTGACCGTCCGCACTCCCGCACCGACCGACTCGACGGTCCCGACCGCCTCGTGCCCGAGGATCCGCCCGTCGGTCACCGCCGGGACGTCCCCCTTGAGGATGTGCAGGTCGGTCCCGCAGATCGTCACCGCATCGACCCGTACGACCGCGTCACCGTCCTCGATGATCTCCGGGTCGGGGACGTCCTCCCAGGCCTTGTTCCCAGGCCCGTGGTACACCAGCGCTCGCATGACGCGCCTCCTTCATCGGTTCGGCTGTCGTTTCCAGCGTCGATTCCCACGAACGGCCGTTGCAGTGCCCAACGTCCCGGCACACACGCCTAACGTCCCCACCCGGTCACCGCGGCGGCGTTCGCATCGGCGGTGCGCATGGGCGCGCCCGGGCATACCCATGGGGGTATTTGCACGGTCGCCCATCCATCGGCTACCGTGGCACCAGAGATACCCCAGGGGGTATATGACCACGGCCGATGGCCGTGCCCTGGACCGAATCGGAAGAGGTGCCGATGAAGGACATGCCCACGAGACTCGATGCCGCCGGCCTGCGTGCCCGGCTCGACGGCCCCAGGCCGCCCCGCCTCCTCGACGTGCGGACGCCGGGCGAGTTCGCCGCGGCCCACATCCCCGGCTCGTACAACGTGCCGCTCGACCTGCTGCGGGAGCACCGCGACGAACTGTGCCGGCACCTCGACGAGGAGGTGGTGCTGATCTGCCGCTCGGGCGTCCGCGCCGGGCAGGGGGAGCAGGCGCTGGCCGAGGCGGGCCTGCGCAACACCCGCGTCCTGGAGGGCGGGATCCTCGCCTGGGAGACGGCCGGAGCGCCGCTCAACCGGGACGGGCGCAAGCGCTGGGATCTGGAACGCCAGGTCCGGCTCGTCGCCGGGACGATCGTGCTGGTGGCCGTGGTGGGCAGCGCGGCTTTGCCCGGCCTGAAGTGGGTGGCGGCCTTCATCGGCGCCGGCCTGACGTTCGCGGCGCTCACCAACACCTGCGCGATGGGAATGCTGCTGGCGAAACTGCCCTACAACCGCGGCGCGAGCTGCGACATCCAAACGATCAGGGCCCGCCTGGCGGACGACGGGCGACCGGCATGATCCTCGCGCTCACGCTTGCAGCGGCTGTGCTGATCGGGGTCACGCTGGGGTTGTTCGGCGGGGGCGGTTCGATCCTCACCACCCCGGTGCTGATCTACGTGGCCGGTGTCGACGCCAAGACGGCGATCGCGATGTCGCTGTTCGTCGTGGGCGCGACCAGCGTGGTGGGAGCCGTCCCGCACGCACGGGCCGGCCGGATCCGGTGGCGCACCGGCCTGTTGTTCGGCGCCGCCGGGATGGTCGGCGCCTACGCCGGAGGCAGGCTCGCCGCGTTCATCCCGGCGAATGTCCTGCTGATCGCCTTCGGAATCATGATGACCGTCACGGCCGCCGCGATGCTGCGCGGCCGGAAGGAGACCGGGCCCGATCAGCACGCCGGGAACAGGCCGCTCGCCAGAATCTTTCTGGAGGGCTCGGCCGTCGGCCTGGTCACCGGGCTGGTCGGCGCGGGCGGCGGCTTCCTGGTCGTTCCCGCCCTGGCCCTGCTGGGCGGGCTGCCGATGCCGGTCGCCGTCGGCACGTCCCTGCTGGTCATCGCGATGAAGTCCTTCGCGGGACTGGCCGGCTACCTGCAGAGCGTGCAGCTCGACTGGTCACTGACCCTCTCGATCACCGCGCTGGCGGCCGTCGGCGGCCTGCTGGGCTCCCGGCTCTCCGGAAGGATCGATCCCGAGCGGCTGCGCAAGGCCTTCGGCTGGTTCGTCCTGGTGATGTCCGTCTTCGTCGTGGCGCAGGAGCTTCCCGCGCAGGCCAAGCCGATCTTCCTGGCGGCCGTCGCCGTCATCGCCCTCGCCGGGGCGGCCATTCTGACCGCCCGGCGGTCTCGACACACCACACCCAGACTCCGCACCCTTGAGTCGCGAAAGGAAACCGAAGCAATGGAGACTCGGATGTACTTCGCCCAGCACTACCTGGAGTGCCTGTCCCAGGCGTCCTACCTGATCGGCGACAGGCAGACCGGACGCGCCGTCGTCGTCGACCCGCGCCGGGACGTCTCCGAATACCTCGACGACGCCGCCGCCAACGGCCTGCACATCGAAGGCGTGATCAACACCCACTTCCACGCCGACTTCATCTCCGGCCACCTGGAGCTGGCGGCCCGCACCGGGGCCTGGATCGGCTACGGCGCGCGGGCCGAGGCCGAGTTCCAGATCCGGAAGCTTCACGACCGCGAGCGCATCAGCCTCGGCGACGTGACCCTGGAGATCCTGGAGACCCCGGGCCACACCCCCGAGTCGGTCAGCGTCCTGGTCTTCGAGCACGCCGATGACACCGTGCCCTACGGCGTCCTGACCGGGGACGCCCTGTTCATCGGAGACGTCGGCCGCCCCGACCTGCTGGCGTCCATCGGCGTCACCGCCGACGAACTCGGCAGGATGCTCTACGACACCGTCCAGCACAAGCTGATGGCGCTGCCCGACCAGACCAGGCTCTTCCCCGCGCACGGAGCCGGCTCGGCGTGCGGCAAGAACCTGTCGGCCGAACTGCAGTCCACCATCGGCGCGCAGCGGCTCAGCAACTACGCCTGCGTGCCCATGGGCGAGCGGGAGTTCGTCGACATCGTCACCGAAGGCCAGCCCTCGGCCCCGAACTACTTCGTCTACGACGCGATCCTCAACCGCAAGGAGCGGGAACTGCTGAAGGTCGAAGAGCACCTGAAGGAGCTGCCGTTCACCGACGTCCTGGCACGCCGCGACGCCGGCGCGGTCGTCGTCGACGCCCGCGACCCGCAGGAGTTCGCCGCCGGCCACCTCACCGGCTCGATCAACGTCCCCGCGGACGGCCGGTTCGCCGAGCAGGCCGGCATGCTCATCGAACCCGGGCGGGACATCGTCGTGATCGCCCCCGAAGACCGCGCGGAGGAGATCATCACCCGCCTCGCCCGGATCGGACTGGACACGGCCGCCGGCTACCTGCCCGATCCCGAGGACGCCTTCACTCTGGCGCCCGAGGGGAACATCGTCCAGGCCGAGCGGATCACCTTCGCCGACCTGCGCGACGAGCTCGACGGCGCCGAACCGCCGCTGGTGATCGACGTCCGCAACACCGGCGAGCTGGCGGACGGCGCCATCGAGGGGGCGGTCAACATCCCGCTGGCCGAGCTGCCCGGCCGCCTGGACACGATCCCGTCCGACCGGCGGATCGTCGTCCACTGCGCGGGCGGCGTCCGCTCCTCGGCCGCCGCGAGCCTGCTGCGCCACTCCGGACGCACCGACGTCGCCGACCTGCTCGGCGGCTACGGCGCCTGGGCCGCGGCCCACTCCCCGGCCGAGGCCTGATCGGGCCCCAGCGCGCCCTGCCGGGCCTGTTCCGGGCGGGGCGCGCCCCTTCTGGAAGGAGTTCTCCATGTCCGCCACCCCGAACCGGCACCGCGTCCTGATCGTCGGCGGGGGCACCGCCGGGATCACCGTCGCCGCCAGGCTGCGCCGCAAGGGCGTCAGCGGCGTCACGATCCTCGAGCCCTCCGACACCCACTGGTACCAGCCGCTGTGGACCCTCACCGGCGGCGGGCAGGCGCCCCTCGACGTCGCGCGCAGACCCGAGCGGTCCGTCATCCCGCGCGGCGTGACGTGGATCCGCGACGCCGCGGCCGCCGTCGACCCCGACGCCCGGACGGTCACCACCGCGAACGGCACCGAACTCCGCTACGAGTACCTGGTCATGGCCCCCGGTCTCCAGCTGGACTGGTCCGCCGTCCCCGGTCTCACCGAATCGCTCGGCCGCGACGGAGTGTCCAGCAACTACTCCCCGGAGTACGCTCCGAAGACCTGGGAGTTCATCCGGAACCTCAAGTCCGGTACGGCCGTGTTCACCTATCCGGCCGGTCCGATCAAGTGCGGCGGAGCCCCGCAGAAGATCGCGTATCTGGCGGCCGACCACTGGCGCCGCGAGGGCAGGCTGCGCGACATCCGCATCATCCTCGCCGTCAACGAGCCCACGCTCTTCAAGGTCGAGACCTACGCCCGCGAACTGGACAAGGTCGTCGCCCGCTACGGCATCCAGACCCGCTTCCAGTCCGAACTCCTGTCCATCGACCCCGACCGCCGCGAACTGACGCTCGCCGGCGAGGGCGCGGGCGCCACGGAGAAGATCGCCTACGACCTGCTGCACGCCACCCCGCCGCAGAGCGCCCCGGACTGGGTGAAGAAGTCCGTTCTCGCGGACCCGGCCGGCCCTTTCGGCTATGTCGAGGCCGACAAGCACACCCTCGCCCATCCGCGTTACCCGAACGTCTACGCCCTCGGCGACGTCGCCAATCTGCCGACGTCCAAGACCGGCGCGGCCATCCGCAAACAGGCCCCCGTCGTCGTCAGGAATCTCATGGCCGACATGGCCGGCCACTCCCGCACCGCGAGCTACGACGGCTACACCTCCTGCCCGCTCGTCACGGCCAGGGACAAGATGCTCCTCGCCGAATTCGACTATGACCTGACCCCCACACCATCACTGCCGATCATCAACACGAAGAAGGAACGGCGCGACATGTGGTACCTCAAACGCTACGGTCTGCCCGCCCTCTACTGGCACGGCATGCTCAAGGGCCTTGCCTGACCAGTCCGTTGAATGACAGGTCGAGCAGCAGCGCCAGGTGGTCGGCCACGCCGGACGCCCGGTCCTCGGCCCAGTCGCGCATGGCCGCCTCGAAGGTGCGGGCGATCTGGGCGGTGATGAGAGTCGGCGGGATGTCGGTCCGCACCGCGCCGGCGGCGGCGCCGCGCTCGATGAGCCGTTCCACCTCCTCCATGACCGGAGGGCGGGCGCCTTCGCCGAGCAGCGCTGCGTGGCGGATCGGGAGCGTGTAGACGAACCTGGCGAGTTGTTCGTCGGCCACCATCCGGGTGGCGGCGGTGGTCAGGAGTTCGCGGACGCGGGGCAGCGCCTCGGCGTCGGTGCCGGGCGGTGTGGGCACGGGCCGGTCTTCGACAAGGCGGGCGAACAGTTCGGCGAGGATCTCCTCGCGCTCGGCGAAGTGCTTGTAGAAGGTCGCGCGCGAGACGCCTGCCTCCTTGGCGATGTCCTCCACCCGCACGCCGATGTAGCCGTGTTCGGCGAACAGCCGCAGCGCCGTGTCGAGCAACTGGGAGCGGACGCGCTCGCGTCCGTCCTGACGGGTCCGGCCGAAGCCGGGTGACCGTACGGTCATCTAGGTCCTCCGGCGGTCGTCGGGTCGGCGCGCGTCGTACCGCGGCCGACATCGAATCTACGCCACTCCGGCGGATCGACTCTCCCCCGAACATGTGAAACACGTGTCTACACACGTGTATAACGTATGTAGACACACATGTTTCTCTGGAGGTGACGCCGTGCTCTCGGCTCTCGGTCGTTTCTCGGCCCGGCACCGCTGGTGGGTGCTGGCCGCGTGGATTCTGCTGGTCCTCGGCGTGGCGGCGGCCGGCCGCGCGTCCGGGGGCTCGTTCACCAATGACCTCACGCTCTCGGGGGCCGATTCACAGGCCGCCTATGACACGCTGCGCGCACGGTTCCCCGATCTGTCCGGGGACGGCATGCAGGTCGTCGTCCGCAGCGAACCGGGAGCGATCTCGCCGGAGGTGCAGCGGAAGGTCGAGGCCGCCGTCGCGGAGGCCCGGCGGCAGCCGGACGTGGCGGCGGCGCAGTCCCCGTTCGGGCAGGCCCGGCACATGGTGTCCGATGACGGCCGCACGGCCATCGCGACGGTCCAGTTCACCGGCCGGGCCAAGGACATTCCCGAGGAGGCGGTCCGGCGGGCGCAGGAGGCGTTCGATCCGGTGCGCGGTCCCGGCGTCGAGGTCGCCTTCGGGGGCGCGGCGGTGCAGGCCGAGTCCGGGCCGTCCGGCCAGGAGATCTACGGCCTGATCGCCGCGGTGGTGGTGCTGCTGATCGCCTTCGGGTCGCTGGCGGCGATGCTGGTGCCGATCCTCACCGCGGTGGCGGGCGTCGGCGTCGGGCTGTCGGTCATCACGCTGCTGTCCGGTTCGATGACGATCGGGACGTCCGGGCCCGTCGTGGCCGCGATGATCGGTCTCGGGGTGGGGATCGACTACGCGCTGCTGGTGGTGACGCGGCACCGTGAGGAGATGTCGCGCGGCCTGGCCCCGCCCGATGCGATCGCCGCGGCGATGGCGACGGCGGGACGGTCCGTGCTGGTCGCGGGCACGACGGTGATCGTGGCCATCCTCAGCCTGTACGTGATCGGTGTCCCGTTCGTGTCCGCCCTGGGGCTGGCGAGCGCGGTGACCGTGGCGGCCACGCTGCTGGCCTCGGTGACGCTGCTGCCGGCGCTGCTGGCGGTGTTCGGACGGAACCTGGACCGGCTGCGCATCGGCCGGCGCAGGGCCGCGAACGAATCCGGGGGCGGCTGGATCCGCACCGTGGTCCGGTACCGCTGGGCGGCGATCGTGCTCGCGGTCGGCGCGTTCGGGCTGCTGGCGCTTCCGCTGGGGTCGCTGCGGCTCGGCACCGCCGACGGCGGCTCGCAGCCGCCCGGCACGACCCAGCGGCAGGCCTACGAGATGGTCGACGAGGCGTTCGGGCCCGGCTGGACGGGTCCCCTGCTGGTCACCGTGGACTACGGGCAGGACGGCCGGGCACCGCGCGAAGCGGCCGCTCTGCGCGAGACCGTCGCCCGGACGGACGGGGTCGGGCAGGTGCTGCCTCCGCGGCCGGATCCGCAGGGCCGCACCGCGGTGCTGACCGTCGTGCCCACCGGGTCGCCCGACGCCGAGGCCACCGAGCAGCTGGTGCACACGCTGCGGGCGGACGTGCTGCCGGACGCCGCGCCCGGCGCCGAAGCCCACGTCGGCGGTGCGACCGCCACGAGCATCGACCTGGCCGACCGGCTCGGTGCCAGGATGGGCTGGTTCATGCTCCTGGTCGTCGGCCTGGCCTTCCTGTTGCTGCTGGTGGAGTTCAGGTCGCTGGCGGTGCCCGTCGTGGCGGTGCTGATGAACCTGCTCGCCGTGGGCGCGGCCTACGGGCCGGTCGTCGCGGTGTTCCAGTGGGGCTGGTGGCCGGCCGGGCTGATCGGCGCGCAGCCCGGCCCGGTGGAGTCGTTCGCCCCGGTGATGCTGTTCGCGGTGCTGTTCGGGCTCTCCACCGACTACGCGGTGTTCCTGCTCAGCCGGATCCACGAGGAGTTCCGGCGCACCGGAGACGCGCGGCGCGCGATCGTCACCGGGGTGGCGTCGACCTCGAGGGTGATCCTGGCGGCGGCCTCGGTGATGGTCGCCGTCTTCACCGGCTTCGTCCTCAACGACCAGCGGGTGGTCAACCTGTTCGGCTTCGGGCTGGCCACCGCCATCGCCCTGTACGCGGTACTGGCGATGCTGGTGCTCGTCCCGGCGGTGCTCACCGTGCTGGGCCGATCCGCCTGGTGGCTGCCGCGCAGGGCCTCCGCACGGCGGGGCGAGGACATCGGTGACCGGGAGCCGGCGACGCTGCGGTGACGGCACGGGCCTGGCGCGCAACGGCCGATTAGGACGGCGTCGATCGCCTCTGCTAGTAAGGAGGCGTGCCGGCACAACCGCATGTCCCGCGCGAGCGCAGCGACGTACGACGCAACCGGCGGGCACTGCTGGAGGCCGCCGCCGAGGCACTGGCGCAGAACCCGGGCGCGTCGATGGTGGAGGTGGCGCGGGCGGCACGGCTCACCCGCGCCACGGTGTACCGGCACTTCAGCAGCCGCGGGCAGTTGATCGAGGCGATGCGCGCGGAACTTCTCGAGCGTGCGCGCCTGGCCATCGCCGACGCCCGGCTGGACGAGGGCCCGGCGCTGGACGCCCTCCGCCGGGCCGTCGACGCCCTCGTCCCCCTCGGCCTGCGTTTCCGGGCGCTGCTGGCCGAGGGGGGCGTCCTGGAGCCGGATTTCGTGCGTGAGCGGGGCGAACTGCTCGGCCCCGTACTGGACGTCATCGACCGCGGACAGCGGGCCGGCTCCATCCGGACGGATGTTCCGGCCACCTGGGTGCTGACGGTGATGGCGGCGACCCTCGCCGCGGCGGTGGCGACCTCGCCCGCGACACCCGATACGGCCGTCGCCGATCTGGTGTTCAGCACGCTCACCGAGGGTGTCGCGGCTGCGCGCTGAGGCGCGCGTCCCCACGATCACGACCGGCGGTGCCCGCACCGGCCACGCCCTCGCCTCCGTTTGTCCGGACACGTGCGTCTTCGGGCCGCCTTCAACCGAGAACACCCATGTCGCGAATCGAAACGATACTTTAGTGTCTCATTTTCCGTATGCTGGGGCGTCCGTGGCCCATGCACCCAGGAGACGCCATGTCACCGTTTCCCCCGTCCTCTCGCGATGTACTCCCGGCAAGCCCGCCCCCGTCGGCCGACGTCGATGTCCTGGTCGTCGGTGGCGGCCCCACCGGGTTGACCGCCGCGCACGAGGCGCTCCGCCACGGGCTCACCGTGCGGATCATCGACCGCAAGCCGGAACGCGAGGCCATCTCCAAGGCACTGGTCGTCCACGCACGGACCATGGAGGTCTTCGAGGCCATGGGACTGGACGGGGCCGTGCTGGCCGAAGGCCTCCCGTTCGCCGCGCTCAACGTCCACGCCAGTCGGAGCGAGCCTGTACGGATCGACATGCGCCGGCTGCCATGGGGAGACACTTCCTACCCCTTCTGGCTGTCGATCCCCCAGTACGTCACCGAACAGATCATCGAAACACGTCTCCGCGCGGCCGGGACCGCGGTGGAATGGCTGGTCTCCCTGGAGAACCTCCACGACCACGGCGACCACGTCGAGGCGAGCCTGGCGCATCCGACCGGACGGATCGAAACGGTCCGCGCCCGCTGGCTGATCGGCTGCGACGGCGGACGCAGCACCGTGCGCGAACGTGCGGGGCTCAGGCTGAAGCGGTCGGACGCCGGAGCCTCCTTCGTCCTCGCGGACGTCAGGACCACGGCGCCGCTCGCCCACGACGAGGGGCACGTCCACCTGGACCGGGCGGGGCTCCTGCTCATCGTCCCGATGCCCGAACCGGGACGCCGCCGGATCATCGCGCACATGCCCGGGGCCGTCCCGGATGCCCCGCCCGCCGTCGACACCGCCTTCCTGGACCGGCTGATCCGGGACCGGACGGGCATCGAGTTCGGCGGCCACGACCTCACCTGGGTTTCGCGGTTCGACCTCAGCCACGGCCTGGCCGACCGCTACCGCCGGGGACGGGTCTTCCTCGCCGGAGACGCCGCCCACGTGCACAGCCCGGTGGGCGGGCAGGGCCTCAACACCGGCGTCCAGGAGGCCCACAACCTGCTGTGGAAACTCGCGGCGGCCGACCGCCTCGACGCGGAGGCGGCGGAGCGGCTGCTCGGCAGCTACGAGGCCGAACGGCGATCCATCGCCCAGCGGATGGTCAAGGGCACCGCCAGGGCGACCGGCGTGATGACCTGGAACCTCCGAGTCGCGCAGAGACTGCGCACCACCCTCGCACCGCGCGTCATCAGCCGCCCCTCCGTCCAGGCCAGGCTCGGGCGCCAGGTCGGGATGCTGGAGACCGCCTACCGTGGCGGGCGCCCTGCCGCGGGCGCGTCCGCGGGCCGCAGGATGCCCAACCCGGAACTGCGCTCCGGCGGCCGGATCTACCCGCGGCTGAGCGGCC
This sequence comes from Spirillospora sp. NPDC048824, assembly GCF_043198455.1. Taxonomy (NCBI): domain Bacteria; kingdom Bacillati; phylum Actinomycetota; class Actinomycetes; order Streptosporangiales; family Thermomonosporaceae; genus Spirillospora; species Spirillospora sp. NPDC048824. Next base: position 30,544 of record NZ_JBICUS010000006.1, on the reverse strand, counting down.
TCGGCCACACCTGGGTGGCCTGGGTGCGCCCGGACGAGCCGGTCCCCGACCCCGGTGACTCCAGGTGGAGGGGACTGCCCGTGCTCTCCCTGACGGAAACGACCCTCGCCGCCGGACAGCCTTGGCCGGACGAAGGCGAACGCGTGGCACTGGTCCGCCCCGACCGATATGTCGCGGCGGCCGGGACGAGCCCGGAAGCCGTGTGGTCAGCGCTCCAGCACCGCGGCTACGGAACTCCGCTCGGCGACGTCAGGCGAGGGTGACGTCAGGCGAGGGTGAGGAACAGCCTTTCCAGCTGGGCCCGGTCGATCTCGGCCTGCTCGGTCCCAATGTTCTCGCCCGTGACGCACTGTTCCAGCCCCGTAGCGATGATCTTGAATCCCGCTCGGTCGAGTGCACGGGACACGGCCGCGAGCTGGTTGATCAGGTCGGCGCAGTCACGCCCCTCCTCGATCATCTTGACGATCCCGCCGATCTGCCCCTGCGCACGCCGGAGGCGTACGACGACGTCGGCCAGGGACTCCTTCTCCAACTCCATTCGCGCTGCCCTCCTCAGGAGGCGTGCCGGTGCTCACCGGCACGCCGGCGCACGTCGTCCAGGTCGACCGACCGGGCCTCTTCGATCAGCTTCTCGAGTTCGGGCTCGCGCAGCGCCCCGGGCTGGGCGTACAGGACCACCTTGTCCCGGATGATCATCAGGGTGGGGATGGAGCTGATCTGGAACGCGCCGGCCAGCTCCTGCTGGGCCTCGGTGTCGACCTTGCCGAACACGATGTCGTCGTGCCGTTCGGAGACCCGCTCGTACACGGGTCCGAAGAAGCGGCAGGGCCCGCACCAGCTCGCCCAGAAGTCGATCAGGATCATCTCGCCGCCGTCGAGGACCTCTTCGAAGTTCTCGCGCGTCAGTTCGGTCGTGGCCATCGTCGCCTCCAGCTCTTGGATGGATACCCCTACGGGTATGACAACACGCCTCCGCCGTCTCTAATTCCAGGCTCGCAGCCGGTTCGGTTATACGGGTAGGGGTATCATGGAGGGAGTTCACCGAGGATCCATGACACCCGAGGGAGAGACCAATGAGCTACGGCATGACCGTCCGGCTGCACCGGCCCTTCGCCGACACCGTTGAGGAGGTCAGGGCGGCACTGAAGGAGCAGGGGTTCGGCATTCTCACCGAGATCGACGTGCGCGCCACGCTGCACGAGAAGCTCGGCGAGACGATGGAGGACTACCTCATCCTCGGCGCCTGCAACCCACCGCTCGCGCACCGCGCCCTGGAGGCCGACCGGCAGATCGGCCTTCTGCTGCCCTGCAACGTCGTCGTCCGGGCCGACGGCGACGACACCATCGTCGAGGCGATGGACCCCGAGGTCATGGTCACGGTGAGCAAGAACCCCGACCTCGAACCGGTCGCCGGCGACGCGGCCGGCAGGCTCACCAAGGCGCTGGACTCCCTTCACTCCTGAGTCACCACTCACTCCTAAGTCACCACTCACTCCTGAGTCACCACTGGCCGCGGCGGCACCGGCGGCGACGGCGCCCGGCGGCCCGTTCGATCGCGACGCACACCGGATACCCTGGCGGGTATGAGGAGGGTGACGTGAAACTCGAAGCGGACACGCTGGCTGACGCCCTCGTGCGCCTGCGGCGCGCACAGGGCCAGCTCGGCGGTGTCATCCAGATGATCGAGAACGAGCGGGACTGCAAGGAAGTGATCGCTCAGCTCGCCGCGGTCTCACGGGCACTGGACCGCGCCGGATTCAAGATCATCGCGACCGGTCTGGAGAAATGCGTCCGGGAGGGCACCGACTCCGAACAGGCCCAACTCGACCGTGCCCAGCTGGAAAAACTCTTCATGAGCCTCGCCTGACCCCGGACGGCGACGCGGACGGGCGTTGCCGTCCGCGGTCCACCGCAGATGCGCCTAGGCCGCGGGACGCGCCACCTGCGCGACCTCTGCCTTCGTGTCAGGAGGCCGGGCGGATGAACTGCATGAACCAGTGGCCGGTGAAGTACTCCGCCGCGCTGTAGAAGGGGCACTCCGGGTCGGTCATCTGGCGGAACAGGAACTCTGTGGCCGTGCACTCGAACCGGGTCCCCTCATCGGTCTCGTTCACGGCGTAGACGGGCCAGCGGTCGGGGTCGGGGCCATCGGTGATCCAGAAGAACGTCTCGTGGTGTTCGTTGTCCGACCAGGGGATCAGCCCGCCCGGCAGGGGGAAACCCGGAAGTCCTCCCGCCGCCGGGTCGTCGCCGGCATAGTCCTGCCATCTGTCGATCAGCTCATCGGGGTCGCAGACGCGGAAGAACACGTCGAACAGGCCGTCGCAGCCGAAGACCTCGACGAGCCGTCTGTAGTCGCTCGGCAGCGGCGTGCCCAGCCGGGACTCGACCGCCGCCCAGTCCGGCGGGGGCGGCGGTGACGACGGCCCCCCAGTGATCGCGGCCAGGCGGTCCACCCAGGGCATGTCCGCAGGCAACTCGTCCGGGCCGGGCATGTTCCGCTCCGTGACCGCGAGGACGGGACGGCCGTTCGCGCCCCGGCCGAGCGCGATCGCACGGGAGGCCCATGTCCAGGCGTGCGTCCACTCGTTCTGCTCCGCGACAGGAAGCGGCGGGAGCCCGTGGGAGCGGGTGCGGGGGGCCGAGAACCGCCCGGTGAACGCCTTGACCAGGTCGTCCGCGTCCACACCGGCGGACACCGGCAGGCACGTGTGCCCACCCGGGTGCCCCGGCTCGTCGCACACCAGGCCGGCGGGACGATCCGCGCCCGTGAGGTGGGACGCGGCCTTGAACAGTTCCTCATGGTCCATGACCAGACCCAACCACCCGCCCCCGACAACCCCCGCCGGTTTCACGTTTCCGGACGCGGCCTTCCCTGTGGTCAGAGAGGGCCTGTGGTCAGAGAGGGCCCGTGGTCAGAGAGGGCCCGTGGTCAGAGAGAGCCCGTGGTCAGAGAGAGCCCGTGGTCAGAGAGGGAACGAACGGCCGGCGTGCTGGACGCTGACCCAGTGGTCGGTGGTGAACTCCTCGATGGCCCAACGGCCGCCGAAGCGGCCGATGCCGGACGCCTTCTCGCCGCCGAACGCCGTGTTGGAGTCGTCGTTCACCGGTGAGTCGTTGACGTGCGTCATGCCGGCGTCGACGCGCAGAGCGAAGCGCACTCCGCGTTCGACGTCCTCCGTGAACACCGCGCTGGACAGGCCGTACTCGGTGTCGTTGGCGATGCGGAGCGCGTCGTCCTCGCCGTCCGCGCGGATGATGGTGATGACCGGGCCGAAGACCTCTTCGCGGGCCGTGGCCGCGTCGTTCCCGGCGAGCAGGACGTGCGGCGGCAGCACCAGGCCGGACGGGCCGCCCGGGTCGCCGCCGAGCACCTGCTCGGCGCCCTCCTCGCGGGCGCGGGTGAGCTTGTCGCGGATCCCGTCGAGCTGGCTCCGGTTGATGACGGGCCCGATGTGCGTCCCCTCGTCGGACGGGTCGCCCACCGTGAGCGCCTGGACCCGTTCGACGAACCGGCCGACGAAGGCGTCGTGCACGGACGCGTCCACGATCACACGGTTGGCGATCATGCAGATCTGGCCCGCGTGGAAGAACGAGCCGAAGACCGCGGCGTCGACGGCGCGGTCCAGGTCGGCGTCGTCCAGGATCACCAGCGGGCCGTTGCCGCCCAGTTCGAGCGCGACCTTCTTCACCCCGGCCTTCTTGATGATCCCCTCCCCGACCGGCGTCGATCCCGTGAACGACACCATCCGCGCGAGGGGATGCTCGACGACCGCGTCGCCGATGTCGCGGCCCCGGCCGATCAGCACGTTGAGGACGCCCGGCGGCAGGCCCGCGTCCTCGAAGATCTTCGCCAGGAGCAGCCCGCCGGTGACGGGCGTGTCGCCCGCCGGTTTGAGGACGACGGCGTTGCCCACGGCGAGCGCCGGCGCGACCGAGCGGGCCGACAGCTGCAGCGGAAAGTTCCACGGGCTGATGACGGCGACCACGCCGACCGGCCGCCGGTAGACGCGGCTCTCCTTGCCGGGGACGTCCGACGGCATGATCCGCCCCTCGACGTGGGACGACATCGACGCGGCCTCGTACAGGACGGACCGCACGAGGCCCCACTCCAGCTCGCCCTTCGCGACGGTCCCGCCGGACTCGCGGACGATCCAGCCGACGATCTCGTCCTTGCGCGCCTCGAAGATCGCGGCGGCCGTGCGCATGACCTCGGCCCGTTCCGCCGGCGCCTGCGCCGCCCAGGCGGGCTGCGCCTCGTGGGCCATGCGGAAGGCCTCGTCCACGTCTTCGGTGTCGGCCAGCGGGATCTCCACGAGGGTGTCGCCGCTCCACGGGTCCAGGTCGGCCTTGGACCCGCCGCTGCTCCCCGCCCGCCACGTGCCCGCGATCGGCATCTTGTCGAAGCCGTCGTAGCGCTCGGATGCTCTCAGCTGCGGGGACATGGTCTGAGTCATGCCGTTGAGCTACCCGAGCACGGGCACCCAAACGCGACGTGACCTGCGCACCGGTCGTCCGGCAGGCGCCCGGCCGGCGGTACGACCCGCAGCCCCCGGCCTGCCGGCGAAGACGGGCAAGGGGGGCCGCGGGCGGGCGGAGGGCGGGTCAGCGGACCTTGCCGAAGAACTGCCGGACGTCGTCGACGAGCAGGTCGGGGGCGTCGTGCGCGGCGAAGTGGCCGCCCCGGTCGTAGACGTTCCAGGAGACGATGTTCTTGTGGTCGCGGTCGGCGAACGTCCGGATCGACTGGTAGTCCCAGGCGAAGTTGGCCAGTCCGAGGGGGACGGTGGTCGGCTCGGGCACGGTGGTTCCGCGGCCGTTCGACTTCTGCCGTGCGGGGGCCGCCGCCGCGTCCTCGTAGTAGAACCGGGCGGCCGAGGCGGCGGTGTTGGTCAGCCAGTAGAGCATCACGTTGGTGAGCACGTAATCCGGGTCGAGCGTGGCGCCGAGCAGCTGCGCGTGCCAGCCGAGCAGGCCGGCCGGGGAGTCGGCCAGGGCGTGCGCCAGGTTCTGCGGCTCGGTGGACTGGAGCTTGTCGTAGGCGCCCCGGTTCTGGACGAACCACTCGGCGAACGCGAGCTTGCCGCGCTCCTCCTCGCTGAGGTCGGCCAGTTCGGCGGGGTCGCCCGTCGGGAACGAGAAGACCTGCGTCACGTGCACACCGCAGACGTGCTCGGGGTCGGCCCGTCCCACCTCGGGTGAGATCAGCGATCCGCCGTCGTTGCCGGCCGCGCCGTACCGGTCGTATCCGAGGCGGCGCATCAGCTCGGCCCAGGCCCGCGCGACCCGGTACCGGTCCCAGCCGCGCTCCCGGGTCGGCCCGGACAGGCCGAAGCCCGGCACGGACGGAATGACCAGGTGGAACGCGTCCGCCGGGTCCCCGCCGTGGGCCCGCGGGTCGGTGAGCGGGCCGATCACGTCCAGCCATTCGGCCACCGAGGTCGGCCAGCCGTGGGTCAGGATCAGCGGCGTCGCGTCCGGTTCCGGCGACCGCACGTGCAGGAAGTGGATGTTCTGGCCGTCGATCTCGGTGGTGAACTGCGGGTAGGCGTTCAGCTTCGCCTCCCAGGCGCGCCAGTCGTACCCGGTACACCACCGCTCGACGAGCTGCCTGACATAGCCCACCGGGACGCCGTACTCCCAGCCGGGCGGCACCGGGCCCGGCGCGGCCGGCTCGCCGGCGGGTAGTTCCTCCGCCCACCGGGTCCGGGCCAGCCGCTGCTGGAGGTCGTCGAGGTCGGCCTGCGGGATGTCGATCCGGAACGGGGTGATCGTGCTGTCGTTCGTCATGCCCCCTACCGTAGGAACCAATTAGGCACGGATCGTTCCTATTGGACGGGCAGACTCCGAAGAATGCTGGAAACATCGGCGCGGCTGCTGCGCCTGCTCTCGCTCCTGCAGACACCCCGCGAATGGACCGGCGCCGAACTGGCCGAGCGGCTGACGGTCAGCACCCGGACCGTCCGCAACGACGTGGAACGCCTGCGGAACCTCGGCTATCCGGTGAACGGCACCCGCGGCGCGGCAGGCGGCTACCGGCTCGGGGCCGGGGCGGCGCTGCCGCCGCTGCTCCTCGACGACGAGGAGGCGGTCGCGGTGGCGATCGGGCTGCGCACCGCCGCCGGGGGCACGATCACCGGCGTCGAGGAGACCTCGCTGCGCGCACTGGCCAAACTGGAGCAGGTCCTGCCCGCCCGGCTCCGGCGCCGCGTCAACGCCCTCCAGCGCTACGCCGTCGCGGTGCCCCTGGACGACCTCGGCCCCCGGGTGGACGCGGACACGCTGAGCGCCCTCGCCGCCGCCTGCCGCGACCACGAGCGCCTGCGGTTCGACTACCGGAGCCACGACGACACCGCGAGCCGGCGCGAGGTGGAACCGTACCGGCTCGTCAACTGGGGACGGCGCTGGTACCTGGTCGCGTTCGACCTCGACCGGGCCGACTGGCGGACGTTCCGGGTGGACCGGCTCCACCCGCGCACCCCGGCCGGCCCCCGGTTCACGCCCCGGGAGCTCCCCGAGGAAGCCGTCGACCACGTACGACGGGGCGTGTCGTCGGCGGCCTGGCGGTACAGGGCCCAGGTCGTCGTGCACGCACCGGCGGAACAGCTCGCCGAGCGGATCAACGCCGCCATCGGCGCGATCACCCCGGTCGACAACACACGATGCCTGCTGGACACCGGCGCCGACACCATCGAGGCGCTCGCCGTCCACCTCGGCCTGCTCGGCGCCGACTTCACCGTGACGGAACCCGCGGAACTCGTGGACCTCGTGCGCGAACTCGCCGGACGCTACCACCGCGCCACCGGACCGCAGCCGCAGAAGACCTAGGGTGGGCGGGCCAGGGGCCACCTTGACCTGGAGCCGGCCCCGCCCTGGCGCCGGCTCGTTCCCCGACCGGTCACCCGCTCTGCTCGGCCAGCGCGACGATGATGCCCGCGGGTCCGCGGAGGTAGCAGAGCCGGTAGCTGTTCTCGTACTGCACCAGCTCGCCGAGGAGTTCGGCTCCGTGTGGCCGCAGGCGGTCGAGGATGTCGTCGATGTCGTCGACGGCGAACATGACGCGATGCGCGCCCAGCGTGTTCGCCGGAGCGCGCCGGTCACCCTCTCGGCTCGGCGGCGCGTGGTACTTGGTCAGCTCGAGCCGTCCGTGGCCGTCCGGGGTGCGCATCATCGCGATGTCCGATCGGACCCCCTCAAGCCCGACGAGGCGATCCACAGCGCTGCCCTCGACCGTCGCCTCGCCCTCCAACTCCAGTCCGAGTTCCGCGAAGAACGCCATGGCGGCTGCGAGGTCGTCGACGACGATGGCGACGTTGTCCAGCCGCAGGATCGTCCCTCGCCCGGGTCGGGGGCCCCGCTGGTCGGTGTCGTTCATGATGATCTCCTTTCGGGGCTCGTGGTCCAGGTCGGCTTCACGCGTCAGCGCGCTGCATCCCGCCGTCCAGCAGACACGACCGGGGCGATGCGGACGGGCTCTGACCTGAATGCACCCTAGGGTCGCCGCCATGGAGATGCGACGGAACACGCAACGGACCTACCCCGAGGGAGTCACCTCGTGGATCGATGTCGAGCACCGCGACCTCACGGCCGCCGGTGAGTTCTACGGCGAACTCTTCGGGTGGACATTCCTGGAGGCCGGGGGCGAGGGTCCGGAGTACCTCGTCGCGCAGCTCAATGGCCAGGATGTCGCCGGGCTCGCCGAGAGTGCCGATGTCGCCGGGCCCGGCAGCGGAAATTGGAACACCTACGTGGCGGTCGACGACGCGGACCGGGCAGCGGCCCGGGTGACCGCGGCGGGTGGACGCGTCGTCCTTCCTCCGGCAACGGCCGGCGACGGCGGACGAGTGGCACTGTGCGAGGACCCCGGCGGCGTGCCGTTCCGGCTGCGGGAGGCCGGAACCCGCCCGGGTGCCCAGCTGACCAACGCGCCCGGCACCTGGAACTTCAGCGACCTCCACGCAGCCGAACCCGGGGCGGCCGACTTCTACACCGCGGTGTTCGGCTGGGACGTCTCCGACGCCGGGTTCGGCGCGATGATCCGGCGGCCGGGATATGGCGACCACCTCGCCGCGACCGTGGATCCGGGCATCCACGAACGCCAGGCATCGATGCATGCACCGCCCGGCTTCGCCGATGCGATCGGCTGGCTGATACCGGCGGCCGCCGGCGAGCGCCCTGGCTGGCACGTGACCTTCACCGTGGCCGACCGCGACGACACCGCCGCCGCTGTGGAGCGTCTGGGCGGCACGGTGGTCGCCACCGAGGACACCGGCTGGACCCGCACCGCGGTCGTCCGCGACCCGCAGGGCGCCGCCTTCACCGCGAGCCAGTTCACCCCACCGGCGAACTGACCACCGCCCGCACCGGGCGTTGAAGACCGGTCTAGGACCTGCGTGACCAGATGAACGGCTGGACGCCGATCCAGACGACGCCGACGACGATGAATGAGTAGAAGAGGGAGTCGTCCGAGAAGGAACTGTCGAAGACGTCCAGGCCCGATCCCGCCAGTTCGTAGACGGCTTCAGGCCAGAACAGGGCCACCGTGCCTTGGACGAGCACGGCCACGATGATCAGGGCGTAGCGGGCGGGCGGGGCCGTCACCCGTCCGGCGAGCGACGGGTTCACCGCGGTGAAGGCGAGCATCAACGCGAGCGTGCCCAGCATCCAGGAGAGCTCGAACGCGTCGTTGGGGTCGATGGCCTCGGCGGTCCCGTTGTACTGGTACCTGTAAACGACGAGGGCTTCCAGATGAAGGCCGCTGAGGATCGCGAAGACGAGGCCGAGGACGACCGTCGGCCGGCGCGGCTGGAACCACATGACGCATATGAGGATGACCGCCGCGATCCAGGGCAGCGGCAGGATGATCAGCGTCTCCGGCGAATAGAACGTCAGGGTGCGCGTACTGCCGGGTCCGGGCCACGGCCCGAACAGGTAGGCCAGCATGGAGAGCGCGGTGCACACGAGGGCGGCTCTGACGAGGAGGATCTGGCCGCGCCGAAGTGGGACGTCGCCGGGGGACGCGCGAAGGAGCGCGGTGCGGAGCGGCCGGTGAGGGATGCGCGGTCCGGCGCCGGTCGCGGTCCCGCCGGTACCGGTGACGGTGGTGGGGTTCGGGCCGGTGGTGGGGGCGAGGGCGGCGTTGAACAGGTCGCGGACTTGGGCGGGGTGGAGCCGTTCGCCGGGGTCCTTGCGGAGCAGGCCGTTGAGGGCTTGCGCGAGTGGGCCGCCGCAGCGGGGGGCGGGCGGCTGCCGGGTGGCGATCGCGACGAAGACGGCGCCGTGGCCGGGTCCGTCGAACGGGCGGCGGCCCTCGACCGCCGCGTACAGGGTGGCGGCCAGGGACCACAGGTCCGAGGCCGGGGTGACCGGCTTGCCCTCCACCTGTTCGGGGGACATGAACGCGGGAGTACCCAGCACCATGCCCGAACGGGTAATGGTGGCATCGCCCTCCAGCGCGGCGATGCCGAAGTCGGTCAGCAGCACCCGGTCACCTTCCAGCAGCACGTTGGCGGGCTTGACGTCCCGGTGGACCACGCCCTGCGCGTGCGCGGTCGACAACGCGTCCAGCAGCGCCAGCCCGATCACCGCGACCTGACGCGGCGGCAGCGCCCCCTGCTCGGCCAGCACCTCCCCGAGGGACCTGCCATCGACCAGTTCCATCACGATCCAGGGACGGCCGTCCTCGCCCATCACCCGGTCATGGACGGTGACGATGCCGGGATGCCGCAGCCGCGCGGCGGCGCGGGCCTCACGCTCCATCCGCGCGTACCAGTCACGCCGCTCCTCGTCGGTGACCTGCTCGGGCACCAGAAGCTCCTTGACGGCGACCGCACGGTCCAGGTCGGTGTCATGCGCTCGCCACACCGACCCCATCCCGCCCTGGCCGATCCGGCCGAGCCTGCGGTACCGGCCCGCCAGTACCCCGTCACTGTCCCAACCCATGATCAGAACCTATCGACGCGGAACAGCGGGAAGAAGACGAATCGGGTGACCGCCGGACGGGTGCCACCGGACGGGTGCCATCGGACGGTGCGGGGTTCGGTGCGCTCATGGGGTCGGGCTCGCTCGTTATGCCGGGCCCCGGGTCTCCGGGCGGAGTGCCTCCCGGGCCGCGATCGCCGCCCCTCGGGCGCCCGCCATTCGGCCGGGAGCCACTGCAGCCCCAGGCCGTACAGGGACCCTGATCGGCGTCCCGTGAGGCGGCCGTCCAGCATCTCCCGCAGTTGCGCCGGCTTCAGCAGGCGTCCGCGCAGCGCGCACACCTGTTGACGCCCGGTTCGAAGGGGCTACGGTCCTTTGATGACCTGGTTGAGCGATACCCGCGACTCCTACGACGCCATCGCGGCCGGCTACGCCGAGGAAACCCGCGACCTGCTCGACAGGCTGCTCCACGTCCGCGCGGGGGTGGTGCTGTTCGCCGACCTGGTCCGGGCGATCGGCGGCGGGCCCGTCGCCGACGTCGGCTGCGGGCCGGGGCACACCACCGCCCTGCTGCGGGAGCTGGGCGCGGACGCGTCCGGCATCGACCTGTCACCCGCGATGATCGAGATCGCCCGCCGCGAGCACCCCGGCGCGCGGTTCGAAGTCGGTTCGATGACCGACCTGAAGCTCGCCGACGACTCCCTGGCCGGTGTGCTCGCGTGGTGGTCGCTGATCTACATTCCGGACGAGGCGGTGCCGGGCGTGCTCGGGCAGTTCCGCCGGGTGCTGCGGCCGGGCGGGGTGCTGGCCGTGGGATTCCACGTCGGCGACGAGTCGAAGATCGAGACGACCGGTGACGCCGACCGGCCCGTACAGACGTACGTGCACCATCGGCGGCCGTCCCGCGTGGCCGGCTGGCTCCGCGAGGCGGGCTTCACCGTGGAGGCGCAGCACCTGCTGAATCCGGACGGGCCGAAGCCGGGCGCGATCCTGTTCGGCCGCCGGCCCGCGGCACCGCCCCCGTAACCTCCGCCAGGTAAGCCCGCCTGGACGAATTCGCCATCGGCGCGGGGGCCTGACGCACCCGACGGCGGCCCGGCATCGAGATGGATGACGGCGTGGAGCCGCGGCGTTCCCGGCTCCACGCCGTTATGCGGGCATGTCATTCATGCGGGCATGTCATTGGAACTGTGCGAAGAACCTCCAGATCTCTCCCTTGGTCCAGGTGGCGATGCCGCTCTCGTTGGTGGAGCCGTCGACCGGACCGGGAATGTGGCCTCCGTCGAACGCGGCCCACTGGACCGGGTACCCGGCGCGGCAGCCCGAGTAGGCAGTGGTGATGTGCGTCCGGCTGCCCTGGGCGGGCTCGCGCGGGCTCTGGGCGGTGCAGCCGTTGTTGGCGACGAACTTGTCGCGCAGGGACCGTCCTTGCGAAATGTTGAGGACGGAGTCGCTGATGCCGTGGATTCCGAAGTAGGCGATGGGCTGGGTGCCGCCGCTGCACCCGCTGATCTGGGCGCCCGAGATGACCGCGACGGCCCTGAATTCGTTCGCGCGGGCGCAGGCGAGTGCGTAGCTCATACCGCCGCCCCAGCTGAAACCCGTGGCGAAGCGCTGGGTCGAGTCGACGCAGAGGCCGCTCTCGATTCGCCGGATCATGTCGTCGACGAAGGTGACGTCCTCACCGCCCGAATTGGCCCAGCCGTTGCCGAGGCCCTGGGGGGCGACGAGGATCGCGCTTTCGTTCGACTGTTCCTGCTGGCCGTAGTAGGACCAGGCGCTCCCGCTCGTTCCACCTGAGGCGACGTCGCCGGCGGTTCCGCCCCGCCAGTGGAACGCGAAGATCAGCCGGTAGGGGTGGCTGTTGTCGTAGTTGGAGGGAACTCTGAGGATGAAGCTGCGGTTCTGACCGCCGCTCTGGATCGTGTGCGTACCGCTGGTGAGCGTCGGGGCGCTGCCACAGCCGCCGCCGTCGCCGCCGCCGTCATCGCCGCCGCCATCGGACGACAGCTCGACCATGGTCCACTGCTGGTTGGCGCCTCCCCAGTCGGTGTACTGGACGACGTTGCCGCCGTCGGCGGTGGAGGCGCCTTGGACCTCCACCGCCTTGCCGCTGCTGCGGCTGATCAGGCGGACGTGGCCCGCGTCGGAGTCGGCCGGCCGGAACTGCTGGTTGGTTCCGCCGTGGTCGGCCCACTGCTGGATCGCGGCGCCGTCGGCCGTCGAGGCACCGGCCACGTCCAGCACCTTGCCGGAATGCCGGGCCTTCAACCGGTAGAAGCCGCCGCCGGAGTCGACGAACTGCCACTGCTGGTTGGTCCCGTCGTGGCGCGTCCATTGGTTGATCCGCGCGCCGTCACCGGTGGACGAGCCGGACACGTCGAGCGCCTTGCCGCTGTTGCGGTTGACCAGGACGTACCAGGCGTCGGTGTCCACCGTCGCCGCCTCGGCCGGCGCCGGGTTCACCGCGACGAGCATGCTGATCGCGAGGGTCGACGCCACCGCGGCGGCGAGCCGGGACCGCCATCGACGCCTTCGCGGAGGGGCGGGGGAAGCCGCACCGTAGGTCTTCATCGATTCGCCCTTTCGCTCTGGGGCGGGTCAGGTGCGGGTCCAGCGCTGGTTGCTGCCGTTCCAGCAGGAGTAGAGCTGGATCGGGGTGCCGTTGGAGCTGCCGGCGGCGTCCAGGCAGAGGCCGGACTGGACGCCGACGATGGATCCGTCGGAGTTGAGCTGCCATTTCTGGTTGTCGCCGCCCCAGCAGCCGTAGATCTGGACCTTGGCGCCGTTGCCGGTGCCGGCGGCGTCCAGGCACTTGTCGCCGTAGACCCTGAGCTCGCCCGCATCGGTGTAGGACCACTGCTGGTTGGCGCCGGTGTGGCAGTCCCACAGCTGGAGCTGGGTGCCGTCGGTGGTGCTGGCGTTGGGCACGTCCAGGCAGCGGCCTGAACCGACGCCCACGATCGTTCCGGCCTCGGGGTCGGTGGGAGGGTCGGTGGGGTCGGGCGGGTCCGTGGCACCGCCGTTGAGGGCGTTGAGGACCGAGGTGTAGGCGGCCTTCTTGTTGCCGTTGCCGTCGAACAGCAGCGGCCTCTGCTCCGAGCGCCAGGAGTCGGTGTCGCGGACGCCCCAGACGGTGATGCCGAGGCAGCGCGGGACGGCCAGGCAGTCGTTGGTCACGTTGGCGTAGGTCGTGGCCGAGGCACCCTCGATGTCGAGTTCGGTGATGGCCACGTCAACGCCGAGGGCGGCGAAGCTCTCCAGGGTGGTGCGGAAGTTGCTGTTGTAGGGGCTGCCGCTGTTGAAGTGGGACTGGAAGCCCACGCAGTCGATGGGCACGCCGCGCTGCTTGAAGTCGCGGACCATGGCGTACACGCCCTGGGTCTTGGCCCAGTTCCAGTTCTCGATGTTGTAGTCGTTGTAGCAGAGCTTGGCGGCCGGGTCGGCGGCGCGCGCGGTGCGGAAGGCGACCTCGATCCAGTCGTTGCCGGTGCGCTGCAGGTTGGAGTCGCGGCGGCCTCCCGAGTTGCCGTCGGCGAAGGCCTCGTTCACGACGTCCCACTGGACGATCTTGCCCCGGTAGTGGGCCATGACCCCGTTGATGTGGTCGATCATCGCCTGGCGCAGTGCGCCGCCGCTGAGGCTCTGCATCCAGCCGGGCTGCTGGGAGTGCCAGGCCAGGGTGTGGCCGCGCACCTCCTTGCCGTTCTGGACCGCCCAGTTGTAGACGCGGTCGGCGGAGGTGAAGTTGAACTGGCCTCGCTGGGGTTCGGTGGCGTCGATCTTCATTTCGTTCTCGGCGGTCACCGAGTTGAACTCGCGGTTCGCGATCGTGGTGTACACCGAGTCGTTGAGTCTGCCCGAGGCGATGGCGGTGCCGAAGTAGCGGCCGCTCTGCGCCGCCGCGGCGCCCAGCGTGGTCTCCGCGGCGGTGGCCGGAGCGGGCGCCACCAGAGCCGCGGCCGCGCTGAGCACCCCGACGGCGCCTGCGAGCAGGGCCCGCTTGCGGATCCCGGACCTGGGCATGGCTTTCGTACGCACGTCTGTTCCTCCATGAATGGATAACGGGGGTTGGAAGCACGGGCACAGCCGTGCGACAGACGCCGCGCTCCATCACGGAAACGCACACACCACCGGGGCGTCGCGGACACAGTGTGCGAGCCCGCGCAGATCTCGTCAATAGTTTCAAAATGTTTCATCGCGCGAATCTGGTCGCCGACGTGATGTGCGCGTCCTAGCAGCTGGTTTGTCGCTCGAAATTTTTCGAGGGTCCGGGGCTCTTGACGATGCCGGTGTGCCTCGTATTTACTCCGGCCACCACCACCCCCCGATCCCCCCCGATGGAGAGAAGGTCCCGCCCGGCTGGAAATGTTAGCGCTAACACTCACGCTGACGAAGGGAAGAAGTTCATGTTGAGGACCGGTGCAGCAGTGCTGGCATCGCTCCTGCTGTCGGTGCTCCTGTCCGTGATGACCGCACAAACGGCCCAGGCCGCGGCAGTGGATGTGAACAAGTGGTACGTCCTGGTCAACCGCAACAGCGGCAAGGCCCTGGACGTCTACAACCTGGCGACCAACGACGGCGCCCGCATCACCCAGTGGACCAGGAACGACCAGAACCAGCAGCAATGGCAGTTCGTCGACTCCGGCGGCGGTTACTACCGCATCAAGTCCCGCCACTCCGGCAAGGTGCTGGACGTTTACAACTTCTCCACCGCCAACGGCGGATCGATCGTCCAGTGGTCCGACCTGAACGGCACCAACCAGCAGTGGCGGCTGGCCGACAGTTCGGACGGCCACGTCAGGCTCATCTCGCGCCACAGCAACAAGGCCCTCGAAGTCCAGGGCGGCTCCACCGCCAACGGCGCGAACATCGTCCAGTACGACGACTGGGGCGGGAGCAACCAGCAGTGGGAGCTCGTCGAGGTCGGCGGCGACGACGACCCCGGTACGTCGTGCGATCTCCCGTCGACATACCGCTGGACGTCAACGGGCGCGCTCGCGCAGCCAAGGTCGGGCTGGGTCTCGCTCAAGGACTTCACCGTCGCTCCCTACAACGGCAGGCATCTCGTCTACGCGACCACGCACGACACGGGGACGAGATGGGGTTCGATGAACTTCGGCCTGTTCAGCAACTGGTCGGAGATGGGCTCGGCCAGCCAGAACGCGATGTCGAATTCCACCGTCGCTCCCACGCTCTTCTACTTCGCGCCGAGGAGCATCTGGGTGCTCGCCTACCAGTGGGGTGGAACCGCCTTCTCCTACCGGACGTCGAGCGACCCCACCAACCCGAATGGCTGGTCGTCCGAGCAGGTGCTCTTCTCCGGGAGCATCAGCGGCTCCGGGACAGGACCCATCGACCAGACGGTCATCGGCGACAGCACGAACATGTACCTCTTCTTCGCCGGTGACAACGGCAAGATCTACCGGGCCGGCATGCCGATCGGGAACTTCCCGGGCAGTTTCGGCTCCTCCTCAACAGTGATCATGAGCGATTCGACCAACAACCTGTTCGAAGGCGTTCAGGTGTACAAACTCCAGGACCAGAACCGCTACCTCATGCTCGTCGAGGCGATCGGTTCGCAGGGGCGCTACTTCCGCTCGTTCACGGCCACCAGCCTGAACGGTTCGTGGACACCGCAGGCCGCTTCCGAGGGCAACCCCTTCGCAGGCAAGGCCAACAGCGGCGCCACCTGGACCAACGACATCAGCCATGGCGAACTGATCCGCGCCGGCGCCGATCAGACCTTCACCGTCGATCCCTGCAATCTGCAGTTGCTCTACCAGGGGCGCAGCCCCAACTCCGGCGGCGACTACGGCCTCCTGCCCTACCGGCCGGGTCTGCTGACACTGCAGCGCTGAACGACGCGACACGGGTCCGGCTCCACTGCGGACCCAGCGTGGCGGGCCCGGGGGGGGGGGGGGGGGGGGGGGGGGGGCGGCCCCCCCCCCCCCCCCCCCCCCCCACCCGGGTCACCGCGGACCAGGACGCCCCCCACGGAACCGGCCTTCGAATCACTGCGGAGCGGTCTCTATGAGAAGGAAACGAATCCGCGCGCTACTGGCGACGGTGGCCACGGCCGCGGCAATGGCCGTGGCGCTCGGCCCGGCTCCCCAGGCCCAGGCGCTGGACAACGGCGTGGGCCGCACCCCGCCGATGGGGTGGAACACCTGGAACACGTTCGGCTGCAACATCGACGAGACACTGATCCACCAGACCGCCGACGCGCTCGTGAACTCCGGCATGCGCGACCTCGGATACCAGTACGTCGTGGTCGACGACTGCTGGTTCGACCCCGACCGCGACTCGTCCGGCAACCTGAGGGCCAACCCGTCGAGATTCCCGAGCGGCATGAAGGCGCTCGGCGACTACCTGCACGCCAGGGGCCTGAAGTTCGGTCTCTACCAAGCGCCCCTGGACCGCACCTGCGCCCAGTACTTCGGCTCCTATCCGGGTGCCACCGGCAGTCTCGGCCACGAGGCCCAGGACGCCCGGCAGTTCGCCGCCTGGGGCGTCGACTACCTCAAGTACGACTGGTGCTCACCCACCGGCACCATCGACGACCAGGTACGCACCTTCGCGAAGATGCGCGACGCCCTGGCCGCCACCGGCCGCCCGATCCTCTACAGCATCAACCCCAACAGCATCCACGAGAAGACCGGCCCGCAGCGGAACTGGGGTGACGTCGCCAATATCTGGCGCACGACCGAGGACATCACCAACGTCTGGGACTCCGGCCAGACCAATGGCTACCCGATGGGCATCCAGAACATCGTCAACGTCAACGTCCCCTTGTCGGGCTACGCCAAGCCGGGGCAGTTCAACGACCCCGACATGATGGTGGTCGGACGCGGAGGCATGACGGACACCGAGATGCGCAGCCATTTCGCCCTGTGGACCATCATGGCCGCGCCGCTGATCGCGGGGAACGACGTGCGGAACATGGACGCCGCCACCGCCGCGATCCTGAAGAACCAGAACCTGATCGCCATCGACCAGGATTCTCTCGGCCGCCAGGCGAACCAGATCAGCAACGACGGCACCCGCCGCGTCCTGGCCAAACCGCTGAGCAACGGCGACGTCGCGGTCGCGCTGTTCAACCAGGGCGGCAGCACGACGACGATCAGCACCACCGCCTCGGCGATCGGCCTGTCCGGCAGTTCCTTCAGCCTCCGCGACGCCTGGACGAACGCCGTCACCACGACCACCGGGGCCATCTCGGCGAGCGTGCCCTCTCACGGCACCGTCGTCTTCAGGGTCAGCGGCGGAACCCCGAACCCCGCGTCCCAGATCCGGGGCGCGGGATCGGGACGATGCCTCGACGTCACCGAAGCGTCCCAGGCCAACGGAACGCGGGTCGAGATCTGGGACTGCAACGGCCAGAGCAACCAGCAATGGACCGCCACGGCGGCCGGTGAACTGCGGGTCTACGGAAGCAAGTGCCTCGACGTGTACGACAACGGCACCGCCGACGGGACCAGCGTGATCATCTGGGACTGCAACGGCCAGAACAACCAGAAATGGCGCCTCAACTCCGACGGAAGCATCACCGCCGTCGGCGCGAACAAATGCCTGGACGTACCCGGAAACGCCACGGCCAACGGCGTCTACGTCCAAATCTGGACGTGCCACGGCGGCACCAACCAACGCTGGACCCGCCCCTGACCGTCCCCTCGGTGGATGCTCTGTGGTCCAAGGCACATGCGGTTCCTGTCAGCAATCGGGGCGCTGTCCCGCTCAAGTCACCGAAGGAGCAAACGAACCGACAGGAGCGACACATGAAGCACCGCATCGTCGTCCTCGGCGCCGGCTATGCCGGGGCCTACGCGGCCGGGGTCCTGGCCCGCCGGCTGTCCCCCGCGGACACCGAGATCACCGTGGTCAACGCCGTACCGGAATTCGTCCAGCGGCTGCGGCTGCACCATTTCGCGGCCGGCCGCACGATCCGGGTTCCCAAGCTCACCGACGTCTTCGCGGGCACGGGGATACGGCTGCGCGTGGCCCGTGTCACCGCCGTCGACCTCGAACGCCAGGTCGTCGCCGTGGCCGACGCCGACGGCGGCGGCGAAGTCGGCTACGACACGCTTCTCTACGCGCTCGGCAGCCACGTCGCCGACCAGGGCGTCCCCGGCGTGGCCGAGCACGCCTTCAACGTCGCCGGCCGGCCCTCGGCACTGCGCCTGCGCGAGCGCCTGGACGACCTGGGCGGGCGGGGGGACGGCGGGAGTGTGCTGGTCGTCGGCGACGGGTGGACCGGCATCGAGACCGCCACCGAGATCGCCGAAGCCCGGCCCGGCCTGTCGGTGACGCTGATCGCCCGTGGTGAGCTGGGCGCGCGGCTGTCCGCCGGAGCCCGCGACCACCTGCGCCGGGCCTGCGACCGGCTGGGCATCGCCACCGTGGAGCACACCCGCGTCGAAGCGGTCGAAGCGGCGCGGGTGCTGTGCGCCGACGGCACCGTCCTCGCGTCCGACGTCACCGTGTGGACGGCCGGGTTCGAGGTCGGCCCCCTCGCCGCCGCCAGTGGGCTGGAGGTCACCGACAACGGGCAGATCGTCGTCGACCGCACCATGCAGTCGGTTTCACACCCGAACGTCTACGCCATCGGCGACAGCGCGTACTCCCTCGGCGACAACGGCCGGCCGCTGCCGATGTCCTGCGCTTCGGCCGGCTACACCGGCAATCAGGCGATCCATGCGATCGTCGGACGCCTGACCGGCCGCAAGGTCCCCCACACGAAGCTGCTCTACTACGGCAACCACATCAGCCTCGGGCGGCGGGACGGGATCGTGCAGATGGTCGACGGCGAAGGGGCGGCGAAGCCGAAACACGTGGGTGGCTGGAAGGCCGCGCGAATCAAGGCGGGCATCGTCACGACGTCTCTGTGGGCCACTTCGCACCCGACCTTCGGCCTGCCCAAGCGCAAGCGCCGCCTGGCCGCCGCCGCGGCCGCGTCCGCCGGCGAGGCGGCCTTCGCGCCGGATGCGTCCGCCGAGAGGGCGGCTGTGTAGCCATCTAAAGTGGTTCGCGTGGACGGCGCCGCCGCCGATCGGTTCGACACCGGTCGGTTCGAGGCCAGCCGGAACCGGCTGGCCTCGCTGGCGTACCGTCTCCTCGGGTCGGCGGCCGACGCCGAAGACGCCGTGCAGGACGCGTTCCTGCACTGGCAGGCCGCCGACCGGCAGCGGATCGAGGTGCCGGAGGCATGGCTGACCAAGGTCGTCACCAACCTGTGCCTCGACCGGCTCCGCTCGGCCCGGGCCCGCCGGGAACGCACCGTCGGCGCCTGGATGCCCGAACCGCTCCTCGACGGTGACCCGCTGCTCGGCCCGGCGGACACTTTCGAGCAGCGCGAATCGGTCTCCCTGGCCGTGCTGACCCTGATGGAGCGCCTGTCGCCCATCGAGCGGGCGGTCTACCTCCTGAGCGAAACGTTCTCCTACAAGCACGCCGAGATCGGCGGGCTGCTGGACATCACCGAGTCCGCGAGCCAGCAGCACCTCCACCGGGCCCGGCGCCGCATCACTACCGCGCGCCGCCGCGGCGGCGAAGCCGACCCGGCATCCGCCCGCAAGATCGTCGAGGAGTTCCTCGCCGCCGCCTCATCGGGCCGCACCGAACGGCTCGTGGCGCTGCTCACCGACGACGCGACCGCGATCTCCGACGGCGCGGGCCTGACCGAAACGCTGCTGCTGTCCGACACCCCGCAGCGCATCGCCGCCCTCGCACGAGGCGGCTTCAAGCCCACCCCCGCGAAACGGCGATTCGCCGGCGGCACGCCCGCCGTCCACTACGCGCGCGTCAACGGCGCCCCCGCCCTCGTCTTCGTGGTCGACGACCGGGTCATCGGCACCGTGACGTTCGACCTCGCCAACGGCAAGATCGCGACCGTGCGCGGCATCGCCGCCCCGCCCCGCCTCGCCCGCCTCACCGAAGCCTGGCGGCAACACCAACCGGACACGCCGCTCATCCCCGAATGGTGAGCCCTCCGCCTGGGGTAGGGCAAGGCGCACCCGTGCCTCGCTAGTCCCCGGATGCTCGGTGCCCGGATGGATGCTCAGTGCTCGTTGCCCGCGCGCAGCCAGGCGATGTAGTCGGCGACTGCGCGTTGGGTGTCGTGTTCGGGCTTGTAGCCGGTGTCCTGCTGGAGCCGGGTGATGTCGAGGTAGTTCTGCCGTCCGTCCCCGCCGGTGGGCAGCTCGGCCCTGGCACCCGGCACCACCTGCCCGATCGCGGCGATGATCTCGGCGTTGGTCGTCGCGCGGCCGGACGCGACGTTGTAGGTGCGGTGGTTGAGCCGGTCCGCGAGTTGGAGGAGCGCGATCGCCCGAGCGGTGTCCTTCACCTAGCACAGGTCGATCGAATCCTCCGCGTGCGCGGGTCCGGCAAGCGTGGACAGATCCGGTTCGGTTCCGCGGACGGCGGCATGGACGAGTTCGGGAGCGGCAAAGAACAACGCGCCATGGGGGAACCTCCTTGCAGAAGCTCGTACTCCCCGCAGACGACTAGACCTCCCAAAAAGGTCTCGCGGGTGCACGACACGCTCGCGCCGGACGTCCGCTGTCAGAGGATCAGGTCCTCGGGGCGGACGATCTCGCGGGGCGCCGGGACCGTCTCCAGCCGCTCCAGCGGATCGGCCCGGACGTGCGGGTCGACGTTGAGGCCGGTGAGTTCGCCGATCCTGCGGACCGGCACCTGGAACGTCTTGTACGCGCCGTAGGAGAAGGCCTCCTCGCCGGCCAGATCGTCGATCAGGACCGCCTGGCTGAGCAGGTACCCGGTCGCCGAGAGCCGGCCGGACGCGTCGGCCATCGCGACGATCTTCCAGAACTGGCGGGGCAGGCGGACGCCGCGGTAGACGTCGTCGTCGTCGGCCAGCACCGGCCCGGTGAACACGCTGACCGCCAGGTCATGGTTGTCGGCGTTGTTCAGGACGTAGTCCTCCAGCCCTAGCCACAGCGTCTGGCCGGCGTTGAACGCGTGGTGCTGCGGGGTGGCGTTGGTGAAGTGGAAGGTGTCGTCGTTGGCGGCCTTGGCGATGGCGTCCGTCCCCCAGGCGGGGTCGATCCGGCGCACCAGATGGCCGCGGTCCAGGTCGTTGGCGCGGTAGACGTCCTCGCCGGTCTGCTCTCCGGCGGGCAGCCGCGGGTCGAAGAGCCAGCGGTCCCCCTCGCGCCGGGGGCGCCGCGCGCTGCGGCCGTCGATGTTGCATGCGGTGAACAGCGCGAGCGCCCGCCGCCGGTGCATGACGACGCTGAAGTGGTGATAGCGCAGTTCGGCCGACGCGACGGCGGCCAGGTCGGGCGGCAGTACGGGCATCGGCAGCGGACGGGCCAGGAACGCGGGATCGTACCCTTCGCGGGCGCTGTAGTCGGGGTCGATCGCCCCGGGTTCGCCCGCGGCCTCGGCCGACCGCCCGTCCGCGAGCCGTACCGTGACCTCCATCGGGATCGTGACCATCCCTTCGCGCGTCTGCGCCGCGGGGACGGCGGACAGCGCCCGCGACGCCGCGCGCGAGACCGGAGGCGGGCCGACCGGCGAGTCCTGGGGAGGCACCGTGCGCTCGCTCCCCGGCGGAGCGAACAACTCGTCGACGAGCGCCCGCTGCGCCTCGGGAAGCGACGTTTCCCGCACCGTCCGGCAGATCCGGCTGATGCGGATTCCTTCGTTGACGAACCCGCCGGTCTCCTCCGGATCGGTCACCGGCACGCTCGCGTGGTGCAGGGCGACGACCTCCCACTGGTCGTTGAAAACCGGCGACCCGGACGACCCGGGCTCGGTGTCGGCCGCGTAGTGCAGGAACCGCTCGGGGATGTCGACGATCCGGTTCTCGCGCAGCGCGACCTGCTTCCTGTCCCCGCGCGGGTGCTGGACGATCGTGACGAACTCCCCGATGATCGCCTTCCCCTCGGTCTCGATCAGCCGGTTGTGGCCGAACGCCGCCAGCTCGGCGGCCGGGGCGCCGACCGCCGCGATGGCGAAGTCGAGATCGATGTCGGCGAGGAAGAACCGGTCCGGATCGAGCGGGTACGCCACGACGGCCAGCGGCCGTCCATCGACGCCGTCCTGGTAGTTGAACTCGACCATGCTGGTACGGGCCGTAGAGGCGTCGGGCAGCACGTGGTGGTTGGTCAGGAACAGGGACGGGGACACCATCGAGCCCGTCCCGTACCCGACCGTGCGGCCGCCCTCGTCGCGGATGTTCACCCGGCCGACGGTGCGCGCCGCCGCCACCCCGGCGTCCAGATAGCGGACGCCCACGTAGTCGACCGTATAGATAATCTTCTCCAGTCGCGCGGCGGGCTCCGCGACCCCGGGTTCGAGCAGGGAGCCGTCGCCGTAGAACCGGCTGAGCCTGTCGACCCGCTTGGCGACCCGCTCGGCCGTATCGGCCTCCGCCACGCCGCCGGGCGAGGCCAGAACGGTCAGGTGCTCCCGCCGCTCCGGAACGCGCTCGGCCACCCGGCGCGCCGCCGACTCCCGCTGGCCCTCCTGTTCCCGCTCATAGAACCCCATTCCAATTCCCCCGGGTCATTGAATATCCGTGAACCACCCACTTCTCCTAATTTCCTCGCCTTTCACCGGATTTCGCTAGCCCGGGATTGTCCTCTTTACCCGCACCTGGAAACGTTTGACGAAGACGACGCGCGAGAGGGGTCATCAGGGAGCCGCACAGCAAGATCGCCGCGGCCATGACCGGCGGCAGCGCCTGCTCCGCCCGGCCCCCGGCGAACCAGTGGGTGACCTCGTCCATCGCGCCGGGGGTAACGGATGGCGCGAACGGAACGCGTTCGGCTCTCCGGCGATCTGGTTGCACCAGACCTTGTAGCGGCAACGCCGTGATCAAAAAGCGACGAGACTTCCCCATGAGAATGTCAGGCGATCTCGTTGATTCAAATAGCCGTCATAACCTGATCACGCGCTCGAATCCGTTGTCATCCCACAGGTCACCCGAGAGTGTGAGCAGGTGTGCGTACCCCTCCGCCCTCATGCCGACCGAGCTGTCGATGTAGGGCCAGCCGAATGCCTGGCTGTCCCCGAGGGTGAAACCCTGCTTGTTCTGACAGAAGAAGTCCCACTCCTGGCGGAGCGGGCCCTGCACGAATTGTTCGACCGGAGACTCCCAGTGGTCTTCGTCGAAGTCGGGTTCGGCGCGGTAGTCGAAGGTCTCCAGGACCGGGTCGCCGGTGTCGATTCACCCGAAACCGCCGGCAGGGTCATGATCGGTGTGGCGTGTAGCCCGACCATGCTCAAGGTGTGCGCCGACGGCGGCACCGGCACCTCCACGGCGCGCGCCGGGTCTGCACAGACGATGGCGCATTCCTCGGAAACGCTTCCGACCGCGCTGAAGACGTTGAGCAGGCCGAGCCGGGTGGGCATGTGGTCGCCGAGCCACGGGGCCAGTTCCTCGGTATCCAGCACGGCGAACTCGATTTGACGGTTCCACTGGCTGTGGCGGCCTTGGCCGACGGTGACCGTTTGCACGTTTCCGCGTTCTGCCGGCTCTAGCCGGCCAAGGTGTCGTCGTAGTCGCGCCGGGCCTGATCGACCTGGTCGAGGTTGGCGGCGGCCCAATCGGCGAGGTGAGCGAACAGCGGGGCGAGGCTGCGGCCGAGGTCGCTGATCTCGTACTCGACCCGGGGCGGAACCTCGGGGTGGTAGGTGCGGACGACCAGGCCGTCGCGTTCGAGCTGCCGCAGGCGCTGGGTCAGCACCTTCGGGGTGATGGTGGCGATCCGCCGCTGCAGCTCGACGAAGCGCTGCCGGCCGTGCTGGTGGAGCGTCCACAGGATGGGGGTGGTCCACCGGCTGAACACGATGTCGACCACCGGGGCGATCGGGCACGCCTGCTCCGGGCCGGCTGCGGCGGTCTCCGGGTTCCACGCCGTGTCGGCCATGGGGCTCCCTAAGGTAGTCACTTTCCTCTAGGTACCTACTATATTCAGGATGTTAGCGTCGCCTGCGTCCAGCAACGGACCGCCCGTCCCGGGCGGCCGGAAGACGACAGGAGAACGACATGATCATGGTGGCCGGAGCGACCGGGAACGTCGGCGGCGCGCTCGTGCGGGCGCTCGCGGCGGCGGGCGAGAAGGTGACCGCCACGTCCCGCAACATCGCGGAGGCGGACGTGCCCGAGGGTGTCGAGTTCCGCCGAGCGGACTTGGCCGACACCGAGAGCCTGCGCCCGGTGTTCGACGGCGCCGACGCCCTGTTCCTGCAGAACGGCGGTGCCAGTGCTCACACCCTGAACGTCGGCGACATCCTCGATGTGGCCAAGGCCGGCGGTGTCGAGCGGGTGGTGCTGCTGTCCTCGCTGGGGGTGGCGACCCGGCCGGAGTCGGCCTCGCACGGAGTGCTGGGATTGTCCATCGAGGAGGCCGTGCGAGGGTCGGGCGTGGATTGGACGATCCTGCGGCCCGGCAACTTCGACTCCAACTCCTACGCCTGGGCTGCGTCGGTGCGTGCCGAGCGGACCGTCGCCGCGCCGTTCGCCGACGTCGGGCTTCCGGCCATCGACCCGGGCGACATCGCCGGTGTGGCGGCCGCGGCGCTGCGGGAGGACGGCCACGACGGGCGGATCTACGAGCTGACCGGCCCCGCCCCGGTGACGCCCCGGGAGCAGGCCGAGGCGATCGGCGCTGCGCTGGGCGAGCCGATCCGGTTCGTGGAGCAAACCCGCGACCAGGCGCGGGCCCAGATGCTGAACTTCATGCCGGCGGACGTAGTGGAGACGACCCTGGCCGTCTTGGGCGCGCCCACCCCGGCCGAGCAGAGGGTCAGCCCAGATGTCGAGAAGGTGCTGGGCCGAGCACCCCGCACGTATGCCGACTGGGCTCGTGCCAACGTCGCCGTCTTCCGCTGATCAGCACACTCGATGTCAGTTTGCGGTCAGTCGTTTCGATGAGGGTGCGGCTGATCTCCTGCAGTTCTTCGTCGTCGTCGATGCTGTCGTATCTGCCGCGACGCTGGGTGTGGTGCAGTTCGGAGCGGAGTCGGGGCAGGGCGGGTCGTGCGGCGGGTCCCATGCGGTCCAGGCATGCAACGACATGGTTGGCGGTCGAAGGGTTCTGTTCCCAGGCTTGGAGGAGCGTGTCCAGCACGGCCGGCGCCTCGGCGTCGCCGCCGATTTCCCAGAGCGCGGCCGCGCAGGGGACGCGGACCCATTCGTAGCTGTGGGTCAGCAGGTTCCGGAGGCGAGGCAGCGCTTCTCGCGCGGGAGGGTTGATGTCGGCGAGTACGTCGGCCGCCTCGTTGATCCGGAACGGGATGGAGTCGTCGAGCAGGTCGAGCAACGGCTGCATGACTTCGTCCGGGTCACCGACGATGCCCACAGCGCGGCGACGGCGGCTGTACGCACATGGGCGTCGGAGAACGTGGTCAGTGACCGGGGAGGACGAGCAATGTTCGACAACGTCAACGGGCTGTCGGCCGAGCAAGCGGCGCGTTGGACCGCGCTGGTCGAGGAGTGCCGTCCCGTGCTGGCGAACGAAGGGATGGAGGCCGTTCAAACCCTCTTGGCCGAGCGGGGCATGGGCACGATCGCCGCGATCGCGATCACGAAGGCCCTGCTCGGCTGGGCGGAAACACCGCTACGAGTGGCCATCGACACCGTGACCAGCAGCGCTGCCCAGACTGCCACCATGAACGAATCACCACCCGCAACACCCCCCAGCCATGAGGCAGGCCCATGACCGAGCTCGAACGAGTGCTCGCCAAGACCCTCATGGAGCCGGCGACCAACGGCCCTGGACCTGCCCGCCGCACTGGGCCTCATCTAGCTGCCGCCGCTCCATCTGGCACAGGCCGCCTGCGAAAGGCTCGGGTGGTGTTCGCGCGTCCTGACGGATCTGCCCTCCGTTCAGAGTGGATCTCCCAACGCTCAGAGACCTGCTGAACCTGAGGTACGACCGATTCACTCTGCCGAATACCTGGATCGTTGGGATCGCCGCAGCCGCCTTGATCCGCCATGGCTCCCTTCAATATGTACGAAGCCCTCCATTGTTGCTCCGGCGTCTGGCCCTGGAACGGGCGGCGGCCGATAACGATGTGGTGCTGCTCGCGCGGCTGGTGGCGATGGGCTGCGACCCGGCGGAGGAGATTCGCAGCGGGCTGAGTCCGCTGGAGGTGGCCCTGCTCCATCGGGCCTTCGAGGTCATCGCGTGGCTGCTCGAACAAGGTGTTCCGGTCGAGAACTCCTTGCGGGTCGGTCGGCGCGCACGCCGTCGATGTGGACCTTGCCTGGACTCTTCTTGACCGTGGCGCGTCGGTCGATGCGAGCACGGTGACGAGGGCGTTGGAGAACGAGGACCCGGAGGTCGTGCACCTACTGTCCCGCGCTGTGCGGCCGGACGAGGGGCTCGCCCGACTTGGGCCGCGGCTGCGGATGCTGGCCGCCCAGGCCGCGCTCGCCGGTGACCGGCTATCGACCCGATCCGACCCAACGGCTGCCGAGCGTGAGCAGCGCCGGTCTTCGGTACCGACAGAACTCGCGGACCGATTCGACCCCGACCGCCGCACCTGACCGCCCAACCGCGCCGGTGAACGCCATCACAGACATCAACGCCAGCATGCTCTCCGCGGCAGTAGAGGATGTTCGCAGAGTCGGGTCGCGGGGATGGACGGTGGTCAGTGGTCCTGCTGGGTCGTGTGGTGCTGGCGGTAGTGCTCGGCCAGAACGTCGTCGCCGAAGTCGTCGGCGGGGTTGCGCCAGACCGAGTGGATGTGGGCGCCATTGTTTTGAGAATTGTAGTGTTCGATCAGCAGGACCGGTCCTTGGATTCGGAAGTAGTGCCGGTCTCCGGGTGAGGTGCCGCCGGCCCAGGCGAATACCAGGTTCTGCAGGCCGGCGTGCTCAATGTTGCGGAGCTGCGCTGCCGCCACGTCCGATGGCAGCCGCCCGGCGAACGCTTCGACGATGGCGAACAGGGCGCTGAGCTGGTGCTCGCGCAGCGCGTTTCCGGGCAGCCCTTTGGGGGCGTCGCGAACGTAGCTGAGGATGTCGCGCTCGGCCTCGTCGAGCACGTAGTCGGGTTCTGGCGCGAACACCGGATCCGGCCGCTCAAGGTGACCGATCTTGGGTGTGATGCGGGTCGCCAGATCCGGCGGCGGTCGATGGTGGATGATCGCGGAGGCGCGTTGGTCAGGGTCGAGGGAGTTGACGAACCGGTAGCCGGCTTCCTCGTCATCGGTGAGCGGGGAGAGTGTGCCGAAGGTCGCCGGCTGCGAACCGAGCAGGGACGGGGTGGGAGACACATAACGTCCGTCTACCACGGTCAAGTTGAGCGAGACGTGGTGCCCGGCGAGCTGCCACCCCCACGCGCCGGTGTCGCCGGGGCGGCCGAACACCTTGAAGCAGTACCGTCCCGGGTCGAACAGCTCCGCGCTCGCCGGGCTTTGCAGCGCAGCCAGCGCGTGGAGTACATGCTCCATGGCGATCACCGAGACGACCTTGGCGTAGCCGGGCATGCTGGTACCGGCCACGATCAACTCGTGCGCCAGCTTGCGTTGCGCCTCGTCGAGCGCGCCGAGCGGCAAGCCGTCGCGTTGCCTGGCGGGCAGGAACGACCAGTCGCGCCGCTGAGCCTCATCGGCGAAGTCGAAACCGACTTTGTCCCGCTGCACTTCGGTCAGCGCCGCAAGGAAGTCGGCTGCAGCGCCGGCCATCGCGCTCGCGGTCTCGGGAGCAGTCAGCGGCAGTTCATTCACTGTGTCCATCCTCGGTCTCGAAGTCTGCACAAACCCCCAGAGCCCTGTCCAGCGCTCGGCATCGTCCGAGAGGTGAGTATGTGCAGCGGTCGCAAAGGCTCGAGCATCGTCGCGATGGCCGTCTCACGTCACGCGCCACGCCTCGACCAGGTCAACCTCCTACACCACCTCCGTGGACCGCAACCGCCACAACGTTGTTCCAAAGGTCCCATGCGCGCTGTGACTTTCGCGGCGCACCAGGAGTTGCGAAAGACTTGCTCCGAAACCTTCAGGCGATTCACTCTGACGACAGCCCGAGATCGTGATCAGGTCGTCGAGGTGACCGCCGGCGGCCTCGGTCTCTACGATTGCGGCGGCAGCGCCCCACAATCATTGGTCCTCACATACCAAGTCATCGGGCGGCTGTCTCGTGTCGCACGCCCTGCCGATCCAGAGAGATCGCGATCTTCGACCATACGAGGAGGATGATGAACGGCTCCGCACCGTTCCAGGAACGCTATGTCCGCGTCGTTGAGCAGCTGGCGGCAAGCCCGCTCGTCTCTATCGACCATGAAAAGTCCGGTGAGGACGTGCTGGACGGGGCCGCGGCCGACGTCGTGTTCGCGGGGTTGGCCGCGGACTACGACCTTCACCTGGATGAGGCCTTCCGCCGCCTGTACTTCACGTCCAAGCAACTTCACGTCGCGTGGCGGCTGACAGCCGACAGCACGTGCACCGGAGAAGTCTGCCTGCAGAACATCACTGAATGGGCGGCGGGCGAGTGGGGTCCCGACGAGGGGGCGCTGCCTCCCGAGGAGCACGCCATAGTGGCGGACCTCTACACCATCGACTACGAGCCGCGCAGCGGGACGGGGTCGGTCACTGCGATCTCCGTACCCCACGCGCGCCCGCTGTCCCTCCGAGCGGACAGGAAGATCTGGTACTGCGATGGCGGTCACCGGCTCGAACAGTTGGACGTCGACTACGCCGGCTACCTCGACGCGGTACTGCTCACCGTGGGCGCCCCCGGGTGGCAGTACCTTTTCGCCGACGTCAACCTGCGGCGCGAGGTGACGCCCAGCGTCGTCGCGGCTTTGGAGCACTGTCTCGCCGTCCTTCCGGAAATCTTTCCCGGACACGATTACGAGCCGCTTCGCAGGCGCTTCGACGCCCGCATGTGAGCCGCGCGGCCTACCGGCCCGGTACCGGTCGTCCAGTCGTGCGGGCAGGTTGACGGCAAGCACTTGCCAGCCCACCGCCAGCGCGACGTCGCGTGCAACGCTTCCTGCTCGTCATGGATGACGAGGAAGCCACCGTCGCCGCGCCAGTTCCACAGGGCGACCCTGGCGCAGCCCTTGTTGGCTGCCAGTTCCCGGATGATGCCCCAGATCCGGGCTGCGGCCAGGTCGTGGACCGAGCCGCGCAGCGGTCCCGATACCCACAGCAAGGTCCCGTCCGGTGCGGCGATGACCTGGAGGTTCATGCCGTGGCGGTGATGTTGTCCGCGCCCTGGCCCACCGCGACCACGACGCCGAGTGCGAAGACCCAGGCCCGACACGGGATGGGGTGGCGCATCCGCCAGACTGAGGCGGAGGCGCGCATGTTCGATTTATGGAGGCGGTATGGGCTCATCCCGGCGGTTGCCCCGGCGGATCTACGAGCGTGAACTTCTCCGGCTGCAGGAGCAGCTGATGCTCATGCAGGACTGGGCACACGCCGAGGGGGTGCGCATCGCCGTGGTGTTCGAAGGACGGGACGCCTCCGGCAAGGGCGGCACCATCAAACGCGTCACCGAGTACCTCAATCCCCGCGTCGCCCGCATCGTCGCGCTCCCGACGCCCACCGAGCGGCAGCGAACCCAGTGGTACTTCCAGCGGTACGTCGAACACCTGCCCGCGGCCGGGGAGATCGTCCTTTTCGACCGGTCCTGGTACAACCGCGCGGGCGTCGAACGGGTCATGGGCTTCTGCACCGACCAGGAGTACAGACGCTTCCTGCACCAGTGCCCGACCTTCGAGCGCATGCTCGTCGAGGACGGCATCCTGCTGCGCAAGTACTGGTTCTCCGTCAGCGACGCCGAGCAGGAACGCCGCTTCCGCAAACGGCTCGAAGATCCCATGCGGCGATGGAAACTGTCCGCCATGGACTTGGAGTCGATATCGCGTTGGGAGGAGTACTCGCGCGCCAAGGACGAGATGTTCGTCCACACCAATATCCCCGAGGCGCCCTGGTTCGAGGTCGAAAGCGACGACAAGCGCCGGGCCCGCATCAACATGATTTCCCATTTGCTGTCGAGCATTCCCTACCACGAGGTGGAGCATCCGCCGCTCCAGCTCCCCGAACGCCCGCCTTCCAAGGGCTACGAGCGGCCCCCGCGAGGCGCGCAGACCCACGTCCCGGACCACGCGGCGACTCTCCGAGGCTGACGGGCTTCCCGGTGCCCACTCGCTGAAGATCTCGGTGTCGGGCTTCCGTGCAGATGTCCGTAAAGATGATCTGCGCTTCCGGTTCGTCTCTGGGACGCCACGTCCGGATCCGGACGTCGTGGGGAGACCACCAGGAATCTTCTGTGGCCTGCTCTAGCCTTACTGGGATCCGACCGATGGAGTTCGGGGGGCGGTTATGGCAGAGCGCTGGATCACGAAGAACGGTCGGCGGATTCCGATCGATGACGGTGGCGGGGGAAAGGCCATCGCAGCCGGATTGGCCGCGATCATGATGGTGGGAAGTGGCGGAGTCGCCGGCGGCGCCGCGGGCGCGGGGGCGGGGGCGGGCGAAGCCTCCTCAGTGAGTGCGAAGACCGTCAATGCTCGCAAGGGGGATGCAAGGCGTTCCGCCCGTAAGCCTCGATCTTTCACGCTGCTGAAGCGTCTGCCTGAACGGCGTGACGAGCGTCCCCGGGAGCGGGTTTTCGGTGTCGGAGCATGCTGATGGCCCG
>NZ_JBICUS010000005.1:0-420689 GCF_043198455.1 Spirillospora sp. NPDC048824 | reverse complement strand
CATCGTCACTGTGCTCGGTACCCGTCCTCGCCCTGCTCATGTCAGTTAGGGAAGTTCATCCCCTGGTGTCCCACCTGAGCCTGACACAGAGGGCTTTCCTACCCGCTCATCGACTACCTGCACATCAACTACGAGGTGCGCGGCCGGCTGGGTGAGAACATCGAGTTTCTCGTGCTGCCGTCTCCCGTGGAGAGCTACTTCGACTTCCTGCTGTTCGACTCCCACACCGCCCCTATCCACGACTATGGGCCCGGCCCCGTCGGGCATCAGTCGGGCGGCTGGGTCACCCATCACCCGAAGACGCTGCACACCCTGACGGACATCGCCACCGACCTGCGCGCCCGCGGAGAGCGGGTACAGCCACTGAAAGACAGTCCGGATTCTTCCCGCACCTGACACGGCGGTGCCATGACAGGCCGAATGAGGCGGGCCCTGCCCATGAGTCTCGCGATCACCGCGGGGCTCGTCATCGTGGTTCTCTGTGTCCTCGTCCCGGTTCTTCTACTGCTCCGGCTGGACGACGACGAGCTGGCGCGCTGGTCGGACATCGGCCAGGCGGTACGCGGCAGCGAAGTCGCGATGCGCGAGCTGCACACCGACCTGATCAAAATGGCCATCGAGGACAGCGAGCTTCGCTCGGTCTGGCCCGCCCCTTCTCCCGGGGAGCAGACGACCCGCAAGGACCATTACTGCAACCTGATCCTCAACCTCCAGAAGGTCGCCTAAGAGACCCGCACGATCGAACTCCCCGAACTCCGCAGCGCCCTGCGGTTCCTCATGACGAGCCCGGACATGCGCGCCTTCTGGTCCCGAAGCCGCCCGTCTCGCGTCTCCATCACCGATGGCGACGACGCTGAGGACACCTTCACGGCCGAGGTAGACGCGGCGTACACCGCCACCATCGCGCCGTAGGGAGCGGACAGAGACGACGTAGGAGATGATCCTGCGCGCCGACGCCGCTGGGCCCGGCGGCAAGGCGGCGCGGGAGTTCGGCCAGTACACGCGTGCCGCTTGGAGGCGCGTGGAACGAGTGTGATCGACCGGGTCGGTACCTCGTTGACTTGCGGCATGTTGTTGTCTTCGACGCGCTCAGACCAACAACACGCCGCAAGTCAACGCACCCGGTGAACCTTGGTGGACACCGCACTAGCAGAAACGGGCGCGGCCTGTGGCTGCTGTTCCCGTAGGGTGACCTGTTCCGCCAGTTGTGCCTTGCCGCCCTTGGCCGCTGCCGAACAGGACGCCTTCGGCGACTGGATCGTGCCGCCTGCTTCTGGGTTACCGACGTGAACCGCGCGGTCTCCACTCGCAGCTCGGCCCCCAACGCAACGAGCCCCCGACCCGCACCGGGCCGAGGGCTCGCAACACCGGGGGGATGAGTCAGGGCAGATCGTGCTCCCCGCGCTCCACACGTCGGGCGAACACCCGCCAGTCGGCGCGCCCGAACACCAGGTGAGGCGCCTCGGCGGCCTTGGAGTCACGCACACCGATGTTTCCTTCGAGGTGCGCAACCTCCACGCAGTCGCTCTGGCCTGACGTACTTCCGCTGTGGCTGGCCTTGCGCCAAACGGGAGTCATTGAAGGCCCTCCATAATCCGCTTGATCAGCTCGATCGAGGCATCGACGGGCAGCGCCCGATCGCTGATGCGGTCGAACCTCAGCCGAAACGAGCGAACCTCTGTCCCGTCCATGACCAGTCTTCCACCTCCACAGGCTTCGGTGTAGGCGACCTCAGAGTGCCCGACCGTCATGATCTTGAAGGAGCCATCGCGACCCATGTGCGCGCCCACGCATCGTGGAACGATGCGGAAGGTGATGTTCGGATGTTGAGCTCGCTCCAACAGCGCGGCGAGTTGTGCACGCATGATCTCGGGGCCGCCGACCGGCTGTTCGATTACACCCTGATCGAGGAAGACGCGCATGACGGGTCCTGGTTCGCGGTTCAGGACGTCTTGACGCTTCATCCGTAGTGCGAGGTGCGCGTCGATGTTCCGTAGTCCGGCCGCCTCGAACATGGCGCGGGCGTAGTCCTCAGTCTGGAATAGACCTGGTACCCAGGACAGCTCCCAGATCCTCAGCTCTGAGGCGCGTAGCTCCATCTCGGCGTGGGCCTTGAACCACTCGGTGTCATGTCCCGCAATGGCGAAACCCACCAAAAAAGCGAACAAACCCCCGGTTTGCCACTCCTGATCGAGGATCTTCGCGTGCTTGAGTTGGAGCTTCATCCCGCCGGATTCAAGGCGCGAAACACTCGACCTATCAAGATCGAGAATTTCGGCCAGCTTTGATCCGGACATTTTGCGCTCTTCGCGGTGTCTTCGCAGCTGAACCGCTATGAGGTCCCATAGCGAACCAGCTGGATCGAGTGAATCTCGGGCACTCATACCAGCTCCCCGTTGTTGTTTTTCCTGGACGAACGTAGCGAAGATAACGCGCCGTACTCATGCTTGTCCTGGGAAGACGAAAGGACGCGGAGGTCGGACATGGGCGCGAAATACGATCTTGAAGATCAAGAGATTGATCGTCTTCGCAGCGAATTCACCGGGCACCGGATCTGGCGGGCGGTTCGCTGGGACGGCCGGCTGGGCGACTGGGTGGCCAGCCTTCATGACCCTGCCGCTGGTGTCGATTCCACAATGATCTGTGCGAGCGCCGAAGAACTCCGCGCCGCCCTGCGCTGCGAAGCCGAGCGTGCTACCGCGCGCAGGGGGCTCCGATGAGGAAACAGCCGCACCACCGCGCGAGCTGGCCATCGGAGGGGACCGCATCCCCCAACGCGGTCCCATGGGGGGAGGTGAGAGCGGCGCGGCGTCCGGTGAGCGTCCCCCCGGGTGCACCGGCCGCGCCGCTCCACCGCCCGCCCGAGCCTCCGGACGGGCGGGTGGCCGCCACCTCAGCCGAACAGCCGACGCGCGAGACCACCACTGCCCAGATCGAGGCGCACTTCCCCGGCGTCCACTGCTGGTGGGGCCTTCGTACGTGCCGCTGGTGGGCCTACGTCCCCACCGCGCAGGGTGGCCGCCTGTTGGAGGCCGCTACACCGAACGCCCTGTTCGCACAGGTCGCGCGGGCCATGCAGAAACCTGGGGAGGGGCTGTGGACGGCGAACCGATAACTCACTGGGTTCCGCTCGAACTCTGCGCGGGCATCGTGGAGGAGGCGATCCGCGAGACACTCGACGGCCGCTTCTTCAAGGGCACCGTCGAGGAGATCCAGCACACGGCCCGCCGCAGGGTCGAGGAACTGTGGGCCGAGCTGGAGGAGGTTGACGAAACCCCCTGACCTCTTCAGGCCGAACGTTCTTACTGGTACTACGTGGTTCTGACACGAGCCGCCACTACCCTGTGCACTTGTAGCCCCCCAGAGTTCACAGCGGATCGGACGGCACTACGTGATCGATCGCAAGGCCCTGCTGACCGACCTGAAGAAGCAGGTCCAGGCGCTTGAGAAGGACCTGGCACAGCAGGTCAAGGAGCTCCCCGAGATCAAGGCCCGTCTCCGGGCGGAGTACGACCAGGCATTCAAGCTCGGCCGGACGGCTGCCACCTGGAACTCCTGGCTGGACGAGCGCATCACGCAGGTAGCGGTGGCCTGGGTACTCGGCACGGTCTTCGTCCGCTTCTGCGAGGACAACCGCCTCATCCCTGAGCCCTACCTTGCCGCCCCGGAGCCCGACCGTCACGACCTTGCCCGCGTCCGCTATGAGGCGTACGTCGAGCAGGACGACGACCCGACCTACCGTGGCTGGCTGGAACGTGCCTTCGCGGAACTCGGCGAGGGCCAGGCCGGCAAGCTCCTCTTCGACCCGGCGCACAACCCTCTCTTCCAGATCCCGATCAGCCACGACGCCGCAGGCGCCCTCACCAACTTCTGGAAGACCCGGGACGAAGAGAGCTCCCTCGTCCACGACTTCACCGATCCCCTGAACGACGACGGCACCGAGGGATGGGACACGCGCTTCCTCGGCGACCTTTACCAGGACCTCTCGGAGACGGCACGAGAGCGATACGCCCTCCTCCAGACCCCTGAGTTCGTCGAAGAGTTCATCCTCGACCGCACCATGGACCCAGCGATCCGCGAGTTCGGATACGAAGAACTCAAAATGATTGACCCCACCTGCGGCTCGGGCCACTTCGTCCTCGGAGCCTTCCGACGCCTGGTCCGCTTGTGGAACGACCGTCAGCCTGGGCGCGACCTCTCAGAGCGCGTCCACGCAGCCCTCAACTCCGTCCACGGCGTGGACATCAACCCCTTCGCCATCGCCATCGCCCGCTTCCGCCTACTGGTCGCCGCAATGGCGGTAGCCAATATCCGCACCCTGACAGAGGTCGCCAAGTATGAGTGGCCTATCAACCTCGCTATCGGCGACTCTTTGATCAAGGAACGTCAGCTTGAAATCGCTCTTATAAGCGAAGGGTCGAGCGATCCACTGGCTGATTTTTCTTACGCAACCGAGGATGTTCACGATTTTCCTGACATCCTGGAGCCCGGTCGTTACCACGTCGTCGTGGGCAACCCGCCTTACATCACAGTTAAGGACAAGAAACTCAACGTCCTCTATCGCGAACTATACGACGCATGCAGTGGGGCATATGCACTCTCCGTGCCTTTTGCTCAGTGTTTCTTTGAGCTAGCTAGACCGGGCGACTCTGATGGCAGGTATGGCCGAGTCGGTCAAATAACTTCGAACTCCTTCGTGAAGCGGGAATTTGGCGCGAAGTTGATCGCAAGCTACTTCGGGCGAAAAGTCGAGCTGACGGAAGTCATCGACTCATCCGGGGCGCACATTCCCGGCCACGGTACCCCTACCATCATTCTTATTGGAAATCGACGCTCAGGTACTTGTCGATCACTCAGTGTGCGGACAATTCGAAGCATCCAGGGGGAACCCGCGGTTCCAGTCGAAGGTGATCCTGGCCATGTTTGGAAGGCAATCACTGCACAGATTGATCAGCCGGAATCGGCAAGTGACTGGGTCTCTTGCGATGACCTCGACCGAGAACGTTACTTCGCCAGACAACCATGGATTCTCGTCCATCGCGGCCTGGAGATTGTCGAAAAGATTTCCAACACGTCCAAGCGGTCACTCGGTGGTGTCATTTCAGACATTGGCACGGGGGCGATAACGCGCGAAGACAGTGCGTACATGGTCGGCAGCGGACATTTGCGCCGCCAGCGCATTGAGATCGATCACCAACGGCGAGTAGTTGAGGGGACAGAGGTTCGAGACTACTCGACCATGCACAACGATGAGAATCAATCAATCTGGCCATACTCTTCGAGTACATTGAAGGCTACAGCTTCTTCTAGCATGGTGAGGGTGCTCTGGCCGTTCAAGAATCTTCTAAGCAAGCGAGTTGCTTTTGGCAAGAGTCAGCTCGCCCGAAAGTTGACCTGGTTTGAATACTCTATGTTCTTCATGGAACGCTATCGGGTTCCGCGGTCCATAGCCTTTGCTTTTGTGGCAACGCATAATCACTTCACGCTTGATCGAGGCGGAAAGGTGTTTAAGCAGTCCGCTCCAGTAATCAAGCTTCGCGAAGGTGCGACAGAGGAAGAGCACCTACGCCTACTTGGTCTACTCAACAGTTCCACTGCATGTTTCTGGCTCAAGATGGTGAGTCACGACAAGGGAATACGAGGTGAGGGTGGCGGGTTCACTAGCGATGACTGGGAGCGATTTTTCGAATTTACCGGGACAAAGTTGCAGGAGTTCCCGCTTCCTGCGGACTACCCAACGGCGCTCGCTACTGCGATCGATGGCCTAGCTCAGCAACTGTCTACAGACTCACCTTTTGCTGTTGCCGCCTCTGCCGCTCCCACGCTTCTGGCCCTTCGGGAGGCGAGGAAGAGTTGGAAGTCCACTCGGGCTCAGATGATCGCCCTTCAAGAAGAGTTGGACTGGCAGGTCTACTCGATCTACGGCCTGCATCCGGACCTGCGGGCTCCCGAGGAGGATGTTCCCGAGCTTGCGTGTGGGGAGCGGGCGTTCGAGATTGTGCTTGCTCGGCGGGTGGCCAAGGGGGAGGCGTCCGACGAGTGGTTCAATCGGCACGGGTCCACGCCGATCACGGAGATTCCGGCGCACTGGCCGGAGTCCTACAGGCAGACCGTGCAGAAGCGGATCGACGCGATCGAGACCTCGCGCGCTATCGGGATGATCGAGCGGCCCGAGTACAAGCGGCGGTGGGCCACCGAGGGGTGGGACGCTCTTCAGGAGAAGGCGCTGCGATCCTGGTTGCTCGACCGGATCGAGAAGCGGGAGCACTGGTTCGACGCGAACGACATGCCGGTTCTTGTCTCGCTCTCGCGTCTGATCAGCGTGCTCTCGCAGGATGACGACTTCGTGTCCGTGGCGAACCTGTACCGGCCTCGCGAGGAGCTCGCGAAGGTCGTCGCCGACCTCATGGCCGATGAGCACGTTCCGTTCCTGCCGCAGCTTCGCTACAAGCCGTCCGGGCTCAGGAAGCGGGCCGACTGGGAGCACGTCTGGGACCTCCAGAGGCAGGAGGACGCCGCGCCCGACGAGCCCGCCAAGCGGAGGATCCGGGACTCCATCCCCACCCCGCCCAAGTACAGCTCGGCCGATTTCCTCAAGCCTTCGTACTGGCGGGCGCGCGGCAAGCTCGACGTGCCGAAGGAGCGGTTCATCTCCTACCCGACGGCGCTCGGTGTCCAGCCGCAGCTCTTCGGCTGGGCCGGGTGGGACCACCGGGAGCAGGCTCAGGCGCTCGCGACCTACTTCACCACTCAATCCCTGTCGCGCGAAGAGATCGCGCCGTTCCTCGCGGGCCTGCTCGAACTTCAGCCATGGCTGTACCAGTGGCACGATGAATTCCACGCACTTTACGGCGGCTCCCCGGCCGCGTTCTTCGACGGTTACCGGCAGCAGATCAGGGGCGAGCACGGCCTGACCGACGAGGATCTGCGCAATTGGCAGCCGGAGGCGCGGGCGCGGGGACGCAAGACCAAGAAGTAACGGGACGGCGGAAAGGCAGGGGAAGAACAGATGACACAGCGGCCGCCGCTGCTCCGCGACCTCATCACGATCAAGGAGTCGATCTCCACCTCGGACTACGTGCTGAGCCTCGCCGAGGCCACCACGCCCGAGGGGGCCGAGCGCGCCCTTGAGAGCTACGTGCTCACCGAGCGTCTCCGGGACAACTTCACCGAGGCGCTCGACCTCATCAAGGCGGCGGTGGACGGGCACACCTCCAAGGCCGCCTACCTGCACGGCTCGTTCGGTTCCGGTAAGTCGCACTTCATGGCGGTGCTGTACGCGCTCCTGTCCCGCCACCAGAAGGTGTGGGGCGACCGTGACTTCGACAGGGTGCTGACCCGGCACGAGTGGGTCCAGACCGACGGCAAGAAGTTCCTGCTGGTGCCGTACCACATGCTCGGCGCCCAGTCCTTGGAGCAGCGGGTGCTCGGCCGCTATGTCGAGTACGTCAGGAAGCTGCACCCGGACGCGCCCATCCCGCAGGTGTACAAGACCGACGCGCTGTTCGACGACATCCGCGGCCTGCGCGCGAGCATGGGCGACGACGCCGTCATCAACGGCCTTGGCGGAACCGACGACGGTGCGGACAGCGAAGACGACTGGGGCGAGTCGTTCGCGTGGACCGCGGACCTGCTCGACCAGGCCCTGGCCGCGGAAGAGTCGCACGAAGAGGGCGTCGCGCTCGACCTGCTGAACCCCTCCACCCCTGCGGAACTGCGCGCCAAACTCGTCCAGGACGCCTCCACCCACCTTCTTCCCGGGTTCGGCAGGAAGGCCGCCGAGGACGAGCACGGTTTCATCTCGCTCGACGCCGGCCTGTCCGTGATCGCCGAGCACGCCAAGGCGCTCGGCTACGACGGGCTGATCCTGTTCCTCGACGAGCTGGTGCTGTGGCTGGCGACCCTCATCCACGACCAGAGGCTCGTGGCCCGCGAAGCCGGGAAGATCACAAACTTCGTGGAGGGCGGGGACGCGCGGCGCGCCGTCCCGATCGTGTCGTTCATCGCCCGCCAGCGCGACCTGCGGGAGCTGGTCGGCGAAGAGGTGTCCGGGGCGGCCGAGGCAGCCATCCAGGACACGCTGAACCTGGCGTCCGGCCGGTTCGACCGGATCACCCTGGAAGACCGGAACCTGCCGCAGATCGCGCACGCGCGGCTCTTGGCCCCCATCGGCGGGCCGAACGGGGCCGCCGCGCAGGAGATCAACGCCGCGTTCGAGAAGACGAAGGCGCTCGGCCCGAACATCTGGGACACGCTGCTTGGCTCCGACAAGAGCACCACCGGTGCCGACGAGGAGTCGTTCCGGCTGACGTATCCGTTCTCGCCGGCCTTCATGGACACGCTCGTCCACATCTCGTCGGCGCTCCAGCGGTCCCGGACCGGACTGAAACTGATGGGCGAGCTGCTCGCCGCGAACCGCGAGCACCTGCGGCTCGGCGACCTCATCGCGGTCGGCGACCTCTACCCAGTGATCGCCAAGGGCGGCGACAAGCCGTTCGTCGACGACCTGAAGGTCGTGTTCGCCGCCGCCGACAAGCTCTACAAGACGAAACTGCGACCGTTCCTGCTGAGCACCCATGACGTCACCGAGGACGACGTTCAGCAATACCTCCACGACCCCGACCATGTGACCGACCGGCAGCTCGCGCAACGGTGCAAGCTGTTCGTCG
Source organism: Spirillospora sp. NPDC048824 (assembly GCF_043198455.1). Lineage (NCBI taxonomy): Bacteria > Bacillati > Actinomycetota > Actinomycetes > Streptosporangiales > Thermomonosporaceae > Spirillospora > Spirillospora sp. NPDC048824. The sequence continues at coordinate 412,020 of NZ_JBICUS010000005.1, read as the reverse complement.
GCGACAACCGGCTGATCTGCACGCTGCTGTTGTCGGCGCTCGCGCCGAGCGTGCCCGCGCTCAGCGACCTGACGTACCGGCGGCTCGCCGCGCTGAACCACGGCTCGGTCGTCGCGCCGATCCCGGGCAGCGAGGTCGGCATTATCAAGAACAAGGTCGACGAGTGGGCCGCCCGGTTCCCCGAGATCAAAAAGACCGGCACCGACGCCAACCCGGGCGTCCGGCTGGAGCTGACGGGCGTGGACATCGACTCCGTCATCGCCAACGCCCGCGTCAACAACAACCGAGGGAACCGTGCCGCGCTGGCCCGCCGGCTGCTGACTGAGGAACTGGGCGTCGAACGCACCGACGACCGGCTCGGCAGCGATGAACTGCACCTGGTGTGGAAGGGGTCGCAGCGCACCCTCGAAGTCGCCTTCGGCAACGTCGCTGACGAGGACGAGCTGCCCGACCACGACCTGGTGCCGCAGATCGGGAACCGCTGGCGGATCGTGATCGACCTGCCGTTCGACGAGAGCAACTACGGCCCGGTCGAGGACGTCAACCGCATCCAGAAGCTCCGGGAGAAGCAGGGCGAGGCGCCCCAGACCGTGGCGTGGCTGCCCACGCACCTGTCCGCGCAGCGCTACGAGGACTTCGAACGCCTCGTCGTCATCGACAAGGCCCTCGCCGACGACCAGCGGTTCGAAACCCAGTACGCCGGTCACCTCAACGCCGACAGCCGGGAACGCGCAAAGCAACTGCTGGAAAGCCAGCGCGACGCGCTGATCAAGCAGATCAAGGACGCCTTCAAGCAGGCGTACGGGCTGAAGCCCAAGGACGCGACCAACGTCCAGATGGACTTCGACCAGCATTTCCAGCCGCTCCCCGGTGACCTGCCCGACCTGAAGGTGCAGTTCGGGCAGTCGATGCACGCCGCGATCAGGCACATCGCGGGCCGGCTGATGGAATCCCAGTTCCCGGGCCACCCCGACCTTGACCCGGCCGGCAACGGCACACCGGTGAAGCTGTCCGACGCCAGGACCGTCTTCGGGTACGTGCGGGCGGCCGCCGAGGCGCGTGACCACCAGGTCGAGGTCCCCGCCAAGGACCGCAAGCTGATGGCGCGGCTGGTCGAACCGTTGCGCCTCGGCACGCAGCGGGAGGCGTACTTCAGGCTGTCCCACGAGTGGTCCGACCACTTCATGCTGGAGGCGAGGACCGACGGGGTCACCGGTGACCTCAGCCTCATCAAGCTGCTGGACTGGATCGATCGGCCGCGACCGCGCGGGCTGGACACGTTCCTGGCGCACCTGATCGTCGCCGCGTTCGCCGAGATCAACGACCGGGTCTGGGTGCGCGGCGGCGTCCCGCTCACCCCGCCGCCGGAACTGCACCAGATCAAGGACGGGGACGCGCTGCGCACCCAGCCGCTGCCGAGCGAGCAGGACTGGACGACCGCCTCCAAACGGTTCCATGCGATCTTCGGCAGGCCCGCGCCGACTCTGCGGCGCGGCCGGATGGTGAACCAGTTCGCCCGGCAGATCACCGAGGAGGCGGACAGGCACCGCACCGCGGCCGAGAACCTGGTCCGGCAGCTGGAGGAGCATGCCGGGTTCCTCCGCCTGGACGACACCGACGACGGGGGACGGCTCCAGATCGCACGCCGCTCGGTGGATCTGCTGAAGACCTTTCAGCCTGCTGGCCAGAGCAGCGCGGGCGCTAAGAAGAACGTCGAAGCCCTCGCCCGATTCGACCTGGGCGCGGTGAGTGCCGATCGGTACGGGACATCCATCAAGCGCGCCGGTGAGGTCGCCGAGGCGCTCGCGGGCGCGGCCTGGGACGTCATCCGTCTTGCGGAAGGGCAGGGCCACGATGGCGAGGCTCTGCTGGAATCGCTGCGCGGCATCGCCCGCGTCGACGAGCGGACCGCCGGTCTCGCCGAAGCGCTCAAGAAGGCCCGGGGCGATGTCACCGAGCTCCTCAAGCGCAACCGACCCCCGGTTCCCCCGGGCCCTGGGCCGGGGCCGCAGCCCGGGCCGGAGAAGCCCGACGACGTCGACTTGGGGGGAGGCTCCAGCCATCCCGCTGTCCCAGGCGGGGATGGTCCGGGACAGACCGGCACGGGGGGACAGACCGGCGGCGGGTCCGGCGCGGCCCGGACGGGCACCCGGCGGACGTCGGTGTCGCGTGCGGTGGCCGAACTGCGCGACGAACTTGCGAAGCTGCCTGCCGACACGACCGTCGAGATCACTTGGCGGGTCGTGGACTGATGTCCGTCACCGCCGGCGGCGCCATCGGGAACGGTGCGATGCGGCTCACCGCCGCGACCGTCATCCAGTACCTAGTGGGTCGCAAGAGGCTCAACGAGAACCCCAAGCGGCGGATCGTGCTTCTGCGCGCCGTCCCTGCGTGGGAGGGCGCCGACGAGCTGTCCTGGGGCACCGGGCAGAAGGCTCGGGTCGTTTCCGCGCCCTCGCCGCTCGCGATCCACGAATTGGTGCTGGAGCATCTCGCGCCGGGCGCGGACGGGCCGGAGGTGCTGGTGGTGCTGACCGACCGGGAGGAGAACGAACTCGACCCGGCGATCCTCGCCCGCGTGCATCGGCAGCGAGTCGAGGTTGTCGACAACTGGAACCTCGTCCTTGAGACGTTCGGTGCGGAGCAGCGTGACCCGCGGCTGGGTGAGGAGAGCTGGGCGGCCGAGGCGCTGCTTGACGCCGCCCCGCCTGGCGGCTGGCCCGAGCTGGGGGGCGGCATCCTGTCCCGGCGCACCGCGCTGTCCTTGCTGGCCCTGCGGCGGTTGCGACTTGGCCGCTACGCCACCGACACCGGTGACGGCGCCGCCGCTGATACTGATCCGTCCGCCGACGGCCTCGACACTCGCCTGTTGCTGCGCTGGTCGCTCGAACCGGGCGGACCCGACCGGCTGAGTGGCCTGCGCGGCCCCGAGCGCCACGGACTGATCGCGTTCCTGAGCGAGGCGGAGCAGGCCGGACCTGCCGGGCGCATCCTGTTCGCGCTCGTCGAAGCCGACCACGGCCCCGACGCGGTGCCGTTCGGCCTGCTCTGCGCCGCCTTGTGGCGGGACGCCCCTGCCGATGCGGACACCTATCGGGCGCGTGGGCGCATCGAACGCTGGCTCGGCGATCCGCCGCCCGCGACCGGGGAGGCGCTGGACACCTTCCTGAGCGCGTTCGGCCGTGCCTGCGATGAATTTGTCACCGCCCTGCTCGCCGCCGGCGACGCCGACGACGGCGAGGCCGGGCGTGCCGCCAGGCGGACCACCCGCAAGATACTCGGCCGGGCCTCCGAACTCTCCCGGCAGTTCGGGATCGAGCCGCAGGCGCGGTACAGCACCGTCCTTCCTGAAGGGCTGAGCGAGCGCTTCACCTCCCTGGGCCAGGCACTGCGGGCAACCGACTTCGATGCGGTCCTTTCGGCTCTGGCAGCCGTGGAGAACCACGAATTGACCAGGGACCACGACGCGCAGGTGCGGATGAGACGTGCCCAGATGGCGGCCCGGCTCGTCCACTGGCTGGCCACCGGCCCCAGCGCGGAGGTATCGACGGTCGCGGCGGGTATCGACCGGCAGGTGGCCGAGACCGGTTGGGTTGATCAGGCCCTCGACCACATCGAGGCTGGAGGCGACCCCGACCCCGCCTTGAAGTCCGCCTACGACCTGATCGGCGAGCGGGTGCGCGAGGCCCGTAAGGGGATCGACCGGTCCTTCGCCAAGGCGCTCGAGACGTGGACGGCGGCGGGCACCGACCCGGGGTCGATGCTGACCGTGGAGACGTTTCTGCCGCGCATCGTCAAGCCGGTGGTCACGGGCAAGTCGCCGTACCGCCTGCTGCTGCTGGTGCTGGACGGCATGAGCGCCGGGATCGCAGCCGAACTCGCCGAGGAGCTGCGCCGCAACTGGGCCGAGTACGACCCGATGCCCGAAGCATCCGGCACGCCGCCCCGGCGTCGCGCCATGGCGGCGGCCCTGCCGACCGTGACGGCGATCTCGCGGACGTCCCTGTTCGCCGCCACCCTGATGAAGGGCAGCCAGGCTGATGAGAAACGGCTGTTCCCCCAGCACCGGTTCTGGGGCGGTGAGCCGGCCGCCGTCTTCCATAAGGACGACCTGCGCGGAGCCACCCCCGGCTCTCCGTTCAGTGAGGCGCTGACCGACGCTCTCGAACACGGGACGGGCCACATCGCGGTGGTGCTGAACACCATCGACGACCGTCTCATGAAAGAGCAGAAACTCGGCGACGCCACCTGGCGGCCGGAGCATATCGGCGAACTCAGGGAACTGCTGCGGGAGGCCGCCGAACGCGGCATGGCGGTTCTCCTCACCAGCGACCACGGGCATGTCGTGGACCGCCGCGGAGTCAGGATCGACGGTGCGGACGCCGCCTCGGCGCGGCACCGCCTGCCAGGCGGGCCGGTCGCCGACGGAGAGGTCGCGCTGTCCGGGCCTCGGGTCGTGCGGGACGCGCCCGGCGACGAGATCGTGGCGCTGTGGGACCGTGACCTGCGGTATTCGACGCAGCAGGCCGGCTACCACGGGGGCGCGGCGCTCGCCGAGTTCGCGATCCCCGTCCTGGCGTTCCTGACGTTTAACTCCACGCCCCCGAAGGGATGGCGGGAGCTGGGTGACCAGCGCCCCACTTGGTGGCGGCTGGAGACCGAGGAGACGCAGGCCGAGCCCCTCAGCCCGCTGGCACAGGCTTCGGTCGAGCCGCCCGCGGCGCAGGCCCCGCCGACCGTCACGGTGAAGGAGTCGTCCGATGCGCTGTTCGAGCTGGAGGCCGAACGGCGCCACGTCCCGGAGCCGGTAGTCGCACCGAGGCCGGAACCCACTCCTGCGCCGGACGACCTCGCGACCGCGCTCCTTGCGTCGGAGACCTTCCAGCAGCAACTGGACCTGGTGGCGCGCAAACCTCCTCTTGGCAAGATCGAGGCGGCGGTGCGGGCGTTGCTGGACTCCGGGACGCTGCCCGTCACCGCCCTGGCGCAGCGGGTCGGAGAGCGGGCTACTCGTGCCGACGGCTTCGCCGCCGTGCTTGGCCAACTGCTCAACTACGACGGCGTTCAGGTCCTGGAAACCCTGCCTGACGGACGCACCCTGCGGCTGAACACCGCACTGCTGCGTGAGCAGTTCGACGTGCGGTGACAGGGTGATGGAACACTGGTGGGCGTGAGCACCGCACGTTCGAACCAGGTCAGCGCCGTCCGCCGGCGTGCCGTCATCGACGCGCTCCGCCGCGGCGCGGTGCCGGAGAGCGGGCTGGACCTGCTGGCGACCGGGCTCGACCGGTTCGAGGCGGCGCTTGACGGGGAACTGGAAACCGTCGCGTCCGGCGGATCGGTGTTCAAGGCCGTTCGTGGTGAGTACGGGTCCGGCAAGACGTTTTTTACACGGTGGCTCGGTGAACGCGCGAAACGTCGTAACTTCGCCGTCGCCGAGATCCAGATTTCCGAGACGGAGACGCCGCTACACAAGCTGGAGACCGTCTACCGGCGGCTCACCGAACGGTTGCACACCGCCAGCTTCCCGCCCAGCGCGCTGCGGCCGGTGGTGGACGCGTGGTTCTACGCGTTGGAGGAGGATGCTTTGGCGTCCGGCGCGTCGGAAGAAGACCTGGCGGGCGAGGTCGACCGGCTGCTCACGGCGCGGCTTGCGGAGGTGTCGCGGCAGGCGTCCTCGTTCGCGACCGCGCTGCGCGGCTACCGGACCGCACTCAGTGTCGGGGACGAGACGACCGCTGCCGCGGTGCTGGCCTGGCTCGGCGGGCAGCCGCACGTCGCCACCACGGTCCGGCACGCGGCCGGGGTGCGCGGGAACCTCGACCACTTCGGCGCGCTTGGCTTCCTGCAAGGGCTCCTGACTGTGCTGCGAGATGGCGGGCATCCCGGCCTGCTCGTTGTGCTCGACGAAGTCGAGACGCTGCAGCGGGTCCGCTCCGACGTCCGGGACAAGGCCCTCAACGCGCTGCGTCAGCTCATCGACGAGGTGCACTCGGGCCGGTTCCCCGGCCTCTACCTCGTGATCACGGGGACGCCCATGTTCTTTGACGGACGGCAGGGCGTGCAACGACTTCCTCCGCTCGCCCAACGGCTGGCCACCGACTTCACAACCGACCCGCGCTTCGACAACCCGCGAGCCGTCCAGGTTAGGCTGCCCGGCTTCACCCTAGAGTCGCTGACCGGGCTCGGCATCACCATCCGTGACCTCTATGCGACGGGTGCAGACGCCCCCGAACGGATCAAGGTGCTCGCCGACGACGCCTACATCGCCGACCTCGCCCGAGCGGTGGGCGGCGCGGTTGGCGGGAAGGTTGGTGTCGCGCCACGGCTGTTCCTCAAGAAGCTTGTGGGGGACGTTCTTGATCGCATCGACCAGTTCCCGGACTTCGATCCCCGCGTCCACTACAAGCTCACCGTTTCCGGCACCGAACTCACCGAGGTCGAACGGAACCTCACGGCGGACGACATCGACCTGGAAGTGTGATGGAACGGCTGCACCCGGTCGTCCTGCACCACATCGTCAACACGCTCGGATGGCCGAACCTGCGCCCGCTGCAACGCCGCGCTGTCGGACCGGTTCTCGAAGGCGACGACGCGCTCTTGCTGGCCCCGACCGCGGGTGGCAAGACCGAGGCCGCTATCTTCCCGGTCCTCACCGCCATGGCCGAGCAAGAGTGGACCGGTATCTCGGTGCTCTACCTGTGCCCCCTCAAGGCGCTGCTCAACAACCTCGCCCCCCGCGTCGACCAGTACGCGCAATGGCTTGGCCGCAGCGCCGCCCTCTGGCACGGCGACACCCGCGAATCCGAGCGGCGGCGCATCCGCCTGAACACGCCGGACATCCTGCTGACCACGCCGGAGTCGCTGGAGTCCATGCTCATCAGCTACAAGACTGATCATGCCGAAGTGCTCGGCAAAATCCGTGCAGTGATCGTCGACGAGGTTCACGCCTTCGCCGGAGACGACCGCGGCTGGCACCTGCTCGCCGTCCTGGAACGCCTCACTCGCGTCACCGGAAACCCCATCCAGAGGATCGGCCTGTCTGCGACCGTCGGTAACCCACACCAACTGCTGACCTGGCTTCAAGGCGCGGGCGCCGGGCTTCGCCCCGCCCAGGTCGTCGCCCCGGAGGCGCCCGCTTCCGCGGCGGCTCCCACCGCCCGTGTCGAACTCGACTACGTCGGCTCCATCGAGAACGCCGCCAAGGTCATCGCGTCACTGCACCTCGGCGAGAAACGCCTCGTCTTCTGCGACTCGCGAAGCCAGGTCGAGCAACTCGGCGCGGCCCTGCGAGCCCGCGACGTCACAACCTTCCTCTCCCACGCCTCACTGTCGGCGGACGAACGTCGCCGCTCTGAACAGGCGTTCGCCGAGGCCCGTGACTGCGTGATCGTCTCGACGTCCACCTTGGAGCTCGGCATCGACGTCGGTGACCTCGACCGTGTGATTCAGATCGATTCCCCAACCAGCGTGGCTTCCTTTCTGCAACGCCTCGGACGTACCGGCCGTCGCCCCGGCGCCGAACGGTCCTGTTTGTTCCTCGCCACCAAGGAACGCGCGCTACTCCAAGCGTCCGGACTGCTGCTGCTGTGGGGACGGGGCTGGGTCGAGGACGTCGCCGCCCCGCCGACACCCCGCCACCTGGTCGCGCAGCAGATCCTGGCCGTCGCACTCCAGGAACATCGGCTCGGGAACAGGCTATGGGCGGAGCAGTGGAACGGCCTGCCGCCATTCGACCGATCCGGCGAACCGATCCTGCGGAACCTGGTCGCGGAAGGCTTCCTCGACGAGGACGACGGCATGCTGTTCATCGGCCCCGAAGCGGAAAAGCGGTTCGGCCACCGCCACTTCATGGACCTCACCGCGTCGTTCACGGCCCCACCACAGTTCACTGTCCTGTCGGGCCGCGCGGAGATCGGCCGCACCGACCCGTCCGTGCTCACCGAGGACCGCCCAGGCCCTCGCCGCCTCCTCCTCGCCGGACGGACCTGGCAGGTCACCTACATCGACTGGAAGCGGCGCCGCTGCTTCGTCGAACCCGCCGAAGGCGGAGGCATCGCCAAATGGACGGCGGGCGGCATCACGGGCCTCTCGTTCGCCCTCGCCCGAGCCATGCGCGACGTCCTGCTCGGCACCGACCCGCCCGTCACATTCACACGTAGAGCGAGCACGCGGTTGGAACACCTGCGGGTCGAGGAAGCGCCCGAGTCGGTCCACCCCGCTGGCCCGGTTATCACCCGCGCAGGCACCGACGTGCGTTGGTGGACATGGGCGGGGTACCGCGCGAACGCCACATTGACCGCAACGCTCTCATCCGTGACCGACCAGGTTCAGCGCCCGACGGACCTGTACGTAAGGCTCCGCGAGGACCTGACGCCTGACATGTGGAAGGCGGCGCGTGCTGAAGCACCACTCGTACTGCCTGAAGTCGATCCGCGGGCCGTCCGGGGCCTGAAGTTCTCGGTAGCCCTACCCGCCCACCTCGCGACCGCGACCGTAGCGGCCCGCCTCGCCGACCTCGACAACGCCGAACAGGTGCTTGGCGAAGCCACTCGTTTCACTGTCATTGACCGGAGCTGATCCGGTGACGCAGGTCCGGACGAGGCCGGATCAACCCGATAGCGTCGCGGCGGCTTCGCCTCTCGCGCTTGGTTGACTCAACAAGCAGAGTCATGCTCAGGCGACAAGTACTGGCGAGTTGAAAAGAGCGTTGACAGTCGAAAGGGTATAGCCTTTCGGTGGACTTTCCAAAGAACTGAATGTGACGCAACTCAGCGGCACGCCCCAACCCGCCCCAACATAGTAAGTGCGTCGGCAGTATCGGTCGGCACATACGGCTGCTGATCTTCTCAGAGGCTGCAAGGTAGGACCGTGTCGCGACACATTGTGGATTCATGGCAATCCACCGCACACACTTCTGTGGTGCGGGACCGGGCGCGGTCCTGAACGAGTTGATCGGAGGTGCAGTCACGAGCGAGGTACAGCACAACCAGCCACGCAAGCTGCAGCGACGTTCGCAGCTCGGCGGAGGACGCCGACGGGACCGTGAGATGAGGTTCCGAGTCAGTGACCAGGAGTACGAGGAAATCTGCGCGGCCGCCCAGCGAGCAGGAGCCGCCTACGGCACCTTTATTACCCAGACCGTACAGGCAGCAATTCGTCAGCACGAATTAGGACAGCAACCAACCGCGGAACTCTGCGAAGAACTGCGCAGTATCGCGCGACAGCTGAACCGAATCGGCGTGAACCTAAATCAGCTGGCGCGCATAGCGAACGCGACAGGAGAGGTGCCTTGCGAACTACCCGCCGCATTGTCGTATCTGGAAAACGTCCTTCGCCGAGTGGACGCCTCGTCCGTTGAGATCGGCCGGCTCCTGCGTTGATCGGCAAAGTAACCCGAGGCCAGAACCTCGCGAGGCTGCTGTCATACCTCTACGGGCCCGGCAGCCGCAACGAGCACGTTGATCCCCACATCGTCGCGGGGTTCCGGCTTCCCATGGCCCTGGAACCCGGCCTTGACGCCAGAGGCGATCGGGACTTCCGCCACCTGGTCGGTGTCCTGACCTCCCCGCTCGACACCCTCCGGCACACGCCGCTGACCTTGCCGGTCTGGCAATGCTCGATCCGAGCGGCCCCCGCAGATCGAACACTGTCCGACGACGAATGGGCCAACATCGCCGAAGAGGTGATGCACCAGACTGGATTCGCCTTACGGGGCGATGACCAGGCATGCCGTTGGATCGCAGTGCGGCACGCCGACGACCACATCCACTTGGCCGTCGTCCTGGCCCGCGAGGATGGACGTAACCCCAACGTCCACCGCGACTACTTCAAGGTCGCCGACGCTTGTCACATCGTCGAGGAACGCTACGGCCTCACCCGAACCGCACCCGCCGACCGTACGGCAGCGCCCCGACCGACCCGGGCCGAGACAGAACTCACCGACCGCAAGAACTGGACGCAGCCACCTCGCACCACCCTTCGCCGGCGCGTGGCCACGGCAGCCGCCGGAGCCGGAACCGAAGACGACTTCTTCGTCGCCCTCAAAGAAGCAGGAGTGCTGATCAAGACTCGCCGGAGTGTCCGTGCCCCCGGCGAGCTCACCGGCTATGCCGTCGCGCTCCCACACCACACGAATCAGGATGGCCAACCGGTCTGGTTCTCCGGCGGGAAACTCGCCGCCAACCTCACCCTTCCCAAACTCCGTCACCGCTGGTCAGCCCCACCACATGCACCTTCCTTTGACCAGCGAAAACTCAGGCGATACAGCCCGAGCGGAGTAGAACTCACACATCAAGAACGGTCAGCGGCCTACCAGCAGGCTGCTCGCGCCACCGCTACGGCCAACTGGCAGATGCGCCAGATCCAAGACCCCGTCGTCCGCGCTGACCTAGCCGCCGCGACCTCCGACCTCCTACACGTGACCGCGGCCATCACCGGAAACCAAGAACTCGCATATGTCGCCGACTTCTACGACCGTGCAGCCCGCGAGCCTTACGGACGCCAGCCGCGTCCGACCCCCTACGGCAGCACCCTTCGCACCGTTGCTCGAGCACTGGCCTACTCAGGAATCGGCACCCGCCTGAACCACAGTCACCACCCCAGCCTCACCCACGCCCTATCCCAACTCATCGTGCACATCGCCGCTCTGGTCGAAGCCGTCGCGGAACTCCGGCAGACGCAGCGACGTATCGCCCAAGCGACAGCCGCTCGCAAAGCCGCTGAACAGCTCACCAGAATCAGCCGTACAAGCCCCCGCTTGCCGTCTCCGTCCTGGCTGGCGACAAGGACACCCCACACCCCAGACCACAACGCGGCCCGACTCGCAGCAGCCGACTTCCCCGTCCCCCTCAACCAGCAGCTGCCAACCACGCACCAACGCCCCAGGTCCGCCACCCCAGCGCCTGCTTCCACTCACCGCCGAGGCACGTCGCGCTGACTCCAGCACGCGACACGCACCACGCTGGGCGACGTGGTCGTGGCGTAATGATCAGCACTGCCGCATACTAACGGAGTGTAAATATCGGTAACGCTGAGCAGCAACGCCGCGAGCACAACGCTCCGGAAGAACCTGCCAGCGTCTCGCCGCTCAGAACCCAACCAGGAAGGACGACTCCGTGACCCAGCATCACCCGAACCAGCGACTCAACCTCGCCAAGGAGCCCACGAGTGGCCAACTCAATGCACGGCGGCGCGCCCCGTGATGATCAAGAGACAATCCGGCTCGCCGCTGCCCTGCCGGAACATGTCCGCAACCTCAACCACGCCACCGCTGGCACACCCGGCCTGACTCTCCCCACCACCGCGTACGCCATCCTCGGCAACCTCGGTGCAGTCACCTTCGGCTTGGACCAGCTCCTCGACCAGCTCGGACGCTTCTTTCTGCGCGAGCTCCAGGCTGGACGCCTAGGCCATGACCACGGCCAAGACATCACTGAAGTCCTGAGCTGCCACGGCCAGTCACTGGCTGACGCGCGACGCCATGCTCAATCCCTCTGCGCGGTCCTCACTGAAGCACAAGCAGAGATCAACGCCGTCCACAGTCACCCCGCCCCGTCCGCGAGCGGAACCCCCGCCCACGACGAGGCGTACGACGGCGACAGAGCCGGCGCGTCACTGGCCGCCGCCGACTTCCCGATCCCCATCACCCATCCCACGCTTCTCGCGCAGCCTCCCGACAGTGACAGACCCTCCGGCGCCCAACCCCGCCGCTCGAACAGCCCGGAGGCCTAAGAATGGAACCGATGACCCGCGAGGAACTCGCCGCTCTCCCCACGACAACCACAATCCAGACTGCCGCCCGAGCCCTCGGCCTCGGCCGGACCCGCGCCTACCAACTCGCCCGCGAGAACCGCTTCCCCTGCAAGGTCATCCGTATAGGCAGCACCTATCGCGTAGTCACCGCCGACCTCCAACGCCTCGTTTCCAGCGGCCAGAGCCCGTGAAGCTCATGTCGTGAAAGTGAAGCATGCTCCATCCGTCGGCCGACTGGCGTTGACGCTGGCGCCCGGCTTCACCCGGCGCGACCATGCCTGATACCCGGTGACCGAGATGACGTACATCTTGTTCAGGTCGTGGTCGCGCATGGGCCAACCGGAGTCGTCTCACGCGCTTCTAACGTTAGCCGCTCGCCCTGAGACTGAGAAGGCAGGAGTGCATCTGCCATGGGGTGAGCTATCACGAATCGTTGGAGGACCCCGCTTCGGCGGTCCGACGACATCAGCGGTGGGGGCAGCGTGATCGGTCGCATGCTCGCGCTGGGCGAGCAGCCCGTTATGCCGCCAACGAGATCCAGCCTGGACGGTACCTGACCTTTCGCTCAGGGTGTCCGGCTCTGATGGGTATTGCTACCCTGCAAGGAACACCGCGTCAACGGATGGCTGGCTAATGATCTTGCAAAAGCTCGTTGCTGCCGAGACTCTTCTGGTTATTCCTTGCTCGAAGGGGAAAAGATCCGGGGGCGAGCCGAGCTCTCGGGAGCAAAGCCCATGGCCGCCCGATCTGCTGACAGCACGGCAGTCCAATCTTGAGACAGCGAAAGCAGACGAACGACAGTTGCTGCCTGCCTGGCTTCGGTACACCGGCGGCTTCTACACCACGGCAGGAAGCGAGCTGCGCGACGCGGTAGCTCGTGACACGCCACTGCTCATTCTCAGCGGTGGATACGGGGTGCTGCATGCCGAGGAACCGATCGGTGACTACAACAAGATCCTGCGCTTGACGGACTGGCCTGGCGGGTTGCTCGAAGATCTACTGATTCGCGAGGCTGGACGTAGGGATGTCTCGTCGGTCGTCGCTTTCGCGGCGAGTAGCTCGGACTACGCGAAGCTCATACGGCGCACCAAATGGAAAGAAGCGGGGCTCGGGGCGTTCCTCGTCACCATCAGGAACGCGGGTACGGGAGCCTCGGGTAAGGTGCCGCGTCTACTAGGTCAGGCTTTCGCCTGTTTCTGGCGAGGACGTCCTGCCGAGATGTACCCGGAAGGTACGACCGTGGAGATCCTGGGTTGAGCGCCTTGCGAGACGATCGCCGAGCCGACACCGATCGATTTTACGGATTGCTCGATGAGCTGGCCGAGCGGCTGGGCGGACCACGACTGCTCCGGGATTGCACCCAGGACACCGGATGGCCGCAGTATGGCGTCGAGTTCTTCCTCGAAAATGGCCAGGTCCGAGCGGGAGAGGATCGGCTCCGGGTTGTGCGCGTAGGGAGCCATGCCTTGAGAGCCACCTCCCAGGCGACCTTCTGGAGCAGGCTCGCCCAACATCGAGGACCGGTGGGCGGGGCCAAAGCTGGGGTGGGTAATCATCGTGGCTCGATCTTTCGTCAGCACGTGGGCAGCGCGCTGCTGCAGACTGGTCACTGGCCGGCCGAGGTAGCTGAGTCCTGGGGGCAAAAGGAAGTGAGTCCTCCGCAGCGAGTAGCCGAGTACCCTCTTGAGAAGGCGGTAAGTGAGCACATCGCCACGATGCCGCTACTCTGGTTGGAAGTGCCCGATCGTGAACAACGTGAATCCATACGGGCCAACTCGATTGCCCTCCTCTCTCAGCGAACCGGCGGCATTCACCGAACCACCACTGGCTGGCTCGGATTGTGCGCAAAAAAACGAGAAGGTGGCAACCTCTGGACTCTGGAACAGCGACCACGTCGACGACCTTTACGATTCGTCTTTTCTTGACAATATGGAATCGTGCGTCAGATTGCTCTGATGTCGCCGGGGGTGAGGGCAAGTCCCTTGAAAAGGTAATCAGTTTCTGCCCTGAAGGAGGTGGCCGCAATTTATGTCATTGACACTGCCGAATATAGGGAGTGGTTGGCCAATTTCCCTCTGCAGTATCAACCTACAGCGGAACTGTTGGTCAACGCCCTTCACTATCTAGATGAGTCCACGTTTAGATCGGAGCTGACTGAGCAGCTCGTCAGCGACCTTACTGGCGGAGTGATAATGCCGCCAGCACTCATCGTCCCTGCCAGAACGGGGCCAGAGATGGGGCACAAGGGAAGCGGGCGGGCGGTAATCTTCGAGAACGTTTGGCCGCATAGCGCACTATCTGCTGATCGACCAGGAAGTGAAGCTCTGTGCGCCAATATTATCAGAAATTTACAAAAGGGTCGAGCATCGGTCTTGGGACTAGTTCCCGTGCCACGCACTCTGGAGGACCTTAGAGTAAGGCGGGTTCGCTCGCTGGTTCTGGTCGGCGACTATGCAGGGAGTGGTAGCCAGGTCATTGAAGCAGCGAAGATATGGACAAGAAATCCAACAATTCGTAGCTGGCGCTCCTATGGCTTACTTCATATTCATGTGGTGGTGCATTCGGCCGCCGTCGTGGCGGTAGAGGCAGTGGGCCGTGCCGCTGGTATTGATCGCTTCTCCATGGTGCGTAGCGCGCCTGACTTTAACAGTGCAGAATGGACGGCTGAGCAGAGGGTTGATGTAGAGCTCCTCTGCACCAAATTTGCTCGACACCGTGATCGCGGTGGCCTGGGATGGGACGGGTCGGCAGGGTTGTTCATCATGCAACATACTACACCGAATAACTTGCCAGAAATTCTCTGGCAGACGAAGGCCGGCGCGAGTGAACGGCCTGACGGTTGGTATCCACTATTTCCAAATCGACGTCTCCCAGAGAGCCTCACCGCTGCCTTCGCTGCACGGAATGAAAAGATGAGAGAGCGGACTGTAGGAGAACGACCCGGTCTTGACAAGATTGTTGGCCCCGCTTTGTCGCCAGTGCTGTTCGCTCTTCGGCGAGGCCTTCGCACACCCGAGCAAATTTCTGCCTTCTCGGATATCTCATTGGCAGACTCCAAACGAATGCTCGAAGACCTTGTCAGTGGTGGGTATGCTGACAGACGAGGCTATCTGACTGACCAGGGCATCAGGCTTCTGGAATCTGGCGTGCAGCCAATGAGCCGTTTTCGGCTGGACGGTTCGGACAAACACTACTATCCTCAGAGACTGAGGAGGGTCGGTGACGTCTAGAGCGTCCGATGCCCTGCGCGTCGACACGGTTAGGCAGTCGCTTCGGTGGCTGTCAGGCGCCTGGTGTGACCAAGCGCTGCGGACAAACTCACAACCGCCTGACGCGCGCCCTCGCGCTTCCTCCGACGATGTCTGGCGCGCGAGGCCGCACCAAGGTCCAGGCGGAAGGCATCAAAGGTAGATGATTTCCGACTCTCCTCATCTATATCTCCGTGATGGTCTGGCAGCAGGAGTTTCCTCTGAGTTGCTGGCTACCGCGATTCAGCGCGCTTACGCGACCGAGCGGCACGGCCTGCGCGCTGTATTGACGCTTAACCACCTAGCACACCAAAGTGGCGCTGATCACGGTTACCTTCGGGATGTGGTCGGCAGAAGTATCGACCCATATACCGGCTTCCTGCTTCACGGAAAGCGTCAGATTTCGTCCCCGAGGCCGCCAATGCGTGCTGTGCAGCGGTGGATACTCAGAAACATACTCAGCCAAGTATCTTGCCATCCAGCAAGTTTCGCCTACGAGCGACACAAATCGATCGCTCAGTGTGCCCGAAGGCATGTGGGGGCAAGCTGGTTGATAAAGCTCGACTTGCACGATTTCTTCTCGAGCATAGACGAACGTCAGGTTTTTGCTGTGTTCTCCGGCCTTGGGTACGGTAAGCTCGTCTCTTTTGAGATGTCTCGCCTCTGTACGCGGCAAGGAATAGGTGCGCAATATAAGGTTTCCTGGACGGAATCCATATCCTCAGCTCGTTACCCTGCGATTTGGAAGTATCGGACCTCCGGGGGGCTCGGATATCTGCCTCAGGGCAGTCCTACCAGCGGAGCTCTGGCTAATCTCGTGATGCGAGACACTGACATAAGGATAAGTGAGGCGATAGCAGGCACCGGCATCGTCTATACGAGATATGCCGACGATATTGTTTTCTCCACATCCGGTCCCTTTTCTCGCCGAGAGGCATCGGACTTGATCCTCATGACAGATAAGCTGTTGCGGCATAACGGCTTTATGCGGCATGAGAATAAAACGCGGGTGATTCCGCCCGGGGCGCGAAAGATCGTGCTCGGCCTCCTCGTCGATGGTGATCTGGTCAGGATTCCGGGAGACGCGAGGCGCCGACTGCTTAATGATATTCGGGGTGCCGAGAAGTTTGGTTTGCCTAATCACGCCCAGCATCGTGGCTTCTCATCGATGATTGCGTTTGGGGAGCGCATGGCAGGCATGTTGGCCTACTGTCATGATGTAGATCCGGAGTGGACTGCTCCGTTGTGGGGGAGATGGGTGAGGGTTCTCATGGAACACAATGTTCCATTGAAATTCACGCGACGAGAAGGTTCAGGCAGAACTCTTTAGAGGGTTGTTGGCGAAGTTCATTAGTCAATATACATCATACTTTTTGTGTTGTTGCGTAATTCGATGGGGGCTGGTTTAAGGTCGGCGCTCAGGTTGATGAAGACGGGGATTCCTAGATTCCGGCTGTTCGTTCAATGAGGCGTGAGTCGTCTGGCCGAGACTCAGTTGCTGTGAGGATTATCCGCGGGAGGGGCGACTCTTACGACAGCAAGCAGAGAGGATGTCGGTAGCCCGCGGTCGCGGAGATGGTCGAGCGGTTGGTGCCCGTAGGAGTTGCGGGGCTGTTCTAGCGGGTACCGCCTGCTCCGATTCGGCCGCACGGTAGTGCGGTTCAGCGATCACGAAGACGGGCAGCGCGACGATCAAGGAGCTGCTCGCCGTCGTGTTCCCGCACATGGCTGACGTGTAGGTGGACCAAGTGTCACGTTCCGGTGCTGGGGGCGTGTCATGGCCACCACAACCGTGGCGGCATACCCGAGCTGCGGGGCGCCGTGACGGCATCATCACAGCCGTTATGAGCGGCGGTTGTCTGACACCGCGGTCGGGAGCCAGGAGATACTGGGCCACCTGTGGGCGCACCGGCTCTTGTGCCGCAACGACGGCTGCGGCAAGAACACCTTCGCCGAGCAGGTCCCCGGGCGGACCGTGTGCGCTATGGCCGCAGGTCGGCGGCGGCCGGTGACGCCCTGCGGCCATAGCGCTGGCGCTGGCCGGCCGACCGGCCCGCAACTTGCCGAACGGCTGTTGACGGCGGTGAGCCGGATGACGCTCAAATGAGAGGGTGCCTAGGGCAGGGGCAGGAGGTGACTCTCATGAGATGGGAAGCCTTCCCCAAAGTTCAGATGGGCGCTGGAGGGACGGGGGTGTGGCCCGGTGGTGATGGTGCGTGACCCTGGGGGTCGTAAGGTCGTGTCCGGGGGCGGGGTCAGATGGGGGTCAAAAGATCTTGAGGCCGGTCTCCTGTGGGGAGAACCGGCCTCTGACCTGCACCTTTGTGTCGGGGTGGCGGGATTTGAACCCACGACCTCTTCGTCCCGAACGAAGCGCGCTGCCAAGCTGCGCTACACCCCGGTGGTGGCTGCCCGGGAGTCGTACGTTCTCCCGGCGCCTTGTCCACCTTAGCGGATGGCGGGGGGTGGTGCGTCCCTATTTACGGGCTGTGAAGCCGGTCACGGCGCCGGATCGGGTGAGGTCGATGTCGGTCAGGCCGGCGGAGGTCAGCCAGGTTCGGAGGTCGGTTGCCGTGCCGGACGGGCCGAAGGCGCCCAGGCGCTGCATGAGGGAGTAGAGGCGGTCTCGGGAGGTGCCTCGGGTCAGGGTCGTGCCTCGGAGGGTGCCGCCGGGGCGTAGGACCCGGGTCAGTTCGGCGATGGCCAGGGCGGGGTTTTCGAGGCAGTGCAGGCCGTTGTAGGTGAGGACGGCGTCGAAGGTGGCGGGGCCGAAGGGGAGGGCGTAGATGTCGGCCTGGAGGAGGGTTCTCGTCCTGCGGCGGGCTCTCTTGAGCATGGTTCGGGAGAGGTCGGCTGCTACGTGGCGGGGGTTGTCGCCTACCGCCAGGCCGCCGCCGCAGGGGATGTCGAGGGTCAGGGCCGTGGGGTCTTGGGCTGCAATCGTCTCGCGGAGGTGGGTTATGTCGTAGTTCCAGAGGGCGCGCGCTCCCAGGCGGGAAAGGGTGCGGTTCTGGACGGCGTAGTCGTAGAGCGCGGCCGGGAGGGTCGCGGTCTGCCAGTTCACCGGGGGACGAGAGTCAGGAGGGTCGCCTCGGGTGGGCAGCAGAAGCGCACGGGGGCCTTGGGGGACGTGCCCAGGCCCGCGGAGACGTGGAGCCAGGAGCCGCGGTGTTTGTGGAGGCCCTTGACCCGGGGGCGGTCGATGCCGCAGTTGGTGGCCAGGGCGCCGTAGAAGGGGACGCAGACCTGGCCGCCGTGGGTGTGGCCGGCCAGGAGGAGGTCGTAGCCGTCGGCGGTGAAGCGGTCGAGGTTGCGGGGTTCGGGGGAGTGCATGACGCCGAGGTGGACGTCGGCCTGGGGGTCGACGGGGCCGGCGATCTTGTCGTAGTGGTCGCGGTCGATGTGGGAGTCGTCGATGCCGCCGAACTCGATGTCGAGTTCGCCTACTTTGAGGCGGCCGATGCGGTTGTTGAGGTCGAGCCAGCCGGCGGCCTGGAGGGACGAGGCGAGCTCGCGGTAGGGGAGGTCGGGTTCGCGGCTCGTGCGGTCGTAGTCGGACTTGCTCGTCCGCCAGATGTAGCGCAGGGGGTTCTTGAGGACGGGGGAGAAGAAGTCGTTGGAGCCGTAGACGAAGACGCCCGGACGGTCGAGGAGGGGGCCGAGGGCGTCCAGGAAGGGGCCGATCGCGTCGCGGTGGGAGAGGGAGTCGCCGGTGTTGACGACGAGGTCGGGCTCCAGGGCGTCCAGGGAGCGGACCCAGCGGATGAGGCGGGCTCGGCCGGGTGTGAGGTGCGTGTCGGAGATGTGCAGGATCTTCACCGGAGGGCGGCCGGGGGGCAGCACCGGCACCTCGATGCGGCGGAGGCGGAACCAGTTCCGCTCGATCACCGAGGCGTACCCGAAGGTCGCGGCGCCCGCGCCCAGCAGCCCCAGGGGCACGGCGTAGATCTTTCGCACGGCTCTCCTTTCCCAGGGTTCCATGCTTCCAGAGATGGGCACCGCGCGGTAATCCCGATGAGCTTCCGTTGCCGTGCGGGCATGATGTGACCATGACCTTGAAGGAGAAGCTGGAGACCGATCTTTCGACCGCGATGAAGGCGCGTGACGAGGTGCGCATCCGCACGCTGCGGATGGCGCTGACGGCGGTGAAGAACGAGGAGGTCGCCGGCAAGCGGTCGCGTGAGCTGTCCGACGACGACGTCGTGAAGGTTCTCACCCGGGAGGCGAAGAAGCGCCGCGAGGCCGCGGCGGCGTTCGGGGACGCGGGGCGCGAGGAGCAGGCGCAGGCGGAGCGGGACGAGGGCGTGGTGCTGGAGGCGTACCTTCCGGCGCCGCTCACCGATGAGGAGCTGACCGCGCTGGTCGCCGACGCGATCGCCGGGACGGGTGCGGCGGGGCCGCGCGCGATGGGGCAGGTCATGAAGGCCGTGAACCCGAAGGTGGCCGGTCGGGCCGAGGGGGGACGGGTCGCGGCCGAGGTGAAGCGGCAGCTCGCGGAGTGACGGGGGCGGTGCCGCCGGGTGGTCCGGCGGCACCGCTTCGTCAGTCGTCCGGGCGCTCGCGTTCCGGGCCGGCGCTCACGTAGAGGATGACGGTGGTGCCGGGCGGGACTTCGCTGCCGGCGCCCGGGGAGGTGGAGACGACCGTCCCCTTGGGCTGGTCGGACTCGACGGACCCCGACGCGACCCTGACCTTGAGGTCGGCGCCCTGGAGCCGGGCGGTCGCGGATTCGACGGTCCGGCCCTGCACGTCCGGGACGCCGACGGTGTCGCCGAAGTTGTTGGACGGGGTCCGGAAGCCGGTGGCGGGCTCGCCGCGGAGGGCCCGCTGCATGGACGCCTGCCAGATTCCGCCGGGGATGCCGGCGCCGTAGACGCCGTAGACCTTGTACTTCCAGGGGCCGCGGAAGTCCCAGTAGGCGGTGGCGGCGGCGAGGTCGGGGGTGAATCCGGCGAACACGGCGCAGGTGAACTCTTCACAAGTGCCGGTCTTGCCGGCGGAGGGACGGCCGATGCTGCGGCCCCGCGCCGTCCCCTTGGTGATGACGCCCTGGAGGATGGAGTTCACCTTGTCGGCGACGTCCTCGTCCAGGACCTGCTTGCACTTGTGCTTGGGGAGTTCCAGCCGCTTGCCCTCGGCGTCGATGACCTCCGTGACCGAGATCGGAGGGCAGTACTTGCCGCGGGCGGCGAAGCCGGCGTAGGCGGCGGCGAGGTGCACCATGTCGACGTCGTTGACGCCGAGGACCTGGGACGGGGTCGGGATCAGCGGGTTGCCGTTGCCCTGCCTCATGCCGAACTTCTCGGCCATCTTCACGGCGTTGCAGACGCCGACGCGCTTCTCGAGGACGGCGTAGAAGGTGTTGACCGAGTGCCAGGTGCCGGTCTTGAGGTTGAAGTTGCCCTTCTCGCTGTCGCCGGCGTTGGACACCGTCCAGGGCGCACCGCCGCCGACCAGGTCGTTCTCGTATTTCTTGCCTTGGATCGTGCCGGTGTACCGGCACGGCTGGAAGCCGCCGACCGTCGTCGTCTCCGGGGAGTTGATCGTGGTGTTGACCGGGATGCCCTGGTCGAGTGCGGCGGCGAGTGTGAAGACCTTGAACGTCGAGCCCGCCGAGACGCCGGTGCCGCCGCCGTGGGCCGTGTCCGCGGGGAGGTTGATGGTCGTCTTGCCCTTGCCGGGGCCGAACTCCTTGCTCAGCCCGATCGCCCTGATCTTGCCCGTGCCGGGCTCGACCATCGCTTCGGCGGCGACGCGGTTGCCGCGGGGGCGGACGGTCGAGCGCAGGGTCTTGTCGACGGCGCGCTGGTCCTTCGCGTCGAGGGTCGTGCGGATGGTGTAGCCGCCGCGGTTGAGGTCGTTGACGATGCCCTGCTGCTCTTTCGGCTCAAGGCTCCAGTACTTGCCGTCCGACAGGATGTTGAGCACGTCGTACTTCACGTACTCGCAGAAGTACGACACCTTGCTGACCTGGCAGCCGCCGACGGGGTCGGTGCGGTTCAGCTCGATCGGCTTGGCGGCCTCCGCGTCGGCCTGGGCCTGGGTGATGTGGCCGAGCTGGGCCATCCGCTGGAGGACGACGTCGCGCCTGTGCCGCGCGTCCTTCGGGTTGCGGATGGGGTCGTAGGCCGCGGGGTTCTGGGTGATGCCGGCGAGGAGCGCGGCCTGCCCGAGGCTGAGGTCGGACGCGGGGACGCTGAAGTAGCGCTTGGCCGCGGCCTGGACCCCGTACGCGCCGGCGCCGAAGTAGGCGATGTTCAGGTAGCCCTCGAGGATCTGGTTCTTCGTCAGCCGCTGCTCGATGTCGAGCGCGTAGCGGAGTTCGCGGAGTTTGCGGCCGACGGTGGGCGCGGTGGCCTCGCGGTACTCCTCCTGCGTCCTGGCGGCGTCGACCAGCAGGTTCTTGACGTACTGCTGGGTGAGGGTGGAGCCGCCCTGCGTCTGCTCGGAGTCGACGTTGGACGCCAGCGCGCGGATCGTGCCCTTGAGGTCGAGGGCGCCGTGCTCGTAGAACCGGGAGTCCTCGATGTCGATGATCGCCTTCCGCATGACGGGCGCGACCTGGTCGAGGCGGACGGACTCGCGGTACTTGTCGAAGAACGTGGCGATCTGCTTGCCGTCGGAGTCGTACACCACCGTCTTCTCGGACGGAGGTGTCGTCTCCAGGCGGCCGTCCATGTCCTCGAAGTTGTTCGCGGCGTCGCGTGCGGTCAGGCCGGCGCTGCCGACGGCTGGCAGGGCGATGAAGGCGACGAGGACGCCGGCGACGACCCCTGCCCCGAGCAGCCTGAACAGCGTGGATACCGTCTTGACCCGATCCGTATTCGCAACGCGCACGTGGACTAGGGTACGCGGGACGAGCAGTGCATCTGGGACACGTCTCCCGTAACTCCCGCTTTCCGGCGCCGTCGGCCGGGACGTTCGTCCGGTATGCCCTCATCATGACAACCGGCGCCGTGTCTGGCGCGTCTACTACAGGTAACTAGTCCGTTCCGGCGATATGGCCCCGGTGGGCTATATCGAGAATGGGCCCTCCGGGGACTGTTGAAACGTCCCTCGCTTCCGTAAGTTCTTCCCCACGGCTTTCGTTTGGCGGCCTGACGTCCGCGCCCGTCTGGCCAAGGAGCGCAAATCGACACAGACCCTAGGGGAGTGGGGCCAAGATGTGGATCACGGATTGGACCGCCCGCGCCGCCTGCCGTAACGCGGATCCGGACGCCCTGTTCGTGCAGGGAGCAGCGCAGAACCGAGCCAAGCTCATCTGCCGCGGCTGCCCAGTGCGGACGGAGTGTCTCGCCGATGCCCTCGACAACCGGATCGAATTCGGTGTCTGGGGCGGGATGACCGAGCGGGAGCGTCGAGCTCTGCTGCGGCGTCGGCCGGATGTGCGATCGTGGCGCGCGCTGCTGGAGACCGCGAAGGAAGAGTACGAGCGGTCGGTCGATGTCGACGAGGAAGAACTAGTCGCCAGCTGAACCGGCCCGTCCGAGCGGCTCGTCCGGCAGAGGTTCAAGGACCGGCAAGGTCCAATAAGAAGCGTGGCAGCGGGCCCGCACCGATTTCCGGTGCGGGCCTGCCGCCGCGTCTGCCCTCTGCCGCGTCTGCCCTCTGCCGCATCCCACCCGTGCCGGATGGGCGGGGGTGGGAGGGTCAGGCGGCGGTCGGGGTCGTGGTGGGGGCGGCCAGGTCCTCGCCCACCTGGCGCAGGCCGTCGAGGTCGTGGACGTCCTCCGGCTGCGCGGGGACGGCCGTGACCGGGACGGTCGGGTGGGTGGACGCGAAGTGGTCGCGGAGGCGTTCCTCCCGGGCCGCGAGCTGCATGCGGTCGGTGTGGAGGCGCAGCAGCGCGGCGGTCAGCGGGTGCTCGCCGCGTTCCTCCAGGGTCTCGGCGGCGGCCTGGCTGCGGGCGGCGGACAGGGCGTCGTCGGCTTCGTGGACGCGGTTGACGACGAGTCCGGCGAGCGGCATGCGTTCCTCGGCGAGACGTTCGACGAAGTAGGACGCCTCGCGCAGCGCGTCGGGCTCCGGGGCGGCGACGACAAGGAACGCGGTGCCGGGCGTCTGCAGAAGCCGGAACGTCTTCTCGGCGCGTTCGCGGAACCCGCCGAACATGGTGTCGAACGCGGCGACGAACGTCTGCACGTCCCGCAGCAGCTGGACGCCGAGGACCTTGTTGATGACGCCGGTGAACATCCCGAACCCGGCGCTGATGACCTTGACGCCGAAGCGGCCGCCGGTCTTGGCGGGGGCGGCGAGGATCTTCATGAAGCGGCCGTCGAGGAAGCGGCCCATGCGTTCGGGGGCGTCCAGGAAGTCCAGGGCGTTGCGGGACGGCGGGGTGTCCACGATGATCAGGTCCCAGGCGCCGGAGCGGTGCAGCTGGCCGAGCTTCTCCATCGCCATGTACTCCTGCGTGCCGGACAGGCTGGACGACAGCGACTGGTAGAAGGGGTTGGCGAGGATCTGCTTGGCCCGGTCCGGGTCGGCGTGCGCTTCGACGATCTCGTCGAAGGTGCGCTTCATGTCGAGCATCATGGCGTGGAGTTCGCCGTCGCCCTCGATGTCGATCCTGCGCGGGTTGTTGTCCAGCTCCGACAGGCCCATCGACTGGGCGAGCCGGCGGGCCGGGTCGACGGTGAGGACGACGACGTCCCGGCCGCGCTCGGCGGCGCGGATGCCGAGGGCCGCGGCGGTGGTGGTCTTGCCGACGCCGCCGGACCCGCAGCACACGATGATCTTCGTGCGCAGGTCGTCGAGCAGCGCGTCGACGTCGAGCGCGGGCGGGGTCTTGCCGGTCGTCATCGCGTCCCCTCGGGGGTCATGCGGCGCCTTGGGCGCGCAGTGCGGCGGCCAGGTCGTACAGGCCGGCGAGGTCCATGCCGTCCGACAGCAGCGGCAGCGTGTAGCGGGGACGGTCGATCGACTCCAGGCGTTCCTTCTCGCGGCGCTGGAGTGCGGTGCGGCGGGCGTGGTCGGTGGCCTCGGCGGCGAGGCCGGCGGCGATCGACTCGGATTCGTGTTCGAGGCCGGCGGCCTTCACTCCGCGGACGATCTCGTCGGTGTCGAGGGTGCCGGCGGCGGCCGCGGCGAGGTCGTCCTCGGCGAGGACGGGCGGGTGCTCCATGTTGACGACGACGCCGCCGATGGGCAGGCCGACGTCGGTGAGGTCGCGGATCCCGTCCATCGTCTCCTGGACGGGCATCTCCTCAAGGAGCGTCACGAAGTGCACGGCCGTCTCCGGGCTGCGCACGACCTTCATGACGGTGTCGGCGTGGTTGCGGACCGGTCCGACCTTCGCGAGCCCCGACACCTCGTCGTTGACGTTCAGGAACTTCGTGATGCGGCCGGTGGGCGGGGCGTCCATGACGACGGCGTCGTAGATGAAGGAGCCGTCCTTCTTCTTGCGGCGCACCGACTCGCTGGTCTTGCCGGTGAGGATGACGTCGCGCAGGCCGGGGGCGATGGTGGTGACGAAGTCGACGATGCCGAGCTTGGTCATCGCCTTCCCGGCGCGCTTGAGGTTGTAGAACAACTCGAGGTACTCGATGAGCGCCTCTTCGGTGTCGATGGCGAGCGCGTACACGTCCCCGCCGTCGGGGGCGACGGCGACGCGGCGTTCCTCGTACGGCAGCGGCGGGCAGTCGAAGAGCTGGGCGATGCCCTGGCGTCCCTCGACCTCGACGAGCAGGACCTTGCGGCCCCCGGCGGCCAGGGCAAGGGCGAGTGCGGCCGCGACGGTCGTCTTGCCCGTGCCGCCCTTGCCGGTGACCACATGGAGGCGTACGCCGTCCCAGTCGGTGTCTTTCGCGCTCACCCGATCGACCATATCGTTCGCTCGTCAAACACTTCAGAGTGCGCCCGCCCTCATGCAAGTGATCCCTGACACGATGAGTCCGAGGTGCGGAGATCGTTCGCGGACATTGTTTCCGGCCTGCCCGCGGGGTTAGCTGGGAAACGTGAACCTGCCGCGGCCGGTCGCCTGAATCTTCACGGGTTCAGAGCCCGAGGCTCCGGGGACCGGTCCGGCCCGCCCGGCCGTCCACGCGAGAGAGGTGCCCGTGATGGAAGCAGTAGCGCTCGTCATCTTGCTCATCGTCATCGTCGGCGGACTGCTGGTCCTGTCGTCGTCCATACGTGTCGTGCAGCAGTTCGAGCACGGGATCGTGTTCAGGTTCGGCCAGGTGCAGCGGGGCGGGCAGTTGCGCCCCGGCGCGGTCCGCTCCCCCGGGCTGACGGCGATCGTGCCGATCATGGAGCGGATGCAGAAGGTCAGCCGGCAGACGATCACCATGGACGTCCCGGGCCAGGACGGCATCACGCAGGACAACGTGAGCGTCCGCGTCGACGCCGTCGTGTACTTCCGGGTGATCGACCCGGTGAAGGCGATCGTCAACGTCCACAACTACGGGTACGCGGTGTCGCAGATCGCGCAGACGTCCCTGCGGTCGGTCATCGGGCAGGCGGACATGCAGGAGCTGCTCGGTGAGCGCGCGAAGATCAACGCGCACCTCCGGTCGATCATTGACGAGATCACCGAGGGCCCGTGGGGCATCATGATCGAGCGGGTCGAGATCAAGGACGTCTCGCTGCCCGAGGGGATGAAGCGGTCGATGGCCCGGCAGGCCGAGGCCGAGCGGGAGCGCCGCGCCCGGATCATCACCGCGGACGGCGAGTTCCAGGCGTCCAAGCGGCTCGCCGCCGCCGGCGAGATCATGTCGCAGGACCCGGCGGCCCTCCAGCTGCGGCTGCTGCAGACGGTCGTGGAGGTCTCCGCCGAGAAGAACAGCACGCTGATCATGCCGCTGCCGGTCGAGATCCTGCGGTTCTTCGACCGTGCCGCTGGTGCCGTCCGGCCGGAGGGCGAGGAGGCCGAAGCCGGGGAGGGCAAGCCCGGCCTGGCGGAGCGGCTCGCCAAGGCCGAGGAGGAGCTGGCGAAGGCGGCGGAGACGTCCCCGACGCTGGGGTCGCCCGAGGACGTCCCGCCGGTCATCGGCCTGGACGAGCCGAAGCGCGACGAGCCGGAGTCGCCCGGCCTGCCCGGACCGCAGGACGACCGGCAGCGCGGCATCGCGGGCGCCGACGGTGCGGACGCTCCGGGTTCCCGGCCGCAGGGCGGCGAGCAGCCCCCGCCCCAGCGCTGACCCACACCCCGGTGGTCCTCTGCCGTGTCGGGTTCGAAGGGGGTTCGGGTTGGGCGATCGCTAGGGTGAGGCGCATGAAGAAGTGGGAGTACGCGACCGTTCCGCTGCTGGTGCACGCCACCAAGCAGATCCTTGACAACTGGGGCCAGGACGGGTGGGAGCTCGTCACCGTCCTGCCGGGTCCGAACCCGGAGAACCTTGTGGCCTACTTCAAACGCGAAGTGCAGTCCTAGCAACGGGCACCGAGCAACGAGCAAGGAACGAGCAGCGCCTCAACGAGGAGGAATCGCCCATGAGCACGCCTGAAGAGCGGATCCGCGAGCTGGGGCTCGAGTTGCCGGAGGTCGTCCCGCCGGTCGCGTCGTACGTCCCCACGGCCCGGACGGGGTCGCTCGTCTACACGTCGGGGCAGGTCCCGCTGGTCAAGGGTGAGCTGGGCCTCACCGGGAAGGTGGGCGCGGAGGTCGGCGCCGACGAGGCCGCCCGGCAGGCCCGGATCTGCGCGCTGAACTGCATCGCCGCGCTCAAGGCGGAGCTCGGGGATCTGTCCCGGGTCGTGCGGATCGTCAAGGTGGTCGGTTTCGTCGCCAGCGCGCCCGGCTTCCACGGCCAGCCCCAGGTCGTCAACGGGGCGAGCGACCTGCTGGCGGAGGTGTTCGGGGACGCGGGCAAGCACGCGCGCAGTGCCGTCGGCGTCGCCGTCCTGCCGCTCGACGTTCCCGTCGAGGTCGAGCTGATCGCCGAGGTCTCCTGAGCCGCCCGCCCTGCTCCGGGCGCCGCACGAACCAGGCGCCGGGCGGGGCGGACTCCGGCGGCGGCCCTTGACGGAATGACGTTCGGTATGTCCGAATTAGCCGCCATGGGGATAGAGATGCGCCGAGCGGAGCCCGTCCGTTGATCGGTCATGGGCGGGGGCTGGATGACGGCGGGGCTGGAGGACGATGGTGAACGGGCTCAAACTGCCGGCGGAGTACCGGGATCAGGTCGAGGGCATCCTGGCCGGCCGGGCCGAACCCGTTCCCGCGCGTCCCGCGGCCACGGTCGTCGTGCTCCGCGATCACGACCGGCACGGGCTGCAGGCGTTCATGCTGCGCCGCGTCCGGTCCATGGCGTTCGCGCCCGGCGCCTACGTGTTCCCGGGCGGGTCGGTCGACCCGCGCGACGGTGAGGCGTCGCTGGCGTGGTCCGGTCCGCCGCCCGCCGAGTGGGGTTCGGCGTTCAATGCGGATGAGACGCTCGCCCGGGAGCTGGTGTGCGCGGCCGTCCGGGAGACGTTCGAGGAGACCCTCGTGCTGCTGGCGGGCCCGACCGGGCGGACGGTCGTGGACGACACGCGCGGCGACGAGTGGGAGGCCGGCCGGCAGGCCCTGCTCGACCGTTCGCAGTCGTTCCGCGAGTTCCTCGACGGGCGCGGCCTCGTGCTGCGTTCGGACCTGCTCCGCCCGTGGGCGCACTGGATCACCCCGAAGATCGAGCCGAAGCGCTACGACACCCGGTTCTTCGTCGCCGCGATGCCGGAGGGGCAGCGGGCCCGGGACGTCAGCACCGAGGCGGACCAGGTGGCGTGGGTGCGTCCGGCGGAGGCCGCCGAGCGCGCGGTCAAGGGCGAGTGGATGATGCTTCCGCCGACCCTCGCGACGCTGGCCGAGCTCGCCGCGTACGAGACGGTCGCGGACGTGCTGGCCGCGCGCCGCGAGATCGTCGTCCACGAGCCCACGGCGGAGATCATCGACGGGGAGGCATACCTCGTCCTGCCGGAGTCCGTCAAGCGCCACTACACGGGCGGGTGAGCGCGCCGTGCGCGGCGGGCGGTCGTTCATGTGGCGGCTGGTGGGCACGTCGGCGCTGCGGCATCTCGACCGGCTCGGCTGGAACCCGGTCCGGCACCCCGATCGAGCCTCGGGCAGGATGGGGGATATGACGGAGATCGACGGGATGGGCACCGAACGGGCGACATGTGTGCTAGCCCAGAACCCGTCCGCCATGACCCTGGACGGCACCAACACCTGGATCATCGCGGAGCCCGGCGCCGAAGAGGCCGTCGTCGTCGACCCGGGCCCCAAGGACGGCAAGCACCTGCGGCGCGTCCTGGAGACCGTCGAGGAACAGGGACGCCGCGTCGGCCTCATCCTGCTCACCCACGGCCACCCCGACCACTCCGCCGGTGCGGGGAAGTTCGCGAAGCTGGCCGGGGGGCCCGTCAAGGTGCGGGCGCTGGACTCCCGGCACCGGCTCGGCGACGAAGGGCTCTCGGAAGGGGACGTCGTCACGACCGGCGGCCTGGAGCTGCGGATCATGGAGACGCCCGGCCACAGCGACGACTCGCTCACGTTCTGGCTGCCGGCGGACCGTGCCGTCCTGACCGGCGACACCGTCCTCGGATATGGGACGACCGTCCTTGAGGGCAAACTCGGCGACTACCTCGGCTCGCTCGACCGGCTCCGCGCGTTCTCCGCCGACGTCGAGGCCGCCACCATCCTCCCGGGCCACGGGCCCAAGCTGGACGATCCGATCGCCGCCCTCGATTACTACCTCGACCATCGCCGCGAGCGCCTCGCCCAGGTCGAGGCCGCGGTCGCGGCGGGCGCGCAGACCCCGCGCGAAGTCGTCGAACGCGTCTACGCCGACGTCGACAAGTCGCTCTGGCCCGCCGCCGAAGCGTCCGTCCAGTCCCAGCTCGACTACCTGAACGGCCGCTGAGCGGACGGACCGGGACCGCTACTTCGAGCGCTTGCGGAGGCGCTCGATGTCGAGGATGACGACGGCGCGGGCCTCTATGCGCAGCCAGTTCCGCTGAGCGAAGTCGGCGAGCGCCTTGTTGACCGTCTCGCGGGACGCGCCGACGAGCTGCGCCAGCTCCTCCTGGGTGAGGTCGTGGTGAACGTGCAGGCCCGCCTCCGACGGCTGGCCGAACCGCTCCGCGAGGTCGAGCAGCGCCTTGGCGACCCGCCCGGGGACGTCGGTGAACACCAGGTCGGCCATGACGTCGTTGGTCTTGCGCAGCCGCTGCGCGAGCGCGCGAAGCAACTGGACGGCCACTTCGGGGTGCCCCGTCAGCCAGGGGCGCAGATCATCGTGGCCCAGCCCTGCCAGGCGGACCTCCGTCACCGCTATGGCGCTCGCCGTCCTGGGGCGCGGATCGAACAGCGACAGCTCGCCGAACATCTCGCTGGGGCCGAGCACGCTCAGCAGGTTCTCCCGGCCGTCGGGCGAGGTCCGGGTCAGCTTGATCTTGCCTTCGAGAACGACGTACAGCCGGTCTCCGGTCTCGCCCTCGTTGAACAGCGTCTGACCGCGGGCGAGACGCACCTCGGTCACGTTGGCGCGCAGCGCCTTGGCGCCCTGCTCGTCGAGGGCCTCGAAGAGCGGGGCTCTGCTCAGAACGTCCACGTCGCGATCGGTCACGCTTCTCCTCCTCGAACACCTACATGCATAGTGTGACGTACGTCCCACCGCGTACGTGAAGGCAGGGTCACGGCGCGCCGAAACGCGGGACCGGGCGTGTCCGGCCTCGCCGGGCCGCCGCGGTCCCGTTCGCCCAGTGTACGGACCTCTGCGTGAATGGCATCACACCGGTCTCATCCCCCCTTACCGGACGGTCCCGGAGGCGTAGCGCCGGTGCCCTAATCTGAGCGGATGGCCCAGTCCTTGCCGCGCAGGCTCCCACGGGGGCGTCACGCGTTGTCCCGCCCGGAGGTCGACCGGGTGCACCGCGACCGCCTCTGCGCGGCCATGGCGGCGGCGATGACGGAGAAGGGCTACGTGGGCACGTCGGTCGAGGACGTGCTGAGACGGGCCCGGGTCTCCCGGCAGAGCTTCTACGGACTGTTCTCGTCCAAGCTCGACTGCTTCATGGCGGCGTTCGACAAGGCGAGCGCGCTGCTGCGGCGTCAACTGGAGGGCGCCGCGGAGGGCGGCGGCACCCCGGCGGCCCGGTTCGAGCGTGCCTTCACCGCCTACCTGGAGGCGCTCGCGTCGGAACCGGGTTACGCGCGGCTCTTCCTGGTGGAGGTGTACGCGGCCGGGCCGGAGGCCATTCAGCGGCGTTCCGAGATCCAGCACGACCTCGCCGGGGCTCTCGCGCAGATGATGGGGCTGCGCGGTGAGGCCGCCGCGTTCGCGTGCCAGATCGTCGTGTCGGCGGTGGGTGCGATGGTGACGCCGGCGGTCGCGGCGGGCGACATGGAGGCGCTGCGCGCGGTCGGCCCGCCGGTCGTCGAACATGTGCGCCTCCTCCTGCGGTCGGGTGCCCTGGACGCCTGACGCGCCGGAGAAGCGGCGATGCTCAGCGGTGCTCGTCGGGCTGGATGCGCAGCGCCGTGATCACGGTGGCGAGCATCTCGTAGTGGCCGGCGAGCACGGTCAGCTCGACGCACTCGCCCTCGGTGAGGTGGGTGCGGAGCCGCTTCCAGACGTCGTCGTCGAGGTCGCGCCGGTCGTGGAGCTGGTCGGCCGCGGTGAGGATCGCCCGCTCGCGCGGGTTCCAGCCGTCCGCGTCCGGGCCTTCCTTGAGGCGCTCGACGTCGCGTTCGCGGACGCCGGCGCGGCGGGCGATGCGGACGTGGTGGTCGAACTCGTAGCGGCAGTCGCGCAGATGGGCGACGCGGAGGATCACCAGTTCGGTCTCCCGGCGCGGCAGGGTGCCGCCGGGCATGAGACGTCCGGCGAACCACAGCCAGCCGCGGAAGAGGCCGCGGCGGCGCGCCAGGGTCAGGAACAGGTTGGGCGGCCCGGTCCCGGTGGCCCTGCCCGCGATCCGGCAGGCGAGCCAGTTCACCACTCCCACGTCGCGGATCCGGCCGGGAGTGGTGCGGGGTGCCGTCACCGGTGGGACTCCGGCTGCGGCGTGGTCAGCTCGACCTGCTCCGTTCGCGCGATGTCGAGGATCTGGCCGAGGCCGCGCTGGACGGCGTGGTCGACGACGGGCTGGGCGATCATCCTGACGGGCAGGATCCCGCCGACCCACCAGGGCGCGACGACGCGCTTGGACCGGCGGGCGATTCCGCGTTCCAGTGCGTCGATCCCCACGCGCAGCGGCGCGACGCTCGACAGGAGGCTGCTGCTCGGTCCCGCGTTCATGAGGGCGGACGCCGCCTTGGTGTCGAACCCTCGCCGCGTCATGTCGGTGTCGAGTTCGGCGAAGTAGGCGACACCGGCCTTCGCGCCGGACGGGCGCAGCTCGGCCCTCAGCGTGTTGCCCAGCGCCTCCACCGCGGCCTTGGACGCGCTGTAGGCGCCCAGCAGGGGTGCGTGCACGGCCGCCGCGAGCGACGCCACGGCCAGCGCGTAGCCGCGTTCGTGGCTGATGTGGGGCCCGGCCGCCCGGAGGGTGTTGTGGACGCCCAGGACGTTCACGCGCAGGCTCTGTTCCAGGATGGCCGGGTCGCCGTGGATGATCGGCATCTGCGCGGCCACACCGGCGTTGGCCACGACCACGTCCAGGCCGCCCAGTGCGCGCACGGCGTCGTTCACGACTTCCTCGACCCCGCCGCGGTCGGTAACGTCGCAGGACCACCATGGGGCCTGCCCGCATTCGGCGGCGACGGCGGCGAGCTGGTCGGGCTCCAGGCCGGTGAGCGCGACCCGTGCGCCGCGTTCGTGCAGCCTGGTGGCCAGGGCGGCGCCGATGCCCCGGGCGGCGCCCGTGATCAGCACGCGCCGTCCGGCGAGGGTCGCCGTCCACCGGGAGGAGTCGAAAATCATGCGGGAGACCCTAACATAAAAGAACATGCTTGTCTTTTTAAGGAAGGCTCTACCCTGGCGGCATGGCGACCAATGCGGCCCCGGAGGCCGGGCGCACCCCGCGGCGCGGTGCGGGACGCAAGCCCGAGACCCGGCTCGCGCTCGTGCGGCGGGCGCGCCGGATCAACCGGATCCTGGCCGAGACCTACCCCGACGCCCACTGCGAGCTGAACTTCGGCACCCCGTTCCAGCTCCTCGTCGCGACCGTGCTGTCGGCGCAGACCACCGACATGCGGGTGAACCTGACCACGCCGGGCCTGTTCGCCAAGTACCCCACCCCGGAGGATCTGGCCGCCGCCGACCCCGAGGACGTCGAGGCGATCCTGAAACCCACCGGGTTCTTCCGCGCCAAGACCAAGTCGGTCATGGGGCTGTCCGCCGCACTGCGCGACAAGTTCGACGGTGAGGTCCCAGGGCGCCTCGACGACCTCGTCACCCTGCCCGGTGTCGGACGCAAGACGGCCAACGTCGTCCTGGGGAACGCGTTCGACGTCCCCGGGATCACCGTCGACACCCACTTCGGCCGCCTGGCGCGCCGGTTCGCCTGGACGGCCGAAGACGACCCGGTGAAGGTCGAACAGGAGATCGGCGAACTCATACCGCGCAAGGACTGGACGATGCTGTCGCACAGGCTGATCTGGCACGGCCGCCGCATCTGCCACGCGCGCCGTCCCGCCTGCGGCGCATGTCCCCTCGCACGGCTGTGCCCGTCGTTCGGCGAAGGCCCGACCGACGAGGAGACCGCGCGCAAGCTCGTCAAACCCGGGCCGTTCTCGTGACGCGGGCACCGGGGCCGGGAAGGAACGCGGGCGCCGCGGAGTTGGAACGGACGTGACCGAGACCGCCCCCAGTTGCCCGCCATGGCTCGAACGCTTCCGCGCCGAAGGCCCCCGGATGCGGGTGCCGCCGATGTTCCGGCACGGCTCCGCCGCCCGCGCGGCCGCCGTCCTGATCCTGTTCGGCGAGGGACCGGACGGCCCCGACGTGCTGCTCACCGAACGCGCGGCGACGCTCAACAAGCACGCCGGCCAGCCCGCCTTCCCGGGCGGCCGCATCGACCCGGGGGACGACGGACCCGTCGCGGCGGCGCTGCGCGAGGCGTGGGAGGAGGCCGGCGTCGAACCCGCCGGCGTGGACGTCCTCTGCTCCCTGCCCGAGCTGTACCTGTCGCGCAGCGAGCACCGGGTCACGCCCGTCGCCGGCTGGTGGCGGGAGCCGTCGGACGTCGCCCCCGGCCACCCCGGCGAGGTCGCGGCGGTCGCACGCGTCCCCATCGGCGAACTGACCGACCCGGCGAACCGGATGATGGTCCGGCACCCGTCCGGGATCAAGCTCGGCCCGGCGTTCCACGTCCGGGACATGCTCGTGTGGGGGTTCACGGCGGCGCTGCTCACCCAGGTATTGGACGCCGGCGGCTGGAACCGCCCCTGGGACACAGGCCGCGTCGAGGACCTGCCTCCGGAGGTATTGAACCTCGCATCCCGCGGCTGAGCACCTCCCCGGAACCGGGGAGGTGACCGTCCGCACCCGTCGCCGCGAGACGAACCGCAGGTCAGGCGGATGATCTCACTCCGGGCGCCTACGGTGACGAACGTGCATCACACCCGACGGCTACACAACGCACCCGAATCTGGTACATCGAGGGGACGTTAACGGGGTGTGCGGACCTATACGGTGAAGCGGTGCTGCACGACCACATTCTTGATCTGATCCTGCTCGTGCTCGTCGTGCTGTTCGGAGTCTCGGGCTACCGGCAGGGCTTCATCGTGAGCCTGCTGAGCTTCGCCGGCTTCGTCGGCGGCGGCGTCGCCGGAGTGCTGATCGCACCGCCCATCGCGGACGCCACGGTGGAGGGCGCCGCGCAGCAGGTCCTCCTCGCCATCGTCATCGCGTTCCTCGCCGCCACGTTCGGGCAGCTGCTCGCGTCCTCCCTCGGCGCCGTCCTGCGCAACCGGGTGACCGGCATGAACGCCCGCACGGCCGACGCGGTCGGCGGCGCGTTCGTCAGCGCCATGTCGCTGCTGATCGTCGCCTGGTTCTTCGGCAGCCTGTTCGCCAACTCCGGCTTCAAGCCCGTCCGGACACAGGTCAAGAGCTCCACCGTCATCGGCGGCATCAACGACGTGATGCCGCCGCAGGCGCAGGCCTGGTTCACCTCGTTCCAGGGCTTCGTGAAGAGCAGCGAGTTCCCGCAGGTCTTCAACGGCCTCGGCGGCGAGTCGGTGGTGCAGGTGCCGCCGCCGGACGAGTCCGTCCTGAACACCAGGGGACTGAAGGCCGCCCGCGCCAGCATCGTGAAGATCGTCAGCACGGCGCCGCAGTGCCAGCGCCGGATCGAGGGCACCGGGTTCGTGTTCGCGCCGCAGCACATCATGACCAACGCGCACGTCGTCGCCGGGGCCCGCGGCCAGTCGAAGGTGGCCACCGTCAACGGCGAGACCGGCCGCGGACGCGTCGTCCTGTACGACCCCAAGCGCGACATCGCCGTCCTGTACGTGCCGGGGCTGCGCGCGCCCGCGCTGAAGTTCGCCGACGAGGCACGCGTCCGCGACGACGCCATCATCGCCGGTTTCCCGAAGAACCAGCCGTTCACCGCGGGCGCCGCCCGGATCCGCGCCCGGCAGACGGCGCGCGGCCCGGACATCTACCACTCCGGCCAGGTCAGCCGCGAGATCTACGCCATCCGCGGCAAGGTCGAGCCCGGCAACTCCGGTGGCCCGCTGCTGACCACCGACGGCCGCGTCTACGGCGTCATCTTCGCCGCCGCCCTGGACACGCCGTCGACCGGCTACGCCCTCACCGCGAACGAGGTCGCCCCGGACGTGCGCGCGGGGCAGAACGCCACGGCGCCGGTGTCCACGCAGCGGTGCTCCGACTGAGTCACGCCTTCGTGAGGCGGACGGTGATCGGGCCGTCCTCCGGACCGCCGGCGGCCAGGGCACGTGTGCGTTGAACGACCCCTTGGACGTCGACGCCGTGCGGTGGGACGGCCGCGTACGGGACAAGGCGGTCGGCGGCTCGGCTCAGGAGTGCCTCGGCGCCGCGAGCGTTTCCGCGGCGCAGATGGGTGATCCCCACCGCGACCTGTGCCAGACCCCTCCACAGCTCCCGTTCGGGCTCTGGGGCCGCCTTCCAGACCGCTTCCAGTACCTCGTGCGCATGGAACGGACGGTCTTCGTCAAGGAGACGCTGTGCCTCGACCAAGGCCTCGGCGGGTGGCAGGTCGAGGTCTTCGGGCATCGTCGGTATGCCGGACGCGCCGTGAGGAAGAGGACGTCCGTACGCGTCGCGTGGCCGTGCGTTGCGTGGGCGTCCAGCCCCGTCCCGATCCCGCATCCCTCCACGGTACGCGCCCACCCTCCACCACTGGCTTCGCGGGGGTTCGCGGTCAGTGTTCGGGTTCGGGGTCGGCCAGCCAGCCGAGAAGCTGTGCGTCGAACGCTCGGGGGCGTTCCTGATGAGGAAAGTGACCGGCCCCGTCGATGAGCTTCCAGCGGTAAGGGGCCGCCACGTAGCGGCCGGAGCCCTGGGCACTGCCCGGGAGCGTGCATGTGTCGAGCGCGCCGTGCAACTGGAGCGTGGGGACGTGGATGGGGGCGCGCATACGGTGCGCGTAGCGGATACCGTCCGGGCGGGCCACGGAACGGATGAGCCAGCGGTGGTACTCAAGCGCACTGTGCGCCGCCCCCGGAATCTGCACGGCCTTCCTGACGAGCTGCTCTGTGCGTTCGTCCGGCCAGCCCGGGGCGGACCAGTCGTGCAGAAGCCTCCCCACCAGCGCCGCGTCGTCGCGGACAAGGCGCCGTTCAGGCCACAGCGGCAACTGGAAACCGAACGTGTGGCGCGCCGCCCACCCCTGCCCGCGCGGGTCACCGGTGATGGACTGCCGCAGCCGCAGCGGATGCGGGGCGCTCACCGCGGCCAGCCGCTGGACGACCTTCGGGTGGTAGACGCCCATCGTCCAGGCCAGCAGCCCGCCCCAGTCATGGCCGACGACGATCGCGTTGGCCTCCCCCAGTGCGCGGACGAGCCCGGCGGCGTCCCCGGCCAGAGTGACCAGGTCGTAGCCGCGCGGCGGTTTGTCGCTGCCGCCGTACCCGCGCAGATCGACCGCCGCCGCCCGGTAGCCGGCCGCGGGCAGGGACACGAGCTGGTTGTGCCACGACCACCAGAACTCCGGGAAACCGTGCAGAAACAGGACCAGAGGTCCCTCACCGGCCTCGGCGACGTGGAACCGCGTCCCGCCGGCGCTGACCTGCCGGTGGGTCCACGGCCCGTCGACCTCGATGAGTGATGCCTCGTTCCCGGACATGGCGTGATTCAGGCCGTCAGCTCGGGGGTATCGGAGTCGCCGCGGCGCCGCAGCGTGGCCAGGTCGTTCTTGAGCGTCTTGCGGGTCCGCTTCGCCCCTTCGATCTTCTTGATGAACCGCTTGGCGATGAGCATCAGGAGGAGCGCGAGCGCCACGTACACGACCGCGACGATGAGGAACGCGAGCCAGTGCCAGATGCCGAACGCCACCAGGCCGTACGCGAACGACATCGACAGCAGGATGACGACGAGCCCGCCCATCACGGCCGCGATGGTGAACATCACGCTGCTGAGCGCGGCCTTCTTGGCGTCGGCCTTGAGCTCCAGCTTGGCCAGGTCCATCTCCGCCCTGACGAGGTTGGAGACGTTCTTGGACGCCAGCGCGACCAGCTCGCCGACGGACCTGTCCTCGACGCGCTCACCGGGTAGGGCCTCCGACATATCGATTTCTCCTTAGTCCGGGCGCGCGCGCAGACGCACCCTGCTCCGGAAGACGACGGCCGCGGCCGCCGAGGCGGGAATGCTCGCGATCAGAACCGCAGTCGTCACTCTCTCGAATTGTGACGGGTCGGTATAGGCCAAACCGCCGATCAGCAGCGAAACGGTGGAACCCGCCCCGTGAAGACCCCCTGAACCTACCGACCATGGCGGCGGCCCGCGCCCGGTGGGTTGTTCCACCGGACGCGGGCCGTGTCGTTCCGCGGTCGGTCGTGCGTCGGTCGTGCGTCAGTGTCCGTCAGTCGTCGGACTTGGCGCTCGGCAGTTTCTCGGAGATGAGGTCCATGACCGTGCTGTCGGCGAGCGTGGTGACGTCACCGATGCT
Source organism: Spirillospora sp. NPDC048824 (assembly GCF_043198455.1). Taxonomy (NCBI): domain Bacteria; kingdom Bacillati; phylum Actinomycetota; class Actinomycetes; order Streptosporangiales; family Thermomonosporaceae; genus Spirillospora; species Spirillospora sp. NPDC048824. The sequence continues at coordinate 375,001 of NZ_JBICUS010000005.1, read as the reverse complement.
GCGATTCTCGGCGACGTCCCGCAGCAGCCGCCGCATGATCTTGCCGGAGCGGGTCTTGGGCAGCTCCGGCACCATCATGATCTGCCGGGGCTTCGCGATCGGGCCGAGCACCTTGGCGACGTGGTCGCGCAGTTCCTTCAGGAACTCCTCGCCCTCCACGTCCCCGCCGGCGTCGCCGCGCGGGATGACGAACGCGACGATGGCCTGCCCGGTGACCGGGTCCGTCGCGCCCACGACCGCCGCCTCGGCGACCTTCGGGTGCGCGACCAGGGCCGACTCCACCTCCGTCGTGGAGATGTTGTGCCCGGACACGAGCATGACGTCGTCCACGCGGCCGAGCAGCCACATGTCGCCGTCCGTGTCCTTCTTGGCGCCGTCGCCCGCGAAGTACAGGCCCTCGAAACGCGACCAGTACGTCTTGACGTACCGCTCGTCGTCGCCCCAGATCGTCCGCAGCATGCCGGGCCACGGCTCCCTGACCACCATGAAGCCGCCGCCGCCGTTCGGCACCGACCGGCCCTGGTCGTCCACCACGTCGGCGGCGATGCCGGGCAGCGGACGCATCGCCGCACCCGGCTTGCACTCCGTGACGCCGGGCAGCGGGCTGATCATGATGGCGCCGGTCTCGGTCTGCCACCACGTGTCCACCACCGGGGTGCGGTCACCGCCGATGTGCTTGCGGTACCAGACGTAGGCCTCGGGGTTGATCGGCTCACCGACGGACCCCAGTACGCGCAGGGACGACAGGTCGTACTGCGCGGGAATGTCGTCGCCCCACTTCATGAACGTGCGGATCGCCGTGGGCGCGGTGTAGAAGATGGACACCTTGTACTTCTGGATGATGTCCCACCAGCGGCCCTTGTCGGGCGTGTCGGGCGTCCCCTCGTAGATGACGCTGGTCGCGCCGTTGGCGAGAGGCCCGTACACGATGTAGGAGTGCCCGGTGACCCAGCCGATGTCGGCCGAGCACCAGAAGATGTCCTTCTCCGGCTTCAGGTCGAACACCGCCCAGTGGGTGTACGCGCACTGGGTCAGATAGCCGCCCGTGGTGTGCAGGATGCCCTTCGGCTTTCCGGTCGTCCCGGACGTGTACAGGATGTACAGCGGGTGCTCCGCGTCCATGGGCTCGGCGGTGTGCTGGTCACTCTGCCGTTCCACGACGTCGTGCCACCACAGGTCGCGGTCGTTCTCGGCCACCTGCCCGCCGGTGCGGCGCACGACGACGACGTGCTCGATCGTCGGCGTCTGCGCGACGGCCTCGTCCACGATCCCCTTCAGGTCGGACGGCTTGCCGCGCCGGAACCCGCCGTCCGCGGTGATGACGAGCTTGGCCTGCGCGTCGTCGATGCGGGTCCGGAGCGCCGCGGACGAGAAACCGCCGAACACGACGGAGTGGGTGGCGCCGATGCGCGCGCACGCCAGCATCGAGATCGGCAACTCGGGGATCATCGGCAGGTAGATCGCGACCCTGTCGCCTTTGCGGACGCCCAGTTCCAGCAGGGCGTTCGCGGTCTTGTTCACCTCGCGCTGGAGATCGGCGTAGGTCAGGGTCCGGGAGTCGCCGGGCTCGCCCTCCCAGTGGAACGCGACCTTGGCGCCGCGTCCGGCCTCGACGTGGCGGTCGACGCAGTTGTAGGCGACGTTCAGCTCACCGCCGACGAACCACTTGGCGAACGGTGGGTTACTCCAGTCCAGGACGTCGTCCCAGCGCTTCGTCCAGGTGAGCCTGTCAGCCTGCTCCGCCCAGAACGCCAGGCTGTCCTCCGCCGCCTGCTCGTACGCCTCGGCCTTGACGTTGGCCGACTCGGCGAGCTCTGCGGGTGGGGAGAAGCGCCTGGTCTCCTGAAGAAGGTTCGACAGTGTTTCTTGGCTCTGGCTCAACGCGCACTCCTTGCTAGCTGAAGCGGGGTCGCCCGGTATCCCCACTTCACCAGGAAGGCGCCGGTCCCCACAAGGCCGCCCCCGGATGTCGGAGATGAGCGCGACCGGTTGCCGTGACTCCGGATCGTGTGCCGAAGCTCGGCACAGCAGCCCTTCCCCAGTCTGCCGCGCCGAAATCGCTTTCGTCGCACGCGTCCGTGGGGCGTTGCATGGGCGTTGTGGGTGACCGCATAGGGTCGGGCCGTGACCGATGCCCTTGCTGATGTAGCGAACCTGCCCGGCGTCGCCGACGCCGTCGATGACGCGCGTTCCGCCGTGGACCGGCTGCTCGGCCACCGCATCCTGCGGCGCCGCAGCGCCGAGGTGTCCACCGAGTCCGCGCTGCGTGGTGCGCGGGCCTCGGCCGTCCTCGAAGGCGCATCGGTGACGCTGGACGAGCTGCGCACCACCGAGAACCCGTCCGATCCGGTCGTCCAGGGCTCCCTGCGTGTATCCGCTGAGCTGGGGACGTTGACGGACACGTGGCGGAAGGCCCCCCGACAGGCCCTCGCAAGACTTCACGTCCTCGCTGCGGCGGATGCGGTCGACAACGCCGATCTCGGACGTCCGCGCTCTGAAGACGGGAGCGTGAAGGACGTGCTGGGCCTCGGTGAGCCGCCATCGCCGTCCGAAGTGGCCGTCCGCCTGGACAGTCTCAGCGGATTGCTGATCGAGTCGACGAAGGCGCCGGCGCTGGTGGTCGGGGCCATCGTGCACGGCGAGCTGATGACCCTGCGTCCGTTCGGCTGGGGAGACGGGCTTGTCGCCCGTGCCGCCCAGCGGCTCACCTTCGTCGCCCGCGGCCTGGACCCCAAGTCGCTTGCCGCACCAGAGGTCGGGCACCTGGAACTCGCCGACGACTACGCCGAAGCGCTCCGCGCCTACGCGTCCGGCACTTCCGAGGGCGTCGCGCAGTGGATCGCGCACTGCTCGGCGGCTGTGGCGGCGGCCGCACGCGACTCCCAGGCCATCTGCGAAGCCTTCATGCGCGGCTGATCCTGTCGGCCGGGGGCGAGGAAGTCCGCGACTGGGCCGCCGTGCCCGGCGGCCCTGAAGCGAAGCGAACGGCGCCCCTCTGCGGGACGCCGCCGCCAGTCACGTCACACCGGGTTACCAGGCGTGCACCTCAAATTCGTCGGACCGGGTCAAGCCCGTCTCGACGCGCCTCCCGCGGCTGGTCGCGCGTGGGTGCCCGGCTGCCGTGCTCGGACACGTGGTCCGTATGACCTGTCTACGCCTCATTTGACCTGCTGACAAGCTCTCCATTCGGGAATTGTGCCCGGCGGGCGGACATCGCGCCGGACGGGACATGGGTGCACTGTGAGGTCAAGAGGGGATGGAACGCGCTATTCCGGACTATCCGTAACTATCTATCAGGACTCGGAATTGATCACTCACCGTGATCGTTTCTATTTCGTCCCGGATCCGGTGGGGCGGCCGGAAAGATCTTTAGTTCTCCTGTACGCTCCGACTCCCGTCCCAATGCACTCCATGTGCGTGGGAACGGGGTGCCTGTCGAGGGCGGGGCGGCGCCTCGCGCACACCGTCGCGCCGCACGCCGAGGGCATCATCCCGACCTGGTGCGAAAAACCGTCACCTGGGAGGGTGGATTGCGTCTCGACGAAACTCTCGACCATCGGGCAGCATATGTTGTATATGCCTAGACTGGAGACGTAAGTTCGCCTCTGCCATAGGGCGGACTTGCGCACGGCTTACGCCGAACTCCCCCGAGACTTTCTTGGGAAAGCGGGCCGGCTCTACCCCCCCGGAGCCGGACCGCCCGGCGACCCCCGCTCTCCCCCCCGGCGGGGGTCGCCCAGCCGTGAAGCGGCCGGGCGGTGGCGCCAGACGCACGAGCGCCACCGCCCCGCCGCCACCCGAGCCCCACGCCGGGCGAAGTTATCCACAGTTCACGGAACGTCTTCAGTGTCGTCACTCCGCGTCGCAAGGTGGATCCCACCGAACGTCGAAGGAGTATCGATGAACCTCGCGGCACTGATCGTGACGGGCGACCCCGCCCTCGCCGACGGCCTGCTCCGGCTCGCGGCCGCCGCCGACGCCCACGCCGAAGTCGCCCACGGCGCCGACGAGGCCAGGGCCGCCTGGACGTGGCCGTCCCTCATCCTCGTCGGCGCCGACGCGGCCGTGGAGGTGTCGTCCGCCGGCCTCCAGCGCCGTCCGGGCGTCGTCCTGGTCACCGGCGACGGTGCCACGTCCGACACGTACCGGCTGGCGGTCGAGGCCGGCGCGCAGGACGTCGCCGCCCTGCCCGACCACGAAGACTGGCTGATCAACGCGTTCGCCGCGGCCGGTGAACCCGAGAGCGGCTGGGCCACCACGGTCTGCGTGGTCGGTTCGCGGGGCGGCGCGGGAGCCAGCGTCCTCGCCGCCGCGCTCGGGCTCACGGCCGCAGGGCAGGGCCTGCGCACGCTGCTCGTCGACGCCGACCCGTTCGGCGGCGGCGTCGACCTCATGCTCGGGCTGGAGGAACACGAGGGTGTCCGCTGGCACGACCTCGCCGAGCGGCGGGGCAGGCTGAACACCGCCACCCTGCGCGAGACACTGCCGCGCTCCGGTGACCTGTCCATCCTGTCCTGGCGGCGCGGCGAACCGGTCCCGGTCTCCGACGACGCCGTCCGGTCCCTGTTCGACGCGGCCGTCCGCGGCTTCGACCTGGTCATCGTGGACGTCCCCCGCTACCCCGGCGACATCGGACGCGCCGCCCTGCGCTCCGCCGACGTCACGTTCCTGCTCGTCCCGGCCGAGGTCCGCGCGACCGTCGCCGCCGACGGCCTCGCCGCCGCCCTGCGCCGCGACACCGCCGACGTGCGGCTCATCGTCCAGGGCCCGGCGCCCGGCGGGCTCACCGCGGACGCGGTCACGCGCGCGCTCGACATCCCGTCCGCCGGCGCCTTCGAACGCGACCGCCGCCTGCCCACCGCCGTCGACGAGGGCGGCCTCGAACGGGCCTGCCGCCGAGGGCCGCTCGCCGAGTTCTGCGCCGGCGTCCTCGCCGACCTCGCCCTCCAGCCCTACGCATACCGGGAGGAGGCGGCATGACCAGGCTGTCCGATGCCATCCGGGACAGGCTGGCCGACTCCGGCGGCGAGCCGACCACCGGCCGGGTCGCCGCGGCGCTGCGTGCGGAGGGACGGCTGCTCGGCGACCGCGAAGTGCTGACGCTCGCCGACGAACTGCACGCCGAGTTCGTCGGCGCCGGGCCTCTGGAGCCGCTCCTGCGTTCACCGGACGTGACCGATGTCCTCGTGAACGGCCCGGACGAGGTCTGGGTCGACGCGGGCTCCGGTCTCGTCCGCACCGCGTTGCGGTTCCCGGACGAGCCGTCCCTCCGCCGCCTGGCACAGCGCCTCACCGCCGCCGCCGGGCGCCGCCTCGACTCCGCCGCCCCCTACGCCGACGCCCGCCTCCCGGGCGGAGTGCGGCTCCATGCCGTCCTCCCGCCCGTGGCCGCGACCGGGACCTGCCTGTCCCTCCGGCTCCCTCGCCGCCGCGCCTTCACCCTGGACGAGCTCATCGCCGCGAGCACCGTCCCGCCCGAGGGCGCCGAACTGCTCGCCGCACTGATCCGATCCCGGGCCGCCTTCCTGGTCACCGGCGGAACGGGAACCGGCAAGACGACGCTTCTGAGCTCGCTCCTGTCACTGGCGGATCCCGCCGAACGGCTCCTCCTGGTGGAGGACTCCGCCGAACTGAAACCGTCCCACCCGCACGTGGTCAGGCTGGAAGCACGGCCGCCCAACATGGAGGGCGCCGGGGGCGTGACGTTGAACGACCTCGTCCGCCAGGCCCTCCGCATGCGCCCCGACCGTCTGGTGGTGGGCGAGGTCAGAGGCCCGGAGGTCGTCGTCCTGCTGCAGGCCTTGAACACGGGCCACGAAGGCGGCTGCGGAACCCTCCACGCCAACACGGCCGGGGATGTGCCCGCCCGCCTCGAAGCCTTGGCCTGTGCGGCTGGCCTGACCCGGGAGGCCGTGCACAGCCAGCTGGCCGCGGCCTTGGACATCGTCGTCCATCTGGTCCGCGAACCGGGCGGAGGACGCCGCCGCGTGGCGGAGATCTGCCTCCTCCGCCGAGCTCCCGACGGCTTGGTCGGCGTCGTCCCCGCGGTCTCGTTCACCGCGTCCGGCGAGGTCATCCGGTCCCCGGGTGCCGAGTCCCTCGCCACCCGGCTGCGAGAAAGCCCATGATCAGCGCCTTGGCGATTCTCTGCTCGGCCGCCGCCGTCTGGACGTTTCTGACCCCCGCTCCCGCCGTCCTCCGGCTGGACCGCCTCGTCACCCGCCCGTCCGGCAACCCGCTCATCCGCGTCAAAGACAGAGTCGACGCGTTGCGAGAACGCAGAACCCGGCCCCATCGCCGGCGCACGGCCGTCATCGAACTCTGCGATGCCATGGCCGCCGAACTCGCCGCGGGCCGCACCCCTGACGAGGCGTTCACAGCGGCCGCCACCGTCCTCGACCCGCACGTCTCGAAGGAACTGCTCAGCGTCCCCAGTCCACCGTCCGAACACCTGGGGGAACTGGCGGCCCGGCCGGGCGCCGAGGGTCTCCGGCTCCTGGCGGCCTGCTGGCGAGTCGGCTCCGAACGCGGCGGCACCCTCGCCACCGTCCTGGACGGACTGGCCGTCGCCCTCCGCGACGAAGAGTCCCAGCGCCAGGACGTCTCCGTCCAATTGGCCGGCCCTCGGGCGACGGCTCGCCTTCTCGCCGCACTACCCGTCCTGGGCCTGGCCATGGCCGCGGCCCTGGGCGCCCACCCGATCCCCTTCCTCTTCACCACTCTTCTGGGCGCGGCGTGCCTGACCTCAGGTGCGGCCCTCAACCTGACCGGCCTCTACTGGACCCGCCACCTGGCCAGATCCGCGGAGTCCATCCGCTGACGCCTGCCAGGGGCCACCCACCTTGAAGGAGCTCTGATGACGGCGTTGATGGCCGTGCTGTGCGCGGCAGTGTCGGCCTTCCTTCTTCCCAGAAGCACGAATCCGGCCGTGAACAGGTTGCGGAACCAGTTCCGGAGACCCGTACGCCCCGCACCACGGCGGAACCCGGACCAGGGAAAGCGCGGCGACCAGGGTCGGCGCGAACCTCATCACGCCCTCCGGCCCCGGAGTATCGCGACGATGCCGGAACACAGGCCAGGCAAGGCGGGAGCCGAAGCCGGGCGACGTGACGCCGTCCTCCGCCGGCTGGCTGCGGGCATGGCGGGAGTGCTGTGCATGGTGACGCTGGGCGGGCCGACCGGCACCGTGATCGGTGTCCTGGTCGCGGTGGCCGTCTGGTTCTCGTTCGGCCGCCTGGGGAACGCGGAACGAAGACGCAGGCGGGCGCGCCTCGTCGCGGACCTGCCCGTGGCAGTGGATCTCCTCGCGGCCTGCCTGCGCGGCGGCGCTCCCTGGCACGACGCGGTCACCGCTGTCGCCGACGCGGTGGGCGGCCCGCTTGGGGACGAACTGCAAGCCGTCTCCATCCAGATCCGGTTGGGAGCCGACCCGGCCGAAGCATGGCTCACGCTCGCGAAAGAGCCGATGCTCGCCCCGCTGGCTCGCACGACCGTCAGGGCGGCGTCCACCGGTGCCGCACTGGCCCCGTCCCTGAGCCGCCTCGCCCGAGACCAGCGGCGCGTGGCGCGCTCGGCCGCGGCGGAGCGGGCACGGTCGGCGGGCATCCGCGCACTCGCCCCACTCGGCCTGTGCTTCCTTCCCGCCTTCGTCCTGCTCGGCGTCGTCCCGGCCGTCGCCGGGATCGCCTCGACCATCCTCCTGCCGCGGTGACCGGGTTATCCACAGTGCGCCGTTCACCCGGCGCCCCGCCCCGCGACTCGGCAGCCTCTGAACGGAACGACCACGAGGGAAACGACCACGAGGGAAAGGAGCCCCATGCGGGCGATGCAGATGGCAGTGCGGCGATGGCCCCGCCTGCACGGCGACCGGGGAATGTCCACGGCCGAGTACGCGGTCGGCACCATCGCCGCGGCGGCGTTCGCCGGCCTGCTGTTCAAGATCGTGACCAGTCCCCAGGTGAAGGAGCTGCTCTTACAGATCATCGAGAAGGCGCTCAAGCTGGCCGGCTGAGGGATCGCGGGATGGCCACGGCGGAGATCGCCGTGGCACTCCCCACCCTGGTCCTGGTGACCGCGATGGCGCTGTGGGGCCTGACCGCCGCGTCCGTCCAGCTCACCTGCACGGACGCAGCTCGAGCCGGTGCTCGTGCGGCGGCCAGGGGCGAGTCCCTCACCGCCGTGCGCGAACTGGTGGTGAAGGCCGTCCCCAAGGGAGCCGCCGTGCGGGTGAGCCGAGACGAAGCCACCGTCCACGTGGACGTCTCCGCCCCCGTCAAGCCCCCGGCGGCAGCCGGCCTGCCGCCCTTGATCGTCCACGTCCACGTGGCCGCCGCGACAGAACCAGGCGTCCCACCGGCGGCGCCTGGTCCGGGTGGCGGTACCGAGGGGGGTGGCGGTAGTGAGAGGTAGGTGTGGTGGCCGGAGCTGGTGAACGAGTACGGGTGTCGCCCGGGGCGGATCGTGGGTCGGGGACGATCTGGGTCCTGGCCTTCGCCGCCGTGATCTGGATCGGCGGGATGGCCGCGGTGGCGGTCGGCGGGGTGCGTGGTGCCCGGCATCGGGCGGATGCGGCGGCTGATCTGGCGGCGCTGGCCGGTGCGGCCCGGGCGGCGGAGGGCGGAGCGGACGTCTGCGGGCGGGCGAAGACGATCGCGATGAAGTCCGGGGCGCGGTTGGTGCGGTGCCGGGTCGCGGACGACGTCGTCGAGGTGTCGGTCGCGTTGGATCTGGTGGTGCCCATGGGGCTTGGGGCTGTGCGAGTCCTATCCCGGGCAAGGGCTGGCCCTGTGAAGCAGGAGGGCGTACCCTGACGCGACACAGCTCTTTGCACTGAGTGTCAATAGGCAGGGGAGTCGAGTCGCGGACGATGAAACGCATGTGTCTTTGTCATCGTCCTGTGACTTCTGCTACCCGGTGGTGCGTTACGCTTCTGTAAGCGTGCAGTTATCGCACGGGACGGTGTGCCCCCGCGAGGCCCTCGGCGGGATGAGACGAGCAGAACGCTGTCGAAGGGATTGAGGCCGTGACCATCATTCGCAGGATCGGTGCAGTCGCGCTGGCGGCCCCCCTTGCGATGAGCTTCCCGGTACTCGCCGCACTCCCCGCGCAGGCGGCCGCCACGACGAGCGTCATCACCCCGGAGGACGGCGCGGTCATCACGAGCGGTTCGGAGCTGACCGCCAAAGCCCACTTCGACTTCGCGATCAGCATGCAGCTGTGGGTCGACGGCCCCGGGATCGGCAACACGTTCCTCAAGGAGGGGGGCCTCGCCGGCGACCTGTCCGGGACGTTCTCGATTCGCCGGAACGGCCGCTACAAGGCCTACCTCAAGGGCAAGCAGACCGGGCACATCTACGACTCCAACACCTTCACCGTGCGCATCGCGCCGGCAGCGCCCACCGGTGTGTCCGCCCGGGTGTCCGGCGGCAAACTCGTCGTGAAGTGGAACCGCGGCCTTGAAGACGACCTGAGCGGCTACGCGCTCTCGGGTTCCGGCGTGAAGTCCAAGTCCGGTTCGGTGGGCTCGCTCTGCCAGGGGACGAGCTGCTCGGCCGCCCTTTCGCTGACCCGGTCGAGCGGTTCGGTGTCCGTGGGCGTCCAGGCGCAGCGTCCCACCGGGACGGGCGGATCGCTGTCCTCGCGTACCGCCACCGCCAACGCCACGGTGAGCGGTGGTTCGGCATCGCTGCCCGGCGGCTCCGCGCCGTCCCTCCCGACGGGTGGGGCGCCCAGCGCCGGGACCCCGCTGACGCCGTTCAACAACGAGTCGCCGGTGACCCTGCCGTCCGTTCAGCCCGACGGTGCCGCACCCGGGCTGACCTACCCCGCGCCGCAGATCGCCACCGACCCGCCGAGGGCCCAGAACATCGCGGCCACGGACCGGCTCCAGTGGGGCAAGAGCGTCGGTATCGCGATGGTCCTCCTGATCGTCGCCGCGCACCTCGGGACCTGGACGCGCCGCCTGCGCGTCGCCCAGGCGGGAACGAGCACCAAGGGCATGGCGGCCCGCATCGCGCGCAGCGGCACCGGCCGCAGGCGCGTCAGCAAGACCCGCGAGCAGATCGCACGCGCCGAGGCTCTCGCCAAGACGGCCCCGGTCCTGGCGGTCGGCGGCAGAGGCAAGAAGGGCGGCTCGGGCCGGAAGCCGCGCTCAGGTGACACGATGGTCATGACTCCGCCGTCGGCCAAGGCGAAGCCCGCGCGCCGTCCCGCGACGCTCGGCAAGGGGGCGAGCGGTGTGGACGTCAGCATCGCTTCCAAGTCCGGCTCGAAGTCCAGGCGCTCTCGCCGCAAGTAACCGGCCAAGAACCCGGACCCGGGCCGGGGCACCCGGACGTCGGGTCGCCGCCCCGCCCCGCCCCGGCGCAGGCGCTGCCGCTGGTGGGCTGGGCGCGCATCGTTCCGGGACGTGGGTACAAAACCCACTCCTGGACCACTGTTTGTGAACGGTCTAGGCTGCCTGCCGGGTGGATCACCCGGGTCGTCCGGTAATGCGTCCATGTCGTCCGAAACCACGGTCCGTGCCGTTCGAGAGGCGGGGGCCTGAGGGAAGGAGACCCTCCGCATGATCATCCTGGGGCTGATCGTCGCGCTCGCCGCCATCGTGGCCGCCGTCGTCGTGGTGCTGGACAACACGGGCGCCGCGGAGATGACCATGTTCGGCGACGCCGTTCCAGGGATCACGGAGCAGTGGCACGTCTTCATGGCCGGAGCCGTGGTCGCCATCGTCTTCATGGCCGGCATGGTGGTCGCGGCGCTGGGCTTCAAGCGTGCGGTCGGCATGCGCCGGGAGCTGCGGGACCTGCGGGACGAGCACGAGGAGTCCCTGCAGACGCTTGAGATGGAGCGGCGGAAGCTGCAGCAGGCCCTGGCGCAGGCGCGGCGCGGCGGCCACGATCAGCCGTCGGTGCCGGCGCAGCGCGTCGCCCCGAACTGACGCCTGCGGTCACGGGGCCGTGTACTGCGTACCCTGCACACCTGAGTCCGTCGACGCTCCGTCACCGCCTGCCGAAGCCCTCGGCGCCGACGGGTTCGCCCGGCCGGCGGCGCCGGGGTCAGGCCGGGGCCTGGGCCAGGAGGATGGCGAGGAGGTCCAGGGCGCCTCGTTTGTCCAACGGGTCGTTGCCGTTGCCGCATTTGGGGGACTGGATGCAGGACGGGCAGCCGGAGTCGCATTCGCAGGACGCGATCGCGTCGCGGGTGGCGTGGAGCCATTCGGCGGCGTCCGCGTAGCCGCGTTCGGCGAAGCCCGCACCGCCCTCGTGTCCGTCGTAGACGAAGACGGTGAGGAGCCCGGTGTCGGGGTGGACGGCGGTGGACACGCCGCCGATGTCCCAGCGGTCGCACGTCGCGAAGAGGGGGAGCAGGCCGATCGAGGCGTGTTCGGCGGCGTGGGCGGCGCCGGCCAGGTCGAGCCTGTCCAGAGAGGAGATCTGGGCGTCGGAGAGCGTCCACCAGACGGCGCGGGTGCGGAGGGTCCGGGCCGGGAGGTCGAGGGGCTTCTCGCCGAGCATCTCGCCTGTCTGCAGGCGGCGCATCTGGTAGGCGACCACCTGGCGCGTCACTTCGACGGTTCCGAAGCAGAGGGTGGCCTCGCCCCACGACGTGGAGCGGAGCCGTTCGACGATGGTGATGTCGGTGACGTCGCGGGCGGTCGTCGAGTAGTCGGGGTCGGCCGATTCGACGAGCGCCACCGAGTCGTCCAGGTCGAGGGTCTGGACGATGAACGAGTCGCCCTGGTGGATGTAGACGGCGCCCTCGTGGACGGTGGTGTGCGCGGACGCCTCGTCGACCGTTCCGAGGAGGCGTCCGGTGCCCAGTTCGACGACCTGGATGGGTTCACCGCCCGCTCCCCGGATATCCGCCAGGGCGGCGGCCTTGTCGCGGCGCGTCCAGTACCAGCCGGCGGGGCGGCGGCGGAGAAGGCCCCGGCGGACGAGGTCGGGCAGCAGGTCGGCGGTGGAGGGGCCGAAGAGCGGGAGATCGTCCTCGGTGAGCGGCATCTCGGATGCCGCGGCGCAAAGGTGGGGTTCAAGGACGTACGGGTTGTCGGGGTCGAGCACGGTGGCCTCGACCGGCGTCCCGAAGATCGCCTCGGGGTGGTGGACGAGGAACGTGTCGAGCGGGTCGTCGCGTGCCACCAGAACCGAGAGTGCCGCCTGGCCGGACCGCCCGGCGCGTCCGGACTGCTGCCACAGGGACGCGCGGGTGCCGGGCCAGCCGCAGACCAGGACGGCGTCGAGCCCGGAGACGTCCACGCCGAGTTCCAGGGCGTTCGTGCTCGCCAGGCCGATGATCGAACGGGAGCGGAGTGCGGCTTCCAGTGCGCGTCGTTCCTCGGGGAGGTAGCCGGCGCGGTAGGCGGCGACCTGCTCGGCCAAGGCGGGGGTGACCTCGTGCAAGGCGCGCTTGGCGCTGAGCGCGACCGACTCCGCACCGCGCCTGGAGCGGACGAACGCGAGCGTCTGGACGCCTTCGACGACGAGGTCCGCCAGGAGGTCGCCGGCTTCGGCGGTGGCTGTGCGGCGGATCGGGGCGCCGCGTTCGCCGCGCAGTTCGGTGAGGGGCGGTTCCCAGAGCGCGAACGTCGCCGGGCCGCGCGGTGAGGCGTCGTCGTCGACGGCGACGACGTCCAGTCCGGTGAGGCGGGACGCGGTGGCCGCGGGCTCGGACGTGGTGGCCGAGGCCAGGACGAAGGTCGGGTCGGCGTGGTAGCGGGCGCACAGGCGGCGCAGGCGGCGCAGGACGTGCGCGACGTGCGATCCGAAGACGCCGCGGTAGCCGTGCGCCTCGTCGATGACGACATAGCGGAGGCGGCGCAGGAACGACGCCCATCGGGAGTGGCTCGGCAGGATCGACCGGTGCAGCATGTCCGGGTTCGTCAGCACGTAGTTCGCGTGTTGCCGGACCCAGGTTCGCTCGTCCTGCGGCGTGTCGCCGTCGTAGGTCGCCGCGCGGACACGCGTGAGGCGCAGGGAGCGCAGGGCGCGGAGTTGGTCGGCGGCGAGGGCCTTGGTCGGCGCCAGGTAGAGGATCGTCCCCTCGTGGCGAGGATTCTCATCCTTCGCGTAGATCGCCTCGATGGAAGGCAGCAGGTAGGCCAGGGATTTCCCGGACGCCGTCCCTGTGGCGATGATCACAGAGCGGCCCGCGCGGGCGTGTTCGGCGGCGGCGGCCTGGTGCTGCCAGGGTGCCTCGATCCCGGTCGCGGCCAGCCGCTCGACCAGCAGCGGCGGCGACCAGGCGGGCCAGTCGGCTCGACGGCCCTGACGTGCGGGAACGCTCTCCACATGGGTGATGCGTTCGCGCCGTGCGGGGTCGGCGAGCAGCCGGTCGAGGGGGGATGAAGATCTTTGGGCGCCCATCAGGTTTTCAGTCTGCCAGCCGGGGCAAAACTACGGGAACGCCCCGGCGCCGGTGTGCCCGTCCCCCTGTCCTGGCCACTGGATCAGCAGGTCAGACGGGATGGCGCGAACTTTCGCCCGTGTGGGCGATAACGTGCGTGCACGACGCCGGAGCGTGGTTGAATCACGGCGAACTCTCGATGGCCGAATCGCCGCCCCGGCTGGCTCGGTCGATCGAGATCAGATAGTGCTGCACGGCGCGCTGGAGGATCTGTGGACCTGAAGGTGAACGACTACACCACTGACGATGGCCTCACCGTCATCAACGTGGAGGGCGAGATCGACGTCTACACGGCGCCGAAGCTTCGCGAGAAGCTCATCGACCTGGTCAACAAGGGTAAGTTCCACCTGCTCGTGGACATGGAGAAGGTGGAGTTCCTCGACTCCACCGGCCTCGGTGTCCTCGTCGGCGGGTTGAAGCGGGTGCGCGCCCACGACGGTTCGCTGGAACTGGTGTGCACCCAGGAGCGCATCCTCAAGATCTTCCGGATCACGGGGCTGACCAAGGTCTTCGGCATCCATGACTCGATCGCCGAGGCCGAGGAGAAGCGCAAGGGCGCCAGGTAGGCGGCCTGTAGCTGAGATGTCGACCGTTGAACTGTCCTTCAGTGCGCTCCCCGTCCATGTCCGGACCGCCCGGCTGATCGTCACCGCCGTGGCCCGCCGCAGCGGTGTGGCCGAGCCGTTGCTGGACGAGGTCAGGCTCGCGGTGGGCGAGGCGTGCTCGCGGGCCGTGGAGGCGCATCGCCGGCACTGCCCGGACGAGCCCGTCCGCCTGGAGTTGAGCGGCGCCGACCGCCGCTTCGAGGTGACCGTCAGCGACACCGTCTCCGAGGACGCGGCGGGGGGCCTCCCCACGGCCCCGGACGCGGAGGAGTTCGATTACGCCCTGGGCGAGGGCACCGCGGAGCTGGGGCTGGCCGTCATCGCCGGGCTCGCCGACGACGTGGAGATCGCCGCCACGCCCAAGGGGGTCCAGATACGGATGAGCTGGCCGGCCGAGGCGGAGGCGACCATCTGACACGCGCCCGTCCCACCGACGTCCGAAGGCCCCGCCGACCCCGGCGGGGCCTTCGCCGTCTCTTGGCGGGTCGGGTGTCCGGTTTGGGACACGTGGGGCCGATGGGTTTCAGGGTGTGAGATTCTCTGGGGGATGATCTCGGTTCGGATCGATTTGGGTCTGGACTTATTTCGTGTTAATGGCTAGCTTAAATGAGGACGCCGGTGGCCTCGCCGATGCGCCCGTGACGCGCTGCGCACGCCAATGTGGCCGCGAGGTAATAAAGAGCTAACCCAGGCTGACCTGGGCACATGCCGCCTGGCCAGCCTTATCAGGGAAATTCCGGCGTACCGTTCATTGCATTTTGGCGACATCCGCTTCCAGGGCCCTTCGGCCTTAACATTCGACCTACGCGTGCGTAGACTCCCGGCACCCGCGTTGCCGTGCGAGGGCGTTCGAAATCATGACTCGCGGGGTACGCGGTAAAGATCGTCTTTTGACGGTCGAGATCGCAACACCCCTGTCGAGGAGGACGGATGTCTGGGCTTTCCCTGTCAAGCCCGGCCAGCGCAGACGTGGATCTCGGCGGCGGCGACCTCTCATTGGTCGTCGTCGTCGCCGTGGTCGCACTGCTGGCACTGGCCGTCGCCGCGGGTCTCGTACGTGATGTCCTGGCCGCGGGCCAGGGCACGGACAAGATGCAAGAGATCGCGCGGGCCGTTCAGGTAGGAGCGAGCGCCTACCTGAAACGCCAGTTCCGAACGGTCGCGGTCTTCGTGGTCCTGATCCCGCTCGTACTGCTGCTGCTACCCGCCGACTCGACCGGGGAACGGATCGGACGGTCGGTCTTCTTCATCGTCGGTGCGCTGTTCTCGGCCGTCACCGGGTTCGTCGGCATGTGGCTGGCGGTCCGGGGCAACGTCCGGGTCGCCGCGGCCGCCCGCGAGGAGGGCGGCGAGAAGACGGCGATGCGCATCGCCTTCCGTACGGGCGGCGTCGCCGGAATGTTCACCGTCGGCCTCGGCCTGTTCGGCGCGGCGGTCGTCGTACTGGCCTACCAGGGCGACGCGCCGAAGGTCCTGGAGGGCTTCGGTTTCGGCGCCGCGCTGCTCGCCATGTTCATGAGGGTCGGCGGCGGCATCTTCACCAAGGCCGCCGACGTGGGCGCCGACCTGGTCGGCAAGGTCGAGCAGGGGATTCCCGAGGACGACCCCCGCAACGCCGCGACCATCGCCGACAACGTGGGCGACAACGTCGGTGACTGCGCCGGCATGGCCGCCGACCTGTTCGAGTCGTACGCGGTCATGCTCGTCGCGGCGCTGATCCTGGGCACCGCGGCGTTCGGCACCGAGGGCCTGGTGTTCCCGCTGATCGTGCCGATGATCGGCGTGATCACCGCGGTGATCGGCATCTTCGCGGTGACGCCCCGGTCCGGTGACCGGTCCGGGATGACGGCGATCAACCGTGGCTTCTTCATCTCGGCGGGGATCTCGGCGATCCTCGTCGCGATCGCCGCGTTCGCGTACCTGCCCTCGTCGTTCGCGGACCTGACCGGGGTCACCGACACGGCGATCCAGAACCTGGACGCCAACCCGCGCTGGGTCGCGATCGGCGCGGTCCTCATCGGCATCGTGCTGGCCAGCGCGATCCAGCTGCTGACCGGCTACTTCACCGAGACGAACCGCAAGCCCGTCCAGGAGGTCACCAACAGCGCCCGCACGGGGCCCGCGACCGTCATCCTGTCCGGCATCTCGCTCGGCCTGGAGTCGGCCGTCTACACCGCGCTCGTCATCGGCGGCGCCGTGTACGGGGCGTTCCTGCTCGGCTTCGGCAACACCACCGTGGCGCTGTTCGCGGTGGCGATGGCCGGCACCGGCCTGCTGACCACCGTCGGCGTGATCGTCTCGATGGACACGTTCGGTCCCGTCTCCGACAACGCCCAGGGCATCGCCGAGATGTCCGGGGACGTCCAGGGTGAGGCCGCGTCCGTCCTGGAGCGGCTGGACGCGGTCGGCAACACCACCAAGGCGATCACCAAGGGCATCGCGATCGCGACGGCGGTGCTCGCCGCGACCGCGCTGTTCGGCTCGTTCCGGACGACGGTGATCTCGGCGTTGAACGACGCGTCCGACGAGGCCAAGGACGCACTCGGCGACTTCGGTGTGTTCAGCCTGTCGATCGACAACCCGAACGTGCTGATCGGGCTGATCATCGGTGCGGCCGTGGTGTTCATGTTCTCCGGCCTGGCCATCATGGCGGTCGGCCGGGCGGCCGGACGGGTCGTGGTCGAGGTGCGGGAGCAGTTCCGCACCAAGCCCGGGATCATGGACTACACCGAGAAGCCCGACTACGACCGGGTCGTGGACATCTGCACCCGGGACGCGCAGCGCGAGCTCGCCACCCCCGGACTGCTGGCGATCCTGACTCCGATCGCGGTCGGCTTCGCGCTCGGGTACGCGCCGCTGGGCGCCTACCTGGGCGGCGCGATCGCCGCCGGCGTGCTGATGGCGGTGTTCCTCGCCAACTCCGGCGGCGCCTGGGACAACGCCAAGAAGCTCGTCGAGGAGGGCCACCTCGGCGGCAAGGGCAGCCCCGCGCACGAGGCCACGATCATCGGTGACACGGTCGGCGACCCGTTCAAGGACACCGCCGGTCCGTCGATCAACCCGCTGATCAAGGTGATGAACCTGGTCGCGCTGCTGATCGCGGACGCGGTCGTCACGTACGCGGGCAACACCCTGCTGCGCGTCGTGGTGACCGTGGTGTCCGTCGGCGTCGTGGTGGCCGCCATCGTGATCTCCAAGCGGCGCGCCGACCCGATCGCCGAGCCGGCCGTCGAAGGCGGCGCACCCGGCCCGGCCGCCACGGAGGGCGGCGAGGCCGAGGGCGGCGCCGTCGAGGAGGGCTCCCCGGAGGAGGCGGCCGTCGGCGCCGACTCGGGCGGCGCCACGGCCGAGTCCGGCAACGAGGAGTCGTCCGCCAAGAACGGCTGACCGTTCGGGCGGACCCGCCTGTCGGGGCGGAGGGGCCGGTGGCGACGAGCCGCCGGCCCTTCCGCATGCCCGGGGTCCTGTCACGTCCGCCCGGGACCGGCCATACGCTGTACGTACCGGAGTGGACCGAAAGCGGGAGGCGCTGTGGCGAGCGGCGGCAAGTCGACGATGTCGGGGGCCAAGGGCTTCGCCATCGTGCTCGGCGGGATGCTCGGCATCATGCTGGTGCTCTGGGCCCTGGCGGCCATGGTCGCCCCGTAGCCCCCACCCGCACCCCGCGGGCGTGCGATCGGCGAGGGCTAGGCTGATCGGTATGCCGACGCTCATCTTGCTACGCCATGCCAAGGCCGTCGCGGGGCTGGGGATCGCCGATTTCGACCGCACCCTCAACGACCGCGGCCGGCGGGACGCCGCGGCGGCGGGGGATTGGCTCCGCGCGAACGACCTCGTCCCCGGACTGGTGCTGTGCTCCACGTCGGCGCGGACGCGGGAGACGCTGGCCCTGCTGGACGTCGACGCCGAGGTGAGTTTCGAGTCCGGGATCTACGGCAACGACCCCGGCGGGATCCTCACACTGGTGAACCAGACCCCGGACGACGTCGGACGGCTGCTGCTGGTGGGGCACAACCCGTCCGTGCACCAGCTCGTCCACGACCTGACCGGAAGCGCGCCGGACAGCTTCCCGACATGCGCGTTCGCCGTGATCGAACTGCCGGGCGCGTGGACGGACGTCCGTCACGGCGCGGGGACGCTCCGCGCCACCCACACCCCGAAGGACTGACGTCAGCGGCGGGATCCGGCGGCGGTCAGCGACGACTCGATGACCGTCCCGGCGTCCTCGCGCAGCATCCGGATCGTGTGCCGGGTGCCGGACACCTGGAGCAGGGCGTGCCGGAGCGGGGTGAACTCGTCCCGTCCGACACCCGAGGTGATCTCGGCGCGGCGCCGCCGGGTGAGCTTGGACAGGTGGGTGTCGAGGTCGGCGAGTTCCTCGCTCATCTCCTCCGCCGGCGTGGCGGCCTCCGGGTCGGGCGGCTCCGGATCCTCCAGCAGTCCCGCGGTCTCCTCCAGCTGGTCGGCGAGGCGGTCGAGGATCTCGGGGATCGGCCCGGTGTCGACGGCCTCCTCGCGGGACAGCTTCGCGACCGTGATCAGGCGGTCGCGGGTGCGGTGCGCGGCGTCAACGACGGTCTCCAGCTCGGCGATCAGCTCGGTGTCGGGTACCCGTTCGTGGCCGAGCCGCGTCCGGGTCGCGGCGACGGCCTCGGCGGACCGTTCCGCGGTGACGATCGTGTCGTGCGGCAGCCGGACGCGTTCACCGGCGAGGACGTCCGCCGTCGCGCGGACGAGGCCGGCGTGCCGGTCGAGGAGCCGGCCGAGCTGCACGGGCAGGCGTTCGAGGTGCCCGGCGGGCCACAGCAGCCGGACGGCGAGATACGCGATGATCGTCCCGGCGAACGTCAGCAGGATCCGCTCGCCGGCGGTGACCCAGTCGGCGGGCGTGGAGAAGTCCAGCAGCATCATCGCGAGCGGCGTCCCGAACAGGGCCCAGTAGGCGAAGTTCACCGCGCGCATCGCGAAACCCGCCACCGCGAAGCAGAAGACGATCACCGCGATGGCCGGCGGCCCCGGCGCGAGCGTCAGGATGACGGCTGCGACGGCCGACCCGGCGGCGGTGCCGCCGACCCGCTGGACGAGCCGTTCGACGGTTTCGCCGTAGGTGGCGCGCAGGCTCAGCATCGCGGTGATCGTCATCCAGTGCCCGTAGCCGAGGTCCAGCGCGGCGGCCAGCGCCATCGTCACCAGGGCCGTCAGGAAGACGCGCGACACCTGCCGGAACATCGGCGAGCGGGTGGCGACGGCGCGGCGGAGCCGCGCCCAGACCGGCGCCGGGTCGAACTCGGGGAGCCGGGGCGGGCCGAGCCCGAACCGGAGCCCGCCCGCGACGAGGCGGCGGGTGGAGGCGACCTCGCCGGTGATGCGGTCGATCGACCGGCG
This sequence comes from Spirillospora sp. NPDC048824, assembly GCF_043198455.1. Lineage (NCBI taxonomy): Bacteria > Bacillati > Actinomycetota > Actinomycetes > Streptosporangiales > Thermomonosporaceae > Spirillospora > Spirillospora sp. NPDC048824. The sequence goes on along the minus strand of NZ_JBICUS010000005.1, from coordinate 355,607 downwards.
CACCTGCCCGATCAGCGCGACCGCGACGAGGTCCTCGTCCCCGGCGAGACCCGCGCGCCTGATGTGTTCGGCGGCCCGTCCCATCCGGCGGACGGCGGCGGACTCCTCCCGGCCGAGCGGCGCCTCGCCCGCGCTCGCGACCGCGCCGGACAGCAGCCGCAGCCGCGCCGCGAGCGCCGAGATCGCGGTCTGCGCCTCCTCCTGCCATTCGCGGTCCGGCGGATAGTTCTTCGCGGCCTCCAGGACGGCCTGGAGCGTCACCGTCTCGTGCAGGACGCGTCCGAGCGCCTCGATGAGCCGTTCGGGCCTTGTGGGCTCCGTCCGCCCGCGTCCGGACCGGTACAGCGCGTAGGTGGCGCGTGCCGCGGTCAGCGACTCCGACGCCGCCCGCCGCTTGGCCTCCCAGTCGGGGATGCGGGTGACGGCCAGCAGATCGGGGTCGGTCAGCTCGACGTCGTCGAGCGGGCTGCCGTCCGGTGCCGCGACGTCCTGCGCCACGGCGTCCAGTGCCTCCGCGACGGCGTCCGCCGTCTCGCTCAGCGCCGCCCGCAGCGGACGCAGCCGCCGCGCGGGCCACGGCGCCAGCAGCAGCCCGGCGATGATCAGCCCGCCGATCAGCTCCAGTATCCCGATGAGGATGACGTCGGACGGCGGCCGGACCGCGCTGAGCAGCACCGCCAGCCCCGCCGTCGAACCGATCCGCGGGACGGCGACGCCCAGCGCGATCAGCGGCGGGACGACGAAGACGGGCAGCCACGCGGTCTCGCTCAGCAGCCCGCCGAACGCCGACCCGACCGCCACCACGAGCACGCCGACCGCGAGGTCGCGGGCCCGCGCCCCGTACGGTCCCTCCGGCGCCCGCAACGCGACCAGATACGCGCCGAGCGCGATCATCGACCCCTGCGCGCCGTGCCCGGTCACCGCCCCGACGAACAGCGGCACCGCCATGGCGAGCGCCGCGGCGAACCCGTACATCGGCGCCGCCCGCCCACCGATCCGGGCGTAAGCCTCCCCGGCCCGCTGCAGCACCGATCGCCCGCCTCTTCCTCGACACTTCAGGCGGCCCGCAACCCCGCCCTCCCACCTGTACCCAGGTGATCGCCCACTAAGGCCGAACGTGGATCAACACTCGTCGGCGGCGTCGGCGGCTTCCACTTCTTCGCGGGAGATGCCCAGGAGGAAGACGATCGTGTCGAGGTAGGGGACGTTGACGGCGGTGTCGGCGGCCTCGCGGACGACGGGTTTGGCGTTGTAGGCGATGCCGAGGCCGGCGGCCTGGAGCATGTCGAGGTCGTTGGCGCCGTCGCCGATCGCGACGGTCTGGCTGATCGGGATGCCGGCTTCCTTGGCGAAGTGCTCAAGGGCGGCGGCCTTGCCGGCGCGGTCGATGACCGGGCCGGAGACCCGGCCGGTGATCTTGCCGTTCTCGATCTCCAGGGTGTTGGCGGCGGAGTAGTCGATGCCGAGATCGTCGACCAGGCCGTCGGTGACCTGGGTGAAGCCTCCGCTGACGATGGCGAACTTGTAGTCGAGCCGCTTCAGGGTGCGGACCATCGTGCGGGCGCCGGCGGCGAGGCGGAGCTCGTCGCGGACGTCGTCGATGGCGGACGCGTCGAGCCCGGCGAGGAGCGCGACCCGTTCGCGGAGGGAGCCCTCGAAGTCGAGTTCGCCGCGCATGGCGGCCTCGGTGACCTTGGCGACCTCGTCGAGGCAGCCGGCGTGCTCGGCGAGCAGTTCGATGACCTCGCCCTGGATGAGGGTGGAGTCGACGTCCATGACGATCAGCCGTTTGGCGCGGCGGTGCAGGCCGCTCTGCTGGACGGCGACGTCCACTTCCTGCTCGGCGGCCTCGGCGGTGAGGGCGGCGCGGAGGGCGTCGGGGTCGGCACCGGAGACGTCCATCTCGATGCAGGTGACGGGGTTCTGCGCGAGCCGTTCGATGCGGTCGATGTTGGCGCCGTGCGCGGAGATCCGCCCGGCCATGCCGGCCATGGCGGCGGGCTTCAGCGGGGCGCCGAGGACGGTGACGTGGAGGCGGCCGCTGCGCTTCGGCATCCGCTTGTTGCGGCCCGTGGACAGCTCGATCTCCATGTCGAGGTCGTTGGCGACGCGTTCGGCGGCGTTCCACACCCGGCCGATGTCGGCGCCTTCGCTGTAGGCGAGCAGGACGCCGAGGACGAGCCGCCCGCGGATCACGACCTGTTCGACGTCGGCGACGGTGAGCGGGAACTCCGCGAGTGTCCGGAAGAGACGCGACGTCACGCCGGGGCGGTCGCGTCCGGTGAGTGTGATGAGGAGCGTGCGCTGTGCTGACCCGTCCATAACTGTTCACCACGTTACCGGCCGCGACGCGGGGAACGTGCGCCAGGTCCAGCATGCAAGACGGCGGGGCTAGTCGGGCAGCAGGAGATTGACGTCTCCGAACTCGTGCCAGAGATAGCGTCCGGCCAGGGCGGCCTTGTAGGTCGAGGCGAGCAGGCCGGGTCCCGCGATGGCGGTGAGCATCATCAGGTGGGACGACCGGGGCTCGTGCAGGCCGGTGAGGAGGCCGTCGACGGCCTGTACGCCGTGCTCGGGGGTCACGACGTGCTCGGTCCACCCCTGGGATGCCCGGACGTGCCCGGCGGCGTCCGCGGACGTCTCCAGGGCGCGAACGGCGGTGGTGCCGACGGCGATCACCCGGTGGCCGCGGGCGCGGACGTGCTCGACCAGCGCGGCCGTCGGTTCGGGGACCTCGTAGCGTTCGGCGTACGGGGGTTCGTGGGCCCCGGGGGCCGCGACGCCCGTGTGCAGGGTGATCGGGGCGATGAGGACGCCGCGCGAGACGAGCCGGGTCACCAGTTCGGGGGTGAAGGGCCGTGCGGCGCTCGGCATTTCGGCGCCGCCGGTCGTCCGGTCGTGGGCGAACGCGGTCTGGTACGCGGCGGCCGGCCAGTCGCAGCGGACGTACCCGTACCGGATCGGTGTCCCGTGGCGCCGCAGATACGGGACGACATCGGTGCTGAGCCTGGCCTCCCAGAGACGCTCCGACGTGCTGCGGGGGGACGACTCCCCACGCCCCCCGGAACCGCCTTTGTGCCGCCCCACCAGGGTGAGGGTGGCGCCACCGGGCAGCGGGATCCATTCGCCGGGGCGGCCCCCCGGGTAGGGGCTGCTGGACTTGCCGGTGAGGCGCCGCAGTTCGACGAGCCACACCCGGTCGCCGCCGCCGGGCACCGGGGTGGAGAAGTGGACGCTGATCCGGTCGAGCCGGACGGCGGCCGGCAGCGTGGCCGAGGTGTTGACGACGAGCAGGTCGCCCGGGTCGAGCAGCGCGGGCAGGTCGCGGAACTCGTGGTGGGCGACCTCTCCGGTGGCGCGGCGTGAGACGAGGAGCCGGACGCCGTCGCGGGTCCGGCCGCGCGCTTCGGGAGGCTCGTGGGCCTCCAGGGACGGGGGGAGGGTGAAGTCGACGGTCATGCGCGGGCCTCCAGCCGGAGTGCGGCGATCACGCCGAGGGCGGCGATCACGGCGAACAGCGCCCCGGCGACGGCCAGGCCCGTGTCGAGCCGTGCGCCGCCGAAGCCGGCGACCAGCGCGCCCGCGACGCCGACCACGAGGGAGGAGCCGAGGGTGTCGCTGATCTGCAGCGAGGACGAGTTGACGCCCTGCTCGCCCTCGGGGGACAGGTCGAGGAGCAGGACGGAGAGGCTGCTGATCGCGAACCCCATCCCGGCGCCGCCGATGATCCACGCGGGGACGGCGAGCCAGCCGGAGAGCTGGAGCGCGATGACGGTGAGGATGATCCCGGCGGTGACGAGCACGGCGCCGAGGCGGGTGAAGAACGCGCGGGAACGCTTGGACTTGGCCTGGATCTGGGCCGACGCCGACCAGCCGAGCGCGCCGACCGTCAGCACGATCCCCGCCTGCGTGGCGCTGAAGCCGTGCAGCCGGGTCAGCGCCAGGGGGATGAACACGTCGGTGCCGAAGAACGCGCCGGACAGCAGGCCCCGGACGAGGATGACGCTCGGCAGCCCGCGGCGGAGGCGCAGCGTCCCGGCGGGCAGGAGTTTCGGCAGACCGTACGCGAGGCCCGCGACCCCCGCGGCGACGGCGGCCGCCATCGTCCAGCCGGGGGCGTCCAGGCCGTACAGGAGGATTCCGGCGCCCGCCGACACGGTGATCGCGGCGAGATAACGGCCCTTGCCGGCGGCGGGAGCGGCGTCCACGGCCCGGATGCCGCGCAGTGCCGGGACGAGCAGCAGCGTCGTCGGGATCACCAGCGGGATCATCCCGAGGAACACCCATCGCCAGCCGGCGTGCTCGGCGACGACGCCGCCGACCGCGGGGCCGATCAGCGACGGCAGCACCCACGCCGCGGCGAGCATCCCGAACACGCGGGAGCGCTGATCCTCCGGGTAGACGCGGGCGATCACGACGTACATCGCGACGATCGCGACGCCCGAGCCGAGGCCCTGCACCGCGCGCCCGGCCACGAACAGCCACATGGACGGCGCCGCGCCCGCGATCACCAGCCCGGCGACGAACGTCCCGAGGCCGATCATGAACGGCCGAACGGGGCCGGCCCGGTCGATCCAGCCGCCCGCCAGGACGGTGGACAGCAGGCTCGTGATCAGGGTGGCGCTGAAGCCCCACGCGTACAGCGACAGGCCGTCCAGGTCGCCGGCGACCACCGGCATGACCGTGCCGACGGCCATGGCCTCGAACGCCAGCAGCGTGACGACCAGGACGATTCCCAGCGTCGTGGCCCGGAGCCCGGCTTCCCGCGGCTTGGTCCCGGTGCCGGGCGGCGGTGCCGGATGATCGGATTGGAGCACGGTGGTCATCGTGCACCGGCCAGGTCCCGGCCGAGCCCGCGGGAGGCCCCGGTGATCAGTGCCGTGTTCGCCGTGCTCGCTGCGGTCATGCCTTCGACGGTAGGAATCCGCGCAGCTCATGGCATCGGCCGGCGGGTCCTGCGGCGGGTGGTCAGATGGTCCTAGGACCAGGGTCCCGGACGCCCTGCCGAGACGGCCGGAGACGTCCGTTCCGGGGCCGGGGCCGCAGGTGTGGCGGAGGATGTGCGGGGTCCCTCCACGTGGGGCGAGCGAGAAGACCCGGGCACCGAGTACGGTCTTCACATGTGAGTGCCGGAAGGCGCTCGGCCACGGGCGACGAGAGGCCGGGATGGAGACCGAGGACGGCTGCCGCGGCGACCAGGGCGCGACCCTGCACGCCGTGAGTTCCGCGGTGCTCGCGGTGACCCGGCACCTGTCCGTCCACGAGGTGCTCCAGGTGATCGTCCGGGCGGCGGCGCAGCTCCTGGACGCGCGGTACGCGGCGCTCGGCGTCCCGGACGACGAGGGCTCGTTCGCCGAGTTCGTCGTCGAGGGCATCTCGGAGGAGGAGTGGGAGCGGATCGGCCCGCTGCCCCGCCAGCACGGCATGCTCGCCGCGATGCTGCACGGCGACACGCCGAAGCGCCTCACCGACATCCGCAAGGAACCGGAGTTCGAAGGCTGGCCGGTCGCGCATCCCGTCCTGAAGGACTTCCTGGGCGTGCCGATCCTGGACGGCGAGGACGTCCTCGGCATCATCTTCCTGGCCAACAAGCAGCGTCCCGGCGGATTCACCGAGGGCGACGAAGACCTCCTCACCCTGTTCGCCGCGCACGCCGCGATCGCCATCGCGAACGCCCGGCTGCACGAGCACAACCGTGAGCTGACGGTCGTCGCCGAACGCAACCGCATGGCCCGCGAGCTGCACGACGCCGTCGCCCAAAAGCTCTTCTCGCTGCGCCTCACCGCCCGCACCGCGTCCGCGCTGGCCGAGAGCGACCCCGCCCGCACCGTCAAGGAGCTGGAGCAGGTCGAGCGCCTCGCCGCCGGGGCCCTCAACGAACTGCGCGCCGTCATCTTCGAGCTGCGCCCGGCGGACCTCGCGGACGGTCTGGTCGCCTCCCTGCGCAAGCACGTCGAGGTCCTCGACCGGGCGCACGAGGCCACCGTGCGCATCGCCGCCGACGAGGCCGTCGTCCTGCCGGAGGACCATGAGGCCGTCGCCTTCCGCATCACCCAGGAGGCCCTCTACAACGCGCTGCGACACGCCGGGGCCCAGACGGTGGAGGTCCGCCTGGCCACGCAGGATGGACGCGCCGTCCTGGAGGTCGCCGACGACGGCTCGGGCTTCGACGCGTCCGACACGGCCGAGCCGCAGGGCGGGCTGGGGCTCGAGTCCATGCGGGACCGTGCGTACTCGATCGGCGGTGGCCTCACCATCGACGCCGCTCCGGGACGGGGCACGACCGTCCGGCTGGAGGTGCCGCTGTGACCGCGAACGGCGGCGGGCCGCGACATGGAACGATCAAGGTCCTGATCGCCGACGACCATCCGGTCGTCCGGCAGGGACTGCGCACCTTCCTCGGCATCCAGGAGGACATCGAGGTCGTCGGCGAGGCCGGGGACGGCGCGTCGGCCGTGACACTGGCCGAATCGCTGGAGCCCGATATCGTGCTCCTGGACCTCAAGATGCCGGGCGCCGACGGCTTGGCCGCGCTGACGGAGCTGCGGGCTCGTGGGGTGCCGGCACGCGTCCTCGTCCTGACCAGCGTCACCGAGCGCGGGCATGTGCTGCCGGCGGTCCAGGCGGGCGCGTCCGGGTACCTGTACAAGGACGTCGACCCGCAGGCGCTCGTGCAGGCGATCCGGGCGGTCCACGACGGGCACGTGCTGTTCGCGCCCGACGCGGCCGAGGCGATGCTGGCGGACGGTCCGGCGGGCCGTGGCGCCGGAGGTGACGACCGCGGCCTGGCCGCGCTGACCGAACGGGAACGGGAGGTGCTCGTGCACATCGCGCGGGGGAGGTCCAACCGGGAGATCGCCCGCGCACTCGTGGTGTCCGAGAAGACGGTCAAGACGCACGTCAGTAATCTGCTCATGAAACTGGGAGTCCAGGATCGGACGCAGGCGGCGCTGTACGCCGTCCGGCACGGCGTCGGCTCGTCCGGCGCACCCGGGGAAACCGGGGAAACCGGGGAAGCCACCGCCCGCGGCTGATACAACTCCTCTGACAGGATCGTCATCGAAATTGGTATGAACGTAGCAATCAGATACGCAGCAGGCAGCGACATCGGCTGTAACCGCGAGAACAACGAGGACTCGGGTTACGCCGGTGCGCGGTTGATCGCGGTCGCGGACGGCATGGGCGGCTACGCGGGCGGCGAGGTCGCCAGCTCCACCGTCATCGGCTCACTGCGCTCGCTCGACACCGATGCCCCTAAAGACGATCTTGTCGACATCCTGGGCCGCGCGGTGGCCGAGGCCAACGAGAAGTTGCGGATCGTCCGGGAGGAACGCCCGGACCTGAGCCGGATGGGCACCACGCTCACCGCCATGCTCTGGTCCGGCGAGTCCGTGGCGCTGGCGCACGTCGGAGACTCGCGCGGCTACATGCTGCGCGACGGCGAGCTCTACCAGATGACCCAGGACCACACGATGGACGAGCTGCTCAAGGCGGAGGCCGAGGCGGCGGGCCAGACCGCCGACCCGGCCGAGACGTCGCGGCTGTCGCACGTGCTGTACCGGGTGCTGGACGGGCGGGACGACCGCGAGCCCGACCTGCGCCTTCGCGACGCCCAGCTCGGCGACCGCTACCTGCTGTGCTCGGACGGGCTGTGCGGCCCGGTCGACGCGCAGAAGATCTACGAGGTGCTGTCCGCCGAGGCCGACCCGCAGCGCGCCGTCGACCGGCTGATCGAGATGGCCCGCGACAACGGAGGCCCCGACAACATCACCGCGGTCGTCGCCGACGTCGTGGAGTCCGATCACGTGACCGGCGCCGAACCCCCCATGGTCGTGGGCGCCGCCGCCCAGGCCTGACCTCCATTGCCCCGACTGGTGGACCGGGTGGCGAATTTCCAGACGATTCATGGAACTCGTCGGGTAAAAGAGTGCTCACGCAGGTGGCGATTTGTCCTACTCTTGCCGAGAGGTGATGTCACCGAGCACTGTGTAACGGTCCGATTGCAGACCGTTGCCAGGGCTTGACCAGCCTCGGGGTGCACCCGGTATACGGGTCACTCAGCTTTAGTCATCGAGGCGGAGGATTCGTGGGGGAAGCGCCCGGGGCGGCGGTCACCGGTGCACCGGACGGTGTGCTCGGCGGGCTCGTCAGCCGGACCCTCACCGCAGCGCGGCACGGACCCCTGGGTGCGGCTCTGCGTGTGTCGGCGATGGCCGTCGCGGCCATCGGCGCGTCATGGATCCACCGTGTCAACGACCCCGGCGTGCTCTGTCCCCTTCGGGCGCTCACCGGAATCCCGTGTCCCCTGTGCGGGGGGACCACCGTGTTCATCGAGTTCGGCTCGGGTCGTCCCGCCCAGGCCGTGCTCGCGAATCCGGTGGCCCTCACCGGCGCGATCGCCGTCGCGGTCGCGCCACTGGGGCTGGGAGGACGGTGGTGGGCACTCCAGCCGAAGACCCGTGCCTGGATGCTCGGCACCGCCCTCGTGGGGTCGGAGCTGTGGCAGCTCGTCCGGTTCGGTGTTCTGCGCGTTTGAGCCGCGGTCGATCGTCGGTCAGACTTGCGGAGCCCACCGGGTCCGGCGGGCGTCACATAACCACAGGGTCAATCAATAAGGAGCAAGTGTGGGTAACCCCTACGACCCGTACGGCCAGCAGCCGGGCTACGGGCAGCAGCAGCCCGGGTACGGCCAGCAGCCCCCGGCCCAGCCGGGCTACGGTCAGCAGCCCCCGGCCCAGCCGGGCTACGGTCAGCAGCCCCCCGCCCAGCCGGGCTACGGCCAGCCCCCGGCGCAGCCGGGCTACGGTCAGCCCGCGGCGCAGCCCGGGTACGGCCAGCAGCCTCCCGCCCAGCCCGGCTACGGTGCGCCGCCGGCGCCCCCGGCCCAGCCGGGTTACCAGGAGGTCCACCACCACCACTACGGCTCCGGCGGCCAGCTCGCCGAATGGGGCTCGCGTGCCGGTGGCTACATCATCGACTACCTGGTGATCGGCGCCCCGTTCTTCGTGCTGTACCTGATCGGCGCGCTGCTCGGCGGGTCCGGCAGCGGCGGCGCGGCCGTGATCGGCATGCTGTTCATCCTGATCGGGTTCGCCGTCTACCTCGGCGCCTTCCTGTGGATCTGCTACCAGGAGGGCACCACCGGTCAGTCGATCGGCAAGCGGCAGATGGGCATCCGTCTCGTCAGCGCGCAGACCGGCCAACCGATCGGCTTCGGCATGGCCTTCGTCCGCAAGATCGCCCACGTCCTCGACGGCGCGCTCTGCTACATCGGCTTCCTCTGGCCGCTGTGGGACGACCGCAAGCAGACGTTCGCCGACAAGGTCTGCAACACCCTCGTGGTGCGCAACTGATCATCGGTTCGTGAGCGGGGCGTCCCTTCCGGGGGCGCCCCGTTCGCGTTCGAGGGACCGTTCCGCTCAGGGGACGTGGTCGAACGCGCTGTTGCACGCGGCCACGAGGGCCCGCCGGACGGCCCGGTCCAGCAGCCGCAGCGCCTCACCGCGGCGCCGCATCTGTTCGATGCCGAGGCCGCGGTCGTCCATCTGCCGGGCGAGCTCCACGACGAGGGAGAGCCGGCCGGCGAGCGCGGCGAGACGGTGCGCGCGGGCCGGGTAGCCGGGGGCGAGGGGATGGCCGCCGCGGTCCGGGTCGCGCATGTCGGCCAGCGCGTCGGCGATCTCCGGCGGCACGCCGGCGAAGTCGTCCACGGTCAGCAGCGCCTCGGTGGCGTCCCGCATCGCGAGGGTGAGCTGCCGGTCCGCCTCCGCGAGGGACGGGACGTCCGGCGGCGCGGGGGACGCGTCGTGGGTCGTCCAGCGAATGCCGACGTACGACGATCCGCGCCGGTCCTCGGCGGGCAGGAGGCCGATCGCCCGGTCGGCGCCGAGTACGGCGACGACGGCGGCGCCCGCCTCGATCGCCGCGCGGTTGAGGCCGGGCGGGCCGGTCAGCCCGAGCGGGTCGCCCGGTTCGGGGAGGGCCAGCCGCAGTGCCGTCATTCCGCCGACGCGCAGGTCGCCGAGCCCGCGACGCAGCGTCACCTCGGCGGGCTCGCCGCCCAGGATCTGCGGGCCCGCGTTCTTCTCGACCGCGTCCACCGCCTCGTCGAGACCGACGTGCCCGGTCAGCCAGGCGTTGCCCCAGGCGACCAGTGCCGTCGCGACGGCCGCGCTCATACACACTCCCCAACGGGCATGCGAACCACCATAAGCGTTCGGATGGCCGATGCCACCGGACGTAACCAACCTCTCGCGTCCAGGGTGCATACCGGGACCGACGTTTCGGTGGGGAGCCGGGAGGCGGCGGCCGCCCCGATCGCATAGGTTCTCTTCTGAGGATCAGGGACCACCGGGATTGGGGACGAAGGCGCGCGATGGCCGGCGAAGTACTTCAGCTCCGCGGAGTCGGGGTCAAGCGCGATGGGGCGACCCTCCTTCGCGACGTCACGTGGACGGTGAGCGAGGGCGAGCGGTGGGTCGTCGTGGGCCCGAACGGAGCGGGGAAGACCACCCTGCTCCAGATCGCCGCCGCGATGCTGCATCCGACCGAGGGCACGGTCGAGATCCTGGAGGAGGAGCTGGGCCGCACCGACGTGTTCGAGTTGCGTCCCCGTATCGGCCTGGCCAGCTCCTCGATCGCGGAGAAGATCCCGACCGGCGAGCGGGTCGTCGACCTGGTGCTGACCGGCTCGTACGCGATCCTGGGGCGCTGGCGGGAGGAGTACGACTCGACCGACGTGAGCCGCGCGGTCGCGCTGCTGGACGCGCTCGGCTGCGCCGACCTGATCCGGCGCACGTTCAGCACGCTGTCCGAGGGCGAGCGCAAGCGCGTCCAGATCGCCCGCGCGCTGATGCCCGACCCCGAACTGCTGCTGCTGGACGAGCCCGCCGCGGGCCTCGACCTCGGCGGGCGCGAGGATCTCGTCGCCCGGCTGGCCGCCCTCGCCGACGACCCGGACGCCCCCACGATGGCGATCGTCACGCACCATGTGGAGGAGGTCCCCGAGGGCTTCACCCACGCGCTGCTGCTGCGCGGCGGCGAGGTCGTCGCGCAGGGCAAGGTGGACGAGGTGTTCACCGCCGAGCGGCTGTCGGACACGTTCGGCCTCCCGCTCGCCGTGGACCGCCAGAACGGCCGCTGGTACGCCCGCGCCGCCCCCCGCTGAGGGGCGGCCTGCCGTACATGAGCCCCGCCATGCGGGATGCCGTACCGCATGACGCCGTTCACGTGCCCCGGTTTCCGGGTCGGTCCGTCCGGGTCTCTACCATCATGGAGCCCTTGCGAATTTCAGGTATCCGAACGGGTGAGATGTGGACGTCCTTGATGCGATCGCGGTGCTCGCCGCCGGGATCGCCGCCGGGGGGATCAACGCGATCGTGGGCTCCGGCTCGCTGATCACGTTCCCGACCCTTCTCGCGCTCGGGTATCCCCCGGTCGTGGCCAATGTGTCCAACAACCTCGGGCTGGTGACGGGCAATGTCAGCGGCGCCTACGGGTACCGGGAGGAGCTGAAGGGGCAGCGCGGCCGGCTGCTGCGCCTCGGCAGCGCCTCGCTCGCCGGTGCGATGGCGGGCGCGCTGCTGTTGCTGACGCTGCCGCCCGAGGCGTTCGCCGTGATCGTGCCCGGCCTGATCCTGGTCGCGCTGGTGCTGGTGGTCCTCCAGCCGAGGCTGCAGGCGTGGATGCGGGCCCGCCGGGACGAGCGTGCGGGGCACCGGCCGGACGGGGGTCCCGGGCTGTGGCTGGGCGTTTTCGGCACCGGAATGTACGGCGGCTATTTCGGTGCGGCGCAGGGGATCTTGCTGATCGCGCTGCTCGGGATCGGGCTGGACGACGACCTGCAGCGGCTGAACGGCGTGAAGAACGCGATGGTGTCGATCGTCAACGGCACGGCCGCGGTGCTGTTCATCGGGATGTGGATGCTCGGCCGGACCGAGATCGCCTGGTGGGCGGTGCTGCTGATCGCGGTCGGCTCGACGGTCGGCGGGCTGCTCGGCGCGAAGCTCGCGCGCAGGATCTCTCAGCTGCTGCTGCGCGGGGTGATCGTGGCGGTGGGGCTGGTCGCGATCGTCCAGCTGCTGTGGGGCTGACCCGAGCCCGCGCGGTTGCCCAGAGGCCTCCCCGGGTATATATCGAACATTCGTTCGGATATCGGAGGGGTTGGCGATGAAGGGCGACTGGGTCGAGATCGTGGTCGACGTCGGCGGCGCGTCCACCAGGACCTACGAGGTGGCCGCGACCCGCGCCGGCCGCCGTGTGGAGATCGGCAACCGGCGGGGTGTGGTCGAGGTCAGCGAGGTGACGCGGACGGGCACCGCCGTCCGCACGGCCCGCTTCATGTCCAACCGTGTTCTGGCGCTGGTCGAGCATCCCGTGTCCGACGAGCGCGGAGGCCACGGGAACGACGGCACCGGCTGACCGCCGGCCGTCCCGAACCACGTTCACCTGCGGCGAGCCGCCCCCATGAGGCGGCCCATGGGGGCGACCCGCCGCAGGTCGACGTCACAGGTCGAGGGTCAGGCGGGGGGAGGTGCAGCGGCCCACGCAGATCATCATCGTCCGGCCCGCGGCCCGCTCCTCCTCGCTGAGCAGCGAGTCGCGGTGCTCGGGGTCGCCGGCCAGCACGCGCGTCTCGCACGCGCCGCAGTAGCCCTTCTCGCAGTCGTACGACAGGCCGGGCACGACCTCCTGGATCACCTCGATGAGCCGGCGGTCGGCGGGGACCCGCAGCGTGGCGCCGGTACGGGCGAGGTGGACGTCGAACTCGGTGTTGAGCGCCGGGTCGAACGCCACCTCCAGCGAGTCGTCGCCGGTGAAGCGCTCGACGTGCAACCGGGTCCGGATGCCCAGTTCGTCGCAGGCGCCCTCGGCCGCGGCGATCATCCCGGTGGGGCCGCAGCAGTAGATCGCCGTGTCCGGGCCGGTCTCCGCGAGGATGGCCTTCAAGTCCGGGATGCCGGTCTCGTCCTGCGGCAGGACGCGCAGCCGGTCGCCCGCGACGGCGGCCAGTTCGTCCCGGAAGGCCATCGACGCTCGGGTCCGGCCGCCGTACACGACCTGGAAGCCGGCGCCGCGTGCGGCCGCCGCGCGCACCATGGCCAGGATGGGCGTGACACCGATGCCGCCCGCGAGGAACAGGTAGGAGCCCGCTTCCACCAGCGGGAAGTGGTTGCGCGGGCCGCGCACACCGAACGTGACGCCGTCGCGGGCCAGCGCGTGCACCTCCTCCGAGCCGCCCCTGCCGTCCGTCTCGCGCAGCACCGCGATCCGGTAGTGCGAACGGTCCCCCGGGTCGCCGCACAGCGAGTACTGGCGCACGCGTCCTGACGGAAGCCGCAGCTCAAGGTGGGCGCCGGGTTCCCAGGCGGGTGTCTCGCCGCCGTCGGCGCGCGCCAGCGTCAGGGCGAGCACATCGTCGGCCGCCTTTTCGGCGCCCGTCACGGTCAGGTCGTACGAGGCGCCGAGGGTCGTGGCGGCCACGGTGCTCCCACCGGCGCGCGGACCCGGGGTGAAGACGGCCGGGAGCGCGTCCCAGCCCTTCTGGTTGCCGCTGGTCGGGTACTCGACGAGTCCGTCCTCCAGCACCTGGAAGTCCGGCAGCCGGGTCAGCACCTGCGTCATCATCTCGCGGAACATCGCGCGGGCCAGGTGGGCGCCGGCGCAGCGGTGCGAGCCGATCCCGAAGCTCAGGTGCCGGGACGCGTCGCGGTCGAGCCGGATCTCCTCCGGCTCGGGGAACACGGCGGGGTCGTGGTTGGCGGCCACCCACGGGAGCAGGACGCGCTCGCCCGCCCGGACCGGGCAGCCGCCGACCTCGGTGTCGGTGCGCGCCGTGCGGGCCATCGACTGGGACGGCGCGAACGCCCGCAGGAACTCCTCGGTGGCCCGTTCCAGCAGGTCGGGCGAGTCGATGAGGCGGCGCCGCTGGTCCGGGTCGCGGCTCAGGTGGACCAGCGTCGAACCGGTCAGCGAGGTCGTGGTGTCGACGCCGCCCGCGATGAGCAGCCCGATGACCGAGACCAGCTCGTCCTCGGTGAACGGCTCGCCGCCGGCGTTGCGGGCGGTGGCGAGCGCGCTGACCGCGTCCTGCCGGGGCTCGGCGCGTCGGTCGCGGATCAGCTCGCGGATGCGCTGCTCCATGTACGCGAGGCCCTCGGCTCCGCGCCGCTCCCGTTCGCTGCCGGCGGGGGCGGCGAAGATGTCGTGGATCGGCCCGGCCAGCGGCGCCCAGTCCTCCTCGGGGAAGCCGAGCCAGTCGAGGGTGACGGCGGCCGGTACCGGGTTGGTCAGGTCGCGGACGAAGTCGGCCGAGCCCAGTTCGATGAACGCGTCCACGGCCCGGGAGGCGTGGCGGGCGATCATCGGCCGCAGCCGCTCGACCGCCGCCGGGCTCAGCAGCGGGTTGATCAGGTCGCGGTAGCCGGCGGCCCGCGGCGGGTCGACCTCGATCGGGTACTGCTCCAGGCCCGGCCCGCTCGGGATGACGATGGCGACCGCGTCCACCCCGCTCGTCTCGCGCGAGGAGGAGAACGCGTCGTCGTCGCGGGCGATGCGCGTCACGTCGGCGTACCGCGTCGTGTAGACGAAGCCGCCGTGCGCGGAGGTGCGCCCGACGGGGCAGCCCTCCCGGTACGCGGCGTAGTACGCGACCGGGTCGGCGTTGCACTCGTCCGAGTGGTGGTCGAAGTGGTGGTCCTGCTGTGTCATGTGCTGCTGCGTCATTGGCACGACTCCAGATGCGCATGTCTTCCGCGCGGTGTTGCCCAGCCGCGCCTCTGGGAGATTCAGAAGGTCAGGACGGCCTTGCCGACCGTGCCCCGCTTGGCCGCCTCGACGGCCTCGCCGATCCGCTCGAACGGGAAGTGCCCGACGATCACGTCCACCGGGAACCGGCCCGCCGCGTTCAGCCGCAGCAGTTCGGGCACGAAGACCTGCGGTATCCCGCCGCCGCCGATGATGCCGGTGATCGTGCGCCCGTTCAGGACGCTGCGCCAGTCGAAGGTCATCTCCTCGCTCGGGCCGACGCCGATCACGCCGCAGCGGCCGAGCGGGGCGAGGGCCTCCACGGCGGTGCGGAGGACGTCCGCGCGGCCGGTGGTGTCGAGGACGAAGTCGAAGCCGTCCGGGGCGATCTGGTGCAGTTCGCCCGCGGCGCCCTCGCCGCCGGTGACGCCGTGCGTGGCGCCGAGGGAGCGGGCCGCGTCGAGGCGTTCCGCGTTGAGGTCGACGGCCGCGACGGTCGTGCATCCGCTGAGGACGGCCGCCAGGATCGACGCGACGCCGACGGCGCCGGCACCGAAGATCGCGATCGACGAGCCGGGCGAGGGCCGCAGCACGTTGAGGACGCCGCCGGCGCCGGTCTGGAAGCCGCAGCCGAACGGCCCGGCCAGGGTCAGGTCGGCGTCCTTGCCGATCGGCACCACGGCGCGGGCGGGCGCGATCACGTGGTCGGCGAACGACGACTGCCCGAGGAAGTGCGCGTTGATCTCGGTTCCGCCGAGCGAGACCGCGGAGGACCCGTCGGGGCGCCGCCCGCTGAAGTTGAGGGCGTCGAAGCGCAGGCAGTAGCCGGGCGACCCGGTCAGGCAGGGCCGGCACCGGCCGCACGAGGTGTACGACAGCGCCACATGGTCGCCGGGCGCGACCGAGGTGACCTGGTCGCCGGTCTTCTCCACGACGCCCGCGCCCTCGTGCCCGAGCACGGCGGGCGCGTCCATGAAGGTGGCGAACTCCAGGTCGGTGGCGCAGATGCCGACGGAGCTCAGCCGGACCAGGACCTCGTCGGGACGGGGCGGGCCGAGTTCCACGTCCCGCAGGGCCAGGGGCTCGCCCGGGCGGTCCAGGACGGCGGCGGTGACCCGCATGCGACCTCCCCAAGTCATTTCATAAAGAGATACGGCATCTTGACATGCGGGATAATTCCGGTCAAGGATTCCCGGTATGCCCGCACTTGAGATTCCGGCCGCCAGGCAGCTGATCGACGGAGCCTGGGTTCGCGCCCGTGACCAGGGAGAACTTCCCGTCCTGGACCCTGCGAACAGCAAGGCTATCCAGCAAATCGCGCGCGCCGGCCAGGCCGACGTGGACGACGCGGTCGCCGCCGCCCGGCGGGCCTTTCCCGGCTGGGCCGCGACCTCTCCGGCCGAGCGCGGCGCCCTGCTGGGACGCTGGGCCGCGCTGGTCATGAGGCGGGTCGAGGACCTGGCCCGGTACGAGGCGCGCGACGTCGGCAAGCCGCTGTCCGGCGGGCGGACGAACGCCTTCATCGCGCACGGGATCATCGAGTACTTCGCCGGCGCCGCCGACAAGCTCACCGGCGTCACGCTGCCCACCCGCACGCCCGACTATCTGGGCTTCACGATCCCCGAGCCGTTCGGGGTGTGCGCGGTGACGCTCCCCTGGAACGTGCCAATGCTGCTGTCGGCCGCCAACGCCGCGCCCGCGCTCGCGGCCGGCAACACGGTCGTGCTCAAGCCGTCCGAGATCGCCCCGCTCGGGCCGCTGGCGCTGGCGGAGCTGGCCCGCGAGGCCGGTCTCCCGCCGGGGGTCTTCAACGTCGTGACCGGCCTCGGCGCGGAGGCGGGCGTCGCGCTCACCTCCCACCCGGACGTCGACCACATCAGCTTCGTCGGCTCCACGGCCACCGGACGCGCGGTGATGCGCGCCGCGTCCGAGAACCTGGTTCCGGTCAAGCTGGAACTGGGCGGCAAGTCGCCCAACGTGGTGTTCGCGGACGCCGATCTCGACGTGGCGATCCCGGCGATCGTCGGCTCCATCACCGAGAACGCCGGCCAGAACTGCTACGCGGGCTCGCGGCTCCTGGTCGAGGAGTCGATCCGCGCCGAGGTGACCGAGCGCGTCGTGGCGGGCATGCGGGCCGTCCGGCTCGGTACCTGGGACCAGGACCTCGACATGGGGCCGCTGGTCAGCCGGGAGCAGTACGAGCGGGTGCTCGGCTTCCTGGAGGGCGCGCCCGCGGAGGGCGCCCGCGTGGTGACCGGCGGCGCGAAGGCCGAGGTGCCGGGCGGCGGCTGGTTCGTGGCGCCGACCGTCCTGGACGGGGTGGACTCCGGGATGCGGGTCGTCCGCGAGGAGGTCTTCGGGCCCGTCCTGGCCGTGCAGGGCTTCTCCGGCACCGGCCAAGCAGTCGACATGATGAACGACACTGATTTCGGGCTCCTGACCTGCATCTGGACCGACGACGTGTCGCGGGCGCTGCGCGTGGCCAAGGACGTGCGGTCCGGCCAGGTCGCGGTGAACCAGTTCCATGACGCGGGGGTCATCGGGTTCCCGTTCAACATGCAGAAGGACAGCGGGTTCAGCGCGGGCGGCGGGTACGCGGCGCTGCGCGAGTACACGCAGGAGAAGGCGGTGGCGGTGCGGCTGCTCGACCGCTGAGCGGCCCGCGCGAGGGGTGTCGCCGAGTTTCCGCCCAGGTGTTGACACATCCCGGAGGCGGGGTTCAGAGTTACCTCACATTGCGAACCGTCGGTTCACAATGCGAGATGAATCCAGGGGTGTCCTGACCGGAGGTCACGGGTGAAAGCGCTGGTCCAGACGGGGTTCGGTGGCCCGGAGGTGGTGTCGCTGCGGCACATCGCCGACCCGGTTCCCGGTCCTCGTGACGTGCTGGTCCGGGTACGGGCCTGCGCGCTGAACCGGCTCGACGTCCTCCAGCGCCGCGGCCCCGCCGTGCTGCCCGGCTTCCGCCTCCCGCACATCGCCGGCATGGACGTGGCCGGGCACGTCGAGGCGGCCGGCGACGAGGTGCGCGGGATCGCCCCCGGCGACCGCGTCGTGATCGACCCGACGCTCGGCTGCGGAACATGCGGGCGCTGCGCAGCCGGGGACCCCGGCCACTGCGCCGACGTCCGCGTCATCGGCGGGAACACCGCCGGCGGCTTCGCCGAGTACGTCGCCGTGCCCGCGCGGCTCGCCCACCGCGTCCCCGGCCACGTCGGACTGGCCGAGGCCGCCGCGCTGCCGTCCACCTGGAGCACCGCCTGGCACGCCACCCTCACGGTCGGCGCGGTGGCCGCCGGTGAGACCGTCCTGGTGCAGGCCGCCGCCAGCGGGGTCAGCATCGCCGCCGTCCAGCTCGCCAAGCGCGCCGGGGCCCGGGTCGTCGCGGTCGCGGGCAGCGACGCCAAGCTCGCGCTCGCCGCGGACCTGGGCGCGGACCTGCTGCTGCACAACGACGCCGACGTCGTCCCGGCCGTACGCCGCTTCACCGGCGGCGAGGGCGCCGACCTCGCGCTCGACCATGTCGGCGCGGCGACCTTGAAGACCTCCCTGGACAGCCTGCGCGCGGGCGGGCGGCTGGTGACCTTCGGCAACACCACCGGCGACGAGGTCACGATCTCCCTCGCCGGCGTCTACCACCGCGGCCTGCGCCTGCTGGGCTCGGGTGCCTACACCGAGGCCGAGTTCTCCGCGATGCTGAGCGCCTACTACGGCGGCGGCTTGCGGGCCGTCCGGATGGCCGAGTACGGGCTGGACGAGCTGCCCGCCGCGTTCGCCGCCGCCGAGTCGCGCGCGGCCATCGGCAAGGTCCTGGTCCGGCCATGACCCATGACCCCCTCCTGATCACCGGCGCGACCGTGGTGACGATGGCGCCCGGACGCGAGGTCGTCACCGGCGCCACCGTCGCGGTCGCGGACGGCCGCGTCGCCGCGATC
Organism: Spirillospora sp. NPDC048824; assembly: GCF_043198455.1. NCBI lineage: Bacteria > Bacillati > Actinomycetota > Actinomycetes > Streptosporangiales > Thermomonosporaceae > Spirillospora > Spirillospora sp. NPDC048824. Next base: position 336,927 of record NZ_JBICUS010000005.1, on the reverse strand, counting down.
GGCCCGCACCGGACGCTCCGCGCTGACCACCCCGGCGCCGCCGAGCTGGACGCGAGCGGCTGCGTCATCGTGCCCGGCATGGTCAACGCCCACCAGCACTGCACCGTGGACCCGCTGATCCGCAGCGTGATCCCCGACGACATCGGCTCCCAGGAGGCGATCTTCGGGTGGGCGGTGCCGCTGCACGGGCTGGTCTCCGGCGACGATGACGAGGTGTCGGCGGCCCTCACCGCCGCCGAGTCCCTGACGCGCGGCGTCACCACCGTCCTGGAGGCGGGCACCGTGGCGCACCCGGAACGGGTCGCCGCCGGGCTGGCCGCGGCCGGGATCCGGGGACGGGTCGGCGGCTGGGGCTGGGACGCCCCCGGAGTGCCGCACTCCCTGCCCGCCGCCGAGGCGCTGGCCCGGCAGGAGGAGATCGTGCGGAGCCTGCCCGCCGGCGGCCTCGTCACCGGCTGGATCACGCTGGTCGGCCACGACCTGGTCAGCGACGAGCTGTTCACCGGCGCGGCCGCCCTCGCCGAGCGCCTCGGCACCACCATGACCTTCCACATGTCGCCCGGCCCCGGCGACGCCGAGTCGTACCTGAGCCGCACCGGCGCCCGCCCCCTCGTCCACCTGCGCGAGCTGGGCGTGCTCGGCCCCCGCGTCCTCCTCGGCCACGCCGTGTGGCTCGACGACGAGGAGGTCGAGGCGGTCCTCGCGACCCGCACGGCGGTGGCGTCGTGCCCGGGTGCGTACCTGCGCCTCGGCCAGGGCTACACGCGGGCCGGGCGGCACGGCGAGCTGATCCGGCGCGGCGGGCGCGTCGCGCTCGGCTGCGACGCCCACAACGCCGGCGACGCGCCCGACGTGCTGCGCACGGCCGGGCTCCTGGCCGGCCTGGAGAACGACCGGGGCGGGTGGCCGCTGCGCGCGGACGAGGCGTTCGCGCTGGCCACCTGTGCCGGCGCCGAGGCGGCCGGCCTCGGCGACCTGGTCGGGTCGATCGAGGTCGGCAAGGCCGCCGACCTCGTCGTGCTCGACACGCGAGATCTGGCCTGGACGCCGGTCGGCGACCTGGCCACGCACCTGGTGTGGGGTGCACCCGGCCACACCGTCCGCGACGTCCTGGTCGCCGGGAAGGCGGTCGTCCGCGACCGCCGGCTCACGACCGTCGACGTCGGGGACCTGCGCCGGGAGGCGGCAGAGCGGTCCGCCGCGCTGCTGCGCGCGGCGGGGCTCGACGTCCCCAGCCGCTGGCCGGTGGTCCCCGCGGCCACCGCCACAACGAGCTCCCGCTCTTTGCACGTCTCACCGTCCGATCGAAAGGACCCCTGAGGTGAAGAACCGTAAAACGGTACGGATCGCGGGCGCGGCCGTCGCGTGCGCGACCATGCTCGCCCTCGCCGGCTGCGCCGACAGCGACGCCACCGCGAACCAGAGCACCGCCGCCGGCGGGTCGGGCAGCGGCGTGCTGCCCGGCGAGCCCGACGTCAACGGCGACGGCAAGGTCGTCATCGGCGTGCTCAGCCCCGGCGACATCAACGACAACGGCTACTACGAGAGCTTCGTGACCAGCGCCGAGGGGTTCGCCAAGGAGAAGGGCTGGGAGCTCATCAAGCGCGGCAGCGTCCCCGAGAGCGAGGCGCTGAGCGCGGCCCGCGCGCTGTGCCAGCAGAAGGTCGACATGGTCGCGCTCGGCGCCTCCGAGCTCAAGGACGCCATCCCCGCCTCGGAGGAGGCGGTGTGCGCGAAGACCGCCTGGTACGTCCCGAGCTCCGGCAACGTCCAGCAGACCCCCAGGATCATGCTGTCCACCGACGACCCCGCCCAGAGCATCCTGTCGGCCGGGTACGCGACCGGCGTCCTGATGCAGGAGCGCGGCACCAAGAAGGCCGCGTTCGTGGCCGGCATGGAGCTCGACTTCAACATCAACGCCTCCAAGGCGTTCAAGGCGGGCATCCGCTCGGTGATCCCGGACGCGACCGTCACCACGACCTACGCCGGTGACCAGGACGACGCCGCCAAGGCCAAGGAGGCCGTGCAGGCCCAGATGGACCAGGGTGTCGGGGCCGTCTACCCGTACCTCGGCGGCTCCACCGACGCCGCCACGAAGCTGGCCAACACCAAGAACCTCATCACGCTGACCCCGGGCACCGACCGGTGCGCCTCCACCGACCCGAAGTTCGACATCTCGGTGCTGTTCAGCCCCGGCGACTACTTCACCGAGGCGCTGAAGCTGTTCGCCGCCGGCAAGCTCGAGATGGGCGTGCAGAAGGTGTGGACGATCGGCAAGGACCCGTACCCCACGGTCAAGCTGTGCAAGGCCGGCCCCGAGGCTCAGAAGAAGATCGATGCCTTCATGAAGGACATCGCGAGCGGGAAGATCAACGCCTCCGCGGAAGTGGAGAGGCTCGGTAAGTGACATGACCGATCGTGACGGTGCTCGGGCGCCCGCGCTGGCGCTGCGCGGGATCAGCAAGACCTATGGTCAGGTCGTGGCCTGCGACGCCGTGGACCTGACCGTCCACCGCGGGGAGATCCACGGCCTGCTGGGTGAGAACGGCGCGGGCAAGTCCACGCTGATGAAGATCCTGCTCGGGCTCGTCCGGCGCGACACGGGAACGATCCACCACGACGGCCGCCCGGTCGAGGTGGCGGGGCCGCAGGAGGCGATCGCGCTCGGCATCGGCATGGTGCACCAGCACTTCAGCCTCATCGAGCCGCTCACCGTCTGGGAGAACGTCAGCCTCGGCGACACCGGCAGGGTCGACCGGGTGCGGGCATGCGAGCAGGTCGAGGAGGTCGGCGGCCGCTACGGGCTGCCGATCGACCCCCTCGCGCCGGTGTCGCGGCTGTCGGCCGGGGAGCGGCAGCGGGTCGAGCTGATCAAGTGCCTGCGCCGCGACCCGTCCGTCCTCGTCCTGGACGAGCCCACCTCGGTGCTCACCCAGGCCGAGTCGGCGGAGCTGTTCGGCGTGCTGCGCGAGGTCGTCGCCGGCGAGGACCGCGCGGTGGTCCTGATCAGCCACAAGCTGACCGAGATCACCACGGCCACCGACCGGGTGACCGTGCTGCGCCGGGGCCGCGTCGCGTTCCACAGCGCGACCGCGGAGACCGGCGCGCAGGAGCTGGCGCGGCAGATGGTCGGCCGGGACGTGTCGCTGCGCGCCGAAGCGGCCGCGCTGGGCATGCTCCCGGTCGAGCGCCGCGGCAGGCCGCAGCGGGAGCGGGACGTCCCGGAGCCGGACACCGGGCCGGCGCTGCGGCTGTCGGGCATCACCGTCCGGTCCGAGGGCGTCACGCTGCTCGACGACTTCGGCCTGGACGTGGCGCCCGGCGAGATCGTCGGCCTGTACGGGGTGGAGGGCAACGGCCAGGCGACGCTGGGCGACCTGCTGTCCGGCCTGGCCGAGCCCTCCGCCGGGACGGTCGAGGTCAACGGGGTGCGGATCGACCCGGCCAAGCCGGGCGCGCTGCACAAGGCGGGCCTCGGCATCGTCCCGGAGGACCGGCACGCCTCCGGCGTCGTCCTCGACATGAGCGTCGCCGACAACCTGGTGATGAAGTCGCTCGACTCCGTCAGCGGCCGGATGCTGATCGACCGGCGCAGGACCCACGAGGTCGCCCGGCGGCTGGCGGCGGAGTTCAACATCATCACCTCGTCGCTGGACGCGCCCGTCCGCAGCCTGTCGGGCGGCAACCAGCAGCGGGTGGTCCTCGCCCGGGAGATGTCGGCGAACCCGGCGGTCCTGGTCGCGGCCCAGCCCACCCACGGCCTGGACGTCGGCGCCATCGAGGACATGTACCTGCGCCTGCGCAAGGCCGCGTCCGGCGGGGTGGCGGTGCTGCTGATCACCACCGAGCTGGAGGAGGTCATGGCGCTGGCGTCCCGGATCGCCGTCATCTCCCGGGGCCGCGTCACCGGCCTGCTGCCCACCGCCGAGGCCACGGCCGAACGCCTCGGCATGCTCGTCGGGGGTGTGGCGGCATGACGGACGCCGATCGTTCCGGGCGGCGGCTGGCCGTCGCGTTGAATCCCGGGGCCGGCGGGGCGCAGGTGGCCCTGGCGACCGCGGTCGCGGTCGCGCTGGCGCTGGCGGTGTCGTCGGCGCTGGTGGCGGCGACCGGCGGGTCCCCGGCGGGGGCCGTGACGGCGCTGTACGACGGGAGCCTGTCGAGTCCGTCGGCCGTGAGCTCGACGCTGCTGTACACGGCGCCGCTGCTGCTGGTGGCGGTCGGGACGTGCGTGTGCGTCCGCGCGGGCGTGTTCAACCTCGGCCAGGAGGGCCAGGTGCTCATCGGCGCGCTGGCCGGGGCGGGGGTCGGTCTGCGGCTGGCCGTGCCGGGCCCTGCGCTGCTGGTGATCGCGTTGGTCGCGGCGGCGCTGGCGGGCGGGGCGTGGGCCGGGATCAGCTCGCTGATGCACCGGTTCCGCGGCGTCAACATCGTGGTGAGCACGCTGCTGATGACGTTCCTGGCGCAGCAGCTCGTCTCGTACGCGGTGAACACGCCGTGGCTGCTCCAGGAGACCCGGCGCGGGAACGCGACGGTCTCCCCGCAGTCCAACCGGCTGCCGGAGAACGGGCTGCTGAGTTCGATCGGCGAGTACCCGGGGCTGCAGGTCAACGGCGGCCTGCTGATCGCGCTGGTCCTGGCCGTGGTGATCGCGGTGCTGATCGCACGCAGCCGGTGGGGTTTCCGGCTGACGATGCTCGGCCTGAACCCGCGGGCCGCCCGGCACGCCGGGGTGCGGGTCGCGGCGCTGAGCGGGACGGCGCTGGCCGTGTCCGGAGCGTTCGCGGGCGTGGCCGGGGCGGTGCTGCTGGCCAGCCCCGTCGGCACCAACCGGCTGCAGGGCGGCATCTCCAACAACATCGGCTGGGACGGTCTGCTGGTGGCGCTGGTCGCCCGCAACCGGCCGCTGGTGGCGATCCCGGTCGCGCTGCTGTTCGGTGTGCTGCGTTCGGGGGGCGGGTTCCTCGCGTCGACCGGCGTCCCGCATTTCCTGGTGGACGTGGTCAAGTCGCTGCTGGTGCTCGCGTTCGTCGTCCCGCCGGTCCTGACCGAGGCGCTGCGCCGCCGGCGGGAGAGCCGCCGGGGCGGCGGCGCCGACGCGGGCACGGCGGCGCCCAAGGCCAAGGAGGCGGTCGCGTCATGAGCGCCGCGGACAACATCTCCACGATTCTCGCCAGCGGGGCCCGGCTGACGGTGCCGCTCGCGTTCGCCGCCTGCGGGGAGTACCTCGCGGAACGGGCCGGGACGGTCAACATCTCCGTCGAGGCGATGATGCTGGGCGGGGCGTTCGGCGCGATCGCCGGCGCGTCCGTGACCGGCAGCGCCACGACGGGGCTGGCGGCGGGGATGCTGGTCGGCCTGCTCATCGGGTTCGTGCACGGCAACCTGTCGCACCGGGCGGCCGTCAACACGTTCGTGGTCGGGCTCGTCCTGAACACGCTGGTGCTGGGGCTGACCAGCTACCTGATCGTCACCGGGACGTTCACCGGCCACCAGGTGTGGCAGGTCAGCGTGCCGGTGCTGCGCGACATCCCGATCGTCGGGCAGGTGCTGTTCGTCGAGCGCTGGCCCGTCTACCTGCTGTTCGCCGTGGTCCCGCTGACGTGGTGGCTGGTCGAGCGCAGCCGGTGGGGTCTGGAGCTCCGGGCGGTCGGCGAGGATCCGCAGGCCGCGGACGTGACCGGCATCGACGTCAACGGGCGCCGCCGGCAGGCGCTGCTGTGGTGCGGGCTGCTGGCCGGGCTCGGCGGCGCCTACCTCGCGGTGGGCGAGGTCGGCTCGTTCAGCCAGAACATGACCGCGGGCCGCGGGTTCATCGTGATCGCCGCGGTGATCTTCGGGGCGTGGCGGCTGGGCCGCACCCTGCTCGGCTGCGCGCTGTTCGGGCTGGCCGACGCGATGCGCCTGGCGCTGCCCGCGCTGGGTTTCCAGCTGAACTCGCAGCTGCTGATCGTCGCCCCGTACCTGCTGGCCCTGCTGGCGATGCTGCTGTTCGCCGCGAAGGACCGCGAGCCGCGGGCCCTGGGCAAACCGTTCGAGCGGGGTACGGCGTGATTCGTAAGTGCAATCAGGCCCGGGTGCCTTGAGCCCGGACGATTCCGAGGAGGACAACGTGACCGGACTGACCGCAGCGCGCTGGACGCACGTCGCGCTGCCCAGCGGCGACCTGGACAAGTCGATCGACTTCTACACCTCGCTCACCCCGCTGGTGGTGGTGGAGCGGTTCAAGGACGCCGACGGCGAGAGCGCCTGGCTGTCCAATGACGGCCAGGTGGAGACGCCTTTCGTGCTGGTGCTGGTGTCCTTCAACAAGGACAAGGGCGGGCAGCTCGGACTGCTGCACCCGTTCGCCCACATCGGCATCGAGGTGCCCGAACGCGCCGACGTGGACGCGTTGGCCGAGCGGGCCCGCGAGCTGGGCAGCCTGCACTGGGAGCCGCGCGACATGCCGGACCCGGTCGGCTACATCTGCGCGCTCAAGGACCCCGACGGCAACGTCATCGAGATCTCCCACAACCAGAAGGTGTTCGACACCGTCCGGGCCAAGTGGGGGCGGTCCTGACCGGCGTCCCGAGGCCGGCGGAACCGGGCGCCGCCGCGCGGGTCGAGGAACGGACCCGTGCGGCGGTGCTGCGGTACCTCGGCGCCCTCAACCGCCATGACGCCGACGCGGTCGCCGGATGCGTCGCCGAGGGCTTCGTCAGCGAGCACACCTCCCCGATGGGGCGCGGCGTCACCGGCCGCGCCGCGTACCGGGAACGGCTGGACGGCTTCCTGGCCGACTTCGCCGACCTGAAGTACGAGATGGAGGACCTGGTCGTCCGGGACGTGCGGGCCGTGCTGGCCTACACGATGTCGTTCCGGCTCGTCTCGGCCGGGAACGCGCCGGTACGGGTCCGCGGCGTGTTCCGGCTGTGGGTGGACGCGAACGGCCTGGTGGCCCGCAGGGTCGACTACTGGGACGGTTCCGAGGTGACCCGGCAGGTCGCCGGCGCCGTCCCGTCGCAGGGCGGCTGATTCCACGTTCTCCGTCGTGCCGCCCGGCCGTGCCTCTCACCGCGCCGGGCGGTGGACGCATGCTGCCCGACCACTGCTATATCGCATTATGAGATACCGTCTCTCATTTCTTGACAGGATCCATCTCGCATCGAAAGATGATGTCGTGCATGTTGTGATGACTTCGGGCGGTCTCGGCCGGATCGAGGCCGGTGGCGTCGCCGTCCTGGACACCCCGTACCCCGACGCGGGCGCCGTGATCGAGGCCACCGGCTCGCTGGACGCCCTGGCCGAGGCGAAGGTCGTCCGGCGGATCCCCCTGGACGGGGACGCCGGGACCGGCCTGCCCGCCCCCATCGCCAGGCCCCGGGCCGTGTGGGGCATCGGCATGAACTACCACTCCAAGGCCGAGCTGACGGGACGTCCCGTCCCCGACGAGCCGGTCCTCTACCTGGCCGCGCCGTCGTCGGTGTGCGGCCCCGGCGCCGCGGTCCGGCTGCCGGCCGGGCAGACCGCCGAGATGGACTACGAGGCCGAGATCGCCGTCGTGATCGGCCGCACCCTCGACCACGCCGCCGAGGACGACGCCTGGTCCGCCGTCGCGGCCGTCACCGCGGCCAACGACATGACCTGCCGCGACATCATGAAGCGCACCGGGTGGCCCGTCCTGGCCAAGAGCTTCCCCGGCTTCACCCCGCTCGGAGCCTCCCTGCTCGGCCGCGACGAGATCACCCGCCCGGACGCGATCGGCGTCCGCTCCTGGGTCCGCGGCGAGTCGCGCCAGGACTCCAGCAGCGCCGACATGATCTTCCCGATTCCGGAGCTGCTGGCCCGGATCTCCCGGTACGCCGTGCTCCACCCCGGCGACGTGGTGCTGACCGGCACGCCCGCCGGGACCGGCCAGGACCGCGGAGACTTCCTGCGGCCCGGCGACACCGTCCGGGTCGAGATCGACGGCGTCCTGCCACTGACCATCCGGGTCCGCGCGTGAACCCGCGCCCCGCACCGCCTCACCCGCGGGCCCCGGCCCCCTTTCCCCCTCGCAGCACCTTCACAGAACCGGGAGTACCTCGATGACCCAGGACAACCAGCCCGTCTACGATCGGGTGCTCAGAGGCGGAACGGTCGTCGATCCCGCCTCCGGCACCGACGCCGTCCTCGACGTCGCGATCAACGGGACCACGATCACCGCCGTCGGCACCGGGCTGGCCGCCGACGCGGCCGAGGTCGTCGACTGCACCGGAAAGTGGGTGCTGCCCGGCCTGGTCGAGGGCCACACCCACATCTTCCAGCACGTGTCCATGGTCGGCGCCCCCGCAGACGACGCGCACCTGCGCCGCGGGGTCGTCGCCGCCGCCGACGCCGGGACCGCCGGCGCCTCCACGTTCGCCGCGTTCCGCAAGCTGGTCGTCGAGCCGACCCCGATGCGGATCGTGAACTTCCTGAACGTATCGGTGCTCGGCCTCATCGACTTCCGCTTCGGCGAGCTGATGAACCCCGACACGCTCGTCCCGGACGACGCGCTGGAGACCGCCGCCGCCAACCCCGGCGTGGTCCGCGGCTTCAAGATCCGGCTGTCGGAGGACGTGGTCGGCGACAACTGGCAGATGCTGCTGAAGAAGTCGCTCGACGTCGCCGAGCAGGCCGGCCTGCCGCTGATGGTGCACATCGGCGAGACGTCCGAGCCGCTGCCGGTCGTCCTGGACCACCTGCGTCCCGGCGACCTCGTGGCGCACTGCTACACCGGCAAGGAGCACGGCATCCTGGACGGCGACGAGGTGCTGCCGGCGGTGGCGGCGGCCCGGGAACGCGGCGTCCTGTTCGACTCCGCGCACGGCAAGAGCAACCTCAGCTTCGAGGTCGCGCGCCGCGCCATCGCGCGCGGTTTCTACCCCGACGTCCTCAGCTCCGACACCAGCGCCCGCAACTGGCGAGGCCCGGTGTTCGACCTGCTCACCAGCATCTCCAAGCTCGTCGCGCTGGGAATGCCGCTGACCGAGGCGGTCGCCCGCGCCACCGTGCGCCCGGCGCGGCTGCTGGGGCTGGACGCGGAGGGCTACGGGCGCCTGGAGCCCGGCGGCCCCGCCCACGTGACCGTGGTCGAGGAGACCGAACCGGTCGTCCTCCCCGACGCGGCGGGCAACTCGATCACCGCCCCCCGGCTGGAGCCCGCGCTCGTCCTGCACGGCGGGGCGGAGGTCGAGACCGTGCCGTGGCGCGGCCTGTGACCTCGCCACGGGCCCGGCTGCGGGCGGCGCTGGCGGAGGGCACCCGGGTGACCGGGACGTTCGTCAAGCTGCCCGTGCCGGACGTGGTCGAGCTGTGCGGCCTCACGGGCTTCGACTTCGTCGTCGTCGACCTGGAGCACTCCACGCTGACGGAGGCCGACGCGATCGGCCTCGTCCGGCACGCCGAACGCTGCGGGGTGCCGGCGCTCGTCCGGATCCCCGAGGTGGACGCGCCGCTCATCTGCCGCCTGCTGGAGAACGGCGCGGCCGGGATGCAGCTGTCCATGCTCGGCGCGGCCGCGCAGGCCCGCGCGCTCGTCCGGGCCACGCGGTTCGCGCCCGAAGGCGCCCGGTCGGTCAGCCTGGCCAACCGGGCCGCCGGGTTCGGGCTGCGTTCGCCGGAGGGCTCGTCCGGTGGCCTGGAGGCGTTCCTGGCGGCCGAACGCGACGACCCGCCGCTGCTCGTCGGGCAGGTCGAGACCCCGTGGTGGAGGGACGGCGACTCCTGGGACGCGGTGATCGGCGCCCTGGACGTGGTCTTCGTCGGCGGCACCGACCTGGCGGTCAGCCTGGGCACCGACCCGGGCGGCGACGACCACCGCGCGGCCGTCACCGAGATCGAGAGGGCCGCCGAACGGCACGGGATCGCCTTCGGCGGCTGGGCCCCGTCCCGGGCCGCCGCGCAAGGCCAGGGGCTCGCCGCCGCGCGCTACCTGGTGACGGGCTCGGACCTGCAGATTCTGGCCGCCGGACTGGAAGCGGCGGCCGGCGAAGGAGGCAACGGATGACCGAGAAGAACGGCGCGGAGAAGAACGGCACCGAGAAGAACGGCACCAAGAAGAGCGGCGCCGGGGGAGGCCGCAACGCCAAGCTCTACAACAGGGTGATCGGCTGGGCCGACATGCCGGAGGCGGAGCTGCGCAGGGGGGTGCGGCGCCGCGTCTACTCCACCGACGAGGTGATGGTCGCGCACCACACCCTCGACGTCGGCATGGACCTCAACCCGCACAGCCACGAGGACTTCGACCAGCTCGTCTACATCGCCGAGGGCCGCTGCAACTACTACGTCGAAGGCGTCCCGCACGAGATGACGGCCGGGACGTTCCTGCTGGTGCCACGGGGAGCCGAGCACTACATAGAGCCGCTGGAAGACCCATGTGTGAACGTCGACATCTTCGTCCCGCCCCGGGAGGACTTCAGAAGCTCCCTGACCTACCTGGACGACCTACCCTGACCCGCCCCCAGCCAAGTGAACGGCGTTCAGCCGGCCTCGGCGTGGGCGGCGCCGTTGTTGCCGAGGCGCTGGGACAGGTCCCTCGTGATCTCCAGGAGCGCCTGCGCCATCGGGGAGCCGGCCTGCCGCGGGACGTCGACGGAGGTGCCCACGATCGCCATCGTGGCGATGATGGCCTCCCCTTCGAAGACCGGCGCCGCGATGGTGTGCAGGCCGTTCTCGGACGGGGAGTTGACCGACAGGCCGTGCTCGCGGATCCAGTCGAGTTCCTCGCGCAGCTCCGGTGCGCGGCGCAGCAGCTTGGCCAGCGCCGGGACCTGCTCGGGCGGGAGGTGCGCGCAGAACACGCGGCCCTGCGCGGAGGTGGCCAGGTCGAGCCGCGACCCGACCCGGACGCTGATCCGGATCAGGTGGTCGGTGTTGTCGGCGGACCGGACGACGGTCGGAGACTCGCCGTCCCAGATGCTCAGCACGACGGTCTGCCCGGCGGTCTGGACGAGCCGGTCCATGTACGGTTCCGCGGCGGTCACGATGGGCAGCGCCGCGCGGGCGGCGGCGGCGAGCGTCAGGACCTGCGGGCCCAGCGAGTACAGGGCGGTGCGGTCGTCGTACCGCAGCAGGTTCGCCGCCCGCAGAGCCTTCGTGTACCGGTGGGCGGTCGCCTTGCTGGCGCCGAGCCGGGCGGTGATCTCGTTCAGGCTCAGGTGCGGCCGGCTGACCGTGAACGAGTCCAGGATCAGGGCGGCACGCTGCACCGTCTGGATCGATGAGGTGGTCTCGGCCGTGGTCTCTCGTGCGGTGCTCGTCGCCATCCGTTCCTCGCTTCTGCTTCGGTCACCGGCCGCGTTCCGCCTTGCGCGGCGGGCGCCGTGGCGGCACGACACGCCATCTCATCATGAGCGTGACCGCCGCGGGGTGCCATTCGCTACCTACGGGTAAGGCGCCCAATACGGTACGTGTCGATGCATTGACCGAACGCCATCTCTTACTACGAGACGCAATCATGCTAACTGAGACGTAGCTAGTCAACCCGGTCGGGAACCATCCGTCCACCCCTTGACACGATGAACCGGACTGGGGAACTCTGTACACGATGCGAGATGGTATCTCGAATTACTGAACGATGCTGCTGACGAGGCGGCGTGGAAGGGGGTGAAGCCCGATGCCCGGACCGGATGGCACGGGTCTTCCGGGGCGGCTGGTCGTCGAGGACTGGGACGCCCTGACTTTCCGCGTGAATCGGGTCGCGTACCGCTCGGAAGAGATCTTCCAGGCGGAGCGGGACCGGATATGGGCGCGTACATGGCTGTACCTGGGCCACGAGACCGAGATCGCCACGCCCAACGACTTCAAGACGCGGACGCTGGGCGGCAGGCCGCTGATCTTCTGCCGCGACACCGACGGCACCGTCCGCGCGTTCCTCAACTCCTGCCCGCACCGCGGCACGATCCTGTGCCGGGAGCGGGAGGGGTCCAGCAAGCTGTTCCAGTGCTTCTACCACGCGTGGACGTTCCGTAACAACGGCGACGTCGCGGCCATCCCCGGCAAGGAGGCCTACGAGGCCGCCGGTGAGGGCTTCCTCGACTCGATGCGGCTCCGCACCGTCCCCCGGCTGGAGATCCACGAGGGCTTCGTGTTCGTCGCGTTCGACCCGGACGCGCCGCCGCTGCTCGACTACCTCGGCGACGCCGCCGACTACATGACGATGATCTCCGAGCAGCACGAGGCCGGCATGGAGGTCCTGCCGGGAACCCAGCTGTACGGCGTGCGCGGCAACTGGAAGCTCGGCGTCGAGAACGCCATGGACGGCTACCACTTCTCGCCCACGCACAACACGTTCGTCGGCTACCTGCGCGAGACGGGCTTCGCCGTCACCGACGACGACCAGTACGCCTACAACCTCGGCAACGGCCACGGCCTCCTCGTCCTCACCGGGCACGGCGGCCGGATCAGCATGCTGTGGGAGCCGCGCTTCGGCGAGGACGAGAAGGTCCGCACCGCCGAGCACCGCGCCGAGATGGACCGCAGGCTCGGCCCCGAACGGGCCCGCTACGTCGCCGACGAGAGCCACATCCTGTTCGTGTTCCCGAACCTCCTGCTGTTCGACCTCGAAGGGCTGTCGATCCGCCAGCTCGAACCGGTCGCCGCCGACCGCACCGACGTGCGCGCCTGGCAGCTCGCGCCGCGCGGCGAGGACGCCGGCACCCGCGCGCTGCGGATGAAGACCATGGTCAGCTTCGTCGGCCCCGGCGGCCTCGCCACCCCCGACGACATCGAGGCGTACGAGGCCGTGCAGCGCGGCATCGAGGCCACCGCCGCCGACGCCCGCGCCGGCATGGACTACAGCGACATGTCCCGCGGCATGGTCGACGAGGTCAAGGGCGTCCAGGGCCGCTCCATCGACGAGGGCGCCATGCGCGGCTTCTGGCGGCACTGGGTGGACGCCCTCGGCGTCGACGGCGGCCTGGACGTCGCGGGCCCCCGCCCCGAGCGCTTCCTTGAGGGGAGGAACGTGCGATGACCGCACCCGGTACCAGCGCCGTGCCCGTCGGCGGACGCGAGATCACCCGCGCCGACGTGGAGGACTTCCTCTACGCCGAGGCCGACATCCTGGACGCCTGGAAGTACGACGACTGGCTGGCGCTGTTCGAGCCCGGCGCCCGGTTCGAGGTGCCCGCCACCGATTGGAGGGGCGAGTCGCCCCACGCGTCCGGGTCGTTCGTCACCGACGACTGGGACCTGCTGCGCGCCCGCGTCAAGCGGCTCAAGTCCCGCAAGGCGCACGCGGAGAACCCGCCGTCCCTCACCCACCGGATGATCTCCAACGTGCGGCTGCGCGAGCACGACGACCCGGGCCTGCTCCGGGTGACGGCGTCCTTCATCGTCCACCGCGCCCGCGACGGCGAGTTCGACGCGTACGTGGGCCGCTACGACCACCTGCTGGTCACGGGCGCGGAGGGCCTTCGCTTCCGGTTGCGCCGCGCGATTCTCGGTCACGAACATCTGCCCGCCGGAAGCCGGCTGAGCTTCATCCTCTGAGGAAACCTGATGATCCAACACAACCTCGCGTTCCGGTTCCGGGAGGACGCGCCGGCGGAGGCCGTCGAGTCCGTCCTCGCGGAGCTGCGCACGTTCCCGCGGCGCTACCCGGCCATGCGCGACTTCACGCTCGGCCCCAACATCAGCACCCGCAGCAGCAGGTACACGCACGCGTTCTCGGTGAAGTTCGACACCGAGGCCGACCTGACGGCGTACCTGGAGAGCGAATCGCACGAGCGGTTCGTCCGCGAACGCTGGCGCCCGGTCATGGACGACCACATCATCGTCACCTACGAGACCCCCGGCAGGCCCGGCCGGCCGCGCGGCCCGTACGGCATGGAGTACGCCCGCATCGAGGTCCCCGACATGGACCGCACGATCGAGTTCCTCCAATACCACGTGGGTCTCCAGCTGGAGCAGCACACCGGCGACCACGCCTACCTGCGCGCCGACATCGAGCACCACTCGATCGAGCTGATCAGCGCCCCGGACCGGGAGGCCGGCCACACCGTCGCCATCGGCTACAGCGTGGAGAACGCCGAGGTTCTCGCCGACCTCCGCAAGCGCGTCGCCGACGCCGGACACGAGATCCTCGAACTGCAGGACCGCCAGAGGACCCTCTGCGCGGACGGGTTCGCGGTCCGCGACCCCAACGGGCTGACCGTGGAGTTGTTCACCGGCTTCCTGGAGTACGCCGAGCCGCCGGTGACGGACCTGCGCCCGGTCGACCTCGTCCACCCGTTCATCGCGACGGACAAGTACGAGGAGTCGCTGGAGTTCTACACCGGGGTGCTGGGCTTCCAGTCCTCCGACGAGATCGTCGGCTCCACGACGTTCATGCGCTGCGAGGACCGCTATCACCACAGCCTCGCCCTGCAGAACAACAAGGAGCACTTCGTCGCGCACCTGTGCTTCGCGACGAAGAGCTTCGACCACGTCATGCGGTTCCGCGCCCGCGCGCTCTACAAGGGCGAGCCGATCGCGTCGGACCTGGTGAACCACTCGGCGTCGACGTCCATCGCGTTCTACATGCACGAGCCGCTGCACGGCCCCCGTTTCGAACTGTGCGACGCGCATCGCGTGTTCACGCCGGAGGAGCACGAGACCCACGTCGCCCGCCGGATGCCGCCGGACCCGCGCAACATCGACGTGTGGCGCCCGGCCGCCGACGACTGGGGACGCTTCTGACGCCGCAGCGGGACGCGGGCGAGGAGATCGTCCGCGTCCTGGAAGTGCTGGACGGCGTCCCGTCGCCGTACGGCCACGAGTCCGCCGCCGCCGTGCGCCTCGCCTCCTGGTGCACGGCGCGGTGGCCGTGGATCGACTGGACGGTCCAGAGGTACGGCGCCGGCGGTGCCAACCTCCAAGCGGGCGGCCCGGCCGGCGTGCTGCTCTACTCGCACCTCGACACCTCACTCGGCGGCGACCCGTCCGAGGACCGGCCCATCACCGGCCGTGCCGACCCGCCGCCCCCGCTGAAGGTCACGTCCACCCACGTCGAAGGCTTCGGCCTGGGCGTGGCGAGGGCCCCGGCCGCCGCGGCCCTGTCCGGTTTCGTGTCCGCCGCATCCCGCGGTGTCCCGGCGCGCCTTCTCCTGGCCGGCTCGGGGACACACCGCAGCACCCTGCACGGCCCCGGCGGAACACCCCGCTCGACGGGCCTGGACCACTACCTCGCCACCGAGCCCCGCCCGCCCGCCGCCGTCGTCGCGAAAGGCGGCCCGCCCACGATCCTCTGGGAGGAGCCCGGCGCCCTCTACCTGCGCCTGCGCGTGCGGGGGCGGCACGGCGCCGTCCTGGCCCGCGAGTCGGCGGTCCCGCACGGCGGCGTCATCGCCCACGCCGGCCCGGTGATCGACGCCGTCGAACGCTGGCGCGCAACCTACGTCGCCGCCGGCACGGCCCCCGGCACGCAGGTGGGCCCGGCCGCGGGCATCGGCTCCCTCACGGCGGGCCGCCCGGACAAACCCGACCTCTTCCCGGCCCTCCTGGAGGCCGGGATCTACGCGGTGACCGTCCCGGGAGCCGCCCCGCAGGACATCGCCGCCGCGCTCCGAACCGGCGTCGAAGCGGCCTGCGGCACCGGCCCGCTCGCCGACTGCAAGGTCGAGGTGGACATCGACGAGATCGACCCCGCCGCCGCGACCCCGGCCGACGCACCCATCGTCCGCGAGGCCAGGGCCGCCTGGCGTGCCGAGTTCGGCGGCGACCCGCCCCCCATCACGGGCTGGACGGGCTCAACGGACGGCGTCGTCCTCAGGGCCCGCGGGATCGACACGGTGCGCCTCGGCCCCGCCTCACGTCCGTCTCCGGACGACCCGAGGTGCGACGTCCTCGACCTTGCGTCGCTGAAGGCTTACGCCCGCCTGTACGGTCGCCTCCTGACGCGAGAGTGAACCGGGCGCGGTCGGCCCACGTCTGTACAGGGGGAGGTGGGGCATTGCGAAAACTGAGTCCCGGACGCACCGTCGTCAGCTATATCTGGGCGCTGAGCCCGATCTACACACTCGGCATGGGCACGTCGATCACGATGATCATCGCGGCGGTGCGGGTGCGGTCGGTCCTGCTGTGGCTGATGCAGCCCGTCTACCTCGCGCTCGTCATCCTCGGGTTCGCCACGGCCGGAAGCGAGGACGGCACGACCGGGGACACGGTATTCCTCGCCGTCTTCCTGACCTTGGTGACGATCGGCACGGGCCACGCGTTCTTCCTCCGCCGCAGGGTCTTCAGCCCGGCGGAAGCCGACCTGCTGAAGCAGGCCGAACTGGACGTCCACCGCCGCCGGGAGTTGCGGGCCCAGGCGGCCGAGGTGGCCCGGCGCTCCCCGGCGCTGGCCGTGGAGATGCGCATCGGACGTCCCGACCTGGAGCGTTCCTACGACGACGGCGGGCTCATCGACGTCAACCACGCCCCGGCTTCGGTGCTGGCGGAGATCCCGGGGATGACCCCGGAACTGGCGGCACGAGTCGTCCAGGTCCGGAGCGACACGGGCGGCTTCATCTCCGCGGAGGAGGCCGCGACGCTGGCGGACCTGCCTCCCATGCTCACCCCGCAGATCGCCGAGTACGGCGTCTTCCTGAGGTGAGGACACTGAACGAGCTTCGGTGCCCCCCGCGCTGAGGAGAGTTGATGCGCAGCGGCCTTGAGCTGGCTGGACGTTACCGGCTGGAAGAGATGCTCGGCCGGGGTGGGATGGGCGAGGTGTGGCGCGGTGTCGACAAGCGCCTGCGCCGCCCGGTGGCGGTGAAGATCCTGCCGCTGAGCGGTGCCGCCGACGGGGCGGAGGTGGCCCGGTTCCGGCGGGAGGCCGAGATCGCCGCGACCGTGGACCACCCCGGGGTCACCACCGTCTTCGATATCCCCCCGTCCGCACCGCTCCTGGGACGGGGGGCCACGCGCTTCGGGGAATGGCCGGTCAGAGACCCCAGGTCTCGTTGGGGACGACCGCGTCGGCGATCTGGAAACGGCCGCCGGGCAGGGGCTCCTTGGCCTTGCCATCGGGCGTGTTGATGACGTTCTTGCCGAAGCCGGGCACCATCGGGCGGCCGACCTCCCGGCGCAGCCACAGCCGCAGCAGGTGGCGGCGGCGCTCCGGCTCGGGGTGGTCGTCGTACTCGGTGCGCGAGTGCAGGGCCGCGTAGTTCAGGAGCCACTGGACGTCGCCTGGCTGGAAGTCCATGTCCAGGGGAAGGCCGGGCTCCTGCGCGATCTCGTCGAACAGGTTCAGGACCTCGATCTGCGCTTCGGTCAGCCGCGGCACCTCGGGGTAGTCCTGCGCCGAGAAGATCATCGAGGCGCCCGCATAGGTGCTGAACACGCCGTCGACATAGCTGCAGATCGGCGACCGGTAGGTGTTGGCCGGGGCGTCGGGGTCCTGCTTGCGCCAGTCCCAGTGCCACTCCTCGAACAGCAGCGGCGCGAGGTCGGGGCGGCGGCGCAGGATCTCGTTGTAGATCGTGGTGCCGCTGACCAGGCTGGACGCCCCGCCCTCGCGAGCGCCGCGCAGGCACATCAGCGCGACGACGTCGGAGCTGTCGGAGTGGAACGGCAGCCGGTCGCGGACGCGGGACGGCAGCGCGGACGGGTCTTCCAGCGTCTTGTCGGAGGTGGCGATGACATGGTCGAGGACGTCGCCGTACTGGTTCTGCGGCATCGGCGAGCCGAGGTGCAGGCCCATCAGGTAGAAGATCGCGCCCGCGACGGTGTCGCCGTAGTCCTCGGTGCGGAGCCCGCGGATCAGGATGAAGCCGCGCCCGGAGTCCATCTGCCGGGCGCACTCCTCGATGAGGCCGACGCAGGCGTCCAGCGGGTAGTCGGCGGCGGTGACGGTGCGCAGGTCCGGGGCGTCGGCGACGAAACGGCGGCCGGCCGCCTCAAGCTCGTCCCGCTCGGCGCCGGACAGGTGGTAGATCCACTCGGTGGAACCGGCCAGCTCGTCCCCGCGCCATGCGGACGGGCCGGAAATCGGGGACAGGTTAACGGTCGTGGACATGATGCCTCGCACTTCAGAATGGGTGAGCAGGCCGCGGACGGACGCCGCGGCCCGGGATGGGGCTGCGGACGTCGTGCGTTAGAAGGGCGTCTGCGGAAGACCGGCCGCCGTGCCGGGACGCATGCCGGTACGCGGCGGACGCACGCGCAGCGGCTCGGAGTAGGCGCGCACGGCAGACCCGAGCCCTTGCGAGGCTGCTCGGATCATGGCGTGCTCCCGACTGTGGAGGAACTCCCGCAAACCTAAGCCAGACCCTCTGATTCCGTCAAGCGAGATGCCGTCTCGCATTAGCAGCGATCTGAGCGAGGAGGGCGTCCGTGGTCTCGGCCTCCAGCAGGCAACCGCCCAACGGCGTCGGGACATACGCCCACCAGCGGCAGGTGTGGAGTCCCCACCAGCAGTGGACGCCGGGGAAGTGCTCTCCGATGGTCGCGACCGTAGACGTCCGCACGGCGGCGGCAGGCCGCCGGTTCGGACGGTGGAGCGGCGCGGCCGGTGCGCCCGGGGGGACGCTCACCGGACGCGCCGCTCTCACCTCCCCCCACGGGACCGCGCTGGGGGTCGCGGTCCCCACCGGTGGCCGGGCAGCGCCGTAACGCGGCTGCCCCATCACCGGAGTCCCTTTCGCGCGGCGGCCCGCTCGGCCTCGGCGCGCAGGGCGTCACGCAGCGCGGCGGCGTCCGAGCAGATCACCGTGGGATAGATCCCGGCGGCCGGGTCATGGAGGCTCGCCACCCAGTCGCCCAGCCGCCCGTCCCAGCGAACCGCCCGCCAGATCCGATGCCCCATGAAGTCCTGACGCAGCCTGGCGAGTTCACGATCATCGATCGCGTCCTGAGCGTTCATCGGTGGCCCTTCTTCTTCCGCGTTCTTGGGACAAGGATTGCGGCTCCGCGTTACCTTCGGAAGGTTCGTACACCAGATACAACAACGGGGAGTTGTGAGTGAGCGCCAGAGAGTCATTGAATCCAGAGGGCTCGCTCTGGGATCTCATCGCGGTTCAGCTGCGCAGACATCGCGAAGAGCGCAGGATGTCCGGCAGTGCGCTGGGGGTAATACTCGATCTTGATCGATCGAGTGTTTCGCGGCTTGAATCAGGCCAGGTGAAGCTCCTGGAGAAGCACGCGCGCGTCCTCGACCGGGAATGGGGTACTCAGGATCTCTTCCAAGTTCTGCTGCTCTTCGCCAAGGCGGGCCACGACCCGGAGTGGTTCAAAGCGCACTTCGAGATGGAGGGACGCGCCTCTGAGCAGCGGGAATGGGAACTCGGCTGGGTGCCGGGGCTGTTCCAGACCGAGGAGTACGCACGAGCGGTCGCACTCGGGGCGGGCCTGCTGAACATCGACGATCGCGTTGCGGTCCGTATGCAGCGCCAGGACTGTCTGCTCCGGAACCCGCCCCCGAACCTGTGGACCATCATTGACGAGGGCGTCCTCACGCAACACGTCGGTGGGGCCGAGGTCATGCGTGGCCAGCTTCTCAGGCTGCTTGAACTGGCGAAGCAGCCGAACATCTCCATACGAGTCGTTCCTCAGCGTGCTGGGGCGCATGTGGGTCGAGACGGCTCGTTCAAGATCATGACCGTGGACGGTAACGATGCTGCATATGTCGAAGCGAGCATCTGTGGAAGACTTGTCGTGGATGCCACAGATGTACGCTCATATCGCTCGATGTTCGACCGCATCGGTGATCTGGCGCTTCCTGTAGATGCGTCCGCCGAGTTCATCCAGCAAGCGATGGAGAAGTTCTGATGACCCCCGTCTGGCGCAGGGCCAGCTACAGCGGAAGCGACCCCGCAAAGCAGAACTGCGTGGAGGTCGCCCAGCTTTCCAGAAGCGTCGGTGTGCGTGATTCCAAGGCGCCCGAGGCTCCCCACCTGGTGTTCGGTGCCGCCGACTGGCGCCTGTTCGCCGGCCGTGTGAAGCGCGGCGAGCACGACCTGACCTGACGACCGCGATCTGCGGACTCTCAGTCGGGGTCGGCTTCGGTTGTGGACTCGTCTCCGGTTTCGCGCTCGGTGGTCCGGGCCGTGGTGCCGGGCGACCCGGTGGAGGGGTCCCAGGCGGTGGCGCCGGGCTGGCGGTCCAGCCCGAGATCTTGGTAGGAGCGAGGGTCGTCGAGCGGTTCGACGTGGGTGAAGACGGTGGCCTGCGGCAGCGAGCCGCGGATGGCGTCCTCGACGTCCTCGGCGAGGTCATGGCCGTGCTGGACGGTCCAGTCGCCGGGGACCAGGATGTGGAAGGAGATGAACGCGCGGCGTCCGGACTGACGGGTGCGCAGCGCGTGGAAGACGATCCCGTCCCGTTCGAAGGTCGCCAGCGCGGCGCCGATCAGCTTTCGGTCGGCGGCCGGGAGGGCGCGGTCCATGAGACCGCCGGCGGAGCGGCGGATCAGGCCGGTGCCGGTGTAGATGATGTTGGCGGCGACGACGATGGCGATGATGGGGTCCAGTCGTTGCCACCCGGTGGCGGCGACGGCGGCGACGCCGACGATGACGCCGACGGAGGTCCACACGTCGGTCATCAGGTGCTTGCCGTCGGCCTCCAGGGTGATCGACCGGTAGCGGCGGCCTGCCCGGACCAGCAACAGCCCCACGGACAGATTGATCACTGAGGCGCCGGTCGACACCGCCAGCCCGAGGCCGACGTCCTGGATCGGCTGAGGGGTGAGCAGCCGGTCGACGGCGGTGACGCCGATGGCGATCGCCGCGACGAAGATCATCATGCCTTCGGCGCCGGCGGAGAAGTACTCGGCCTTGGTGTGCCCGTAGGCGTGCTCTTCGTCGGCGGGCTTGGCGGCCCAGCGCAGCGCAGCGAGCGCCACAAGGGCGGCGACCAGGTTCACCACCGATTCCAGGGCGTCCGACAGCAGTCCGACCGACCCGGTCAGCAGCCACGCGCCGGTCTTGAGGGAAATGGTGGCCACGGCGGCGGCGACCGACAGCCACAGCAGCCGCATCAGCCGCCGCTGCGTGTCGGGCGGATCACCGGACCGACCTGCGGGCGAGGTGTCCAAGTGGTGCTCCAAGGGTAAGGACCGCCCGACCCCGGTCGAGGGCCGAGCGCCGCATCGCTCAGGGAGAGGAGGAGTCATGCCCCCGCATTGCGATTCACTGGATGGGCCTGTCGTCACCATCGCCCGTCTCGCCTTGGAGGCCGACGACGTGCAGATGGTCCTACCGTACGTACCCCATCACGACGAGGATGAGATCCGGTCGGTGTTCGACAGCGTGCGCGAGGCCCGCGCCTCGAACGGGTCGGCGCGTGAAGTGGCGGACCGCCTGTTCTTCGAGACCGTCGTCCGGCTTCACCGCATGGGTGAGGGGGCCCCGTACACCGGGCTCAAACCCGCCGGGCTGCCCGTGGGGCCGGCGATTCCACTGGCCGAACGCGCCATCGAGGCCGGCTCACCAGAGCCCGTGACGGAGTACCTCACCGAGGTGCTGAACACGCAGGTGGAACGCAGGCTGGCGGAAGTATTGCGGCTGGCCGCCACCAAGGATCGGTCCGTCGCCGATGGCCGAGCTTTCGTGGAGGCGATGTTGGGCTTCCAGGTCTACAGCCATCACCTGCTGCAGGCGATGGAGGCACCGGCACACAGCGAGCACGACGCCGTCGGACACTAGTGTCCTGAGACGCGGATGTCGGCTGCATCCGCTAGTATCGAACGTATGTTCCAGTGGGTACTTGAGTGGTCCTCACCCGAACGGATCGATGCGCTGATCGGCCTGGAGCACACCCCGGGCCGACCGAACCTTCGTCGTAAGGCGGACGTGCCGATGACAGCCTCGCCCGACGACCTCTCGACCTCCATCGACGCGATCAGGAACTCCCAGGCGCGGCAGCGCCCCGTCATCATGGTCACCTGTGCCGCGGACGGCCGGCCCCGGGTCTGCGTTCCGGACTCGGGTGAGTTGCGCGTGATCGAGGACCGGTGTCTGCGCGTGGCGAAATGGCCTGACACCCCCACCGCGACCGACCTGGACCGCGGTGAGCCCGTCCTGCTGATCGTCACCGCTGCGACGGACGTCCATCTCATCCGCGCCACGGCCCGCCGGCTGGCCGACGCCGCCATGGTGTGGGCCCACTACGACCTCACCATCACCTCGGCGCAGATCGCCGACCGCGGCACCGCGCCCTATCTTCAACCCGCGCAACTAATCGGCGACATCAACACTCGCAAAGAAGTACTGAAGAGCAGCTCCCGCCGCGTCCGTGACGCTGATCGGCGCGGACGCCGCCGTGGTGCTCCCGTCGGACAGCAGCACCTTCAGGAACTGGGAGCTGTAGTCGACGGTCGAACTGACCGTGAGCGTCAGCTGTGACCAGTGCTCCGGTGCCACCCGCACGAGCCCGCGCACCGCCTCTTCGATGTACGGCGCCTGATCAGGCATACCCGATGGCACCAGCACCCCCTTGGACGTACGTATGTGCGGCCGGCGAAGCTCGTCTCCGCCCGGACTCAGGTCTTCTGTCCGAGACGTTCGCAGAAGGTCGGTCGCCGTGGGCGCGAGCGTACACGCCGCGCTCAGCGCCATCGCAGCGGTGCGGTGCGGTGCGTCGGACCATCGCCCGGTGTCCACAGCACGTCCGGGATCACGCCGACGATCCGGATACGGTGTTCGATGCCCCGCATGCCGCCCGGGTGCGCTGGGCCCAGGCGGACGGACGGACCGTCCGCCCTGATCACGAAGGCGCTCGGTGAGAAAACTGTGAAGAAGAACAAGCGGCGGTACCGCCCCGGTTACGTCATCTGCGTCGTCATCGCCTGCATCGCGGGGTTGTTGTCGGTCACGTGGGGCGGTGGGGCGATCGCGGCATGGTTGGAGCAGTCGGGCAAGGTGAGGGCGACGGCGCGTGTCCTGTGGACGGAGGGCAACAACTCGTCCGGGCGCATCACGGTCGAGTTCACCACCGCGGATGGGCGCACGATCGAGGCGGAGGACGGGCGGCGCGGCTGGCCTCGCGGTGCCGGGCGGGGAGACGAGGTCGACATCGCCTACGACGCGGATGATCCGGCGGGCGGCGTCCAGCCTTTCCAAGATCTCGGACAGTCGCTGCCCTGGTGGGCGCTGTTCACGGTGACGGCGCTCCTGGCGGGCTTCGCCGCCTACCGCACGCGTCCCCGCACATCCGGGTGAGACTCCGGGGGCCTCTCCCGTCACGCTTTGCGGGCGACGCCCGGTTCCCTGGACGGAGCGGACGGAGGGGTGAACGTGCACGGCATGCGCTTGTAGCGCAGCCGTCGTCCTCCGCCTTGGCGAGCATCTTGGGGCTGAACGCCCGGGACACGATGCGCCGGATCTTGGCGTGCCGCGGATCGTCCATGTCGATCATCGAGTTGAAGTACTTGTCCATCCGATCACTCAGATCGATGTCCGCCAGCGTCAGATCTGGCAGGTTCTCCGTGGTCATCGGACCATCACGCTCCCGTCACACCGGGCGACCTGGACATCGATCGCGACCACCTGATCGACTACACCGTGGCCCTGGTCCTGACCACCACCGACCTGGCCGCCCCCCTCCACCACCGGCTCCCCTGACGGGACGGCGGCCTCCCGCGAGCGGCCCGAACCATCAGAGGTCTTGGACGTGTCGTGCGATGAGCGCGGCGTGCGACAGCGGTGTCGACAGGTTCGCCACGTCCCCGTTGGTGGTGTAGTCGAGCAGCACGACCGTGTGCTGAGATCCCGGAGTTCGGCGACGAGAGCGGCGGCCCGGTGGTCGAGCATCCAGCGATAGGCCGGTAGGTAGATCGACCGCCTGGCCTCCTCGTAGCCGAGCAGACGGCCTTCGAACCGGTGGCCGAGCGGCGGGCCGAGACGGCGGACCGTTCGTTTGATCCCCTTCATGGTCGTCACGTCGAGTTTGGAGAAATCCTCGTCCTCTGAGGCGAACACCTTCAGGGCCTGCCATACGCCCTCGACCGATTGCGCCGTACGGTCCGGATGGCCGGGTACCGGGATGCCGCCGTGCGGATAGAACGGACTGAGCCGCACCCAGGGCTCGGGGGCCCGGGATGTCACATCGAGGATCAGCGCGTCGGGGAAGTCTCGGTGGAGTGTGGTGCGGCGGCGGCTCGCGACGTGAAGGGGCATGAGCGCGAACCTGCCATCCGGGTACGACAGTTCATCTCGAAGTGAGACTGACTTCGGGGTTGGCCGGCCGCCGTTCGGTCTCTGGTCCGGAGGATCAGCCGAGGGGGCGGACCTGGACGACTCCCGCTTCGGTCACGCGGGTTTCGAAGGAGGGTTGGCGGGCGGTGGCGGGGCCGTGGACGACGGCGCCGTCGCGGACGCGGAAGGTGCTGCCGTGCCACGGGCAGATGACGCAGGTCTCGGCGTTGTCGTCGGTGACGACGCGGCCCTGGTGGAGCGGTCCGGCGAGGTGGCTGCAGCGGTCGGTGAGGACGTGGATCTCGTCGCCGGTGCGCAGCACGAACAGGCCGATGTAGCCGAGGCGACGGTGCACCGGCCAGCCGTCCGGGAGTTCTTCGGCGCTGCACAGGTCGTGCCAGCCGAGGGTGACGAGGTGTGCGGTCTGGTCGGCGTGGCTGGCGCCGCCTGCTTGGCGGAAGGCGAGGTGGCCGCCCAGGTAGCCGCCCGCCAGGAGGGCGGTGAGGCCGGCGAAGCCGAAGGCGCGTCCGGCGGCGTCCCGGCCCTGGTAGCGGGCCACGAACGACGCCGAGTACAGCGTGCTCGCCGTCGCCATGCCCGCGGCGTGGACGAGGCCGACGCGCTGCTGCTCGCGGTGCATGGCCGACCAGTCGGCGATGCCGGTCAGGACGGTCGGGACGGCGCCGGCGAGCCCGGTCGCGACGAGGGTCTGCGCGGCGCGGCGGCCGCCGGGCATCAGGTCGAGGACGGCGGCGGAGATCCAGCAGCCCATGGGCAGGTCGGTCAGCGGCGGATGCGCGGGATGCCCGACCGGGACGCCGTGCAGGGCATCCTTGACCGGCCCGGGATGCAGCGTCCGGCGTACGGCCGTGGACAGGACGCGGATCGTGCGGTCGAGACCGCGGGCGTGCTCCAGGCCCTCGGTGGCGTCGGCGAGCCGCGTCGAGCCTTGGGGCCGGGAACGCCGGAAGATGTTCGTCCTGCGGTTCATGCCCCTCCTCCGCGGCTGCCGAGACGCCTGTTGCGACACTAGTCTTCCGCGTTCTCCTGCGGCCAGTCATTCCTACCTGGAGGGGGAAGGGCCTAAACCAGGGGGTCAGCGCGCCGCGGGCTCGACGGTCACGGGGACGCCGTTGAACACGGCGTTGCCGGACAGCGGGTCGATCTCCTGTTCGTCGGTGACCGCGTTGACGTTGACGCCCGCGTGCCGGTGGGCGACTCCGGTGCGGGTGCCGGGACGGTCGTGGCCCCAGCCGTGCGGGAGGCTGACGACGCCCGGCATGACGGTGTCGGTGGGTTCGGCGACGGCCTCGACGGCACCCGTCCGGGAGGTGACGCGGACGCCGTCGCCCGCGGCGATGCCGAGCCGGTCCGCGTCGGCGGGGTTGAGCTGGAGCGTGCAGGTGTTGGATCCGCGCACCAGTTCGGGGACGTTGTGCAGCCAGCTGTTGTTGGAACGCAGGTGGCGGCGTCCGATCAGCACCATTCCGCCGGGCGGGACAGGGGCGCGCAGTGCCGAGTGGAGGCGGTCGACGTCCGCGGCGAACGTGGACGGGCAGAGCTCGACGCGGCCGGACGTGGTGCAGAGGACCTCGCCCAGGCGCGGCTCAAGGGGGCCGAGGTCGAGGCCGTGCGGGTGCTCGGTGCGGAGCTTGTCCAGCGTGAGGCCGGACGCGTCGGCGCCGAACCCGTCGCCGTACGGGCCGAGGCGCAGCATCATGTCGAGCCGCTGCTCGGTCGGCGTCCCGTCGTCGAGCATCTTCCGCAGCTCCACCGGGTCGCGGCCGTGCACCGGCGAGCCTTCGAGGGCGGTGGCCTTCTGCAGCGTCGAGGTGATGACCATCTCGTCGAGGGCGGCCGGGTCGCCGTCCGTCCCGGACGCGATCATGGCGAGCCGCGCGAGCAGGTCGGACTCGCTCGGCCGCCCGTCCGGCAGCGGCACGACCGGCGGCGAGTAACGCGAGTAGTTGCGGACGGCGAGCCCGGTCAGCGCGATGTCGTAGTGCGGCGTCTGCGCGGGACGCGGCGGCGGCAGGACCACGTGCGCGTGCCGGGTCGTCTCGTTCAGGTACGGGTCGACGCTCACCATGAACTCCAGGCCGGCGAGCGCGCGGTCGAGCCGGGCGGCGTTCGGCGCCGACAGCGCCGGGTTCCCGCCGATCGTGATCAGCGCCTTGACCTGGCCTTCGCCGGGCGTCTCGATCTCGTCGACAAGCGTCGCGATCGGGAACTCCCCGTTCACCTCCGGCAGGTCGCGGACGCGGCTGCGCCACCGCCCGGTCGTGAACGGCCTCTTGCGGCGGTACGTGGGGCTGTGCGCGGGCCGCGGGAACATCGCGCCGCCGGGACGGTCGAGGTTCCCCGTGAGGACGTTGAGGGCGTCCACGAGCCAGCTGTTGAGCGTCCCGTACGCCTGGGTGCAGGTGCCGATGCGTCCGTAGACGGCGGCGCGTTCGGCGGCGGCCAGCTCGCGGGCCGTCCGCCGGATCGTGCCGGCCGCGATGCCCGTGGTCTCCGCGGCGCGCTCGGGGGCGAAGTCCACGGCGAGGGCGCGCAGGTCGTCGAGGCCGTTGACGCGCCCGTCCAGGTGCCCGGCGGACGTGACCAGGTCCTCGGCGAACAGGGTGTGGACGAGCGCCATGAGAAGGAACGCGTCCGTCCCGGGACGGATGAAGAGGTGCTCGTCGGCCAGGGCGGCCGTCCGCGTGCGGCGCGGGTCGACGACGGTGACCTTCCCCCCGCGTGCCCGGATCGCCTTGAGCCGTCCGGGGAAGTCCGGTGCGGAGCACAGGCTCCCGTTCGACTCCAGGGGATTGGCGCCGAGCATGAGCAGATGGTCGGTGCGGTCGAGGTCGGGCACGGGAATCGCCAGGGGATCGCCGAACATGTGCCCGCACGCGACGTGCTTCGGCATCTGGTCGGCGGTGCTGGCCGTGTACAGGTTGCGGGTGCCGAGCGCCTTCACGATCGCGCCCGCGTACAGCGGCCCGGCGACCGAATGGGCGGTCGGGTTGCCGATGTAGACGGCGACGGCGTCACGCCCGTGCCGCGCGATGACGTCGGACAGGCCCGCCCGGATCGCTTCGAACGCCTCGTCCCACCCGGCCGCGGCGTGCCCGTCGCCCTGGCGGACGAGGGGTTCCGCCAGCCGGTCAGGGTCGCCGTCGAGGCTGCCGAGCGTCGCGCCCTTGGGGCAGATGAACCCCATGCTGAACGGGTCTTTCTCGTCGCCGCGGACGCGTGTCACCGTCCCCGCGTCGTCCAGGGTCAGTTCGAGGCCGCAGAGGGCTTCGCAGAGGGGGCAGGTGCGGAACGCCGTGCGGTCGCCCATCGGGACTCTCCTTGAGAACGGGACCGGGTCCCATCATGACCCGTCCCCCCAAGGCGCGCCATAACCGGGTCCGGCCGAGCATGGCCGGAACGCCGACCCTGGAGTCAAAGACGAAGAGGACTTTCGGCATGCCCCACCTCCGGGATGGTGAGCGGACGAGGAAGCGGCCGGGCGGGGGAGGCCGCCCGGCCGCTTCGGGGCGTGTCCCGCAGAGACACGCCCGGGTGAGAGGCGGCCCCGAGGCCCGGGCCGTCCCTCCGGAATGGTCGGAAACCGGTCACGCCGAGGCCGGCGATGACGCGGCGTGCGGCGCTCGGCCGTCCGGCGCGCGGCCCAACCTATCGCCGTAAACACGAATGTCTCAAGACACTGAATCAGACACCTTTGCCAGGCGGTTCGGTGCGCATGGCATGCTTGGCCTCCGATCGAGGAGGTCCGTGGGGGACCGGGGCGGAGGTGAGGCGATGAGCATGCGGCTGAACAGGGTCGCGGCCGCGGCCGTGGCGGGGACGATGGTGCTGACGGCGGCGGCGTGCGGCAGTTCGGGAGACTCCGAGGCGAAGGGCGCCACGCCGCCCGCACCCGGCGGCTCCTCGGACGGGACGCAGCCGACGCGGCCCGCGGAGCCGCCCAAGGAACCGATCATCCTCGCGTTCGGCGGCGACGTGCATTTCGAGGGCGTCCTGCGGCCCCGTCTCAGCAATCCCTCGACGGCGCTCGGCCCGATCGCGAAGAAGCTGCGCGGCGCGGACCTCGCCATGGTCAACCTGGAGACGGCCATCACGACGGGCGGGACGCCCGCGCCCGGCAAGGCGTACACCTTCCGCGCCCCGGCGACCGCGTTCAAGGCGTTGAAGGCCGCCGGCGTGGACGTCACGTCCATGGCCAACAACCACGGCATGGACTACATGGAGGGCGGGCTGGCCGACTCCCTGGCCGCCATCAAGCGCACCAAATTCCCGACCGTCGGCATCGGCAAGAACGCCGATGCCGCCTTCCGTCCCTACCGCGTCACGGTGAAGGGCAACAAGCTCGCCATCGTGGGGGCCACGCAGGTACTGGACAACAACCTGATCCAGGCGTGGACGGCCACCGACACCAAGGGCGGGCTCGCGTCCGCGAAGAACGTCCCACGGATGGTCCAGGCGGTGAAGGAGGCGAGCAAGGGGTCCGACGTCGTCATCGTCCACCTGCACTGGGGGGCGGAACTGCAGGCCTGCCCGCTCCCGCGCCAGAAGGAACTCGCCGAGAAGCTCATCGCGGCAGGTGCGGACATCCTCGTCGGCGGCCACGCGCACATTCCGCTTGGCGGCGGCTACTCGGACGGCGCGTACGTCCACTACGGCCTGGGCAACTTCGTGTTCTACTCCGCCAACGGCAAGACGGCCGAGTCCGGTGTGCTGTACCTGCGTGTGGAGAACGGCAAGGTCACCAAGGACAAGTGGGATCCCGCCCGGATCTCCGGCGGGATCCCGATTCCGCTGAAGGGCGCCCAGGCGAAGGCCGCCGTCCAGCGGTGGAACGGCCTGCGGGAGTGCACAGGGCTCCAGGCACGCCCGTCCTGACGCCGTCCCGTTGCTTGAGGTCGTCTGTCGCCTGAGTTGGACTCTCCCACCATGGGAGACGCCAGGGTGGGGTCTGTGAGCAAAGATCTCCTGCCGATCGGGCGGTTCGCCCGGCTGTGCCGGCTGAGCGTCAAGCAACTCCGGCACTACGACGACCTGGGGCTTCTCGCCCCGGCATGGACGGACCCGGCGTCGGGCTACCGGTACTACCGGCCCGCCCAGGCCCGGGACGCGCTGATGATCGGCCTGCTGCGGGCGATGGACGTGCCGCTGCCGGTCGTGGCGCGCGTCCTGTCCGGGGACGAGGGCGGCCGGCTGAAGGCGGCGCGGGACCGGATCGAGGCCGATGTGGCCCGCCGGCAGCGCGGCCTGCGCCTTTTGGACCGCGTCCTCGCCGAGGGACTGCCGGAGAGCCCGGTGTCGGTCGTCCGGGAGCCGCCGCGGCGGGTCTTCACCGCGCGTGAGCCCGCGACCCCGGAGACGATCCCCGACGCGACCGGGGCGTGCGTGGCCCGGCTGCTGCCCCGGATGTCACCGGACGGCGTCCTGGTCGGGCTGTTCCCGCTGGACGTGGAGGAGGAGTTCGACGTCCGCGTGGTCGTCCAGGCGGCGGACGGCGACGACCTCCTGCCCGGTGGTTCGTTCGCGTCGGCCGTCCATGTCGGCCCGTACGAGGAGATCCCGCTCACGGTCCATGGCGTGCTCGCGTGGTTCGGCGACTACGGGCACACGCCCGCCGGGCCCGTCCGCGAGGTGTACCTCAACGACCCCGCGACCACCCCGCCCGAGCACCTGGAGACCCGGGTGCTGATCCGAGTGGAGGATGACCGATGAGCTGGTACGAGGCGGCGGAAGAGCCGGAGCTGGTGGAGCACGGGGCCGTGTCGGGGCTGGCCGTTACCGGCCGCGGTGAGCCGGGCGGCGCCGCCTACGGCGAGAGCGTGGGGGCGCTGTACGCGGTCATGGGCGCGCTCGGTGCGCCGATGGTGCCCCTGGAAGGACGCTGGTGGGTCGAGGACGAGCGCTCGCCGTTCGACGTGCCGCGCGACCAGTGGTGGTGGCATCTGTTCCTCCGCCTCCCGGACGACGCCGAGTCGGTCGACCGTGCCTGTGAGGAGGTGCGGCCGGGAGTGCCTGCGGCGTGCCGCGTCCAGCACGTCACGTTCACCGACGGCCGATGCGTCCAGGTCCTCCACCGCGGCGCCTATTCGGACGAGCCGGCGAGCCTTGCCCGCATGGCCGCGCTGATGGAGGCCGAGGGCCTGGCGCGCAACGGCCTGCACCACGAGATCTACCTGTCCGACCCCGGTGAGACCGATCCGGAGAAGATGCGCACGATCCTCCGCCAGCCCGTCCGGTAGGCGGGCGCCCGCGCTACCGGTGGCCCGCCGGAGGACGTAGTTTCACGGGAAACTCTTCTACGGACGGGCAGGCGGGGCTCATGCGAGACCAGCGGGTGAGGTCGGACGAGATCGAGCTGGCCGTGCGGGTGCGCGGCGAGGAACACCGGCCGACGGTGGTCCTCGTCCACGGCTACCCCGACACGAGTGCCATGTGGGACGAGGTGGCCGGGCAGCTCGCCGGGCGGTTCCGCGTCGTCGTCTACGACGTGCGCGGCGCCGGCGCGTCCGGCAGCCCGTCCGACCCGCTCGACTACCGGCTGGACGTGCTCATGGGCGACCTCGAAGCCGTCCTGGACGGCGTCGGCGCTGATGAGCCCGTCCACCTGGTGGGCCACGACTGGGGCTCGGTGCAGGGCTGGGAGGCCGTCATCGGGGACCGGCTGCGGGGCCGCATCGCCTCGTTCACCTCGATCTCGGGGCCGGACCGGCGGCACATGGCGCGGTGGGCGCGGCAGGCCGTCCGGTCCGGGCCGCGCGGGGTGGCGGAGGTCCTCGGGCAGGCGCGGCGGAGCGTCTACATGCCGGTGCTGATGGCGCCGAAGGTGGGGGAGACCGCGGCCCGCGTCCTGGCCGCCGGGTTCCCGCGGGTCATGGGGTTGCGGGAGGGCGCCGAGCCGCGGTCCGGCCACCCGGCGGACTCGCTGGCGTCGGACGCCCGCAACGGGCTCGGCCTGTACCGCGCCAACATGGGCCGCCGCGACGCCCGTTCCGGCGGGCCGGCGCGCGGGGCCGGCGAGGGGCGGACGGACGTGCCCGTCCAGCTCATCGTCCCGATCAAGGACAAGTACGTGTCCCCGTCGCTGCTGCTGTCCGCACGCGGACCGGTGTCACGCCTGTACGTGCGGCGCGCACCGGCCGGGCACTGGGTCGCCCGCAGCCACCCGGACCTCATCGCCCGCTGGGTCACCGAGTTCGTCGAACACATGGACGGCGGGCCGGAGACACCGGCCCTCGCCCACGCGCGCGCGGCGGGAGAGCCCGGCAAGGACTTCGGCGGCGCACTCGTCGTCGTCACCGGGGCGGGCAGCGGCATCGGACGCGCCACAGCCCACGCCTTCGCCGGCGCAGGGGCCCGCGTGGTCGTCGCGGACATCGACGAAGGCGCAGCCAAGCGCACCGTGGACGAGATCGCCGCGGCCGGAGGCGAAGCCCACGCCCACGGGGTCGATGTCGCCGACGCCGACGCGATGGAACAGTTCGCCGACCGTGTCCGTGTCTCCTTCGGCGTCCCGGACGTCGTCGTCAACAACGCGGGCATCGCCATGGCCGGATCACTCCTCGACACCAAGGAAGAGGACTGGGCGCGCATCCGCGCCATCAACGTGGACGGCATGTACCGGGGCTGCCGCCTGTTCGGGCGGCAGATGGTCGAGCGCGGCGAGGGCGGCCACATCGTCAACGTCTCGTCCATGGTGGCGTACCTGCCCAGCGCCGAACTCCCCGCGTACGCCGCCACCAAGGCCGCGGTGCTCCAGATGACCGAGTGCTTCCGCCTCGACATGGACCGCTACGGCATCGGAGTGTCCGCCATCTGCCCCGGAGCGATCGATACGCCCATCACGGGCCGGACCCGCTTCGTCGGCCTCGCACCGGACGTGGACGGCGAACTGCGTGAGCGGATGGGCCGCGCGGTAGAGCGGCGCGGGTTCCCGCCGGAGAAGGTCGCGCGGGCCGTCCTGCGTGCCGTCCGGCAGGACGCACCGGTCGCGTTCGTCGCCGCCGAAGCCCGCCTCGGCCGCGCGCTCTCCCGCGTGTCGCCCACGGCGAACCGTGCGATCGCCCGGATCGGCCGCCGCGCGGGAGACCGCATCCGCACGAACGTGGAACGCCTGCACGACTGACACCCGCACGCCCGGCGCACAACCGCGTGACGTCAGGGGACGTCCACGCTTCGCTTGAGGGTCTGTGTGGGCGTCTCCCCGAAACGCTGCCGGTAGTGGGCGGCGAAACGGCTCATGTGGAGGTATCCGGCGGCCCCGGCGACGTCCGTGACCGTGCGCGGACCGGGCCGGGCCTCGACGAGCGCGGTGCGGGCATGGTCGAGCCGCACGCCGCGCAGGAACTGCGTGGGCGTCGCACCCCACTGGTCCTGGCAGATGGCCTGGAGTTGCCGGACACCGATCCCCACCGCCGCGGCGATGTCGGTGACGCCGATCGGGCGATGGTGATGGGCCTCGACCCACTCGCGGATCGACCCCGCGAGATGGTGCGGGACGCGGGCGGGCGCCTCCGCGAGGCTCTCCGTGGCGGTGTGCGGGAGGCCCAGGAGGATGGCGGTGAGCAGGGACTCCTCCAGGCTCCGCGCCGCCAGCGGATGCAGGCCCCCTTCCGCCGTCGCGTGGTCGAGGACGTCGCAGACGTGCCGCCAGGTGCGTTCGACGATCGAGGACGGTGTGACGGCCGGCCCGTCCACGCTGTGGAAACGCAGCGGCGGGCTGTGCTCCCGTCCCAGATGGCCGTCGAGATGGTCGGCGAGACGGCCGGTGCTCGTGGCGATGACGAGGCAGCCCAGCGTCGGGTGCGGCGTCATCCGCATCGCCTCGTCGTGGGACAGGACGAGACTGCCGCCCGCCGTGTCCCGGCTGCGGGTCGCCCGGTACTCGACGCCCATCGGTGCGATCGGCGCGCACATGGCGAAGTGTCCGCCGGTCGGAGGCGTGTCCACGATGACTCCACCGCCCCCGTAGCGCACCCAGACGAGATTGACCGAGCCCACACCGACGGCGTTGACGAGACCGTCCAGCGCGACGCCCGGCTCACGGGCGTGGAGGTCGTGCCCGACGGCGAACGGCTCGACCGTGTCGTGCAGGACATCGATGTCCTTGCTGACGACCCGCTGATAGCCCGACAGGGGCGGCGAGGTCTCGGGAGAAGTCATGGTCGTGTCGGTGGAGCCGTTTCGTTGAGGTCGGCGGACAGGACACCGCGGGCTCGCAGCCGCGGCATGACCTCGGCGGCGAAGTAGCCCAGCTCATCAGCGTAATTGAGGAACGACAGAGCGATACCGTCGAATCCCGCATCGGCGAACTCCGCGAGTCCGTCCGCGACGTCGTCGGGGTCGCCGACCAGGGGGCAGCTTCCGTGGCCGGCCGCGAAGCGGTCCCGGTAGACCTGCAGCATCTCGGGCGTGAACGACTGCGCGTGCAACCCCTGCAACCGCATCACCTCGTCGACGGCGGGCCAGTCGGCGTGCTCGTCGGCGTAGTAGCGCAGGAAGTCCTCCGCCTCCGATCGCGTCGGCCGGCACACGACGTGCCCGAGCGTGAAGACCCCGACCGTCCGGTCGTGGGACGCGGCCTCCGCGCGGATGGCCTTTACGATCTCCGCCCCGTCCCCGGGGCCTCCGACGACGGTGAACGCACGGTCGGCGTTGCGGGCGGCGAACGACCGTCCCTGCGTGGACGACCCGGCGTTGATCACCGGAAGGCTGTGCCCGTTGTACGGCTTCGGCCTCCCCACCACATGCTTGAGCTGGAAGAACTGCCCCTCATGGTCGAACGGCTCGTCCGCCGACCAGATGCGTTTGACGACGTCCCACCATTCCTGCGCGAGCGCGTAACGCGTGTCGTGGTCGTTGGGCAGGGTGAGCCCGAACATCTCGTACTCGGGGGCGTGCCAGCCCGCGACGATGTTCAGCCCGATCCGCCCCTTGCTGAGATGGTCGGCGGTCGCGAGCTGCTTGGCCGCGACGACCGGGTGGTGGAACGCGGTGTGGACGGTGCTGAACACGCGGATCCGGCTGGTGGCGGCGAGGAGACCGGACGCCCACACGAGCGGGTCGAGGGCACTCCGGTGAAAGTCGGTGTCGGGCCCCCAGTCCGTCCACCGCGCGACGGGGAGCAGGAAGTCGATGCCCGCCTCATCCGCGAGACGTGCGAGACGGAGATTGTTGTCCCAGGTAGCGTGCCACCTTTCCGGAGCGGTCGTGATCGCGAGTCCCGATTCGGTGTTGGGTGAGAACAAGCCAAGCTGGAATCCCATGCCGACCCCTTGTCGTCCGTCCGCGTTCGGCATTGCCCGCCCAGTATGGAAAGCCGCCGGGCGGCGGGCAATGCCCGGATGCAGCCACGCTGCGTAATGTCATACCGGGATCGTGCGAGGGCGAGCCGGTCGAAAGATCTCACCGGCTCCCCGGCCGCGGCAGGTCGTCGGAGACGGCGCCCGTCTCCAGCCGCACATGAAAGCACGACAAACGACCACAGCGTGGCATCGAACAGGGCTGCTTGCCGTTGAGGGGAAGACGGGCAAGGGGCATCAATGATGCCCGAGGCCACCGCGCTCTTCAACGCGAACGAGATAGTCCACCGCGTCGACGAGATAGTCCCAAATGTGTGCTATCAACTGATTAATGCAGACATGAGGACACTGCACTGGAGCGCGCGACATCAGCGAACCGTCCCGTAGAGTGGCGTGCATGGCCACGTGGGACGACGTGCGACGCCCGCCCGACGAATACCTCCTGCGATGAAGGCCCGCGTCCTCACCTTCAACACGCTGTTCCGAGGCCGTTCCCGAGCGCGCCTGGGCGTGCTGGCCCAGATCATGGAGCGATCGGACTACGACGTCGTCTGCCTGCAAGAGGTCATATCGCCGCGGAATCTGGTCCACCTGCGGAGCGCCGCGAAATCGTACCCGTACACCGCCCACGCATCGACCTTCCCGGTGGTGCGCGGCGGCCTGATCACTCTCTCCCGACGGCCGATCACCCGCCTCCACTTCCAGCCGTTCACCCCCACCCGCCCGGCCCGCCCCGAATGGCTGCTGCGCAAGGGCGCCCTGTTCACACGCGTCCAACTCCCCGGCGGCTTCCTGACGGTCGTGAACACACACCTCTCCGCGAACATGGACATGCACTGGGCCCCGTCCAACGCGTACACGAAGGCCGAGGAATCCGAACTGCGCGAACTCGCCGCCCTCATCGGCAGGATCGACCCGGCCGAACCCATGGTGGTCATGGGCGACTTCAACGTCCCCCGCGACTACCCCCTGTTCAAGGACTTCGCGTCCGCCACCGGCCTCCAGGACGCTTTGGCCGGCGACACGCAACCGACCTATCGCCCTGAGTACGCGGACCTCAAGCCAATAGACCAGATCCTCGTCCGACCCGGCATGGAAGCAGCTCCGCGCCTGGTCTTCAAAGAGAAGATCCGCCTACCCGGCGGCCACACGACGGCCTTGTCCGACCACTACGGCATAGAAGCGACCCTCACCGTCCGCCGTCCGCCGCCCTGACGCTTCACCGCCGGCCGCGAATATTCAGATCGACCGCGGCCGACGCGGCGGCCAGGATGAGGAGATGCTCGCTGATCATTTCCCGTTGCTGAACCTACGACTGAGCACGCCGCGGCTTGAACTACGGCTGCCGTCGCCCGAGGAACTGTCCGCCCTCGCCGAGCTGGCCGCCGAAGGCATCCATGTCCCCGAAGAGATGCCGTTTCTGACCCCGTGGACCGACCAGCCGCCGGCCGAGGTCGCGCGGAATGTCATCCAGCACCACTGGCAGAACCTGGGGGCGTGGAAGCCGGGCGAATGGACACTCGACCTCTGCGTCCTCCATGCCGGCGCCGTGGTCGGGATGCAGAGCATCGGCGCGAGTGAACTGGCGATCACCCGTGAGGTGGCCACCGGCTCCTGGCTCGGTCAGCGTCACCAGGGCCAGGGGATCGGCACTGAGATGCGCGCGGCGGTGCTGCACCTGGCCTTCGACGGCCTGGACGCCGAAGAGGCGACCTCCGTGGCCTTCGTGACCAACCACGCCTCCCATGCCGTCTCACGCAAACTCGGCTATCGACCCGACGGCGTCGACCGGCGCGTGGTCCGGGGAGCGTTGGTCCCCGATGGCCGTCTGCGCCTCAGCCGCGCCGACTGGGATCGTCACCGCACCGTCCCCGTCACCATCGAGGGCCTGCCGCCATGCCTGCCCCTGCTGGGCCTCACCACCCCGTGACCCGACGACCGGATGCCCGGTGCCGAGGTGGGCCATCCCGGCGTTCACTCGGCAGCGGTAACGGTCACCCACCCTGTGACCTGGTCGCCCTTGCGGACCAGTTCCACGTTCGACGCCGTGAGCAGTTTCTGCGCGGCGATATTGTCCGGCGTCGTACTGACGAAGACGGATTCGAATCCGTCCGCCTGCGCGATGGCCAGGAGTTGCTTCAGGACGGCACCGCCGAAACCGGCGCCCCGATGCGAACGTCCGATCCACGCCCCGGCCTCGGCCGCCCTCTTCGCATCCTCCATCGGGCACAGCCGGGCAGCACCGACCACCGCCTCCCCCGTGACGATGGCGTACGTGGCCTCCACCGGTTCGGCCGCCAATGCCCTCGAACGATGAAACCGCAAGAACGCGTCCCGCCGCTCCGCAGTCCACCCCGGCGGCCCGGCCACCGGTGGCATCACCTCAAGAGGGTCCGCGTCCGCCACTGCGGCATCCAGCAACCGCAGCAGCAGACGATCATCAAGCCGCCGAAGCGTCATATCGGTACGCACGCCTCGATCCTGTCATTCACATCGCGCCGGGCGGACGTGTCGTTCCGCTGGATCCCCCTGCGGGGCGTCGGCGGCATGGCCTTCCTGCTGGGCCTCGGCCTCCTGATCGGCTGACGCCTTCCGAACAGTTTCGGACATCTGCCGTCCTGCGTTCGTGGACGATGAGACGTCCAGGCCTCCGCAGGCTGAGGTTAGGGTGCTGGTATGTGCGAGACAGCGGGCACACAAGGGGAAGCGGCGGCGTCCATGCCGCGTCCGGCGGCCGGGGCGGCGGTCGACCCCATTGCGCTGGAGCCGGTGGACGAGGTCGAGATCGTCACCCTGGTGGACAACGTCTATGACGCGTTGCTGACCGATGACGAGCGCACCCGGCGGGCCGGTTTCGGGGCCGGCATGGTGGAGGCGCCGCAGTTCGAGGACGGGCGCACCCCCACCGGGATGATCGCGGAGCATGGGTTCTCGGCGCTGGTGACGGTGCGCCGGGCCGGTCGCTCGCACACGCTGCTGTTCGACACGGGCCTGTCACCGCACGCGATGGTCACCAACGCCGGACGGCTAGGCATCGACCTCGGCGACGTCCACGCCGTCGTGCTCAGCCACGGTCATTTCGATCACGCGGGTGGGCTGGCCGGGCTGGCGGGCGCGCGCGGCGTCCGGTCGCTGCCGATGGTGCTGCACCCGCGGGCGTGGACGAAACGCAGGATCGCGGTACCCGGCCGGGAGACGGAGGACCTCCCGACCCTGAGCAGGCGGGCGCTGGACGGGGAGGGCTTCGAGGTCGTCGAACGCCGTGAGCCCTCGCTCCTGCTGGACGGCAGTGTGCTGATCACCGGCGAGGTGGACCGCACGACGGAGTTCGAGCGCGGTATGCCGCCCCCGCACCAGGCCTGGACGGGTACCGACTGGGTCCACGACCCGCTGGTCACCGATGATCAGGCTCTCGTCGTGAACGTCCGCGACCGGGGCCTGGTCGTGCTGACGGGCTGCGGCCACGCGGGCGCGATCAACATCGTCCGGCATGCGCGGCGGTTGACGGGAGTGGACCGGTTGCACGCCCTCGTCGGCGGGCTGCACCTGGGCGGCCCGGCGTTCGAACCGGTCATCGAGCCCACCGTCCACGCCCTGACGGAGTTCGCCCCGAGTTTCGTCGTCCCAGGTCACTGCACCGGCTGGCGTGCCCAGCACGCATTGGCCGCGGCGCTGCCCGACGCCTGGGTGCAGGGAAGCAGCGGCACCACATACCGGCTGGCCGCCGCAGACCACCACTGATCGCCGCGTAGGCGGCGCGGTCGCTTGGGTAACTTGGTGGTGTCCCATTTGTGAGAGGAGGAGCCGTGTCGTCCTCGCTCCTGCCGGGTGTCACCGGCATGAGACGGCAGGTTCCACCGGCGACCGGGCAGCGCAGACTCGGGGCCTTGCTGCGTGAGGTGCACCGGGACGGGGCGGTGTCGCGCACTGAACTGGCCGACCGGATGGGCGTGAACCGGAGCACGATCCTGACACTGATCGCCAAGCTCGCCGCGACGGGCCTGGTGCGCGAGGAGACGTCGGCGACGACGGGCCGGGCGGGCCGGCCGTCGCTGGTGGTCCGTCCCGCGACCGGTCAGGTGTACGTGCTGGCCTTCGACGTCGCGGTGGACCGGCTCGTCGCCGCCAGGGTCGGGCTCGGCGGCACGGTTCTGGAGCGCAGGGAGACGGCACGGCGCCGCGGCCAGGACGACCTGGACGAGGTGGTCACCGCCCTCGCCGAATTCGGCGGCGCGCTCGTGGCGGCCGCTCCCCCCGGCGCGAAATGCGTGGGTGTCGGCGCGTCGTACTGCGGCCTGATCGGGGCCGCCGACGGGAAGGTGCGCCTGGAACCCACCATCGGCTGGACGGACGTCGACTTCGGTCCGGCCCTCGGCCGGCGGCTGGGACTGGGGCTGCCCGTCGCCGTCGGCAACGAAGCCCATCTGGGCGCACTCGCCGAACACGAACGCGGTGCGGGCGTCGGCAGCCGGAACCTCGTCTACCTCCACGGGGACGTCGGGGTGGGCGGCGGCATCATCGTCGGCGGCAGGCTGCTGGACGGCGACGACGGCTACGCCGCCGAACTCGGGCACATGATCGTCAATCCGTATGGCGGCCGTCCCTGCAACTGCGGTTCTCGTGGCTGCCTGGAGGCGGAGGTGGGCGAATCGGCGCTGCTGGAGGCGGCCGGACGCACCGGCGGGCCGATCGGGCGCGAGGGCGTGCGCGCCGTCGTGGAGGCTGCGGAGAACGGGGACGCGGCCGCCCGCGCGGCCCTGGACCGCGTCGGCGACTGGCTCGGCATCGGCGTGACCAACCTGATCAACCTGTTCAATCCCGGCGTCGTCGTCTTCGGCGGCATGCTGAGCGAGATCTATCGGGGGTCGGCGGCGCAGGTCAGTGCCCGCGTGAACGCCGGCGTCCTGCCCGTCTCCCGCGAACGCGTCGCGCTCCGGACGGCCGCACTCGGCTACGACTCCACCCTGGCGGGCGCCGCCGAACTGGGTTTCGCCGCCCTCCTCGCCGACCCCCTGGGCACGACGCGCGCCGACCAGGATCCCACTGTGCCGGCGGCCCTGCCGGAGTGACGAGAACGTCCGGGACGCGCCGCCCGGCACGCTCCCGCCGCCGCCGGGGCGTTAGGCGTCCTCCGTGGATGGCCGAGCCGGCGGATCCGCGTTCGTCGCGGTGCGGTCCGGTTCGCGCCGGGTGAGAACCAGGGGGCCGTCCTCGGTGATGGCGACCGTGTGCTCGGAGTGGGCCGTGCGCGAGCCGTCGGCCGACCGGATGGTCCAACCGTCGGGGTCGTAGACGATCCGGTCGGTCGTCCGGGCGAGCCAGGGTTCGATCGCGAGGGTCAGGCCGGGGCGGAGGGTGAGGCCGCGCCCCGCCTTGCCCTTGTTCGACACGTGGGGGTCCTCGTGCATGGTGCGGCCGAGGCCGTGGCCGCCGAACTCGTTGTTGACCGGATAGCCGTGGTCGCGGGCCACCGCCCAGATCGCCGCCGAGATGTCGCCCAGGCGGTTGCCCGGGCGTGCCTTCTCGATCGCCGCCTCCAGTGCCTCCTCGGTGGCGCGGATGATCCGCAGGTCCTCCTCGTCGGCGGTGCCGACGACGACCGTGCGCGCCGAGTCGGCCACCCAGCCGTCGATGCCGACCGCGAGGTCCGCGCTGAGGACGTCCCCGTCGCGCAGCGTGTAGTCGTGGGGCAGGCCGTGCAGGACGGCGTCGTTGACCGACAGGCAGATGACGTTGCGGAACGGGCCGCGGCCGAAGGACGGCGCGTAGTCCCAGTAGCACGACTGCGCCCCGCGTTGCTTGATCATCGCGCGCGCGTGGTGTTCCAGGTCCAGGAGGTTGACGCCCACTGCGGCGAGCCGGCCGACCTCGGAGAGCACCTCGGCGACGAAACGCCCGGCCACGTGCATGCGCTCGATCTCCGCGGGCGTCTTCAGTTCGATCACGAGTACCTCACGTACAAGGGGGTGCTGGTATTTGTATACCGGCACTCTAGTGATTGACGGTATAGAAATACCAGTCTACTTTGGGGGACATGGTCCGCCAGCCGCTCACGCCCGAACAGATCGAAGCCGGCAGGCGTCTCGGTGCCCTGCTGCGCCACATGCGGGCAGAACGCGACCTCGCGGACGTCGCGGACGCGGCCGGCATCTCACCGGAAACCCTGCGCAAGATCGAGACCGGCCGCCTGCCCTCACCCGGGTTCGGCACGATCGTCCGCCTCGGCGAGGCGCTCGACGTGCCGGTGCAGGAGCTGGCGGCCACCTGGCGCGGCGGCGACCTGCCACTGGAAGCCGCCTCGTAGCAGCTGATCCGCCGCTGCCGGCGAGCCTGACCGTCGACTGCTTCAGCCGCCGCACCACGCGACCCGTCCCGGCCACGGCCTTGGTGTCACAGGGTGTCCGGGATTAGCCGTGGATTAGCCGGGAGTCGATTTCGGCGAGGAGGCGCAGGACCGCCTCGTCCTCCGTCCGGGCGAAGGCGGCGTCGACGGCTTCGGCCGCCGGACCGCCGGTCAGCCAGGCGATGACCTGCCGATACGCACGGGACGAGGTGTCCCAGAACGCGTTGCCCAGCCGCGGACGGCCGTGTCGCCAGACCATGTCGAGGCTGACGAACTCGTGCAGATGCCTGATCGCCTGTTCGGACGTCAGCCTGCCCCACTCGTCCAAGAAAGGCTCCATATCGGGACCTGCGCCGCCGAGCGCGCAAAGGGCCGTGTCCGCGGAGGGACAGCCGGGAAAAGATGCCAGTGTCCGCGTCCAGTACGCGTGGAGGAAATCGACGATGGCGTCGCGCTGGGGCCAGTCCCGCCAGCCCGCCTCGCCGAGCTTGATGAAGACGATCTCCGCGTCCGGCCAGCCGAAGGCGTCGTCGGCGGCCAGTTCCAGCAGCCGCGGTGTGAAGTAGCGGAACTCCTGGGGGCCGCCCCACGTGTTCAACGCCTTGGCCGCGTACCGGGCCAGGTCTTCGGCGGTGAGGTCGCGGAGCGGCGCGGCGAGCAGCGGCCTTCCCTCGTCGGCGGCGACACAGCACGGGCATCCGTGCAATTCCGCAGGCCGCGGAACATCTGCGAACGCCGCGTACAGATCCACGTCAACCCCATCAAGCCGCAGTCGGTAAGCCACAGCAGCATGCCATGCGGGACCGCAGTGCCGCCCCGGCCGAGTATCGGGGTCAACTCGCGGGTGTCCGGAACTCGGTGATGGTGATCTTCTGTTTCGGTGCGCCGTCGGCGCCGCCGTCACCCGCTCCCGCGCCGGCGACCTTGTCCACGATCTCCATGCCGGAGGTGACGCGGCCGATGACGGGATAGTCGGCGGGCAGATTCGGTGCGTCATCGTAAAGGATGAAGAACTGGCTGCCGTTGGTGTCCGGACCTGCGTTGGCCATGGCGACCGTCCCCCGGGTGTAGCGGACGCCGGTCGTGTTCTCGTTGGCGAACTCGTAGCCGGGGCCACCGGTTCCGGTGCCCGACGGATCGCCGCATTGCAGGACCTTCAGTGCCGGGCTCGTCGTGAGCCGGTGGCATGCCGTGTTGTCGTAGAACCTCTTCCTTGCGAGGTGGGCGAGGGAGTTCACCGAGCACGGGGCCTTTTCGGCGTCCAGCTCCAGTTCGAGCGTGCCGAGGTTGGTCTTGACGGTCGCGCCGACCGGCAGCGCCGATGACGCGGGCGGCGTCCCGACGTCCTTCACCTGCCCGTCCTTCACGGGCTCATAGCCGCAGCCGTTCGCGGTGGCGGCGGCGGTGGCGGGGGCCGACCGGGCCACCGGCCTGCCGCCCTCGGCTTCGGCCCCCTCGCGGTCCCCGAGCAGGATCGTGGCGACGCCGCTGCCGATGCTCAACACCACAACGGTCACGGCTGCGGCGGCGATGAGCAGCGGGCGGCCGCTCCGTCCAGATGCCGCCGGACGCGTGGGATGCGGGAACCCCGGTGGAGGCGGAGGCTGGGGCGGAAGCGGTACGGCGGGCGGAAACGCGCCGTCCGGCGCTGCGAACGGAGGCGCCCCTGCGGGAGGCGGCGGGGCAGCGGGGAGGGCGGCGGCCGAGGTGCCTTCCGCCAGGAGGTTCGCGTCCGTCCCGGTGCCGAGCAGCCGTTGCAGCACCTGCAGCGCGGTCGGGCGGGCCGCCGGGTCCTTGGCCAGGCAGGACGCGGCCAGCTCGCGCAGGTCCCCGGTCAGCGCGCCCAGGTTCGGCTCGCCGTGCAGGATCCGGTGCATGATCGCCGGCACGGAGTCGCTGCCGAACGGCGGGACCCCGTTCGCGGCGAACGCCATCGTGCAGCCCCACGCGAACATGTCCAGCGGCGCGCCGCCGGTGGTCCCGGCCACCTGTTCCGGCGCCATGTAGGCGGGCGTGCCGACGGCGCCGGTCATGGTCGCGGACGTGGCGTCCAGCGGCCGGGCGATGCCGAAGTCGATGACCTTCGGACCGTCCGCGGCGAGCAGCACGTTGGCCGGTTTGAAGTCGCGGTGGACGACGTCCGCCTCGTGGATCGCCGCGAGCGCCGTCGCGGTGCCGATGGCGAGCCGGGTCAGTTCGCCGGCGGTGAACGCGCCGCGCTCCGAGACCAGGTCACGCAGCGTCGGCCCGTCGATGTACTCGCTGACGATGTACGGCGTGTCCCCGTCCGCCTCCGCGGCGAGGACGGGCGCGGTGCAGAACGCGGCGACGCGACGGGCCGCGGCCAGCTCCCGCTCGAAACCGGTGCGTGCACGGGCGTCCCGTCCGAAGTCGGCGTGCAGGAGCTTGACCGCGACCCGCCGCCCGGTGTCCGATTCGCCCAGGAAGACGCTGCCCTGGGCCCCCTCTCCGATCCGGGCGGTCAGCCGGAACCCGCCGACCTCGCGAGGGTCGTTCGGACGTAGCGGACGGGGGTCGTGCATTCGGGACCTCCACGGCGTGAGCAGAGCGGGGGGACTGTCCGCGGGCGTTCTGACCTCGTGTCCGAGACCGGCCCGGAAGCGCGCGGCCGTGTGTTCAGGACCGGCGTGCGGCTGTGTGGTGTGCGAGTTCCAGGTCGATGAAGGCGCTGATCATCGCCCGCCACACCGACTCGGCGACCTCCGGTGCGAGGCCCGCGCGGGCGGCGCGCTCGCGTGCCAGCGCGACGACCTTCTCCACTCGGTCGGGTGCGCGGACGGCCTGCTCGTCGGCCTTGAACGCGGCCGCCGCCCGCACCAGGCCCTGCCGTTCGGCCAGCAGCCGGACGAGTTCACCGTCGATGCCGTCGATGCGGGCCCGCACGTCCGCGAGTGATTCGGGGGTGTCCATGCGCCGAGCATGCCACCGCTCGTCCGGTGGCGTCGCCGCGACCGGTGGTGTCACCGTGAGCCGGCGTGCTTCCGAGAGGAGGCGATGAGGTCGCGGTACCAGGTGTAGGACCTCTTCGGTGTGCGCTTCTGCGTCTCGTAGTCGACGTGGACGAGGCCGAAGCGCGGGTGG
Organism: Spirillospora sp. NPDC048824; assembly: GCF_043198455.1. NCBI lineage: Bacteria > Bacillati > Actinomycetota > Actinomycetes > Streptosporangiales > Thermomonosporaceae > Spirillospora > Spirillospora sp. NPDC048824. The sequence continues at coordinate 293,062 of NZ_JBICUS010000005.1, read as the reverse complement.
TAGCCCTCCGACCATTCGAAGTTGTCCAAGAGTGACCACGCGTAGTAGCCCCGGATGTCGATGCCCTCGTCGATGGCGGTTCGCATGGACTTGATGTGGGCGTCCAGGAAGTCGATGCGGGACGAGTCGTCCACGACGCCGTCCGGGCCGATCTCGTCGGGGAACGAGCAGCCGTTCTCGGTGATGTAGAGCGGCGGCAGGTCGTACCTGGAGTCGAGCGTACGCAGCAGTGAAAGGAACGCGTCGGGGACGATCGGCCAGCCCATGCCGGTCGTGGGGTACTCGGTGATGTCGGTGATGTCGAAGGGGAGCGGCCCCTCGGACGGCGTGGTCAGCCGCGTCGGCTGGTAGTAGTTCACTCCGAGGAAGTCGATGGGCGTGGCGATGACGTTGAGGTCCTCGGGGCGGATGAACGGCGCGTCGTCCATGATGCCGGGGTAGCGCCCAAGGAGGACGGGGTCGGTGAACAGCCGGTTCATGAACGTGTCGAAGGCGTCCGCGGCCGGCTGGTCGGCGGGGGACGCGGCCCAGGCCGGGGAGTAGTGGTTCGTCAGGCCGATCTTGCGGGCGTTCCGGCTGCGCAGGGCGTGGACGGCGAGTCCGTGGCCGAGGAGCTGGTGGTGCGCGGTGGGGAGCGCGTCGAGCATGAGGGCCCTACCGGGGGCGTAGACCCCGAACGCGTAGCCGTAGGCCATGACGACCACCGGCTCGTTCAGGGTTATCCACATGTCCACGCGGTCGGCGAGCCGCTCGGCGGCGAGGTAGGAGAATTCGGCGAACCGGTAGGCGGTGTCACGTTCCATCCAGCCGCCTGCGTCTTCGAGGGGCTGCGGGAGGTCCCAGTGGTAGAGGGTCGCGGCGGGGGCGATGCCTTCGGCGAGCAGGCCGTCGACCAGGCGGTCGTAGAAGTCGAGTCCCCGGGTGTTGACGGCGCCGCTTCCGGACGGCTGCACGCGCGGCCACGCGATCGAGAACCGGTAGGAGTCGACGCCGAGACCGGCCATGAGCGCGACGTCCTCGGGCCAGCGGTGATAGTGGTCACAGGCGACGTCGCCGGTGTGGCCGTCGCGGACGCATCCCGGCGTGTGGGAGAACGTGTCCCAGGTGGACGGTCCCCGCCCGTCCTCGTCCACCGCGCCCTCGACCTGGTAGGCGGCGGTGGCGACACCCCAGCGGAAGCCTTCCGGAAGCCCCATCGCGTCCCTCTCCCCTGTCCTGGCCCAAAATGCGAATAGCTTTCGGATATTAGGTGCTCGGGTGGTGTGCACGGAAGACTCCCGTGACCTGCCGGTGGGGAACGGCAGGTCGCGCATGCCGAGCGGCGTCACGTTCGGGTGACAATGGTGGGGTGACCGAGATCCGGACCCCGCTCCGCCGTCGTCCCGCCCAGCGCCGCAGTGCCGAACGCGTCCAGAGGATGCTCGACGCATGCGCGGGCATCCTCGACGAGGACGGCTACGACGGCCTCACCACGACGCGCATCGCGCAGCGCGCCGACGTGGCCATCGGCTCGGTGTACCAGTTCTTCCCCGACAAGCGCGCTGTCGCGCAGGCCCTCGCCCTGCGCAACCTGGAGGTGTTCGGGGAGCGGATCTCGGCGCGGCTGGCCGAGGACGACTTCGCCGACTGGTCCGACACGGTCGGCGCGATCATCGAGATCTTCGTGGAGATGCACCGCACCGTCCCCGGCTTCCGGGTGCTGCGGTTCGGCGACGTCGCGGACGTCAACCTGCTCGACTCCGACGCCGACAACAACGCGGTCGTCGCCGACCGGCTCCGCCAGATGATCATCGAGACGTTCGACCTGCGCGACACCCCGGGCCTCGCCACCGCTCTCGCCATCTCGGTCGAGGCCGGCGACGCCGTGCTGAAGATGGCGTTCCGCAGCGACCCGAACGGCGACCCGATGATCGTCGCCGAGGCGGAGCGGCTGATCCACGGCTATCTGGCCTCGCACATCGAAGAGTCCTGACCGAAGACTTCGTCTGTGCCAGACTCCCCAAAACGCTACAGAACGGGTGAGTCCGCTGGACGACGAACGGCTTCAGGCGCAGAACAGGCTGCTGATCCGGCAGCGGATCCGCCTGATGGTGAACCAGTACGAGGTGCACGCCGAGGCGCCGGGCGGCGGGGAGGGCGAGCTCCTCGCGTTCGCGCAGCAGAAGCGCCTGGCGTTCAAGGAGCAGGTGACCCTGTACGCGGACGACGCCAAGACCCGTCCGATCCTCGGTTTCAAGGCCCGCAAGCGCATCGACCTCGCGTCCGCGTACGACGTCACGGACGCGGACGGCCGGCCGATCGGCGTCTTCCGCAAGGACTTCAAGAAGTCGCTGCTCGCCTCCACCTGGCACCTGGAGCAGCCGGGCCTCGGCGTCACGACGGGCAGTGAGCGCAACAAGGCCATCGCGCTGCTGCGCCGCGTCTGGCAGATCATCCCCTACGTCGACGCCCTGCCGTTCGCCTGGCCGTACCACTTCGACTTCTACGCCGGTGACGAGGTCGTCTTCTCGGTCGACAAGAAGTTCGGCATCCGCGACCGCTACGTCGTCGAGATCAGGGAACCGCGCCTCGACCGCCGCCTGGTCATCGCCCAGGCCGTGGGCCTGGACGCGCTCCAGTCCCGCTGACCGCCGCCTTGCCGGGGCGGTCCGGCGGTGGATTTCGTCAGTGGGTTCTTGCATGAGGCTGGCCTCGTGGCGCTTTACATGTTACGAAGGTATGTAAAGCCGTGGGCGGAGCACACCCGCGTCGCGATCGCGGCGTCATCCCCCGAGGAGGATCCCCCCGTGAGTTCCTACGACCTCTACTCCACGCCTGTCCCGACGGAGACGTGGAACGTCCCGATGGCGGGCGATACCCGCTTCACCTGGGAGTACGACGAGGGCCGCGACCGGCTGCTGAACCTGTACCAGAAGGGCAAGGACAAGCAGTGGGACGCGCAGAAGCGCATCGACTGGAACCTTGAGGTCGACCCGAACAACGTCGCCGGCCTGCCGGAGAACTTCAACCCGCTCTTCGGCTCCGACATCTGGGAGAAGATGTCGCAGAAGGAGCGCGACGAGTTCGGGCGGCACCAGGGCTCGTGGCTGTTCAGCCAGTTCCTGCACGGCGAGCAGGGCGCGCTGAACGTGTCGGCGCGCATCGTCCAGTCCGTCCCCGACCTGGACTCCAAGTTCTACGCCGCCACCCAGACGATGGACGAGGCGCGGCACGTCGAGCTCTACACGAAGTTCGTGCACGAGAAGATCGGCATGTACTACCCGGTCAACCAGGACCTGGCGAAGCTGCTCGCCGAGTCGCTGGAGGACAGCCGATGGGACCTGCCGTACCTCGGAATGCAGGTCCTCATCGAGGGCCTCGCCCTCGCCGCGTTCGGCCTCTACCGCGACATGTCGACCAACCCGCTGGTCAAGCAGCTCCTCGCCTACGTCATGCAGGACGAGGCGCGGCACGTGGCGTTCGGACGGCTCGCGCTCAAGGACTACTACGCGGAGCTCACCGACAAGGAGCGGGCCGAGCGTGAGGAGTTCGTCGTCGAGGGCTGTTACCTGATGCGGGACCGTTTCAAGGGACGCGAGGTCTTCGAGCAGCTGGACATGCCCGTCGACAAGTGCATGGAATTCGTCGACAACTCCGACATGTACACGCTCTATCAGTCGCTGCTGTTCAGCCGCATCGTCCCGTGCGTCCGGGACGTGGGGCTGTGGGGCGACAAGGTGCAGGCCGCCTACACGGACATGGGCGTCCTCGACAACGCCAAGGCCGACCTTGAGGCGCTGATGAAACAGGACGAGGAGATCGCCGAAAAGGTCGACGAGGAGCGTTACGCGGCCGAGCTCGCCGCCCGCAAGAACGAGGTCGACGACGCCATCACCCTCGGCGGCGCCGTGGAGTAGTCGGCCCGCAGGCCAGTACGGGGGCGCCCGCCGGGCGCCCCCGTTCGCGTTCCCGGGGTCGCGGCCCTGGGTCGCTCATGGGTTCGCGTGGCGGATTCAGGTGGCGGTCTCGCGTCTCTGGGGTGACTTTATCGAATCTTGTCACCATTTGATTCGCGCGGGGATGTCGCCGATCAATTTCCGTAGATCTATATGGTGTTTACCAATTGCTTCTCCAATTGGCCGTGGAGTCCTCCGGGCTGTACTAATGTCGCCGGTCGACGGTGCGCCGGATTCTGCAAGCCGCGCGGGCGCACATCACACGTGCAGGGTCAATCCGAAAACCCCGGGGGGAAGCATGAACCGATCCGTCAGAAATCTGCTGAGCGTCTCCGTCCTCGCTCCGGTCGCCGCCGCGTTCGCGGTCGCGGCCGCACCGGCGAACGCCGCGCCGGGCCCGTCCACCACGCTCCTCTACGAGGCGTACGCCGCGGCCGCGCCGGTCGCCCAGACGCTCCCCGAACCCGTCACCATGGCCGCCGGGCAGACCGCGGAGCTGACCACGGGAGCGGTCGACGGTGTCCTCCAGAGCGCCCCGGCCGGGCCCGGCTACCGCACTGCGGCACGACGATGCACGCTGAACCCGGGCAAGGCGGTCAACTCCCACGCCGGTACGACGCTTCCGGAAACCTCGCTCCTGGTCCCCGGCCAGACCCCGCTGGGTGCGCTGCCCGACGGCGACTGCCTTGGAGCGACGCCCCAGGCCGGCCAGCGTACGGCGGGGGACGCGCCCGTCCCGCCCGGCAGCGGGGGCGAGCTCCCCGCCGCGACGGGCGACCTGCCCGGAATGCTCCTGGGGAGCCTCACCGACCTCGGCGGGACCCTGGGTGGCGGCGGCCCGCTCGGCGGCCTTCCGGGCGGGGGGACGGCCCTCCCCAACGGCCGCTACGCCGAGGCGCCGCTGAGCACGGCTCTGCCCGACCTCCTGTCCAGGCTGGGCTCCGCGCAGCCCGCCGGGCTCGCGGTCGGCACGACGCTCTTCCCGCCCGCCGGACGCCACGCGCGGCCGGGGCCGGCCGACGACGTCCTCGGCCAGGCGAACGACGCGGTCAACGAGGCCGGGGCCGGCCTCGATGCCGAGAACGGTGTCGGCCAGGTGGTGGAGGTGCTGAAGTCGCGGGACCGCGTCGCCGCCCCGGCCGATGGCCCGCTGGACGGCCCGGTGTCCCTGCTGGACACGTCCGGGCTCGGGCTGCCGGGGGTACCCGGCCTCGGCTGAACAGGCGAGGAAACGGGGCGTTCCGCGGGTGCCGGACGGCATCCGCGGAACGCCCCGTTTCGTTTGACCAAGCGGTTGTTATTTGCCCGAGATCAGACCTTCTTGTGCGGGTAAATGCGATCTTCAAACCCGGTTACCCCATGCGGTTGATCCACTTCAGAGGGCAAAAGGTCGGGTGACAAACCCCACAAACCAGGGCCCTGAGGCTCGATTCACACGGGACACAACGTACGGTCAAGGACTTGTGCGGCGTCTTAGAGATCAAAAGTGAAGATGCCTTTCCAGCCGCACCTGCCGGACGCCGCGACCGCGATGACGCGCAAGCGCCCAGACCACGATGCGCAGGCGCCATGAAGATCGGTGCGGAGGCGGGCCTGTGAGCCCGCGGGCGGCGCGGGATTCGGGGACGAGAACGATCGACGTCGCCTGAACGCGCCGCGAGAACGGCGGTACGACACGCCGGGCGTCCGGGGCCCTGTCCCCGATCAAAGGACACCTCTGTGGGTAGCCCTGTCAGGCGTCTTCTTCGAGCACGCCTACGCACCATCATGATCATCTCTGGCGCCACCGCCGCCGTTCTCGCCCTGGGCGCGTTCGCCCTGGTCAACGGCGACGCCACCGCGAAGTCGGCCCAGGCCGCGCAGACCGCGCCACCGGCCACGGCACCGCCGGCGGACCAGCGGCGATCGGAACAGCCGCGGGCGAGCCGCGGCAAGACCCGCTCACCGGAGCCGTCACCGACGAAGACGAAGACTCCGGAGCGCGAGGCCGACACCCAGGCCGGCCACGTGCCCGAACCCGAGAAGAAGAAGCAGAAGAAGAAGAAGAACAAAGCCGTGGAGTCGGGCTCCTGTGAGGCCTCCTACTACTGGCAGGGGCAGATGACCGCCAGCGGAGAGCCGTTCGACCCGAGCGAGCTGACGGCCGCGCACAAGACGCTGCCGATGGGCTCCAAGGTCCGCGTGACCAACAAGAACAACGGCCGTTCGGTGACCGTCCGCATCAACGACCGCGGACCGTACGCCGGTAGACGCTGCCTGGACCTCTCCAGGGCCGCGATGAAGAAGGTCGGCGGCACGGGCGCGGGCGTCATCCCCGTCCGGTACGAGGTCCTGTCGCGCGGCTGATCCCTGAAACGAACGAACCCGCCCGGCGGGCGCTCGACCGCGCCCGCCGGGCGGTCCCACACCGGTTCAGGCACCCCACATCCTTCGATGGGCCGCAGTGTTCAGCGTCTGGTGCTGAACTCCGCGTGATGCGCCTGGACCGTGTCCTGAGTCTCGGGGACGCCGCCGGCCGCGCCCGGGGACCAGGCTCCATGCCCACCGTCCACCGGCTCCGCCTCCCCGGAGGGCGCGTCCGCACGCTGCTCGTCCTTCGCGCGCGTGTTCACCGGTGTGTGCGGCGATGGGGCGGCGAGGCGCTCGCGGAACCAGTCGGTGAGGACGCCGTCCACGCGCACGGCTTCGGTGATGGGCGCGCGGGCCTCGGTGCCCGGTTCCGCGGCCAGGGCGTGCCCCATGCGGAACGTGGCGGACTCCACGGGGCCGGTGACGTGGCGGCGCAGCTCGTCGCGCAGGGCGGTGATCTCACGTGCGGGGACGACGCGGTCCTTGGCGCCGCCGATGAGGAGCGTCGCGACGTCCCGTCCGGCGATGTCGGCGGCGAGGGCGCCGAGGTCGAGCCGGTCGGCGAGCGCGGCGGCGCGGTCGGTCCAGGACCGTTCGAGGCCGGAGCGCTTCTCCACCGCACGTGCGGCGCGTGCGGGCGCCACGACGGGCGCCACGAGCGCGACGGTGCTCACCGGTACGGCGTCGCGCGCCACGGCCAGCAGCGCGGCGGCGCCGCCCGCGCTGAAGCCGACCAGGCCGATGGGGCCGTCCGGCAGTGCGAGGTCGCGGCGGATGTCCGCCAGGGCGGCGGGGAGGCGCTGCGCGGCGTCATCGACCGCCGTGCAGTACGTCTCGATGGTCTCGCTCTGCAGGATCGCGCCCGATTCGAGCCCGCCGTCCGGGCGGGCGGGCAGATCGAGGTAGACGCGCCATACCGGGACGCCCGTCATCGGGATCGAGGACGCGAGCGCGCTCGCGGTGCGCGGAGGATCGAAGCCGGGCCAGGCCACGATCAGCCGGGTCGGGCCCGTGGCGGTTCCGTCGACCGCGGTCGGGGGCAGCGCGACGTAGGGGTCGCCCCCCGCGATGCCATGGACGGGGCGATGCGCGTCGTCGCCGCTCATCGGATACCGCGCCTCATCGGATAGGCCGCTCATCGGGTACTGCCGCTCATCGGGTGCCTCGGCTCATCGGGTACTTCGGCTCCTGCGATGTCGAAGGGCGATGCCGGTCGTGCCGGGGGAGGCGGCGCTCCTCCCGCGCGTCGGCCCATGCTGCCAGCGCATGCCGGTCAACACGCCGTGAATCCGCTGCGCGTCGCCTACGAGTGATGAAGAACTCACCTGTGGTGACGCCTGGTCGCATCCTCAGGTCAGTGTCCGTCCGGGGCGTTTCACGATCGTTCCGGCGCCGGTCCGGACGCCACGGCTGTGACACCCGCCTCATGATCGGTTCAGTGGAACATTTCCGGCACTTGCCGCGTCATAGATAAGCGTGGGCGCCGCGGGGGCGCGCCCTCATGAACGTCCGTATGAGGAGTGCTCGTGGACAGGAAGCGCAGTGCGGCCGCCGCAGGGCAGGCCTGGCAGATCTATCGCGAGACCCTGGAACCCGAAGCCCCTGGGCTCTGGGAGCGCGTACGCGCGGTCCCCCGGATGCTCAAGTCGGTCCTTCGCGGGCAGTACAAGGGCATGTCCTTCGGGACGCTCGGACTGCTCGCCCTGGGCCTCGTCTACATCGTCTCCCCGATCGACGCGATCCCCGACATGATTCCCATCGCGGGCATCGCCGACGACACCGGACTGGCTCTCTGGATGGCGACGATCCTCGTCAAGGCCGCGGGCGACTTCGTCGCCTGGGAGCGCGGCGGGCGTCCGACCGTCCTCGTGGGCGAACCCGTCGACTGAGATTCCGTTGAAGGCGAGGCCATCCGCGCGATGGTCTCGCCTTTCACGTGTTCGGGCCCAGTTCCTTGGCGAAGCGCTCGGCGGCCTCCCGCATGATGGGGACGACGTTCGGGACGGCCTCGCGGGTCATGCGCCCTGAGGGGCCGGACACCGAGATCGCGGTCAACGCCGGAGCGCCCCGCAGCGGCACCGCGAGGCAGCGGACACCGAGTTCCTGCTCCTCGTCGTCCAGCGCGTACCCCTGCTCGCGGATCCGTTCCAGTTCGACCAGGAGGGCTTCCGGGTCGGTGAGCGTGTTGGGCGTGTGCGCGTCCATGCCGGTGCGGCCGAGGATCTCCCGGACCCGCTGGTCGGAAAGCTGCGACAGAAGCGCCTTCCCCACGCCGGTGCAGTGCGGCTGGACGCGCCGTCCCACTTCGGTGAACATCCGCATCGAGTGCTTGGACGGCACCTGCGCGACGTACACGGCCTCATCGCCTTCCAGCACCGCCATGTTGGCCGTCTCGCCCACCTCGTCCACGAGACGGGACAGCACCGGGCGCGCCCACGTGCCCAGCAGGCGGCTGGCGCCCTCGCCGAGCCGGACGAGCCGCGGCCCCAGGGCGTACCGCTTGGACGGCTCCTGGCGCACGTACCCCTGGTTCACCAGTGTCCGCATCAGGCGGTAGATCGTCGGCATCGGCAGGCCGGACACCTCCGTCAACTCCGACAGAGCCATCTCGCCCCCCGCGTCCGCCAGATGCTCCAGCAGGTCGAACGCACGCTCCAATGACCGAACGGCCTCCGCCACCCCGTCTCCTTCCCTCGGACTCACCCGGATTCTACGGAGAGCCGATTTCACTATGCGAAAGAGGGCCTGTTGGTGGAGTGATGCACGTTACACATGCGGAGACATGGCAATAACTGTCTGTGCCCGGCGTCGCGTCGCCGCCCCCCTGGCAGCCGTAGAGAGAGCAAACGCGAGAGGGGATCGGGTGCAAACGGGGCGCCGTAGGACCCACTGGGGTGCGGTCGCACTGGCCGTACCGGCACTGACACTCGTCGGCCCGGCCGCCGACGCCGTACCGGACGAACGCCCGGCCGCCGTCCGGTTACTCATGGACATGACGGCGACGGCGAGAACGACATCCGGCCCCGACCTTGCGTTGGCGTACACGGTCCGAGTGCACGCACAGGGCGGGATCGCGAAGGACGCGACGTTGCGTCTGGTGGCGGAACATCCGTTGTCCTGGACGAAGCACTCGCCGGCATGCACGGAGATGGACGCAGGGCACGAACTGCGATGCGCCCTGGGTGACCTTGGTGAGACGGCGGTTGAGCGAACGGCCACCGTCCGAGTGCCGAGTTCGACGGCTTCGGGCCCGTCCGCGAGGCCGTTGAGCGTCCTCGCCGTGGCAGACGCCGCGAACGTGGAACGCCGGTCGATCCGCGCGGTCATCGACCATGCGGGGGAGGCCGGCGGAGAGGAACCGAGCGCCGGTGGTCAGTCCGATGGGACCGAAGACCCCACGGACGCGGGAACGCCCAGCGGCGGCGAGCCGACCATGGGTGGTCAGGAGAGCACTCCTTCGTGTGGTGACGATGCGGACGGCGAACCCTGTCAGGAGGGCAAGCCCAGTCCGAGTGGTCAGGCCGATGCGGACGGCGGGCCTTCCGGTCCCTCTGGGGAGACCGGTGGTGCTGCCGAATCCGGTCCGAGCGGTCGGCCTGAGGAGCCGGAGCCGGAGCCGGAGCCGGCCGATGGCAAGCCGACTCCGGCCGATGGCAAGCCGACTCCGGCCGGTCAGTCCGGTGCGGACGGTAAGCCCACCGGCAAGCCGTCATGCGAGGCGGGCAGCGGCAAGGCGTGCCACGACGCCGCGCCGTCCGCCGGAGCGGGTGCGAAGCCCGGGGCGGCAAGTGAGCCGGGCGCGCACGACCAGGCGGACGCGGGTGCGAAGCCCGGAACGGCGAGTGGTCCCGGTGTTCCTGACGGTCCAGCCGGTTCCGGCGGGACGGGGGCGGGAGCGTCCGGACCCGGAGGGCAGGGCGTTCAGGAGTTCGCCGTGCCGGACCTGCCGACCGCGGCGCCGTCGGCGCCGTCGGCACCCGAGCCGGGCGCGGTCGTCCTGCCGCCGCTGACCGTCCCGGACCAGGCGCGGTCAGCAGCCGGTGAGAGCCAGATGACGCTGATGTCCCCGACCGCGATGAGCGAACGGGACGAGACGGACTGGGCGATCGTCATCGGCATTGCGCTCGTGGCCGAGATCGGGCTGCTGTGGGGTGCGGCCTGTGTCGGTCTGTGGCGGCGGCGGATCGCCCTGGACCGCGCCGCGTCGAGGGCGGCGGAGGCCGGTCCGGCAGTGGGCTGACTCAGGCCGGGCACGGTCGGTGACCGCGCGGACGCCCACCTGTGAAAGGGGATTTCCTCTTGTCACGGCGGTGACAAACACGGGTTTGCCGAATGTGACCGAGAGCTAATATCGCTCACTGACTACCATCCGGTAGCTTCACGATCATCGCCGGTTGCCGGGGGGCGCCAGACACAGTCGTCCGGCCGGCGCGCGCCACATCCACCGACGGCGCCCAACCCTCAGATGGCCCCCGCCCGGCTCGTCCCCTCGGGAGAATGATCAATGGCATTGGGCTCGCTGCTTCCCGACCTCCTTCCCGGAGGCTCCGGCCGCACCCCGCTGATCGAGCGTGTCGCGAGGTGGGCGAAGGAGAAGCCGGACGCCCCGGCGTACACCTTCGTCGACTACTCGACCGACCCGTCCGGCGCCCATGTCACGCTGACCTGGGCCGAGACCGACCGTCGCGCGCGGGCGGTGGCCGCGACCCTCCGGCAGGTCACCGGTCCCGGCGAACGCGCCGCGTTGCTGTTGCCGCAGACTCTCGAATACATGATGACCATGCTCGGCGCCATGTACGCCCACGTCATCGCCGTGCCGCTGTTCTCACCCGACCTGCCGGGGCACGCCGACCGGCTGATCGGCGCCTACGCCGACGCCGAGCCCGCGGTCATCGTCACGACGCGGAACGCGCTGCCGCACGTCGAGAAGTTCCTCGCCGACCACGACGTCCCGCAGCCGAAGGAGATCGTGTTCGCCGAGGAGATCGACCTCTCCCTGGCCGGACGGTGGGACGACGAGCCGATCGCGTTCGACGACCTCGCGTACCTGCAGTACACGTCGGGTTCCACCCGCCGCCCCGCCGGAGTGGAGATCACCCACGGGAACGTGACGGCGAACGCCGCGCAGCTCTGGGCCGGGTGGGCGCCCGACAGGCCCGATCCCGAACTGGTGAGCTGGCTGCCGCTGTTCCACGACATGGGGCTGATCGCGACGATGGCCCTGCCACTCGTGAACGGCGACCACGCCATCTTCACCGACCCCGTCTCGTTCATCATGAACCCGATGCGGTGGCTCAAGCTGATCTCGGAACGTCCGGGCAAGAACGTCTACACGGCGGGGCCGAACTTCGCCTACGAGTACGTGGCGTCCCAGGCGACGCCGGAGAAGATCGCCGGCCTGGACCTGTCCGGGCTGACGACGTGCCTGAACGGCGCGGAACCGATCCGGACGTCCACGCTGTCGATGTTCGCGGACGCGTTCGCGTCCGCCGGTCTGCGGCCGGGCGCGCAGGCGCCGGGGTACGGGCTGGCCGAGGCGACCGTGTTCGTCACCGCGGCCGCCGAGGATGTCCCGCCGAAGGTCGTCTTCGCGGACCGCGACATCCTGACCCAGGGCGACCTGCTGCTCTGCGACGAGGCGTCCGAGCGGGCCAGCGCGCTCGTGTCGTGCGGGCGGCCCTCCGGGCAGATCGTCGCGATCGTCGACCCGGACACGTGCGTCGAGCAGCCTGACGGCAAGGTCGGCGAGATCTGGGTGCACGGCCCGAACACGGCACCCGGCTACTGGCGCAACTCCGAACGCAGCCAGGACACGTTCGGCGGCGAACTGTCGGAACCGGGTGAGCTTCCGTCCGGCCCCTGGATGAAGACCGGTGACTACGGCGTCGTCCACGAGGGCGAGCTGTATGTGACAGGCCGCATCAAGGACCTCATCATCGTGGACGGCCGCAACCACTACCCGCAGGACATCGAGGTCACCACACAGGAGGCGCACGCGGCGATCCGCCCCGATCACGTCGCCGCGTTCGCGTTGCCTGGGGAGGAGACCGAGCGGCTGGTGGTCGTCGCCGAGCGCAACCGCCGCGTCCCCCTCGGCCGGGTGGACGTCGAGGAGGTGGAGTCGGCGGTAAGGGGCGCCATCAACGTCGAGCACGAGATGAGCGTCCACGAGTTCGTGTTGATCGAACCGGGTGGCGTGTCCCGTACGTCCAGCGGAAAGATCGCACGTGCGGCCACCCGGCAGCGCTACCTTGACGGCGAGCTGTCAACGACAGAGGCTCGTCTGGCGTCTCGTAGGTAGACGTGTGACGTCACCCCCGTCCCGGCTGGGCGGGCGTGCCCTTCCGGGTGGGCTGTTCCCGGCGGGCGGCCGGTGGTTGAGAATGGGAGCCGGCGTCCACCCCGGGTCGTTCCGGGACGGGCGACGTGCCGCCGGGCGACGCAGTTCCCCGGCGGCCGTGACGAAACAGGAGGATCATGCTTTCGGGGCTGGGGCGTCTCATCCACCGGCGACGCTGGACCAGCCTTGTCCTGATCCTGGTCACGACGATCCTCGCCGGGGGCTGGGGCCTCGGTGTGCTCTCCAAGTTCAAGGAGGGCGGCTTCGAGGACCCGGACGCGTCCTCGACCCTGGTCGCCAAGCTGGGCGCCACCTACTTCGGCAGCACCAACCCCGACGTCCTCGTCCTCTACAGCAGCGACACCATGACGGTGGACGACCCGCGCTACCAGACGAGCGTGGTCACCACGATCGCGCGGCTGCCCAAGGCCAACGTCGAAGAGATCATCTCGTACTGGTCGTTCGACGGTAAGGCCGCGAACTCGTTCGCGTCCCACGACCGGCGCTCGACGTTCGTCGCCGTGAAACTGCAGGGCGACGACGGCGCGACGATGATGGAGAACTACCACGCCATCAAGGAGCAGCTCGTCGCGCCCGGGCTGGAGGTCCAGTACGGCGGCGCCATCCCCCTGGGCGAGGAGTTCGGCGAACAGGTCGTCGCCGACATCGTGCGCGCCGAGCTCATGACCGCGCTGCCCCTGTTCCTGTTGCTCATCGTCCTGTTCGGTGCGCTCACCGCCTCGTTCCTGCCGCTCATCGTCGCCATGTTCTCGATGATCGGCGGACTGGCCGTCCTGCACGTGGTCACCTACACCACCGACGTGACGTCCTTCGCCCTGGAAGTCGTCACGATGATGGGCGTCGGCCTGGCGATCGACTACTCGCTGTTCATCATCAGCCGTTTCCGTGAAGAGCTGGCACGCGACATGGCCGCGCAGGGGATCGCGGCGGGCAAACCGTGGAAACGAGAACGCGACAGGAGATCTCGCAGGTCCGCGAGGAAGGCGCACAGAACGGCGATGCGTCCGGTCAGGCAGGGCGCGCTGTCCGCGACCATGGCCACCGCCGGCCGCACCATCGTGGTCAGCGGCATCACCGTGTCGGCCGCCCTCGCGGGGCTTCTGCTCTTCCCGCAGATGTTCCTCCGGACGATCGGGCTCGCGGGCATCGCCACCGTCATGGTCGCCGTCTTCGGTGCGACCGTCCTGCTGCCGACGCTCCTCGCGCTCCTGGGCCCGCGCGTCGAGTTCGGCCGGATGCCATGGCGGCGTCCCACGTCCAAGCGCGCGCAGCGGGACCCCAACAGCGGCTTCTGGTACCGCCTCGGCCACAGCGTGATGAAGCATCCGCTGCCGTACTTCACGGTCGTGCTCGTCATCCTGGGCGTGATGTTCGTGCCGTTCATGAACGTGCAGTTCGGCAGCGTGGACGCCCGCGTCCTGCCCGAGGACAGCCCCACCCGCGCCGTGGTGGAGACCGTCAAGCGGGACTTCCCCAACGGATCCGCCGAACCCATCGACGTCGTCGTCTCCGGGGACCTCATCCCGCGCAACTGGAAGCCCGACGACAACGACCCCATCCCGCCCTACCTGGACGAGTTCAGAAAGGAACTGGGGGCGCTGCCGGGCGTGTCGGACGCCCAGTTCACCGGCTACTCCGGCACGTACGGCGGCGTGCGCATCTCCGTCACGCACAAGTACGAGCCGATGGACCAGGAGGCCCAGGACCTCGTCACGAAGATCCGGGATATGACGCTGTCCAAGGACGGCCACCCGATGCACATCGACGTCGGCGGCAGCACGGCGGCGCAGATGGACCTGATGTCGAGCCTGATGGAAACGCTGCCCAAGATGGCGATGGTCGTCGGGATCGCCACGTTCATCCTGCTGTTCATGTTCTTCGGCTCCATCGTGCTGCCGCTGAAGGCCATCGTCATGAACGTCCTGTCGATCGGAGCGTCCTTCGGCGCGATCGTCTGGGGTTTCCAGTACGGCCACCTCGCCGGCGTGCTCAACTTCACCCCCACGGGCGGCGTCGAGGCGACGAGCATGATCCTCATCCTCGCGGTCGTGTTCGGCCTGTCCATGGACTACGAGGTCTTCCTGCTCAGCCGCATCCGCGAGGAATGGGACCTCTCCCACGACAACCGCGCCGCGGTCGCGCGCGGCATGCAGCACACCGGCAGCATCATCACCAGCGCCGCCCTGCTCTTCCTCGTCGTCATCGGCGCGTTCAGCACGGCCGGCATCACCGTCGTCAAACTCATCGGCGTCGGCATGTTCGTCGCCGTCGTCGTGGACGCCATGCTCGTCCGCTCCCTCCTCGTCCCGGCCACGATGCGGTTCATGGGCGCCGCCAACTGGTGGTTGCCGGGCTTCCTCGCCGGCCTGCACGCCCGCATGGACCTGCGCGAACGCAGCAGCCCCCTCGCCGCGGCCGGCCCCGCCGTCCCGCCCCGCCTGCCGGACGAGCAGCCCTTCCCGTACGCCCTCCACTGGGAGGAGGCCGGCCCCGCCCCGGCCCGCCGTGCCGCTCACCCCACGGCCGCCCCCGCAGCCCCGAGGGCCGCCGCACCGCCCGCCGGACGTCCCAGGAGGCCCGGTCGCGGGCCCGCGCCGCAAAGGCCGCCCGCTGCGCCGCAAAGGCCGCCCGCCGCGCCTCCGATGCCGCCTGCCGCGCGTCCCGAGCCGTCAGCCGCCCCGCGGGCGCACACGCCGCCGCCCCAGCAGGTGGACGCGAACGACGCCTTCAGGCTCGTCACACCACCCGCCGCGCAGGAGCCACCGAGGCTGGTCTTCCAGACGCCCCCCGGTTCGGAGGCGGCGTCACGCCAGGAGAACGGCGGATACAGGCCGGCCGAGGAGCCGTGGACCCCCTGGGCGGACGGCCCGCCGCAACCGGCGCCTCCGCACACTCCCCGAACCAAGCGGGCGATCGTCCCCAACCCGGACGGCAGCGGATGGCATTGGGGCGAGGTACAGGACGACGCCTGATCTCACCGGAGGAGCGAGTCGATGATCTCCCGGGCCTGCCCGACACCGTCCTCGTCGCGGATCCGCCGGCCCAGCTCACCCGCCTGGTCCGCCATCCCCTGGTCCCGGACGGCACGCCGGATCTTCGACGCGAGCCGGGGCACCGTCAGCGCGCGGAACGGCAGCGGAACCGGCCCCGCCCCCAGCGACGCGACGCGCTCCCCCCAGTAGGGCTGGTCGCCGAAGAACGGGCACACCACGGTCGGCACACCCGCCCGCAGGCCCGCCGCGGTCGTTCCCGCACCGCCGTGATGCACCACCGCGGCCATTCGCGGGAACAGCCACGAGTGCGGGACGTCCCGGACGGCGAGAACCTGATCATCCGAAGTGTCCGGATCGCCCTGCACGATGCCCCGCACTCCGGCGAGCTTCAACGCCGTCCGTACCACCATTCCGGTCATTTCGGAGTCCTTCGGCACCATGCTCCCGAACCCGGCGTACACCGGTGCGGGGCCCGCCGCCAGAAACTCCGCGAGCTCCGCCGGAGGCTCCCAATCGGGCTCGTCGAGGAACCAGTACCCGGTGAGGTTCACATTGGACGGCCAGTCCTTCGGCCGCGGAACCACGACGGGGCTGAAACACGCCAGCACCGTCCCGCCGTCCGCCCGTCTGCCCCGCACCGGCAGCCGCGGCAACCCCAGCGCCTCGTCCCGCCACGGGTTGATGAACGGCCGCGACAACTGCCACGCGATCTGGTCGACCGCCCGGAAACTCGCCCGGTTCGCCCACGGCCCGAACATCCGCGCCTGCGGGACGAACGGATGCGGGAACGCACCCGTAGCCCGGCTGGGTTGAAAATGAATCAGCGCCCAAGGAATACCGAGATGCTCGCCGATATGCTGGGGGAGAAAACCGAGAGTGGGGCCCAATATCAGGTCGGCGCCCTTACAGGCGTCCAAACACTCCGCCAATAGTCTCTCGGCCATCGGCCCCAGTATCCGCCGGAAACCGCCGAGGAACTTCACCGGGTTGCGCCCGCCCGCCAGCAACTCCTGACCGGCATCCGATTCGAGGATCTCCGTCGGATCCGCGGTCAGCGGCGCGAGTTCCAGCCCCGCGGCGACGACCATCGGCGAGTACCGCGCACTCGCCACCAGCCGCACCTCGTCCCCCCGTCGGCGCAGCACCCGTCCCAGCGCCACACACGGCTGGATGTCCCCCCGCGACCCCGCCGCGAAGATCACGATTCTGCTCACGCTGTCCTCCTACCAGGCGTCGCTACCAGGCGTCGCCACGCGGCTCGATCTTGGGCTCGTCCACCGGGGTCTCCTCCGGGAGATAAGGCTCGTACCACCCGTCCGGAGGCGTCGGCCGCTCACCGTCCTCCTCCGCGGAGAGCCCGGCCGCACCTTCGCCGCCCACGACCTCGTCCACCGGCGACGCACCCGGCGCGCCGGCTTCGTCGACCGCGACGGGCCGGGCGGTCACACGAAGCGTCCTGACGCCCTCGCTCGGGCGCTCACCGGTGCCCGCCACCGGCTGGGAGTCGCTCTGCGGCGCACCGGTGTCCCCGGCGGGGGTGCCCTCAGCGGTCGCGGGCAGCGTCCCCGGTTCGTCGGCGGGCCGTGCCGGGGTGTCCTTCCGGGTACCCGTCACGCGTGGGGGCGGGGTCACGGGGACGGTGACGCCCTGTGCGCCCTCGCCGGGGGGCGCGGCGCCGGCCGCGGCGGGCCAGTCGTCCCAGGCGTTCGCCGGAGCGGGCGGGGGGTCGGAGGGAGGCGCCGGCCAGGGAGTCGGCGGGCCGATGTCCTTCTGCCAGCTGAACGTGTCGTCGCTGGGCTTGGTCTCGGTGTCGGCGTCGTCGTCGGTGTCGGTCCACCAGTGGGGGCCGGGGGTGGAGACGCGGTCGTCCGGCATGGGTTCGTCCTCCCAGGCGGTTGGGAGCGGAACGTGGGCGGTGGGCAGGGATGCGCTGACGACGGCCAGGTCGACGGGGGCACCCAGAGGGGTCACCGGGATGGGGTCGGGGTGGGTCTCGCGGGGGCCGGGGTGGGTCTCGCGGGGGCCGGGCTCGGTGATGACGGGGGGCTGCTTGCCGTGCTTGGGGCCGAGCCACCCGCGCCGGCTGGGGAGGGTGAGGGCGCTGATCATGCCGCCGATGAGGACGAGGCCGGCGCCGAGGACGAGGCCGGACGAGGTGCCGTCGCGGAACGTCTCCAGTTCGGCGGCGCTCGCGCGCTCGTCGGGGATGGTGTGGATGAGCAGGCCGATGATGGCGATGCCGAAGGCGCCGGACGCCTCGCGGATGACGTTGATGACGCCGCTGGCCACACCCGCCCGCCGCTCGGGGACGGCCTTCAGCACGTACATCACCAGCGGCATGCCCAGGGCGGCTCCGACGCCGACGAGCATGACGCCGGGCATCAGGTCGGCGTAGCCGTCGCCGGTCCGCAGCGTGGAGAACAGGAACATCCCGAGGCCCATCAGGACCATGCCGGCGCCGATCGCCGGCCGCGGGCCGACCTTGGCCGCGAGCAGGAACGCCACCGGGGTCAGCACCATGATCGCGATGGCGGGGGGCAGCATGACGAGGCCCGCCTCGGGGGGCGAGAAACCGAGGAATCGCTGCAGGAACGGCTGCGAGTAGAACATCATGCCGTTGAAGCCGATGCCGTAGAGCATCTGCGACATCAGCCCGCCGCTGAAGACGCGGTTGCGGAAGAACCGCAGGTCGATCATCGGGTCGGGGGCCCAGCTCTCCACCAGGACGAAGCAGACCAGAGCGATCGCGCCGAGGGCGAAGACGCTGAGCACCGACGGGTTGGACCAGCCGTACCTGTTGCCGGACTCCAGCCCGTAGATGAACGCGAACAGCATCGTCGCGGAGATCAGCACGCCGGGCAGGTCGATGCGGGCGTGCTTGTTGTCGCCGTGGGAGGTGAGGACGAACAGCCCGAGGATGATCACCAAGATGCCGGGCAGGATGTTGATCAGGAAGATCCAGCCCCAGTGCCAGTGCTGGACGATGATGCCGCCGATGGTGGGGCCGAGCGCGGTCGCGCTGGACGCGGCGCCGATGAAGGCGATGTTGCCGATGGAGCGCTGCTTGTCGGTGCGTCCGACGGTCACCATCACCTGCGTGGCGGGCAGCACGAGCGCGGCCCCGGCGCCCTGCACGATGCGGGCGAGGATGAGCACGTCGGAGCTCTGCGCGAGCCCGCAGACGGCCGACGCGGCGGTGAAGACGACCATGCCGGAGGTGAACGTGACGCGGCAGCCGTAGACGTCGGCGAGCCTCCCGCCCATGATCATCAGGCAGGAGAACATCAGGATGTAGCCGGTGGCGACCCAGTCCTTGGCCGATGACGACATGTCGAGGTCGGCCATGATCGTGGGCAGCGCCGTGAAGACCACCGTGTTGTCCATGGTGGTCATGAACGCGCTGACGGCCACGACCGCCAGCGCCCATCGGTACCGGCCCCGGGTCACTGTGCGTACGGCGTGAAATCCCCACAGTCAGGAATCCGCCGCTTCCCCCTAAAGCGCTCGTCGCTATTGTTACTATTGGTTGGCAGGTCGTTACTCCACCCTGACTGTGGCCAAGGCGCCTCAACTATCCCATCAGGCCACAATGGTTACTCCCGAGTCTTGTCATCACCGTGACAAGTAGCTGATGAGAAAAGTGGTCTGGGTGCGCATCGTGAGTTCGTCATCGTAGGACAAAGTGGGTTCCTCCGCTTCGCTGAACGATCCCGGTTTTGGGGGGAACCCACCGCATGCAGAGCAATGATCGTTCCGGAGCCGCGCAGCACAACGCGCAGGACGAGACTCGGATCAGTGAGGATTCGATCCGCCGGCACCTGATCGAGCAGATCGCGCGTCGCTCCCGGATCACCGTCACCGAAATCGACCCCGACCGGCCGCTTGAAGAGTTCGGGCTGGCGTCCCGGGACGCCGTCGCGATCGCGGGCGAGCTCGAGCAGATGCTGGGACGGTCCCTCCCCGCCACCCTCGTCTGGGAACATCCGACGATCAACAAGCTCTCCCTGGCGCTCGCGGGCGGTGCCGCCGAGACGACGCGTCCGGAACCCGCACCGGCCGCCGTGCGGGAGGCCGCGAACGACGAGCCGATCGCCGTCGTCGGCATCGGCTGCCGCTTCCCCGGCGGGGAACGCGACCTCACCGGACCCGAAGACTACTGGCGGTTCCTGACCGGCCGGGGCGACGCGATCCGCGAGGTGCCCGACGGCCGCTGGGACCCGTTCGACGACGGTTCCCCCGAGGTCGGAGACCTGCTCGCCAAGACGACCCGGCTCGGCGGTTTCCTCGGCGACATCGCCGGGTTCGACGCGCAGTTCTTCGGCATCACCCCGCGCGAGGCGGCGGTGATGGACCCCCAGCAGCGCCTCGTCCTGGAGGTCGCCTGGGAGGCGTTCGAGCACGCGGGCATCGGGCCGGCGTCGCTGCGCGGCAGCCGGACCGGCGTGTTCGTCGGCGTGTCCGCACCCGAGTACGCGGCGTTCACCGCGTCCGACCTGGTGTCCCTCGAACCGTTCACGGCGACCGGCGCCGCGCTCAGCATCATCGCGAACCGGCTGTCGTACCTGCTGGACCTGCGCGGCCCCAGCATGATCGTCGACACGGCGTGCTCGTCGTCGCTGGTCTCCACCCACCTCGCCGTGCAGGCGCTCCGCAGCGGCGAGGCCGACGTGGCGCTCGCCGGCGGCGTGAACCTCCTGCTGTCGCCGACCGTCACGATGACGTTCGACCTCGCGGGCGGGACGGCGTCCGACGGGCACTGCAAGGCGTTCGACGCGTCCGCCGACGGCATGGTCCGCGCCGAGGGCTGCGGCGCCGTCGTCATGAAGCGGCTGTCGGACGCGGTGCGGGACGGCGACCGGATCCTCGCGGTCGTGAAGGGCTCCGGCGTCAACTCCGACGGACGGTCCAACGGCCTCGTCGCTCCGAACTCCGACGCGCAGCGCGCCCTGCTCCGCGACGTGTACGCGAGCGCGGGCATCGACACGCGTGAGGTCGACTACGTCGAAGCCCACGGGACGGGCACGTTCCTCGGCGACCCGATCGAAGCGAAGGCGGTCGGTGACGTCCTCGGCGCCGGACGTGAACCGGATGCGCCCCTCCTGCTCGGCTCCGCGAAGTCCAACCTCGGGCACATGGAGTCGGCGGCGGGCATAGCCGGGCTCATCAAGACCGTTCTCGCGCTTCATCACCGGGTCATCCCGCCTAGCGCGCACTACAAGGAACCCAACCCGCACATCCCGTTCGACGAACTGCGCCTCGCGGTCGTCGCGGAAGAGACGCCGTGGCCTGAGCGGAGTCACCCCGCGCGTGCCGGCGTGTCCGGGTTCGGCTTCGGCGGGACGAACGCACACGTCCTTCTGGAAGAGGCCCCCGCGCAGGAGGCGACCGTCCAGCCGGCCGTCGTCCGGACGTTCCCGCTGTCCGACACCAGCGACGACCGCATACGCGACCACGCGGCCGCCCTCGCCGAGTGGCTCCCGGACCGGGACGCCAAACTCCCCGACGTCGCGCGGACCCTGCACCGGCGCCGTGGCCGTGGACGAGCCCGCGCCGCCGTCGCCGCCCGGGACCGCGCCGGGCTCATCGACGGGCTGACCGCTCTCGCGGAGGGCCGGCCCCACCCCGGAGTGGTGAACGGCACCGCGTTCGGCGCTCCGGGCCGTCCCGTGTGGGTGTTCTCCGGGTACGGCGCGCAACGCGCGGGCATGGCCCAGCGGCTCCTGGAGGAGGAGCCCGCGTTCGCCGAGGCCATCGACGACCTGGACGGCCTGTTCGCCGAGGAGGGCGGCCCGGAACTGTGGTCGCTGCTCGAAGCGGGCGAGAAGCCGGACGGCCCGGTCGTCACGATGCCGCTGCTGTTCGGGATCCAGATCGGCCTGGCCCGGATGTGGAAGTCGTACGGCGTCACGCCCGGCGCGGTCATCGGCCACTCGATGGGCGAGGTCGCTGCGGCGGTCGTCGCCGGCGCGATCACGCTGGAGGACGGCGTCCGCGTCATCTGCCGCCGGTCCCGCCTGCTGACGCGGCTCGTCGGCGGCGGCGCGATGGCCGTCCTCGGCGCGTCCGCCGACGAGGTCGCGCGCCTGGGTGAGGGACTGCCCGAGGTGTACGCGGCCGTGCACTCGTCCCCGAAGCAGACCGTCGTCACCGGCGACGCCGGCCAGGTCGCCGAGATCGTCGAGCGCGCGGAGGCCGAGGGCCGGCTCGCCCGGATGGTCCAGGCCGAGGGCGCCGGACATTCGCCCCAGGTCGACCCGCTGCTCCCCGAGCTGCGCGAACTCCTCGCCGAGGTGGGCGCCGAACGCGGCACGCCCCTCGCCGAAGGCATCAAGCTCTACACGGCGGCCCTGGACGACCCCCGCGCCCTCATCGAGCGTGAGGACGGGCTCGGGGTCTCCCACTGGGCGGCGAACCTGCGCAACCCCGTCCGGCTCACGGACGCCGTGGCGGCGGCCGCCGACGACGGGTTCCGGACGTTCGTCGAGGTCAACGCGCACCCCATCCTCGCGCACGCGGTCGGGGAGACCCTTGAGGGGACGGGCGCGCTCGTCACCCACACGCTCAAACGGGCGCCCAAGGGTCAGGAGACCGACGACACCCTGACCTTCCACGCGCAGCTCGCCACCCTGGCCGCGTACGGCCACGCGGTCGCCGCGCCCGCGGACGGGCGGATCATCGACGTCCCGCAGTCGCCGTGGCGGCACGAGCGGCACTGGGTCGACCTGTCGGCGCGCGCGTCCGGCGGACGGGACGAGCACCCCCTGCTCGGGGCGCACGTGGAGATGCCCGGCGAGGAACGGCACGCCTGGCGCGCCGATGTGGGCCTCGCCGCGCAGCCGTGGCTCGGAGGGGCGGCCGTCCACGGCCTGCCGACGCTTCCGGCGGCGGCGTTCGCGGAGATGGCGCTCGCCGCCGGTGCGACGGCGCTCGGCACCGACGACGTCCGCGTCAACAGCCTGTGGATCGAGCGGCCGCTCGCGCTCGCCGACCACACGACCGTGACGACGACGTTCACGGAGGCCGAGCAGCGGGTGGAGATCCACACGCTGACGCCCGCCGGGACATGGACGCGGCTGGCCAGCGCCGACGTCGGCGAGGACCACCGCCCCCCGGCGGCGTCCGAGCCCGGCGCCGCCACCGAGGTCGCGGGGGCCGAGCGCGGCAGCCGCCACTACCGGCTGCACCCCGAGGTGTTCGGCCGCTGCCTGTCCGTCCTGTCGGACGAGGCGGCCGCCCTCGCCGAGGGGACGTGGCTGGCCGAGACCATCGGCAGCCTGCGCGTGCACGGGCCGACGCATCGCGGCGGGCATGTCCGGGCCGCGGTGTCCCACGACGACGAGGGCATCACGGGTTCGGTCCTGCTGCTCGCGGCGGACGGCCAGGTCCTCGCCGAGGCCACCGGCATCGTGCTGCGCCGCGTCGAACGCCATGACGTGCCCGTCCCGGTGGCCGCCAAGCTCGTCGAACTCGTCTGGGACGAGGCCCCGCTGCCCGGTACGGACACGTCCGAACTCGACACCCCCGCGCCGGACACGGGCCGGGCACCCGCCGAGACCGGCGGCGACGAGGCCGACGGCGGCGGGGGCACCTGGCTGGTGCTCTCCGACGAGCAGGACGCGCTCGCGTCCGCGGCCGTCGCCGGCCTGGAGGGACGCGGGCGCCGGGTCGTCCGGCACCGGCTGACGAACCGCCCGCCCGACGAGCATCCGGCGATGGACGACCCGGTCGACGGCGTCGTTCTCGTCCCGTCCGCGGATCTGGTGGACGAAGACCTGGTCCTCACCGTCGCCGGTGTGAGCCGTGCGCTCCCGGACGGCCCGCGGCTCTACGTCGCGACGCACAGGGCGCTCCCCGTGAAGGACGGGGAGCCGGGCGAACCCGGCCACGCCTTCATCAGCGCGCTCACCCGCGTGCTGGCGTTCGAGCGGACCGTCCAGCGGGCCACGCATGTGGACGTCGACCGTCCCGCCGATCTGGTCGCGGAGCTTCTCGGCGACGACGACGCGCGGGAGGTCGCCTGGCGCGGCGGCGTACGCCATGTGGCGCGCCTCGCGCAGGCGCGGCTGCCGGAGGCGGCGGCCAAGCCGAAGCGGGTCGTCCGGCGCGGCGGCGCCTACGTGATCACCGGCGGTTACGGCGGGATCGGGCTCGTCACCGCGCGGCTGCTGGCCGAACGCGGCGCCGGACGCATCGTGCTGTCCGGGCGGAGCGGCCCCGACGCCGACGCCGAGAAGGTGATCGCCCGCCTGCGCGAGGACGGCGTGGACGTCGGCGTCGTCCTCGGCGACATCGCCAAGCCGGGCATGGCCGAACGGCTCATCAGGGTCGCCCAGGAGGGCGGCGCCCGGCTGCGCGGCATCGTGCACGGCGCCGGGGCCATCGACGACCGGCTGATCGCCGACCTCGGCGCCGACGATCTCCACAGGGTGTGGACGGCGAAGGTCGAGGGTGCGCGGCGGCTCAGCGAGGCCGCCTGGGACCTCGACCTCGACTGGCTCGTCATGCACTCGTCGGCCGCGGCGCTGCTCGGCTCGCCCGGCCAGGCCGCCTATGCCGCCGCGAACGCCGCGATCGACGCGCTGATGGCGTACCGGCGGGCAGGCGGACGCCCAGGAACCACCATCAACTGGGGCACCTGGTCACAGGTCGGCGGGGCGGCCGGAATGGCGGTCACCGTCATCGATCCGATCAGCCCGGCGGAGGGCGCGGAGGCGCTGGAGGCGCTGCTCGTCCACGACATGCCGGCGACGGGTGTGCTGCGTTTCGACCCCGCCACGGCGGTCGGGCTGTTCCCCGAGATCCGCAACATGCCGTACTTCGCCGCGCTGACGGAGGCGGCCGACGACGCCGGCGCGGGCGACGCGGGCGACTGGCCCGGCGTCGAGGCGCTCAAGGACGTCGACCCCGCCACCGCCCGCCAGATGATCGCCACGCAGGTGAAGCACCGGATCGCGGCCGTTCTCGGCTTCGACCCGCAGCGCCTCGACCCGGCCGTCCCGCTCACCGACCTCGGACTCGACTCCCTCGTCGCCGTCCGGATCAAGAGCGGAGTCGAACACGACCTGGGGCTGACCGTCCCCGCGTCGGTGCTGCTGCAGGGCGCGAGCGTCAACGTCTTCGAGGAGTGGGCGGCCGGCGAACTGGGCCTGTCGGACGCCCCGGCCCCCGCCCCGGCCGCCGCCGTCTCCAACGCCGAAGCCGGATACGTCATGCCGCGCGACGCCGCCGAACGCCTCGCCGTCCGCATCTTCGAGGACGTCCTGGGCGTCGACCGCGTCAGCGTCACGGCCGACTTCTTCGCCGAACTCGGAGGCCGAGACGACCAGGCCGACCAGGTCGTCGCCAAGGTCGCGACCGAACTGGGCGGCGAGGTCACCCGCGGTGAGCTGTTCGAAGTGCCGACGGCGGAGAACGTCGCCGAGTTCATCCGCGCCGCCGACGAGGAGGCCGCGCGGCAGACCGTCCGGCCGCTGACACCGGGCCGTTGCGGGGGGCGTGGGGGGTCGTCCCCCCACAGTGACGCGTCCGGCGGCCGCCGCCCGATCTTCATCGCGCATCCCGCCGGCGGCACCACCGCCTGCTACCGGCAGCTCATCGACCTGCTCGGCGACGACCAGCCGGTGTACGGCCTGGAGCGGTTCGAGGACGCGCCGTCCGTCGAGGAACGCGCCGCCCGGTACGTCCAGCACCTCCTGGAGGCGCAGCCCGACGGCGCGTTCCGGCTCGGCGGCTGGTCGTTCGGCGGCGTCCTCGCCTACGAGACGGCGCGGCAGCTCACCGCCGCCGGACGCGACGTCGAGTTCGTCGCGCTGTTCGACGCGGGCCTCCCGCTGGCCGTGGACGACGAGTCCGACACCCTCGCCCGCCGGTTCTCCGCGTTCGCCGACTACATCAACGAAACGTACGGCCTGGACGTCGCCCTCACCTACGAGGAACTGTCCGGGCTGGACGAGGAGGCGCAGTTCGCGCTGGTCATGGAGCGTGCGGCCCCGCTCGTGGACTACATCCCCCCGGCGGCCCTCACCCACCAGCTCACGTCCCACCAGGACACCCGCTCCCTGGAGGCGTACCAGCCGGGGCCGTACGACGGCCGCGTCATCCTCTACTACGCGCCCGAGGAAACCCCCTGGGCCGTCCGCGATGCCCGCTACGTGCTCGACGGCACCAACGGGTTCGGCGGGCTCTGCTCCGACCTGGAGATCGTCACGGTCCCCGGGGTGCACCACCTCAACCTGCTGGACCCGCCCGGTGTGGAGGCTCTCGCCGCGCACCTGGAGGGCCGGCTGGCAGGGCGGCGGGAGCACGCTGCCCCGACCGACACGTCGAACCAGGCCCGCTGAGGGCCCACCCCCCGAACCCCGTCGTTCCACGGAGGACACCCCCATGGCCCAGTCCCATGACCTGCTCGACGCCGTACGGTCCGGCGCGACCGGACCCGAGCTGCAGGACATCGACCTGCCGACCCGTTTCCGTGCCGCGTTCACCCGCAAGGACGAGGTCGGGATCTTCGAGGGCCAGGCCGACAAGGACGTGCGCCGCTCCATGCACGTCGGCGAGGTCGACATGCCCGAACTCGCGCCCGACGAGTGCGTCGTCGCGGTGATGTCCGCCGCGATCAACTTCAACACCGTCTGGTCGGCGATCTTCGAGCCCATCCCCACGTTCGCGTTCCTGGAGAAGTTCGGCAGGCAGGGCTGGTACGGCGCCAGGCACGACCTGCCCTACCACATCCTCGGCTCCGACGGCTCCGGCGTCATCGTCCGCACCGGCAGCGGCGTGAAGAGCTGGAAGGTCGGGGACAAGGTCGTCCTGTCCCCGTCCTATGTGGACGAGGAGGACCACGGCTCCTACGACGACGGCATGATGAGCGAGACGCAGCTCGCGTGGGGCTTCGAGACGAACTTCGGTTCGCTCGGCGAGTACTGCATCGTCAAGGCGAACCAGCTCATCCCCAAGCCCGCGCACCTCACCTGGGAGGAGGCGGGCTCCAACACCCTCTGCGCCGCCACCGCCTACCGGATGCTCGTCGGGACGCACGGCGCCCGGATGAAGCAGGGCGACGTCGTGCTGATCTGGGGCGCCACCGGCGGCCTCGGCTCGTACGCGACCCAGCTCGTCAAGAACGGCGGCGGCATTCCCGTCGGGGTCGTGTCGTCCGACGAGAAGGCCGACATCGTCCGCTCCCAGGGCTGTGAGAACGTCATCAACCGCAACGACCTGGACCTCGGCGAGCAGGGCCTCCGCCACCCCAAGGCCGGCCGGATGCTGGGCGAGGCGATCCGCCGCCTCGTCGGCGAGGACCCGGGCATCGTCTTCGAGTACCTCGGCCGGGAGACGTTCGGCGCGTCCGTCTACGTCGCCAAGCGCGGCGGCAAGGTCGTCACCTGCGGCTCCTCCACGGGCTACAAGCACGAGTACGACAACCGGTTCCTCTGGATGCGCCTCAAGAGCATCATCGGCTCGCACGGCTTCAACTACCACGAGGCCGTCGAGGTGAACCGCCTCATCGGCCTCGGCATGATCCACCCGACGCTGTCGGCGGTGTTCCCGCTGGACGAGGCCGGCGCCGCGACCCGCGCCGTCCAGACCAACCAGCACATCGGCAAGGTCGCCGTCCTGTGCGGCGCCACCGGCGAAGGCCAGGGCGTGGACGACCCGGCCCTCCGCGAACGCATCGGCGAGGACAAGCTGAACCTCTACCGCCGCTGAAGCCCCGCTCCTGGACGGGCCTCACCGCCGGGCCGCCGTCCACAGAAGAGACCGCCCGCCCCTCCACAGCCGTGGACGGGCGGGCGGTCGCGTTCAGCTGGTCAGGAACCGGCCAGCTTGGCGTACACGATCACGTTGTCCTTGTAGTGGCCCGACTTGGGGTCGAAAGCTCCCCCGCAGGTCACCAGGCGAAGGGACGCGTGGTCCAGTTGCTCGCCGAACACCTTCTTGTGCGGGAAGGCGTTCTTGTCGACGCGCTGGATCTGCTGCACGGCGAACGTGGCGGTGGTGCCGTCCTTGCGCGCCACCTGGATCTTGTCTCCCGCCTTGAGTTCCTTCAGGCGGTAGAACACGGCCTGCTTGCCGTTGGCGTCGACGTGGCCCAGGAGGACCGACGGGCCGATTTCGCCCGGCGTGACGCCCTCCTTGTACCAGCCGACGAGGTTCGGCTTGCTCAGCGGCGGTTCCTCTACGCGCCCGTTGGGCAGGAGCCCGATCTCGCCGACGGGAGCCGACACGCCGAGCTTCTCGATGGTGATCTTCGTTGGCTGCGAATGGGTGAGCGGCGCGGACACCGCCGCGGCGGTGGTGCCGGAGGAGGGGGTCGCCGCAGGGCTGCCCTCCGAGGTGACCTTGCCGTCATCGCCACCGCAGCCGCTCAACAGGAGTCCGGTGAGCAGCGCGCCGGTCGCCACGCCCATGGCGCGGCGACCGGCGGCCGTTGCTGAGAAGTCAGGCAACTTACGACCGCTCCGAGACCGTCCGGCGGCGCAGCGCGACCGCGCCGAGGCCCAGGAACATGAACGCGCCCCAGGCGGCGGCCATCATCGGCGAGCCATCGGTGCCCAGCGAGCTGCCGTCACCGGTGTTGATGGGGCCGGTGGGGATCTTCGGCGTCTTCGGCTTCATGCCGGTGCCGGTGCCGTTGCCGGTGCCCTTCTCCGGGCTGGTGCTGTACTTCACCGACCCGAAGTCCTTGCAGACCACCGTGACGGTGGTCGGGTCCGGCGGGTTGCTGCGGTACGTGCCCTGGGCGGTCCAGGTGGCGTCGCCCGTCTTCTTCACCGGCAGCGGGTTCTTGGTGTAGCCGTTACCCGAAACGGTGACCGCGGTCGGGCAGTTGACCGTGAACGTGACCTTCTGGCCGGGGGCGACGCGCGTGGTGGACAGCTTCACCTTGTCGTACCCGAACTTGAACGTCGGCGTCGTGGGCGTCGGCGTCGGGTCGTTGCCGTCGGGCTTGGCGACCGTGAGCGGCAGCGTCAGCGTCAGCTTCTTGTTGTTCGGGTCGTAGCAGGTGACCTTGTAGTCGTAGCTCTGGCCGGCCTTCAGGTGCCTGCTGTCGAACGTCGCGACCGGGGCGCTGGTCCAGGTGGTGCCGCTCTGGGTGAACTTCACCAGCCCGTTGAAGACCATGGTGCCCTGGTGCGCGAGCACCGGCTTGGTCTCGCAGCCTTCCACCGTGACGGTGATCTTCGAGCCCGCCGTGAACGGGTTGGGGGAAGCCGAGGCCTTGCCGTCGGCGAGTGCCGGGCCCGCCATCCCGAGCACCATTGCCCCCGCGGCGACTCCTGCCGCGGCCAGCCGGGTTGAGCGCATTGTGTTTCTCCTCATGATCGGGGAACCCTCATGTCCCTCGGGTGGGATTCACACCTAGCGATGGCGGGGGATGCCGCACGACGCGGCAGACAAGGCGGGTGTGCTCGCAGTTAGCGAAGCCCGGGGAGACGTAGGAGGACGATGAGGCAGCAGTGTAGTGATAACCGGTTGCGGCGCAACCCGAAATGCAGGAGAACAGCTGGTGAATGGCCTGACTCGGTCATGCTGAGATTCGTGTAAACCCTCCGCATTGGTCGAGCGACCGCCTCTCCGAAACAATTTCGATAGAGCTCTGACCTGCGAAAACATGGCCCGAAGGCAAGCGACGCGGAGTCGGCCACCCTCATGCCGGCGGGGTCTGCGGCACCCGGGCCGCAGGGTCTTCAAATGCTGAAAATCACGCTGGCGTGACCTTCCGTAGCGCCCGTCCGGGGTCACTGTAAAGAGTGAAGTCGATCACACCGGGTCGCACCGCGGAACCAGAACCGGCGACAGAGCGTCACCGTCGGCCGGTCGGGAGAACGGTCGTGTCGAATGCCACGTGGCGTCACCGCTCACCCTCCGAAATGTTCTCCCGACGCATTCAAATGGCCTAGCGGACACCGCAAAGATTCAACCGGTCTGATCACCGCTCCGTTGTGAAATTTCCTGGGACGCGCACTCCTCGTCGTCGGAAGGGACGGGCGCAGTCCCACCGAGGGCGCGGACGATCCATGGAACGAGGAGAGCGGCGAGCCTGACCGCCGCGCGCTCCGGATCGTCGCAAAGCCCCAGCCGCTCTCCGGTGCTCGAAACGAACCACCACCCGTCGGCGTCCCGGACGGCCGCGACGTGTTCCCCGATGCACGGAACCCGCGAATCGAACACGCGCAGCCGCGACAGGCGACCGTCCCGGCGACCCTGAACGCTCCAGCCGCGCCGTCGCAGTCGACGAGCCAACCGGTTCAGACGACGCCGCACCCGAAGGCCGTCCAGCGGAGACGGCGCGACCTCCGTCACCTGAGGTTCCGAGTGGTACCGCGCGCCCGGAACGCCTCCCTCATCAGCTCGGCCCGGAGCTCGACCGGGTCGGGACGCATCACGGTCGCGTCCACGCCGGCCCTCGGGTCGATGAGCGTGGCCACGTATTCCCCGAAATGTCCGTCCCAGCGCCGGGACCGCCAAATGTGGTGTCCGGGAAAGTCCTCACGGAGCCGATCGAGAGCCGGGTTATCGAACGAAGATGTGTCTTTCACGGATGGCCCCAGGGTCGGATTCGCTGTCGGGATATGTGTTATAAGAATCACAGCAGCGCATTGTTCCCGGCCAGCAAGTCGAACGGATCAATGCCGACCCCCCGAAAGATCAACGAAACCCGGCGACGGGTTTCACAAGGAGTTCCCATGGGATCGAGGAGTGAACCATATGAAGCCCCCGCAATTCAGACATTCGCCTGCGAAATGGCGGAGTGGCGCTCACAGGCCGGACTGACCAGGACTGGCCTCGCCGAGGTCCTCGGCTACACCCCGCAGTGGATCAGCCAGGTCGAGGCGGCCAAGAGCATCCCGTCCAGGGACTTCGCCGAGAACCTCGACACCTACTTCAAGACCAACGGCCTCTTCCACCGCCTGTGGAAGCGCATCATCGACACCCGTTACCAGGCCGTCCTCCCACCAGGCTTCCCCGAGTACCAGGAGCGCGAGGCCGAAGCCAGCCAGCTACGAAACTTCGAACTGACGCTGATCTACGGCCTCCTCCAGACCGAGAACTACATCCGTGCTGTGGTCGGCCACGACCAAGACCCGGACACCGCCGAACGGCTCGTCGCAGAACGCCTCGGACGACAGAAGCTCCTCACTCGCGAGAATGCGCCGCACGCGTGGTTCACCCTCGATGAGGCGGCGCTACGCCGTGAGATCTCGGGCCCGGAGGTCATGCGGGAGCAACTCGCCCACATCCTCGCCTTGGGTGAACGCTCCAATATCTCGATCGACGTCGTGCCGTTGAGTGAGGGGTACTACCCCGGCCTCACAGGAGGCTTCACCATTCTCAGCTTCTCCAACGCGCCGGACGTCGTCTACGGCGAGATAGCGGGGCAGGGGATGCTCCTCCAGGAGCCGCGAATCGTCGCGCGCTTCGCAGTAAGGTACAACTCACTGCGAGGTAACGCGCTTCGGGTCGAGGAATCACGGACCCTGATCAAGAGCATCATGGAGGAGTACGGATGACCAAACCTGATTTGTCAGCCGTGAACTGGCGTAAGTCGAGCCGTAGCGGCCACGAGGGTGGCGCCTGTGTTGAAGTCGCGAGTGCGGCGCCGGGTTTCGCTGTCCGGGACTCCAAGAACCCTGACGGCCCGAAGTTGACCTTCGGCAACGCAGCTTGGCGCGAGTTCACGAGCCACATCAAGGCCAACGCCCACGACCTTCCCTGAGCCGACCTGCCAGCCCCCGGAAGGAGCCCCCGCCCTCATTGGACGGGGGCTCGTCTCGGGAGGGAATCACCAGGATGACCCGTCCGCTGCTCCTCCTCGACGTCGACGGAGTGCTCAACCCGTTCGGTTCCTCCCGCTGCCCCTCGGGCTTCGCCGAACATGCTCTCTTCCCAGGTGAAGAACCCGTCCGGATCAATCCAGGGCACGGGACGTGGATCACCGAACTCCTCGACGACGAGCCCACCCTGCTGATCCCCATCGGCCCCGCGACCGGCCTCACCCGCCGCTCCGTCGATCAAGCCCTCGACTGGGCAGGCGACCTGTGACCCGCTGCCGCCCATCGGGAGACGAGCCCCGCATCGCTGACAGTCCGACCGAAGTAAGCCCTACGTGGTCATCCAATTACTGTTAGTTTGTAGTTCGTGCCCACGAACAAGCACGAGCTGCCGCTTGAGATGGTCCGCAACCGGCCGCAGCTCGTTCCCGAGCTCTTGCGCAGCGTCTTCGGCCTCGACGTGCCCGACCTTGTGTCGACCACGTTGACGTCGGAGTCCTACGCCGACGTCAACCCGGCCGAGTTGAGGTGTGACGCCACCGTCCTGCTCGGGGATCCCAAGCGCCCCAAGCTGGGTGTGGTTGTGGAGTCGCAGCTACGCCCACGGGATCAGAAGTCCTACAGTTGGCCGGCCTACCTCGCCTCACTGCGCCAGCGCCGTAAATGTCCCGTGATGCTTCTCGTCCTCTGCCCGGACAAGGTCACCGCGCGCGGTTGCGCCGCCCCGATCGACATGGGTCACCCCGGCTGGGTGCTCAATCCCCTGACCGTCCACCCGGGCATGCTCCCACCGATCGTGGACCCCGGGCAGGCGCGGCGGCTCCCCGAACTCGCGGTGCTCGCTGCCCCCGTTCATGCGGAAGGACCAGAGGTCAGAGCCGTCCTCGACAGCCTGACCGACGCTCTTCACTCGGTGGCCGGTGACACACGCAAGCTCTACTATGACTACGTAACGTCGCGGTTGTCTGACGCGGCCCGCAAGCTCCTGGAGGAGACCATGTCGGTCAAAGGCTACGAATGGGAGTCGGACTTCGCTAAGAGCCACCGCGAGGAGGGCCGCGCCGAAGGCCGCGAGGAGGGCCGCGCCGAAGGCCGCGAGGAGGGCCACACAGAAGGCCGCGAGGAGGGCCACACAGAAGGTGAGGTCAGGGCGCTCTTGCTGGTCCTGCAGAGCCGTGGCATTGCCGTCACCGATGATGTCCGCGGCCGGGTCGAAGGTTGCACCGATCTCGACCAGATCGAGCGCTGGGTTCAGCGCGCCTCCACCGCCGACACCGCTGACGACCTCTTCGACTAAACCTCCGCCTCCGGCATTCCTGGCGGCCAGACTCCCTGCTGCCGCCCCAAGCTCCTGGAGGAGACCTTGACGGTCAAGGAAGATCTTTTCGTCTAGGTCCCACGCTCGGCGCTACCCGAGTCGGTTAGCCGCGGTTCTCCGGGTGCCCCGGGTCTGCCGCAGGGGCGGTGCAGAGCTGGGCGGTCAAAGTGGCGTAGGCCCACTCTTCCCACTCTTCCGGCGACCAGTTGCGGTCCTGGACGAAGAGTAGGTACAGCTGCGGGCTGAGCAGCCCGAACAGTACGTCGGCGGCCGTCTCGACGGAGACGTCGGGGCGGGCTCCGGGCTTGCCGGCCAGCGCCTGGGCCGCGGCGTGCTGCACGGTGTAGCGCGGGTCGGGGTCGTCGGGCCATTGCGCGGCGATCTGCGGATCGGTGGCCGCGGCGGCCGCGATCAGCGGCATGATCGGGGCGACCCGGCCCAGGATCTCGCAGGTGCCGTGGACGTGGGCGCGCAATTGCCCGGCTGCGGTCGGCTCGGCGCACGCGGCGCGGAACCACTCACGATCCATGGTGGCGACCGGCTCGATGTCGCCGGCGATGGACGTGTCGACGACGTCCTTGAACAGCGTGCGCTTGTTGCCGAAGACGAAGTAGACCGTCTGGACGGCGACGCCCGCCCGGTCCGCGACCTCCTGCAGGCTCGTCGCCCCGTAACCCTGCGCGGCGAACAGCTCGCGAGCCGCCTCGACGACCTTCTCACGGGTGCGGCGTGAGCGCTCGGCTCGCTTGTCCGGCCGCTTGACTTCGTCCATTTTGCGAGTATATCTCTAGAGTACATCACTAGAGTTCAACTCTAGATACTTGGAGGAGACGATGGACCAGCCCAAGGCCACCCAGCGGCCGGAATCGGACCTGGCCTCAACGCAGCGAGACCCTGAGGAGGAGTCCGTCCGCCGCGCGCTGGAGGGCTACTACCGCACCGGCAAGCCACCGTGGGACACCGGCGTGACGCCGCCCGAGCTGGTCGCCCTGGTAGAGGGGCACGGCGCGCTGCCGCCCGGCCGCGCCCTGGAACTCGGCTGCGGCACGGGGACCAACGCCGTCTACCTCGCACGGCACGGCTGGGAGGTGACGGGCGTCGACCTGATCGACCGAGCCGTCGACCAGGCCAGGGAGAAGGCCGCGGCGGAGGGAGCGGAGGTACGGCTGCTGCACGGGGACGTCACCCGTCTCGACGAGCTGGACGTGCCGGGCCCCTTCGACCTGTTCTTCGACCTGAGCTGCTACTGCGGGGTCCCGCTGCACCGCCGCGACTCCTACGCCGCCGGGCTCACCCACCGCGCCGCTCCCGGAGCACGGCTGCTGATGTTCGGGTACGGTCCCGAGCCGCTCGGCAATCCGGTTCCCGAGGTCACGTCGTGGGCGGCGGGCGTCACAGCCGACGAGCTCCGCGCCAGGTTCTCCGGCTGGGAGCTGCTCGACGTCACCCCGGGCACCAACTCGGTGCCGACCTTCTGGTTCACGCTGCGCCGCGGCGCCTAGGAAGCATCAGCCGGCCGGTGCTCTCCCGAGGCCACGAGCCCGCCGTAGTTGCGGGCGGACACCGGTCGGCATCACGCGCGCTGCGTCGGCTCGCAGGACAGCGGCTGGACGGTGAGTCGCGACCCACAACACGGTGCGGCTGCAGCGGCCAGGCCCTGAGCGCCCGCCGCCACCGGCCCCACGAACTCCCGGCTATTCCGGTGCTGGATCAGGGTCGGTGAAGCCCTCCCCAGGATCGACGTTCTGGACGCCGTAGGCCTCGTGCATGAGTTCCTGAACGCCGTAGTAGATCTTGCAGTAGTCATCGTCGATGTCTTCGCCCTCCTCCTCATCCAAGAGATCACGGGGTTGGATGCAGATCTCCAGGTAGGTGTCGTCCGCGGCCTCTGGCGCTGGGTGCACGGCGGGCTGCTCGATGCGTAGCTGCTGGCGGTGCTGCAGCAGCGGTTCTTCTAGATGGGGAAGAACGCTGCTCAGGCCCTCCCAGTCGACCGAGATGAATGCAGCGTGGATGCTGCCGTGACCGGTGGCGTCAATGGTGATGTTCCGGTCGTAGATCTGTTTGAGCTCGGCTATGTCGCTGTCTTGGTCATGCAGGCCATGGTCGAAGGCTCGCCACAGGGCCGCCATGGTGTGCACCGTGCCGTCCGGGCAGGTGATCTGCAGAAAGTCGTGTATGTCGACGCCCCAGGTGAGTCGGCCGCGTTGCACCGCCCAGAGGTATTCGGTCTCCTTGGCGCCGAAGCCGATGTCGATCGGCCGTGGAGGGCCATCGGTCGGGCCGTAGATTTGATCAAGACAGCTTTGAATGTGTTCGGGCTGGTTGTAGACGAGCATGATGGCCCACTCGGCGGAGCCGTTGAAGGATCGTTCGAGCACGTAGGCGCTGGCACTGAGAGGTTGGCCAGGCAGGCGCCGTTGCCGTTTCGACATGGGTCGGCACGATAGCGGCGCGTCCCTTCGCCTGTCTTAATGATCTTGTGGCGGCTGCGCCCTCGGGTCCGGCCGCGGTGAGCAGAACCCGTTTCGTAGCAGCGGCAGCCGGGCTCGGCCGAACATTTGCCTTTTGATCATCTTGGTGTGGGTTGACGTTCGTTGGTATCCCCGACGACTGTCCAGCGCGACGAGCAGGCGAGGCGACCGTGTGAATGTGCTGGTTCGCCGTTCCGGTGCGGCACTAGCTTGCCGGGGTGGATCTTTTCTCGCGTTCCTGGACGGCGTTGCGCGCCGCGGTCGACGAACTTTCCGAGCAGGACTGGGAACGGCCGTCCGGCTGTACCGGCTGGCTCGTGCGGGACCTGGTGTGCCACCTGATCATCGACGCCCAGGACGTCCTGATCACGCTGGTCACGCCCGCCGACACCGAACCGACCGCGGACTCGGTCACCTACTGGGACCTTGTCGAACCCCCGACCGGCGAGGACCCGCTCGACGCACTGATCCCCCGGCTGGCCGCCGCGTACGGCGAGCCGAGGTTGCTCAAGTTCCATTTCGACGACGTCGGGTCCGCCGCCGGGCGCGCCGCCGAACTCGCCGACCCCGGCGTCCGCGTCAGCACCCAGGACAAGGTGCTGACCGCCGGCGACTACCTGTCCGCGTACGTCCTCGAATGGACGTTGCACCACCTCGACCTGATCGCGCACCTGCCCTCGGCCGCCGGACCGCCCGCCGAGACCCTCGCCGCCGCCCGCGCGGCACTGGACAAGATCGCCGGGGCACGGATTCCGGTGGCGTTCTCCGACACGGACGCCCTGCTGGTCGGCACCGGACGTCGAGCGCCGACGGACGCGGAGACCGCCGAACTGGGCGACCTGGCCGTGACGATCCCACTGATTCTCGGCTGACCGAGCCACGCCGGCGGCGGGAGGAACCGGACGTTCGCCGTGTTCGGTGGACGGCGGGGAATAGCAGACGGTTCTCCCTGTGCTTGACCTTGAGTGGCGAACGTCGTGGATATCGCACGTGCCGGGGTGGACGGGGCCGCGTCGCCGGCAGCGGTGTGGGAGATGTCGAGCTCGCACCATGTCCGGCTGTGGGCCCGCACGGCGCTCAGGACACCGTCGGGCTCGTGGTGGGGGCTGGTGCTGGCGGGTGAGGTCACGCTTGAGGCGGCATCGGGGTCCAGCGTTCTCGCCGAAGGCGACGCGGTCCTCGTGGACGCCCGTATCGCTCACCGGGCCATCGCGTCGAACCGGCACGAGCGGTCCGTTCTGGTCGTCGGGGATCTGCGCTTGGCCGTACCGGTCCATCGGCTGCCGAACCCCCTGATCGTTCGCGGCTTCGGCACCCGGCACACGGGCGTCGCGGAGCTCGTCGGGAAGTGCCCGCTTGAGCGCGTGTGCGAGCCCTCCCTCTTCGCCGCCAGCTACGGAAATCTGATCGGCGCGGCGATGACCGCTTCGTGGATCGAGGACCAGGGCGGCAGCGACAACGTCCGGATGGACGAGGCCGTCGCCGCCGTGGTGGCCGCGGTGACGGCCAGACCGGGGGAGCCGTGGACCGTCGAGGAAATGGCGCGCCTGGTCCATCTGTCGCGTTCCGCGCTGGGCGAGCGGTTCCGCCGCGCGCTCGGCCGCGGACCCGCGGAGGTGCTCCGGGAGGTGCGGATGCGGGAGGCGCGCCGACTGCTCGACGATCCCTCGCGTCCGGTGGAGTACGTCGCGTATGCCGTCGGGTACGGTTCCGCGGCCGCCTTCAGCCGGGCGTTCTCGTCCCACCATGGCGTCGCGCCGCAGGCCTGGCGCGACATGTCACCCACGCGGAACGCGCAGGGCGGCGAAGACCGTCCCGGACGCCGCGGCGAATCCGGTGCCGAGCAGGAAGGCGGCCGTGACGCCGTGCGCGTCCAGGAGCGCGCCTCCTGACGCCGACCCAAGCGTGATCGCCACCTGGAACGCGGTCACCTGCAACGACAGAGCCGATTCGGCGCGCTTGGGCTCGACGCGGGTCACCCACAACTGGGTGGCGACCGGGACCATGTTGAAGCCCAGACCCCACACGACGATCCCCACGGCCAGCACCGGAAGGGACGTCGCGGTCACGGTGGCGAGGAGGCCGGCGCCCAGCAGCAGCGGTGCCGCGGCGGCCACGATCCGCAACCGGCCCGCGAACCGTCCGGCCGCGAGGTTGCCGGCCATTCCGCCCACGCCCCAGGCGAGCAGCAGCCATACCGTGGCGTCCGCGTCGACCCCTTCGATCGCGAGCTTGATGTAGGGGTAGGCGGTGAAGTTGCCGAACGCGACCAGGACCACTCCCAGGACCCCGGCCATCAGCCACCTGTTGGCGAGCGCCGACCTGAGCATGGTGAATCCTGCGGCCGGATGCGGAGGCACCCGCGGCAGCGTCGCGGCGACGGCCAGGGCCGCGGCGGCGCTGAGGACGGCCGCGGCGCCGAACACCGAGCGCCAGCCGACCGCGTCACCGACCAGGGACGCCAGCGGGACGCCGGCGATGGTCGCGATGGTGACGCCGAGCGCGATCGACGTGGAGACCACGCTGTCCCGTCCCGGCACGGCGCGGGTGCCCGCGCCGAACGCGAACGACCAGTATCCCGCGATGGCGATGCCGAGTACGAGGCGGCCGAGGAGCAGGACGGCGAAGCCCGGCGCGATCGCCACGGCCAGGTTCGCGACGGCGGCCGCCACCAGGAGCCCGACGAGCACGGTACGCCGGTCGGTCCGCGGCAGCAGCGCCGCGATGCTCGGCGCCGTGACCGCGCCCGCGATCGCGGTGGCCGCCACGGAAAGGCCGACGGTGCCCTCGCTGAGCCCGAGGTCGGCGGCCATCGCGGGCAGCACGCTGGCGGGCAGGAACTCGCTGGCCACGAGCACCGCGATCCCGGCGGCGAGCGCGACGATCGGTGACCAGTTCGAACGGGTTCCCGGCGGAGCCGAGACCTCGGGCGGCGAAGAGCCGGGGGACGTTGGTGACGACTGGGCGGCTGTCATGGGGTCCAGCTTCGCCACGTCCCCGTCATCGTGGTTGATCGTGTGAAGCGTGCGATTGATCGCTCGACCGGCCTTGCGCCGGCCACGCTCCCGTCCGCGTCAGGCGGCGGCGTCCGTGAACTTCACGTGGGGTCAGCGGGTGGGGCGGGAGGCTCGGCGGTGGCCGAAGCGGATTCCGCTTAGGACGAGGTCGGCCAGGAACAGCAGCACACCGATGATCAGTAGGTAGAACAGGCCCTTCACGACGAATCCGATGATTCCTAGCGCAATCGCCACCAAGAGGATGAACAGGAACAATGCCACGGCGATCCCTCCCTGGTGACGTGGTGGCCGGTCAGCGGCGTGCCAGGCGGCGCTCGTCCGGGGCCGCCTGGTAGGGCAGGTCGTAGTAGTCGAAGACCGCCTGCTCATCGCCGGCGAGAAGCTCTCCGTCGGTACTGATCGCGGGAGCGTTCCTGATCTCCTTCTTCGCGTGCGCGACACGGACGTACTCCGGCCCCACCGACGCCCCGGAGAGCGGAGCGAACACGAGGCGCTGCCGGGTCGGCAGGCCGGTCTTGATGGTGGCGAAGGAAGGCTGATCGGTCGCGGTGTCGACGTAGATGGCCTCCAGTTGGCCGACCTTGCTTCCGCTCTCGTCGATCACTTCGCGGCCGCGCCACTGCCGAATGTCCTCGATCTCGAACATGTCACGTCCAGCCGTTGGGTCCCGAACCCTGGTCAGGTCACTGCCCCTACCCGGCTCGCGGAAGTTATGCCTCCCGCCGCGCCGGACCCGTCGCAGGTGGGGGGGTGCGGTGACCGGGATGGCGGCCTAGCGTGGTCTGACATGCTCAGGTCCACTCAGCCCCGGGATCGGGAGGCGGAATGATGGCCGGCCGGACGCAGGTGATCGCCTACCGGTTCGCCGCGCACGGGCTCGGCCCCGAGGGGCGGGCGGAGACGGTGCTGGCGACCGGCGTCCAGGACTATCCGCCGGGGCGGAGCGCGTCACTCGCCCTGCGGCTGCGGACGGGCCAGGCGCCGGACGCGGTGCTCGTTCATTCGATACGGGCCGCCATGCACATGCACCGTGCCGCCGACCTGGCACGGCTGGCGGCGGCGCTGCGGGTCGAGGACGGGGCCGATCTGCCTCCGCAGTCGATCGGGCCGTTCGGTGCCGGACTCGCCCAGGAGGGGATCGCCTTCGGCGCCGCGCTGGACGAGGTCGCCACGGCGATGCGGGCGGTGGTCGCGGACGGGCGGTCGCCGACGAAGGGTGAACTCAGCGGCGCCGTGAGCCCGGAGGTGGACCGGCGGCTCACGCCGTGGTGTGAGGGTTGCGGGGTGTTCCACGTCCAGGATCAGTTGTTCCGGCGGGCGACGCTTCAGGCCGGGCTCGTCATCGAGGTCGACACCGCGGCTCCGAGCCGGTTCCGTTACCGTCCGGCCGAGCCGTTCCCGCCTGCGGATCCACCCGGCTGCCGCACCGAGCTGGTTCGGTGTTTCCTGGCGACGTCCGGTCCGGCGAAACCGGCTCAGCTTGCGTCCTGGCTGGGCATCACGCCGGGCGCTGCGCGTCGTTGGTGGAAACCCGTCGAGGATGAGCTGCGTCCCGTCGAGGTGGACGGGGCCCAGTACTGGGCGCATGCCGAGCAGATCGATGCGCTCGGGGCGGCGGCTGATCCGAGTGGTGTCCGTCTGCTGCCGCCGTACGATCCGCTCACCGAACTGGGCGACCGGCATCTCCTGGTGCCCGACCCGGCCCTGCGGAAGGCGGTGTGGCGGCCGGCGGCCAATCCGGGCATCGTGCTGGTCGACGGTGAGATCGCCGGGGTATGGCGGCAACGGCGGAAACGGGACCGGCTGGCGTTGACGGTCGAGCCGTTCGATGCGCTGGATCCCCGGCAGCGTGCTGCGGCGGGGTCCGATGCGGCCACGATCGCCGGCAGTG
This sequence comes from Spirillospora sp. NPDC048824, assembly GCF_043198455.1. Taxonomy (NCBI): domain Bacteria; kingdom Bacillati; phylum Actinomycetota; class Actinomycetes; order Streptosporangiales; family Thermomonosporaceae; genus Spirillospora; species Spirillospora sp. NPDC048824. The sequence goes on along the minus strand of NZ_JBICUS010000005.1, from coordinate 252,948 downwards.
TCGGCGCCTCCGGCTTCGACCTGGATTTCGGGCCGGCATTCCGGTCGTGACGCATCGTGAACGGCCGATGGTGCGGCCGGGTCCCGGCGGGTCGCCGGGGCGAGTCCCGCCGCGGACGGAATCTTCGCAGGTGGTGCTTCCGGTGATCGGGTGGTCCCTGACAGTGGCGGGCCGGAGGGTTTCGCCGGGCGAACCGGCCGGAGTTCCCCGATGTGTTGACTCTTTGTAACGATCCCGGCCGAATTAGGTCGAATATCGACCTACACTTTGCTCCCGGGCTCCACACGGGTCATGATTTGCCTCACACGAGTAACGTAAGTAAGTAATTACCCCCCGTGTACGGCGCGCAACGCAGGGGCACGAGAGCTGGGAGGTTCTGTGGCGGACGATGGTTCGACCACGAACGGGCGCCTGTGGCCGGATCTGCCGAGGGAACTGGCAGACCACATGCGGCCGCACCTCGACGAGGTGGCGGACGACATGATCCAGGAGATCCAGACGCGCGTCAGGGAGTACGACCGGCCGGGAGACGGCTCCTACTCGGGAACACTGCGGCTCGCCGTCGAGCGCGTGCTCCACTACTTCGTCGACCGGGTGGCCGACCCCGGGCACGACTCCGCGCCGGTGGTGGACTTCTTCCGCGCCATAGGCCGGGGCGAGGCCGGGGAGGGGCGCAGCCTCGACGCCATGCAGAGCGCGATGCGGGTCGGCGGCATGATCGCCTGGCGCCGGCTCAGCGAGGGCGCCGACGTCCTGAAGGTCTCGCCGCGCACCCTCGGTGCCGTCGGCGAGGTGATGATGGAGTTCCAGAACGACCTGGCGCACGCGGCGGCCGAGGGGTTCTCCCAGGCCAAGGCCGCCGTCGCGGGTGAGATGCAGCGCCGCCGCAAGCGCCTGCTCGACCTGCTGTTCGCCGACCCGCCCGCCGCACAGGAGGCCATCGCCGACCTTGCCGCCGCCGCGCACTGGCCCGTCCCCCGGACGGTCGCCGCGGTGGCGCTCGGCCGCCACCACCAGGGCGCCCGGCAGCCCGCGTTCCCGCCCGACGTCCTCGCCGACCTCACCCGCCGCACGCCCAGCCTGATCATCCCCGATCCGGACGGCCCCGGACGCGCCAAGCTCGTCGACCGCGCCCTGGCCGGGACGCTCGCCGTCGTCGGCCCGACCGTCCCGCTGATGGAGGCGGCGCGTTCGATCCAGTGGGCCCGCAAGACGCTCTGTCTCGTCCAGCGCGGCGTGATCGAGACGGAGAGCGGCGTGATCCGCAGCGTGGAGCACATGTCCACGCTGATCCTGTTCCAGGACGAGGGGCTCATCACCTCGCTGGCCGACCTGCGTCTCGCGCCGCTGGCGCACCTGCGGCCCAGCCAGCAGGACCGGCTGGCCGAGACGCTGCTGGCGTGGCTGCAGTCGGGCCGCAACGCCAACGAGGTCGCGATGCGGCTGCACGTCCACCCGCAGACCGTCCGGTACCGGCTGCGTCAGCTGGAGGAGCTGTTCGGCGACCAGCTTCTCGACCCGGACCTGCGGTTCGACCTGGAGATCGTGCTGCGCGCCCGCGCGCTGCTGGCGGACAACGCCGGCGAACGCCTGATCCAGCCACCCAGCGAGGCCGTCGGCGGCTCCGGCGAGGTGGTCACCTTCCGCCGGACCTGACCGTCCCGGCCCGGCCGCCCGTCCCCGGCCCGGCCGGCCCGGCGCGGAGCCGCTCGGCGGTGGCGACGCGCTCGGCCAGCCGGGTCTGGGCGTCGCAGAGCAGCCACAGTTCGCCCTCGTCCGCCGCGACGATCTCCTCCAGGCAGCCGTTCAGCAGCTGGTAGTCCGAGAGGGGGTTGACCCGGGTGGCCCGCAGGCCGCTGTTCGAGCGTTCGCTGTGCCAGCCGGGCATGCACATGATCACCGACATCGCGCGGGCTCCTTCGGTGGGCCTATGGTAGGTCTACCATAGGACGGTCTAGCACCGGTCACAACGCGTTCGGCATAACCCCAAAAGACGTCCGTTCGGTGTGGCATCTGTACGGTGTGAGGTCAACACATCGACCCGGAGCAGGATCTGGTATGCCCCGACCCCCCACGAAGGCACAGGCGATCAGCAACGCGCTGGCCGCCCGGATCATCGAGGGTGAGCTCGATCCGGGCGTGTGGCTGCCGTCCGAGCGGGAGCTGGCGCGGGAGTACGAGGCCGACCGCTCGACCGTCCGGCGGGCCCTGCGGATGCTGTCCGACCAGGGGCTCGTGCAGCCGCGTCCCGGCGCCGGCACCCAGGTGCGGACGGCGCAGCGGGTGCGGCGCGCGGCCGCCGACATCACCCGGCAGGACGGGGCGTGGCGCGGATTCCACGTCTCGGCGCGCAAGGACGGCCGCACGCCGTTCACCCGGACGACCGTCACCGAGGTCGAGGCCGGCGAGCGGCTCGCGCCCCGGCTGGACGTGCCGCCCGGGACGCGTGTCCTGGAACGTGCCCGCGTCCAGGGAGTGGAAGGCGAACCGCCCGTCCAGACGGCGACGACCTGGGTGATCCCCGAGATCGTCGAGCAGATCCCGGTGCTGCGCCAGGTCGACACCGGTCCGGGCGGCATCTACTCGCGGCTGGAGGAGGTCGGCCACCGCATCACGTTCGAGGAGTCGGTGACGTGCCGGCTGCCGTGCGCGGACGAGCAGGAGGTGCTGGAGATCGGTCCCGACCAGCCCGTCCTCACGCTGTGGCGCCGCGCGTACGACAAGGATGGCCGCGTCGTCGAGGTAACCCACCGGGTGGTGGTCGGCGACCGGCACGAACTCGTCTACCGCTACGGGTCGGGAGCCTGAGCATGCATGACACCGGAAAGCCCGGCGAGCCCGCGGTCCGCCAGGTCGGCACGCGGGTCGTCTACGAGAACCCCTGGATGGTCGTCCGGGAGGACGAGGTCGAACGGCTGGACGGCTCGCGCGGCATCTACGGAGTCGTCGACAAACCCGACTTCGTACTCGTCATCCCCGTCGAAGGGGACGGGTTCCACCTCGTGGAGGAGTTCCGGTACCCGATCGGGAAACGCACCTGGAACTTCCCGCAGGGCTCCCTCCCCGGCCGGCAGGACGCCGACCCCGAGGAACTGGCCCGCCTGGAACTCGCGCAGGAGACCGGGCTGCGCGCGGGGACGCTGAAGCACCTCGGCCACCTGCACTGCTCGCACGGGACGAGCGGCCAGGGCTTCAACGTCTTCGTCGCGTCCGACCTGCGCGCCGGGGAGACCGACCGGGAGCCCGAGGAGCAGGACATGCGGCAGCGGTGGTTCTCCAGGGACGAGTTCACGGCGCTGGTGCGGGAGGGCCGCATCACCGACGACTCGACCCTCGCCGCATTCGCCCTGCTCACCATGGACGACCAGGCGACCGCGGACGACAGCGTCAACCGGAACGGTACGAGTCGGTAGCGCAGCTCGCCGAGTCGTCCACGGGGCGGCGCTTCAGGATCTCGCGGGCCCTGCTCCGCGCGTAGTTCGCGCCCATCGCCGGCTCGTCGTCGTTCAGGTCGAGGGCGATGGAGCGCAGGGCGCAGGACCGCTGCGGCTCGGGCAGCCGGTCCAGCGCCGGGACGGCGTCGGCGGACAGCCCCCGCAGGTACTCGACGTCGACCTTGCCGGTGTCCTCGTAGCGGTCGACGTTGTGCTCGGCGATGAACCCGTCCGGGCTGATCGACACCAGCGCGATCATCGCGACGGCGCCACCGGCCGCGACCGCCCGCGGCAGCCACGCGACACGTCCCTTCACGACGCCCGCGACCGCGACCAGCACCACCACGCCGCCGAGCCAGAACTCGAACGCGTGCACCCACAGCCGCAGCCGCGTCCAGCCGAAGGTCTCCTCGTACAGGTAGAGGCGCCGCAGCGCGACCGCGACGACGACGAGGGTCAGCGCGCACAGCAGCCCGAGCAGGCCCCGGACGGTGACGCGGTCGCCGCGCCCGCCGGACGGCGCGTACCGCATGGCGACCGCGACGACCGCGAGGACGAGGACCGTCACGACGACGAGCTGGAAGAAGCCCTGCCGCGCGTACTCGGCGTAGGTGAGGCCGGTCGACGCGAGCAGCTTGTCCTTGTCGCCGGCGAGGAACACACCGGCCTGGATCGCGCAGAACACCAGGAACAGCAGGTCGAGCGCGGCGATCGGCACGGCCCACGACCAGCGTCCGGCCGGTTTGGCGGGGTCGGGGTTCAGCATCCGCAGCGGCGGCGGCGCCTGCCCGAGGTACGCGGCGGCGGACGCCACCGCCAGCGTCGCGGCACCCGCGAACGCGTACACGAAGACGGAGAGCGGCGAGATCTCGGGGACGAGACCGGAGGCGAGGCTGCCGAACGCCGCGTCCGCCCCCATGAACAGGCCGCCGAACACCGCGAGCAGCCCGGTCACGATCAGGCCCGTCCGGATGACCGGCCAGGCGTTGCCCCGGCTCGGCGACGCCGCCTGATACGCGCCGCGTCCCGCCCACGGGATCATGTAGCCGACGGCCGGCACGACCGCGAGCCCCCCGCCGAGGACCTCCACCCAGGAGCGTCCGCCGCACGCCGCGTACGAGCCGGCGGCGACGGCGAGCAGCAACGCCGGCAGGACGATCCAGTCCGCGTCCCGGACCGCCGCGCTCGCCGACAGCAGCACCGCGAGCAGCAGGAACACGACCCCGGTCCGGTTGAACCACGAACCCCCCTTCCCGGGCCCGCTCCGGACGAGACGCCCCGCCGACCAGGCCGACGCCCCGGTCACGTACGCGACGGCGGTGGCGGTGATGAGGACCCCCACGCCGAGATGCCCGCCGAGCAGCGACGGCCCGACCGTGACGGCGCCGATCAGCCCGGCGATGGCCGCGCCCGCCGCCAGCGCGGGCGACATCGGAAGCGCGGGACGCTTCCAGGCCGTGACGGCCCGGTCCAGCTTCGTCGGCGTGTAGACCATCGGAGGAGGCGGCGGATACCCGCGGACACCGTGAGGCGCCGAGTAGGGCGGGCGCCCCTGACCGGCCGGATAGTGGCCGGCCCCGTGACCCGCCGGATACTGCGCGGCCCCATAAGGCGCCTGCGGCGGCGCACCCCCCGCCGGCCCGGCGCCCATCTCCCCCGACCCCCGGGGAGGAGCGGCCTTCCTTCCGGGACCCGTCGGCGCCGCCCATCCGGCCCCCGCCTTGGCGGAGGCCGCGGTCGCCTCTCCGGGGCCGGTGTCCGCCTCCTCCGGGCCGGAGTCCGCCTCATCTGCGGGGCCGGTGTCCGCCTCGCCGGGGGCGGCGGCCGGCTCCTTGTCCGGCGGAGAGGGCTCTTCGGGCCGGCCGGACGGGTCCTGCGGAGGTTTCGTCATGCGGTTTCTCCGATGTTCGGGGGGATCACCACGCGGATGCGGCAGCCGCTCGGTGTGTCCAAGACGGTGATGTCGCCGCCGTGCAGGTCGGTCGCCCAGCTCGCGATGGCGAGGCCGAGGCCGGTGCCGCCGCCCGGCGTCCCGGCGCGGGGGCCGGACGCGGAACCGCGGGTGAAGCGTTCGAAGACACGGGCGCGTTCCTCCGGGGGAATGCCGGGTCCCTCATCGGCTACTTCGATGGCGAGACCGCCCGGCAGGTTCGCCGGACGCGCCGTCACGGTGACGGGACTGCCGTCCGGGCCGTGCCGGGCCGCGTTGTCGAGCAGGTTCGCGATGATCTGGTGGAGCCGGTCGCGGTCGGCGACGGCGTGCAGGCCGGGCGCGACATCGGCCTCGAACAGGGCGTCCGGATGCCCGGCGGTGGCTTCCGCCAGGACGTCTGCGACGAACGCCGCCACGTCGATGTCGGCCACGTCCAGCGCCGCCGCGCCCGCCTCGACCCGCGACAGGTCCAGGAGTTGCGTGACGAGGCGTCCGAGCCTCTCGGTCTGGTCCAGGGCCGATTCGAGGACGTCGGGTGTCGCGGGCGTGACACCGTCCGCGACGTTCTCCAGGACGGCCCGCAGCGCGCTGATCGGGGTGCGCAGCTCGTGTGACACGTTCGCGACGAACTCGCGCCGCTGCCGGTCGACCTCGGCGAGGTCGGCGGCCATCCGGTTGAAGGCCTGCGCCAGCTCGCCGACCTCGTCCCGCGACGTGGCCCGCACCCGGCGGCTGTAGTCGCCGCGCGCCATCGCCCGCGCCGCCGTCGTCATCTCCCGCAGCGGCGCGGTCATGCCGTGCGCGACGAGCTGTATCACCACGACCGAGATGAGCAGGCCGACCGGCATCGTCTCCCGCGCCCGGAACCCCAGCGGGTACCCCCACAGAACGATCAGCACGGCGACGCAGGCGGTGACGACCACCACGACGCCGAACTTCACCTTGATCGACCGGAGTGGGTCCAGGGGGCGGGGAAGCCTTGTCCACAGCCTGTGGACGACCCCTCGTTCGACGGCCGTCACGACGTTCCCTCCAGGCTGTAGCCGACACCGTGGACGGTCCGGATCAGGCCTTGCCCGAGTTTCCGCCGCAGCGCCTTGACGTGGCTGTCGACGACCCGCGTCCCGGACGCGTCGGCCCAATCCCACACCTGTTCGAGCAGGACGGCGCGCGTCAGCACCGTCCCGCGGTTCCGCAAGAGGCAGGCGAGCAGGTCGAACTCGGTGGGCGTGAGATGCACTTCGCGGCCGTCCCGGCGAACCCGGCGGGCCCGCGGATCGACCTCCAGCGCGCCCATCCGCACGGGCTCGTCCGCCACGGCGTCCGCCGCCGGCCGGTCGACGCGCCGCAGCACCGCGCGGATGCGGGCCACGAGCTCCCGCATGCTGAACGGCTTGGTCACGTAGTCGTCGGCGCCGACGCCGAGCCCGACGATGAGGTCCGTCTCGTCGTCGCGGGCGGTCAGCATCAGCACCGGCACGGGCCGTGCCGCCTGCACCCGCCGGCAGACCTCCAGCCCGTCGAACCCGGGCAGCATCACGTCCAGCACGATCAGGTGCGGCTCGTACGCGCGGGCGCGTTCGACCGCCGACGGCCCGTCCCCGGCGACCTCGACGCCGAACCCCTCCGCCACCAGCCGGTCGGCCACCGCCCGCGCGATCGTCGGCTCGTCCTCGACGACGAGGATCCGCGTCTCGTTCCCAGTCACGAACCAGACTCTAGAAGCCTGTTATGTGCGCATCGAGCGTGAAATGTGCAGGACTTGTGAAGAACTACGGCCCGAGGGGCCAGGTGTGGACGGGGTCGTTGTGGCCCATGTGGTCCACGTAGGAGCGGGTCATCATGCGCAGGGCCTCGTGTCTCGGGGTGCCGAAGGAGTCCTCGATCGCCTGGACGGTGTTGATCTGCCAGGCGGCGCCGGTCTGGCCGGTGACGCAGCGACGCTCGACGATCCCGAGGAGGCGGTCGCGGCGGGCCGGGTCGACGCCCCAGCGTTGGAGGCCTTCGTGGGCCAGGGGGAGGAGTTTGCGGAGGATGAGTTCGGCGGCGGGGACCTCGCCCAGGCCGGGCCAGTAAAGGTCGGCGTCGAGGCCGTCGCGGGCGGCGCGGTGGAGGTTCTCTTCCGCCGTGGCGAAGGACATGCGCGTCCAGACCGGACGTTCGTCTTCGGCGAGCATGCGGACGACGCCGTAGTAGAAGGCGCCGTTGGCGATGACGTCGGCGACGGAGGGGCCGGCGGGGAGGACGCGGTTCTCCACGCGTAGATGGGGGCGGCCCTTGACGACCGCGTAGATGGGACGGTTCCAGCGGTAGATCGTGCCGTTGTGGAGGGTGAGTTCGTCCAGCTCGGGGATTCCGCCGTCGTCGAGGACGGCGCGCGGGTCTTCGTCCTCGCAGAGGGGCAGCAGGGCGGGGAAGTAGCGGGCGTTCTCCTCGAACAGGTCGAAGACGGAGGTGATCCAGCGTTCGCCGAACCAGACCCGGGGCCTGACGCCCTGGGCCTTGAGTTCGTCCGGGCGGGTGTCGGTGGCCTGTTCGAACAGGCTGATCCGGGTCTCGTGGAAGAGCCGGTGGCCGAACAGGTAGGGGGAGTTGGCGCCCATGGCGACCTGCGGGCCCGCGATGGCCTGGGCGGCGTTCCAGTACGCGCCGAACTGGTCGGGGCTCACCTGCAGGTGGAACTGGACGCTGGTGCAGGCGGCCTCGGGGAGGATCGTGTCGGCGTGCATGTGCAGCGGTTCGGGGCCGTCGATGGCGATGCGCATCTCTTCGCCGCGGGCCGCGAAGATCTGGTCGTTCAGCATCTTGTAGCGGCTGTTGGCGGAGAGGGTCTCCTCGCCGATGTCGGTGCGCCGCAGGGTGGGCAGGATGCCGATCATGGCGAGCCGGCCGCCGACCTCCCGGGCCCGGTCGTCGGCGTGCTGGAGGTGGCCGCGGACCTCCGTCTCCAGCTCGCCGGTGCTTTCGCCGCCGAGTTCCCGGGGCGGAATGTTGATCTCCAGGTTGAACTGGCCGAGCTCGGTGGCCCAGGCCGGGTCGGCGATCGCCTTGAGCACGTCCGCGTTGCGCATCAGCGGGTCGCCGATCGTGTCGATCAGGTTCAGCTCGATCTCCAGGCCGATGTGGGGGTGCTCGAAGTCGAACTGGGATTCACCCAGCATGCGGGCCAGCACGTCCAGGCACCTGCGTACCTTGTCGCGGTACCGTCGCCGGTCCTCGCCGCTGATGGTGACCGAAGCCACGTCCCTGCCCATGTGTCCGTCCCTGTGCTCCGGAAGAACCGTCATAAAACGGGATGTCCCGGTGAGGGGAGGTGAAAACCCGGCACCAGATTTCGGGCTTCCCGATTGATGACCGGCGGGTAGCGTTGTGCCTCGTCCGGAAACCGGCATTTCCCTCGGGGAGGGGCCATGAGCCTGCGCCCCCGGTCCATCCGGGGCAGGGACACGCTCGTCGCCTCCGTGATCGCCGCCCTCGTGTTCGGCATCACCGCGATCGGCGTCGACGTCGCCGTGCGCAGCGCGGTCAACGCCGACGTCCTCCGCCAGACACAGGTCGAGGGCCGGCGGGTCAGCGGCGGCGTCCGCGACGGCACGCTGGAAGGGCCCATCGCGGACGACACCCGCGGCGGCGTCCTGATCCAGGTCGTCGCGCCCGGCGGGCGTGTGACGAACGCGACACCCGAGGTAGCGGGCAGACCGCCGGTGAGCAGACTCTGGCCGTCGAGCAACCTGCGGGTCCGCGACTACACCGAGTGCCACGGCGGCTGGCCGGACCGCCGGTGCTACGTCCTGGAGGCCATCCGCGCCACGACGGCGTCCGACTCCGTGGTCGTGTACGCGGCGTCGCCGCTGCCGTCCTATCTGGTGAACGGGCTGCTGGAGGCGCTGCTCGCCGGGAGCGTCCTGCTGCTCGCCGGGGCCGTCGCGTGGATCACCTGGCGGGTCGTCGGCCGTACCCTCGGCCCGGTCGAGGCGATCCGCGCCCAGCTCGCCGAGATCAGCGCCACCGACCTGAGCCGCCGCGTCCCGCAGCCGCCCGGGCACGACGAGATCGCCCAGCTCGCCCGGACCGCCAACGCGACACTCGACCGGCTGGAACGCGCGGTCGGACGGCAGCGGCAGTTCGCGTCCGACGCGTCCCATGAGCTGCGGACCCCGATCGCGGGACTGCGGGCCAACCTGGAGGACGCGTCGATGCACCCCGACGACAACGACCTGCGGGCCGTCATCGAGTCGGCGCTGCACGACACCGACCGGCTGGAGTCGATCGTCGCCGACCTTCTCCTGCTCGCCCGCATCGGCACCGGCGGGACCGCCGCGCAGGAGCCGATCGACCTGTCCGCGCTGGCGGACGCCGAGGTCGGCCGCCGCACCTTCGCCCTGAAGATCGCCACGGAGGTCACCCGGGACGTGGCGGTGCGCGGCGTCCGCATGCAGCTGGTCCGGCTGCTGGGCAACCTGCTGGACAACGCCGAACGCTACGCCGACTCGTCCATCACGGTCGAGGTGGCGCGGCGGGACGGCCGGGCACTGCTCACCGTCACCGACGACGGGCCGGGCATCGCGCCCGCCGACCGCGAGCGGATCTTCGAACGCTTCACCCGCCTCGACACCGCCCGCAGCCGCGGCGCCGGCGGCACCGGCCTCGGCCTCGCGATCGCGCGGGAGATCGCCCAGGCGCACGGCGGTACCCTCCGCGTCGAGGACCGTCCCGCCGGGGCCCGTTTCGCCCTCTGCCTCCCGCTCGCCGCGGCGTCCCCCGACCGGCGTCCGAACCGCGCCTGAGCCTTGGCCCGCCAAAGGGCCGCGGCAGGCCAAAGGGCCGCCCACAGCCTGTGGACGGCCCTTCTCGGTTCGGGTCAGGCGAGGACGGCCTGGACCTCAAGCTGAAGGTCGACCTTGTCGCTGAGCAGGGCCTTCTCGCCACCCTTGATCGGGATGTTGAACTCGATGCCCCAGTCCTTGCGGTTGATCGTGGCCTCGGCGGAGAACCCGGCGCGCGTCCCGCCCCAGGGGTCCTCGCCGACGCCGTTGAACTCGACGCGGAGGCTCAGCGGACGGGTGACGTCCTTGATGGTCAGGTCGCCGTCCAGGTAGTACTCGCCGCCCTCGGTGCGCACGCCCGTGGTGGTGAAGGCCATGGTCGGGTACTTCTCGACGTCCAGGACGTCGGACGTCCGCACGTGCGCGTCCCGGTCGGGGTTGCGGGTGTCGAGCGAAGCCATCTTGATCTCGGCCGTGGCCGTCGACTCGCTGAGCTCCTCGGCGATCTGCACGGCGCCGGTGAACTCGGTGAACGTCCCCCGCACCTTGGTCATCAGGTGGCGGATGACAAAGGTGACCTCGGAGTGCCCGGGGTCGATGTTCCAGGTTCCGGCGGTCAGTCCGGGGGCGACGGTGGCGATGCTCATGGGGACTCCTGCGCTAGATGTGCTTGAAAGTTCAACGACTCTGCAGAGTTTAGTTGAGGGTTCAAACACTTGTCAAACCCCGTTTGTTCCGGGCGCCCGTCAATGCCCGGCAATGGTCCGCCACCGGCCCCGGAACACGGTCCGCAACTTGTTCCACACACCGTGCAACCCCATGGCGGCCTCGTGCGTAATCAGCGGGCACAGAGGCGAACCGGAAGGACGGGAAGGGGACGCGGAGACCCCGTCCACCCGGCATCCATGACATCGGGAGTCTTCTTGAGCGACGAAACCGTGAGGGACGAAACACCGCACGGCACGGTTCTCCGGGCCCGCCGGCCCGCGGCCGGCACGGCCGCACTGGCGGTCATCGCGATCCTCGTGAGCGGCTGCGGGGGAGGACAGGAGCCGGCCGGCGCCAAGGCGTCGCCGGCGGGCGGCGCGGGCGAACTGCCCCAGGCCACCACCTACACCACCCTGGACGACCTGCCGCGCGACTCGGCGCCGTCCGCCAAGGTGGACGGGACGGTGGTGCACCCGAACGAGGCGGCGCCCGTGTCGGCCAAACCCGGCGCGCCCGCCGTCGCCGAACTGCCGGCCACCCAGCTCAAGGGCCCGACCTGGGTTCCCGTGCTGGAGAGCCGTCCCGGCTGGCGGCGCGTGCTGCTCCCGAGCCGCCCCAACGGCGTCACCGGCTGGATCCCCGACGCCGGGCTGAAGACCGCGCGCAGCACCCACGTCATCAAGGTGGACCTCAGCGAACGCAAGCTGACCCTCCTCGACTCCGGACGCCCGAAGGGAACCTGGCAGGTGGCGGTCGGCACGCGCAAGACGCCCACCCCGACCGGCCGGACGTTCCTGCTCGCCTCCCTCGCCCCGGCCAAGCCGACCTACAGCCCGCTGATCCTGCCGGTCGGCGCGCACTCCGCGACGCTCGACACCTACGGGGGCGGCCCCGGGACGGTGGCGTTCCACGGCTGGCCGTCCACGTCCGTCTTCGGCAAGGCCGTCACGCACGGCTGCGTTCGCGTCCCCGCGGACGCCCTCAAGCGCCTCGCCAAGATCCCGCTCGGTACGCCCGTCCACATCACGGACTGACGTTCCCCGATTCTCCGGCCGTGAGGCCGGTTTCCCCGCTCACACCCCAACCAGTTCAGAATCAAGGAGAACCATCGTGCGTTTGCAGGCACTCACCAAGTGCGTGGCCACCGTCGGCGCGCTCGCCCTGCCCTTCGCTGTCGCCGTCCCCGCCGCGTCCGCGACCAGCGGCGGCGCCGGCTCCGCGTTCGCCGTCTCCGCCAGCGGGCCCATCGCGATCCCGGCGACCCCGTCGGTGACCTCCACCGCCCAGAAGCCGGAGCGCAAGAGCGTCGCCGAACTGCCGGCCAACCCCCTCGTCCAGGCTGGCGTGCTCAACGCCGCCGCCTGGTCCGGGCACGCCCGCGCCTCGGTCGCCGACCTCAAGATCGCCAAGCTCGGACTCAGCGCGAGCGCGGTCACCGCCAAGTGCGAGAACGGCAACGGCGTCTCCCACCTGGTCAAGGCGTCGCTGAACGGCAAGAAGCTCAAGGCCGCCGCGACGCCCAACAGCTCGGTCAAGGTCGACCTGCCGAGCCTCGGCAACGCCACGGTCACGCTCAACAGGCACGTCCGCGACAAGGACGGCAGCCTCACCATCACGGCCATCGAGGTGAGCCTGGTCGTCGCCGGCAAGACCCAGACGATCAGCATCGCGTCCGTCACCTGCGGCAAGGACGGCGGCAAGCCCGGCGAGCCGTCCGACCCGGGCAAGCCGGGCGGCGACCCGTCCGCGTCCCCGGCGCCCGCCCCGTCGGGCCCGCCGAGCGCCGCCCCGGTGCCCACCCCCGTGACCGGCGACCTCCCCGTGACCGGCTGACCCCGTGACCGGCTGACACGTCCACGCCCGGAAGGACCCGCACCCCACGGCGCGGGTCCTTCTCGTCGCCACCCGGTTGGTCGCCGGATCAGGTCAGGACCCGGTGGCCTGTCAGCGCAGCCGGTCGTAGACCATGGCCATCTCGCCCAGCTCGCCGGTCTCCTGGTGGGCGAGCGTCCACCTGGAAGCCGGCAGGCCGTCGTCGAACAGCCGCTGCCCGCCCCCGGTGATCTCGGGGGAGATCATGAGGTACAGCCGGTCGAGCAGGTCCGCCGAGAGAAGCGCCTTGATGAGGCTCGCGCTGCTGTTGACGAGGATGTCGCCTCCGCCGGTGGCCTTGAGTTCGGCGACGACGTCCGCGGCGGGGGCGTTCACCACTCGGGTGCGTTCCCACGGCGCTTCGTCCAAGGTGGTCGAGAAGACCACCTTTTCTACGCCGACCAGCCACGTCGCGTATCCGCGATCACGCGGGTCGGCGTTCTCGTCCGAGGCGACCGATGGCCAGTACCCCAGGAACCCTTCGGCGTTGACCCGGCCGAGCAGCGCCGTCGTCGCGCCCTCCCAGATGCGGCTGAGGTGGCCCCGCGCGACCTCGGTGGTCGCATACGGGACGATCGCGCCCAGGTCGGCGGCCCCGCCAGGGCCGTTGTAACGCCCGTCGAGGGTGAGGTTGATGTTCGCGGTCACCCTGCGTCCGGGGATCTGCTCCGTCATCTGGTGCTCCTTGTATCGATGTCGTGGTCGGTGCCGTGCGTGTCCGCCGCGAGGGCGGCCGCGAGCTTGTCGAGGCTCTGGCCGAAGCCGATCTCGATGCCCGCGATGAAGTCCGCCGACTCGACGGTGCTGTCGGTGATCCGCAAGTGGACGTCGAGGTCGGTGCCGCCGCCGGTGGGCCGGAGGTCGAGGTCGACGTGGGCGGTGAAGGCGACGCCGCCGCCGGGAAGCAGAGGGGAGAGCCGGTAGGCGAGGCGCTCACCGGGGCGTACCTCGTCGACGACTCCCTCCGCGCGTCCGGCGACCATGTCGGAGCCGTCGGCGTCCTCGGCATCGCGGTACTCGTGGACGATCCGTCCAGCCGGTCGCGCCTCGAAGACGAGTTCGGAGACGCGGAGGTCGTCGGGCGTCCACCACCGGGAGAGCAGGGAAACCTCGGTCAGGTGGCGCCAGACCACATCGGGGCGCCCCGGCAGCGACCGGGGGAACCTGAACGAGCGGCCGTCGGCCCATCCCGGCGCCTTCGCGGCGAGTCGCTCCGCCTGGAGGCTGCGCCCATGGCGGTCGTAGGTCTCACGCATGCCGCCCGCCTGGTCCGCGGCGTCGGCGAGCCGGCCGAGCGCGGCCGCCAGTTCCCGCAGGGGGCCGGGCTGGAGTGCGTAGATGCGGCGCTGGCCGTTGCGCCGGGAGGTGACGACACCGGCCCGCTCAAGGGCTTGCAGGTGCTTGGTCGTCTGCGGCTGGCGCGCCCCGGCGAGCTGCGCCAGCACGCCGACCGAGCGGGGCCGCTCGGCCAGCAGGCCCACGAGCCGCCAGCGAGCCGTGTCGGCCAACGCGCTGAGAAGTGCCTCCATGAGAAGAAGTATTCTCCACGACGAATATTCGTGTCAAGGAATATTCTTACCCATGCCACCGGCCTCGTGTGACGCGGAGTCGTGCCTCCATCTGGGCGAATGGTCCGAACGCGGCGTTCGGACCGTGGGACGAATCCGGCGGCAGCCGTCACCCTGAGAACCCGGACCCTGAGAACCCGGACCCCTGAGATGAATGAACCCGAAGTAGACAGCCTTCTGCGCCGTCGGCCACAAGCCCTAATGGGCGGCCGCCTATGCAAGGAATGCGACGAGTACAACCGACGAGGACCAGGCCCCCGTGCCGGTGCCGACGAGCGCGGCGTGGACCATTCCAAGCGCGTACCGGTCCGGTGCCCCTGGCCGTAGGGTTGAGGTGGAGGTGAAGATCATGCGCACCGAGCAGGGCTACCAGCCGATGACCATGGTCGGCCTGGCCCATCACCTGGTCGGCACACGAGACGACGAGACCCGGTGGCGGCTGATCGCCGAGTTTCTCGAAGAGTACCGGCACGAGCCCCGGACCGAACGCCTGGTGCTCCTCACTGACGAACCCACATCCACGGGCGATGAGCATTGGGACGTGTTCCTGGCGGCGCTCGCCGAGCACCTGGCAGCCCGGGACGGGCTCGGTGCCCCCTCCTGGGCCGAGTCTCGCCGTCTGTACCGTTTCTGGTTCCCGTTCAACACTCCTGCCGCCAGGGCCGACGCCATCGTTCACGCGCCGGCCGCCTTCCGCCGACGTGGCGTGTTCGTCGCACCGCAGGAACTGGAGGTCGCGTGAGTGACGTGGAACCGCTCCTGGACCGCGGTGGCTGGCGCGACTGATCTTGGAGGACCTCTTCGAGGCCGGCCGAGGATCCGTCTGAGCCAGGGTGAAGCTCGCGTCCAAGGTCGCGATGATCCCCTGCTATGGGCCCAGCCCGCTTCAAGGGCCCGGTAGGGCGCTTGAGCGGCCGAGCGCGTCCGGCCGCCCCCGCGCCGGGTAGGCCCGGGTGACCTCTGGGGCATCTCGCGGGGCGCATCTGACGGACGTCGCCCAGGCAGGGCTCGATGCCGATGGCAGACCCGCCGTCTCCGATACCGGACGCTGTCGCCCATCGGCACGGCGAGGCGACCGGTTCCCGGCGGGCGGTCGCTGGTTGGTCGGGCCGGGTACGACCTGGTCGAGGCGGTCGACGGCCCCCGGACGGAGGCGCCTCCCGTTCCGTTCGTCGCAGGCCCTAACAGGGAGCACGTATGGCTGATCCACGTCAGGGGCACGGTCCCGGCGACGGCGTGCACAACGTGATCACCTGGAGGGAGCGGCGCCGCTACAGCCCGGTCCAGGACAGGGCCGGGATCCGGCGCCCCCGGGACATCGAGTTCCCTCCCGCCACCGAACGCGTCACCCAGACTCCCGCGCCGTCCGGTCACACCTGGGCCGACGAGGGGGAGATCATGCGGGCCACCTACCAGGGCGACGACCGCTGCCAGCTGGCCTGTCCGGGCTGCTACACCCGCGACCTGCTGCAGATCAGCCCGGCGCAGGCGGCCCGGGACGGGCGCCGCAAGACCGCGCCGCTGCCGGAGTTCATCGCGCACGTCGACGCCCTCGGCCCCGGCATGCAGGACCTGTACGTGCTGGGCGCCGAGCCGACGATGGACCCGGCCGGGACCGCCGCCAAGCTCGATCACGCACGCAGGCGCGGCTGGCCGCAGCAGATCATCACCCACGGGGCGGTCACCGTTCAGCGGTTCGAGGAGACCTTCGGCGCCGCCCTGGACTCCGGTCAGGTGTACATGCTGGTCATCAGCCTCGACTCCATGGACGCCGCCGTGAACGACCGGCTGCGCGGCCGCCCGTACGCGCACCGGCGGACCCTGCGCATCATCCGGCACTGCCTGGCGCGGGGCGCCCCCTTCAAGGTGCAGATGACGGTGTGGCCCATCAACTATCCGACGATCGTGGACAGCGTCGAGGAACTGTTCGGCCTGGGGGTGCGGGCGTTCTCGTTCCACAGCGGCACCCTGGAGGGCGTCACCGACGCCGAGGCCGACGCCGCCGGGCTGATGCCGGTCGACCCGCTGGCCTGGCGGGCTCTGGCCGACCGCCTGCTGGCCTTCCGGGACGTCCACCGGGACCTGTGGCATTTCAACGTCCCGTTCCTGTACTTCACCGAGGGCGAGCTGCGCGAGCAGGTGATCGGGGACGCCGGGCAGACCGACGCCTATCTGGAGCATGTGGACGCGGTGGAGGCGGGCCGCCCTTCGACCAAGCCGGTGCACGCCTGCCCGGCGCTGGACGTCCCCCAGGTGTACGTGTGGGCGAACCAGGGGCCGCAGGGGCGCGGGACCCTGTCGTTGTGCAACATCGACCGGGACCCGGTCGCCGACGCCTACGCCGACTTCGACCCCCAGGCGCGGCGCTGGCGGGTCCGTACCGAACCCGAACGCAACCAGCTACGGCACATGGCCGACTCGCCGCACCTGTGTCCCGCCACCCCGTTCGCGCTCCGTACCCGGACCGACCGCGCGGTCACCGAGATCGGGCCCCTGTTCCACGCCTGCCGCTATATCGCGTCCAACCAGATGGCCGACCCCGCACGCATCGGCCCGCGGATCTACCGCGACGCCGCAGAGTTCTACCGGGTGGTCGGTCGCGCACTGCACGCCTACCCCCGCGGTGGCGGCAGGTCGCCGTTGGCGCGGATCACGCGGGTGACCGGTGGCATCGTCGCGCTGGCCGACCGCACCCGCGCCCTGCGCGCGGACCTGAACGCGGCCGCGGGCGGCGATGAGGAAACCGCGGACCAGGGCGAGGTGAGCCCTCAGGCACCCGGTTTCTGACCGGGGTCCTGGTCCGTGTCGCCTTCCTGCCGGCCGGGGGCGTCGGCCAGGAGCCGGGCGGTGAGGTCGCCGACGGTGACGGTGTTGGCGGCCACCGCCGAATACAGCGATTCCAGATCGTGATACCCCAGGTGCCGCGCCGCCGTCAGCGCGGCCCCGCCGGTCTCCAGGTCCAGAAGCTCCACGTCGCTGGCGGCCAGGGCGTCGGCGACCAGCCGGCGCCCGGCCTGCCCGGCCGCCTCGCTGCGCCGCCCGGCCAACCACTGCTGGATCTCCACGCGGGCACGGCCCGTACGGGCGGCGTCCAGCCACTCGTCCGACGGGCCGGAGCCGGGTCCGGTGAGGATCTCCACGACCTGCCCGTCCTCCAGCGCCGCGGTCATCTGCACCAGCCGTCCGTTGGCGACTGCGCCGATCGCCGTGTGGCCCAGGTCGGTGTCGATCGCGTACGCGAAGTCGACGGCGGTGGCACCCTGCGGAAGGGGGACGACCTCGCCGGACGGGGTGAACGACACGATGCCGCCGCCGTGCAGATCGACCCGCAGGCTGTCGAGGAAATCGGCCGCCGGGGCGTGCGCCTGCCATGCCAGCAGGTTCCGCAGCCACTCCAGATCCGGGCGGCGCGCGGCCTGCCGCGCCCCCCGCCGGGACCCGGCGGCGGCGTCCTGGATCTGGCTGACGATTCCGTAGTCGGCGATACGGTGCATCGCCGGGGTGCGGATCGCCAGTTCCAGCGTCCCGGCTTCGGTGACCACCGTCGTGTGCAGCGATCGGTACATGTTGTACTTCGGCAGCGCGATGAAATCCTTCATCTGGCCCGGGAGCGGCCGCCACACCCCGTGCACGACTCCCAGCGCGACGTAACACTCTTCGGGCGTCCCGTCCACCAGGACCGTGATCCGGGATACCTCACCGGGCTGAAGAGCGTCCGTCGGCTGCACCGGGTTTCTGCGGTGGTCCTGGTAGATCGAATACCGGTGCCGGTCCCGGACCGCGACCTCCGCCTTGAGATTCGCGTCCGCCAGCGCCTTCTCCAGCCGTGCGACCAGGGGCCGCAGCGCGGCGGCGCGGTCCTCGGCGCTGGCCTCCATCGCCGCGGCGATGGCCTGCTCGGCCTCGGGGCGCAGCGTCGCGAACGCCACGTCCTCCATCTCGCGTTTGAAGACGTAGATGCCGAGCCTCTCGGCGAACGGGACCAGAAGCTCCATCGACTGCCGCGCGATCCGCTCCCGCTTGGCCTGCTTGGAGTGGAAGCCCAGGGTCCGCAGGTTGTGCACACGGTCGGCGAGCTTGATGACCAGTACCCGCAGGTCGCCGGCCGCCGTCAGGATCATCTTGCGGAACGTCTCGGCTTCTGCCCCCTCGCCCCACTTGGACCCGTCGAGCTTGGTCACCCCGTCCACCAGGACGGCGACCTCCTCGCCGAAATCGGCGTGGACCTGCCCCAGCGTCAGATCGGTGTCCTCGACGGTGTCGTGCAGCAGCGCCGCCGCCAGCGTCGCGGTGTCCACACCCATCTGCGCCAGCAGGATCGCCACCGCCAGCGGATGCGTCACATAAGGGGCCCCCGACTTGCGGGTCTGCCCCCGGTGGTACCACTCCGCCACCACGAACGCGCGGCGCAGCACATCCACGTCCGCACGCGGGTAGAACTGGCGGTGCTCGTGTATCAGCGGCTCCACTGCGGTGTCGATCTGCGAAGGCGAAGACGGCAGGCTCGACCGCATCAGATCCGTGAACCGCGTCATGCGCTTGCCCGTCCGCCGTCCCGCCGGGTCGGTCGGCTCCATCGGCTCACTCACCCCTCCCGGTCACGTCGCCTTTGCATTGATGTAACCACCATCGGTTCGGCCATCATCCCGCACCACGTCGAACCCGCCGAGGCGTTCGGGTGATCCGGGTTCGGCCACGGCGAACCGGCCCGCCCACCGGATCGAAGGGCGGGCGAGGCGCCGGGTTGCGGGCCGCTGAGGCTCAGGAGGCGGCGGATCGGGGGTGGCTGCCCTGGAGGGGGTGGGCGCTGCCCTCCAAGAGGACCCCGGCGACCTGGGGCGGGTCGTCGGACATGGGGACGTGGCCGCAGCCCTCCAGCCAGACGAAGCGGGCGTGGGGGAGGCGGCGCTGGGCGCGGATGGCCTGGCTGCGCAGGAGGAGGCGGTCCTTGGTGCCCCAGGCGATCGTGACGGGGACGTCCGCGCAGGAGCCGAGGAAGCGGGTGGTTCGGCCGGCGCGGAGGGTGGGTTCGAAGCCGAGGGCGTCGCGCATCGCGCGGGCGTCGCCGGTGAGGGCCTCGATGTCCATCAGGTCGGGTCGGCCGTAGACCATGCCGAACATCGCGGTGCGGCGGCGTGGGGAGCGGGCCAGGCGGGTGAGGAGCGTGTCGGGGACGCGGGCGCCCAGGCGGGACGCGCGCAGGACGGACGCCGCGTAGCGGAGTTCGAGGGCGTTGAAGAAGCCCGCCGGGGACAGGGCCGTGGCGGAGCTGACGAGGCCGCGGTCGGCGGCTTCGAGGGCGAACAGGCCGCCCAGGGAGTTGCCCGCGACGTGCGGTTTCTCCAGGCCGAGGTCGTCGAGCGTCCTGGAGAGGATGGTCAGGACGGTGTCCATGGTGTACGGGGTGCCGGGCGGGAGGGGCGGGGAGTCGCCGAAACCGGGCAGGTCGACCGCGATGACGTCGCGTTCGGCGGCGAGCAGGTCCATGACGGGGGACCAGCCCTGCCGGCGGTGGCCGATTCCGTGCAGGAGGACGAGGGGCGGCCCGTCGCCGCGGCGTTCGAAAACGATGTCCACGGGCCGAGAGTAATCAGAAGTTACTCACCGGTCACTAGTGACGCTCGTCACTCTCGCGTCAGCTCTGGGTGACCTCGGCCGGGCGGCGGTGCTCCAGGGCGTCGCGGAGCTGGGCCCGGCCCCGGTGGATGCGGGAGCGGACGGTGCCGAGCTTGACGTTCAACGTCGCGGCGATCTCCTCGTAGGACAGGCCCTCGATGTCGCACAGGACGACGGCGGCCCGGTACTCGGGAACCAGGCCGTCGAGTGCCTTCTGGATGTCGGCGTCCAGGTGCCGGTCGTCATAGGCCTGCTGCGGGGTCGGTTCGCGGCCCTGCAGGCGTTCGGCGGCCTCGTCTCCGAGGGAGTCGAACCGGATGCGCTGCTTGCGGCGCGCGCGGTCGAGGAACAGGTTCGTCGTGATCCGGTGGAGCCAGCCTTCGAACGTGCCCGGACTGTAGGAGGACAGCGAGCGGAAGACCCGGATGAAGACGTCCTGGGTCAGGTCTTCGGCATCGTGCCGGTTGCCGGTCAGCCGGTACGCCAGCCGGAACACCCTGGTCGAGTGCTCGCTGACGATCTCCTCCCACGTCGGCGGGGTCCACGCCATCGCACCTGCGCTCACCACTACCCCCGTCTGATGCTGAATCGTTACGGCCAAGCATGCCGGTACCCGGATAAGAGCCGTGTAAGGACCGACGGCGTGGCCGGATCAGGCGCCCCGGCCGGGGATGCCGATGTGACCCATCTCATTGGACTGGATTACAACAAGGATTGAGTTCGCCGTCCCGCGGCAGGGAGGATCGGGTTCAGGTCCCCACCCCGACATGCGAGGACGTGCATGGTGCGAAGCTACAACCTGGCCGACCTCCTGGAGATCCTGGCCGCGGCCGGGCCCGGACGTTCCGCGCTGGTGGCGGGGGACGAGCGGCGCACATACGCCCAGCTCAACGAGCGTGCGAGCCGGGTGGGCCACCATCTCGCGGGGGCCGGTGTGCGGCCGGGCGAGCATGTCGCGATCCTCGCCCACAACCGCGCCGAATGGATCGAGGCGATGCTCGGCGCGTTCAAGATCCGGGCCGTGCCGGTGCCGGTGAACTTCCGGTACGTCGCCGCGGAGCTGCGGCACGTCCTGTCCGACTCCGACTCTGTCGCGCTCATCGGGGAGCGTTCGCTCTTGGCGAAGGCGGAGGAGATCCGCGCGGATCTGCCGAAGCTCCGGCATGTCGTGGTGCTGGAGGACGGGGCGGCGGACGAGATCCCCGGCGCGGCCGAGTACGAGAAGGCGCTCGCGGACGCCGATCCGGGCGACGGCTTCCCCGAACGCTCCAACGACGACCGCTACATCATGTACACGGGCGGTACGACGGGTTACCCGAAGGGCGTCGAATGGCGCTGCGAGGACATCTTCTTCGGCGCGCTCGGCGGCGGAAACGTCCTCGGCGACCCGATCGGAAGCCCGGAAGAACTCGCCGCCAACGCCGAACAGCCGCCGATGGCCGTCCTCGACTGCGCACCCGTCATGCACGGCGCCGGTCAGTGGGTCGCGTTCATGGGTTTGTTCAGCGGCGCCAAAGTCGTCCTTTACACCGACCACGCATTCGACGCGGACAAGGCGCTCCGGCTGCTCGCCGAAGAACAGGCGAATGTGCTGATGCTCGTCGGTGACGTAATGGCGCGGCCTGTCGCGAAGGCGCTGGCGGCCGGCGATTACGACACGTCCTCGCTGATGGCGGTCGCGTCCGGTGGCGCCCCGCTGACCGAGGGTGCGAAGCAGGCACTGCAGGCGCAGTTGCCGAACATCATGTTCCTCGACAACTACGGCGCGTCGGAGACGGGTGCGTGCGGCCCTTCCGTCGGCGGCAAGGAGGGGACGGCCCGGTTCATGATGAAGCCGGGCATCACCGTCCTGGACGACGATCTGAAGCCCGTCGCGCCCGGCCAGATCGGCAGGCTCGCCCGCAGCGGCCACATCCCGATCGGCTACTACAACGACCCGGAGAAGACGGCGTCGACGTTCTTCACCGACGCGGACGGCACCCGCTGGTCGATCCCCGGCGACTTCGCCTCCCTGGAGGAGGACGGGACGATCGTGCTCCTCGGCCGGGGCTCACTCATGATCAACACGGGTGGGGAGAAGGTGTATCCGGAGGAGGTCGAGGTCGCGCTCAAGGACCACCCGGACGTGTACGACGCGGTCGTCGTCGGGCTGCCGGACGAGCGTTTCGGCGAGCGCGTCGCCGCCTTGATCGCGCCCCGGCCGGGCGCGGAGGTCACGCTCGAGCAACTGACCGGGTACTGCCGCGGCCGCCTCGCCGGCTACAAACTGCCGCGCCAGATCAAGGTCGTGGACGAGGTGCAGCGCACGGCCGTCGGCAAATCCGACTACAAATGGGCCCGGAGCGTCCTCGGCTAAACACTTGGGGTTATACCACGTCCGGGCACTTTTTCCCCGGCGGGCACCGGTCAAGAAATGATTGATGCCGAGGGAGCGTGCCTTGAGCGCGTCCGGGCGATTAACTCCGGCATGAATGGGGATCGGCTGATACCGCTCGCGCGCCGGTATCGTCTGCTCTCTGTGGTCGGCAGGGGCGGCATGGGCACCGTCTGGCGGGCTTACGACGAGATGCTGGACCGGGACGTCGCGGTCAAGGAGGTCCGCCTCCCCGGCCGCGTCACGGAGGGCGAACGCCGGGTGATGTGCCGGCGCCTGCTCACCGAGGCGCGGGCCACCGCCGCGCTGAGACATCCGGGCGTGGTCGCCGTCCACGACCTCATCATCGAGGACGGCCGTCCCTGGATCGTCATGGAGTTCCTTGAGTCGTGCTCCCTGAACCGCCTCGTCGCCGAGGACGGCCCACTCGGCGTGCGCCGGACGGCGGAGATCGGCGCGGCGGTCCTGTCGGTGCTCCGCGCATCGCACGCCGCGGGAATCCTGCACCGCGACGTCAAACCCAGCAACGTCCTGGCCTGCGACGACGGAAGGGTCCTGCTCACCGATTTCGGCCTGGCCGTCCACATGGTCGGCGACCACCGGACCGCCGACACGATGCCGGCGGGGATCGAGGGCTCTCCCGCCTACCTCCCGCCGGAGCGCGTCAACGGACTGCCGGGCGTGGAGGCGTCCGACCTGTGGTCGTTGGGCGCGACGCTTTACACGGCGGTCGAGGGTTTCTCGCCGTTCCTGCGTTGCCACGCGCTGGCGTCCATGATGGCGGTCCTGCTGGGCGACTATGCGCGTCCTGTACGGGCCGGGCCGCTCACCCCCGTCATCGAAGGGTTGCTGCGTCAGCGTCCGGAAGACCGCCTGACGGCCGAAGCGACCGCCGAGTTGCTGCAGGACGTGATCGGGACCGTCCCCGAACCGGGCGCCACGCCGGCGACGCTGCGTCGCGTCCCGCACGACCTGCGCGGCTTCTCCGCGCGGCGGTTCGTGCTCCGCCGTCGTGCGCCGTGGGCCGCGGCGGGCGCCGCGTGGGTGTCGCGGGACGCGGAACGCTCTCGTGTGCGCGTGTTCCGGGGGCCGCGCGTCCCGTGGGCGCTGCGCGGTGCGAAACCGCCCGGCGACCCGCAGGGCGGCACGCCTCCGTGCGGTTCACGGCGAGTCCGCGGCTGGTGGCGGCATCGCGACGCGTGGACCCCGCGTCATTCGGCGCAGCGGGCCGTGCCGGAGCGGCGTGTCCGGTGGAGGCCGCGCGTCCCGGCACTGGCGGCGGGGCGCAGGGTCCGGCCGGGCGCCGTCGCCGGTGTGGCGGTGCTCGCCGTCCTCGCGGCCGGTACCGGCACGTGGGCGGCCCGGTGGACGGCGATCGGCAAGGGCGACTCGGTCGCGCTGCGTCCGGCGGCGGGTGTGACGGCCAAGACGACGAAGTACAGGGAGGCGGGCGGCTACTCGGTGCGCGTCCCGGCGGGCTGGCAGGCCGAGCGGTACGGGCCGGTGATGCGCTGGAAGGACGTCCGCACGGGGCGGGGGCTGCGCATCTCCCCGGCGCCGGGCGACCCTCTGGCCGGGCTGCGCGCCGTGGAACGGGAGGCCGCGGCGGAGCACCGCTACCCCGGATACCGGCGGCTGCGGCTCCAGGCCGCCCCCGAGGTCATCGCCGGCGCGGCGGAATGGGAGTTCACCTGGAGGGGTGAGGTCACCCGCACGTACGAGAACGGCGTCAGGCATGTGCTGTGCAGCCGGGCGGAGGGGTACGAGTTCTGCTTCTACGCGCCCGACCGGGGGTGGACGCCGGGCCAGCGCCTCTACGACAAGGTCCTGGATTCGTTCCGTCCGGAGCGGGGCTGAGACGAGTCGCCTGGACGTCCCGTCAGGTCGACTGCTGGAGGCGCAGGAGGAACTCGGCGTTGGACGAGGTGCCCTTCATCTTCTCCAGGAGCTGCTCGACGGCCTGCTGCCTGTCCAGGCCCTGGAGGGCGCGGCGCAGCCGCCAGGAGAGCGCGAGTTCCTCGGGGGACATGAGCAGCTCGTCGCGGCGCGTGCCGGACGCCTCGATGTCGACGGCGGGGAAGATGCGGCGGTCGGCGAGGCTCCGGTCGAGCTTCAGCTCCATGTTGCCGGTGCCCTTGTACTCCTCGAAGAACACGTCGTCCATGCGGGACCCGGTCTCCACCAGCGCGGTGGCGAGGATGGTCAGCGAGCCGCCGTTCTCGATGTTGCGGGCGGCGCCGAAGAACTTCTTCGGCGGGTAGATCGCGGTCGTCGCGACACCGCCGGCCAGGATGCGGCTGCTGGACGGCGCCGCCAGGTTGTAGGCGCGGCCGAGCCGGGTGATCGAGTCGAGCAGCATGACCACGTCGTGGCCCTGCTCGACGAGGCGCTTGGCCCGCTCGATGGCCAGTTCGGCGAGCGCCGTGTGGTCCTTCGCCGGACGGTCGAACGTCGAGTGGATCACCTCGCCGCGCACCGACCGCTCCAGGTCGGTCACCTCCTCGGGACGCTCGTCGACGAGCACGACCATGAGGTGGACCTCGGGGTTGTTCTCCGCGATCGCGTTGGCGAGGGCCTGCATGACCATCGTCTTGCCGACCTTGGGCGGCGACACGATGAGCCCCCGCTGCCCCTTGCCGATCGGTGCGATCAGGTCGATGACGCGGGTGGCGAGCGGGCCGGTGTCCAGGCGCAGCCGCTCGTCGGGGAACAGCGGCGTGAGCATGCCGAACTCGGGGCGGTTCGCCGCCTCGGCGGGCGTCACCCCGTTCACGGTCTCGACGGCGGCGAGGGTGGGGAACTTGTCGCGGCCCGACTTCGGCGGCCTCGCGGTGCCGGTGACGGCGTCGCCGGGACGCAGGTTGCTGGAGTTGACCTGGGCGAGCGAGACGTGGACGTCCTCCTGCCCGGGGTGGTAGCCGGAGGTGCGGACGAACGCGTGCTTGTCCTGGACGGCGAGGATGCCGTGGAACGGGACGACCGGCCCTTCATCGGCGGGGCGCCGTCCCTGGCGCCCGCTCTTCCGGGCGCCCTGTGCGGGCACACCGTGCGCCTGCGACTTGTGATCGGCGCGGCGCTCGGCGGCGGGCCGTTCTGTGGTGAGGGTGGAAGTGGACATGTGGGTCCCTTCTCAGGCCGGTGCGGAACACTCCGCGCGGCCCGGGGTCGAATCCCGTGTACGGCGGCGGAACCCGCGGCGCGTACGCGAGAGAAATGTGAGAGATGCAGCTCCGTTCACCGGGCTGACGTCGACTCCCTTGTGCGGCGGTTCGAAACGCCGGTCTGCGCGCGTACCGAACCGGGGATCACCGAGCTCTCAGATGGCCCGGGCGGGGAAGAAGCGACCTCGCCGCCAATCGTGGCAACTTGAAGACGCTGTCTCGACAATACAGCACTCCGGGACGGTTTCGCATTCCCGGAGTTCCGTGATGACTTTCATGCGGCCCCCCTGTGGCGCAGACGTGCGTCTCCAAGGAGACCACGTGAGAAGCGTCGAAGACCACCCCGGGGATCATCCTGGTGAACAGACCTTCGTACGATGAGCCGCGTCGAAGCATAGGGGGGACGATGGCCGCCGGGCTCAACGCAGAGGTCGCCGAAGGGGTCGGGACGATCACGATCGACCGGCCGGCCAAGCGCAACGCCATGTCGGCGGACATGTGGCGGGCACTCCCCGGCATCCTGGACGGCCTCGCCGCGGACCCGGGCGTGCGGGTCGTGGTGCTGACCGGGGCCGGCGGCGATTTCTGCGCGGGCGCCGACATCTCCGAGCTGGCCGACATCCACCGCGACGACGAATCGCACCTGTCGACGGTCGCCGAGCAGGCCCTCGCCGCGTTCCCGAAGCCGACGCTCGCGGCGATCGAGGGGTACTGCGTCGGCGGCGGCTGCCAGCTCGCGGCGGCCTGCGACCTGCGGTTCGCGGCGGACGGCGCCCGCTTCGGGGTCACCCCGGCGAAGCTCGGCCTCGTCTACCCGGCCACCGCGACGACGCGTCTCGTCCGCCTCGTCGGCCCGTCCGCCGCGAAGTACCTGCTGTACTCCGCGGACCTGATCGACGCCGGGCACGCGCTGCGGATCGGGCTGCTGGACGAGGTCGTCCCCGCGGACGGCCTGCGCAAGCGGGTCGACCAGTTCACCGGGACCCTCGCGTCCCGCTCCCTGCTCACCCAGCAGGCGACGAAGGACATCGTCGACGCCATCGCCGCCGCCGGCCCCGTCGCGGAGAGGACGCGGTGGTGGCTGGAGGAGATGGCCGCCGTCGGCGAGTTCGAGGAGGGCACCGCCGCGTTCCTGGAACGCCGCCCGCCCGCCTTCACCTGGACGGCCCCCACCCGCTGAGCGGCCGGTCGCGTCACCCGGACGGGTCGCGGGCGGCGAGTGCGGTCACGTCGCAGAAGCGGCCTTCGGGGAGCCGGTGGAGGCGGCGTGCGGCGGTGGCCGGGTCGTCCAGCAGCCCGGCGCTTCCGGGGCGGAGCAGTTCGGCGAGCGGGAGTACCCCGCAGACCAGCGACTCCGGTGTCCGGACGATGACGAGGGGCCCGATCTGGACACCGCCCCGGTCCGTGTCGCGGAGGGCGTCCAGCAGCGGCCGGGCCTCCTCGACGGAGGTCGCACAGTTGGTGCGCAGCCCCTGCACCAGGTCGGTGAACTCGCGTTCCAGGACACGGGGACTGTGGCCCGACAGGTAGTAGCGGTCCCGGTCGGTCAGCTCGACGCGCAGCCCGTGCCGTTCGGCGAACCGCTCGTACGGGCCGGTCAGCGAGGGCCGCACCGCGGACGGCCGGACGGTGACGGCCCCGGCCACCATGTCGGCGGGGGCGGCGCCGAGGGACGCGGCGACGGCCTGGTCGAGCCGTCCGACCAGGTGCGCACGGAACCCGGCGATATCGGCGGCCAGCCGCTCCATGGCGGCGC
The DNA here is from genome assembly GCF_043198455.1 of Spirillospora sp. NPDC048824. Classification (NCBI taxonomy): domain Bacteria; kingdom Bacillati; phylum Actinomycetota; class Actinomycetes; order Streptosporangiales; family Thermomonosporaceae; genus Spirillospora; species Spirillospora sp. NPDC048824. The sequence continues at coordinate 225,760 of NZ_JBICUS010000005.1, read as the reverse complement.
GCTGCAGGTCGGCGGTCTCCCGCTGCAGGTTCAGCCGGTCGTTGACGTCCGGGACCATCCGGTCGTTGATCTGCGCGATCAGGGACCGGATCCGGGCGTCGGCCTCGCCGAGCGCCTCGCGGTCGCGGTCCTGCTCCCGCGTCAGCCGGTCCAGCCGTTCCCGCTGGGACGCGCGGAAGCCCTCCAGCTCGTCCCGCGTGCCCTTCAGCGCGCGGAGCTGGGTGCGGATGTCGGCGATCTCGGGCGCGCCCGGCGAGCGTTTGCGTTCGAACGCCGAATACAGCTCGCGCCCGGCGATCGCCAAGCAGAGCAGGACCAGAATCACCGTCATCGCGCCCTCCCGGGGCCATCTCGCCGAGCAACCTATTTCACCCGGCGCGGGCCCGGATAGACCGATATGGCGGAGAGGGAAGCCGAGGGTGGCCCGCTCAGCGGTTGAGGTAGGCGAGAACGGCCAGGACGCGCCGGTTGTCGTCGCCGGTGACGGCCAGGTCGAGTTTGGAGAAGATGTTCGCGGTGTGCTTGGTCACCGCCCGTTCCGTGACGACGAGCCGTTCCGCGATCGCGGCGTTGGAGCGTCCCTCCGCCATCAGCTCCAGGACCTCCGTCTCGCGCGGGGTGAGGCGCCCCAGCGGCGTGTCGCGGGTGCTGGTGGCGACGAGCCGGGAGATGACCTCGGGGTCCATCGCCGTGCCGCCCGCCGCGACCCGGCGGACCGCGTCGACGAACTGCGCCGCGTCGAACACCCGGTCCTTCAGCAGGTAGCCGATGGCGCCGCTGCCGTCGGCGAGCAGCTCCCGCGCGTAGAGCTGCTCGACGTACTGCGACAGCACCAGGACGGGCATGCCCGGGACCTGGCGGCGCGCCTCCAGCGCCGCCTGCAGGCCCTCGTCGGTGAACGACGGCGGCAGACGCACGTCGACCACCGCCACGTCCGGGCGGTGGTCGAGAAGTGCTTTCAGCAGCGAGGGGCCGTTGTCGACGGCGGCCGCGACCTCGAAGTCGTGCGTCTCGAGAAGACTGACCAGCCCCTCCCTCAGGAGGGCGAGGTCTTCGGCGATGACAACTCGCACGGCAGCTCCATGGTCACGATCGTCGGGCCGCCCACCGGTGAACTGAGGGCGAGGACGCCGTCGAATGTACCGATCCTGCGCTCGATCCCGCGCAGGCCCGTGCCGCCGTCCAGCGTGGCGCCGCCGCGGCCGTCGTCGGTGACGGTGATCCGCAGCATCCCGTTCTCGTGCCGCATGTCGACCCAGACGCGGGACGCGCCGGAGTGCTTGGCGGCGTTGGTGAGGATCTCCGACACCGCGAAGTAGGCGGCGGACTCGACCGGCGGCTCGGGACGCGCGGGCAGGTCGGCGACCACCTCGGTCTTCAGCGGGTGGTCGAGTGCGAGGGCCTTGACCGCGTCACCGATGCCGCGGTCGGCGAGCACCGGGGGGTGGATGCCGCGGACGAGGTCGCGCAGCTCGTGCAGCGCCTTCGCCGACGACGCGCGGGTCTCGGCGAGCAGGAACCGGGCCTTCTCGGGGTCCTTGTCGAGCAGGTGCTCGATCGCGCCGAGGGTCATCCCCATCGCGACGAGGCGGGCCTGCGCGCCGTCGTGCAGGTCGCGCTCGATGCGGCGCAGCTCGGCGGCGGACGCGTCCACGGCCTCCGACCGGGTCTCGGTGAGGTGCCGGACGCGCAGCGCCAGCTCCGACTTCCTGGTCGGGCCGAGGATCAGCTTCCCCCAGCGCCCGTACACGGTCATCATCTTCGGCGCGATCGCGAACCCGGCGGCGATGCAGACGGTGGCGACGACGACGGTGGACGCGATCCGCTCGGGGTCGCCGTCGTAGCCGGAATGGACGGGGATCCAAGTGTACCAGTCGTAGCCGCCGGCGCGGCCGATCATCCCGCCGGCGAACGCCGCGAGGGCGTACCCCCACAGCCCGTACAGGATCAGCAGGCCGGGCAGCGCGGCGGTGAAGCAGACGACCACCGGGTCGGCGACCACCCACAGGTAGTCGCGCCAGGTCGCCGGGTCGGTGAGCAGCCGCACGAACCGCTTGATGATGCCGTTGAGACCGGGCTCCTCGGCGGGCTCGGGCAGGTAGGGCCGCTCGATCCTGACGTTCGTCCACTTGTTGATCCGGGCGCGGTACGCGTCGAGCTGGGTGCGCATGAGCATCGTCGCGGACGGGAACAGCAGCACCCCGATGAAGCTCGTGATCATCGAGATGACCGTGAGGAACCACAGGCCCACGAGCGTGGCCGGGATGCCGAGCAGCAAGAGTGCCAGCCCCCGCCACGGGGTCCTCATGTGCCGTTGCAGCCGCGTCTCTTTCACCAATTCGCCGTTCACCGGTTCCTCCGCAGGTCGCTTGCCGTCGGACTCCAGTCTTCCGGCGGGCGTCCTCGACCACAGTGTGCCCGCAACCCGAAGGCGGGGTGTACCTGAGTGCACCTCGGGACGCCGTTCGGAGCCATGTCGCGGCGGAGGCACCCGATGGTCGCGATGTGGGACCGGGGCACCGCGAACCCGTCCGGGCAAGAGCCGACGGTTCCGGGGATCTCGGACAGCGCGGCCGGGATGGCGAGCATGCGCCCGGCGGTCAGAGGGCGACGAAGGTGAGGCCGCGTTCTTTCAGCTTCGGGATGGCGTCTTCCAGGGCCTCAAGGGTCTGGGAGCGGTCGCCGCCGCCGTCGTGGCACAGCAGGATGTTGCCGTCCTTGCCCTTGAGCAGCGCCTTGCGGATGCGCCGGACGCCCGGACGCGCCCAGTCGCGCGGGTCGACGGCCCAGTCGATCGGCAGCATGCCGCTCTCGGCCGTCACTTCGAGGACGGTCTTGGACCAGGCGCCGCCCGGCGACCGGAAGAACTGCGGGACGACGCCGGTGGCGTCGGCGATCCGGTCGTGCGCGTCGACGATCTCCTTGCGGACCTTCTTCTCCGACATCCTCGCGATGGACATCGGGTGCGTCTCGGTGTGGTTGCAGATCTGGTGCCCGGCGTCGGCGATGCGGCGGGTGAGCTTCGGGTACTCCTTCACCTGCTCGCCGACGATGAAGAACGTGGCGTGGACCCGCTGCTCGGCCAGCAGGTCGAGGATCCGCGGCGTCCACTCGGGGTGCGGGCCGTCGTCGAGGGTCAGCGCGATCGAGTTCGGCGGCGGCGCCGGGGACAGCTGCGACAGTTCCCGGACGGGCTTCTCCAGCGCGGTCAGCTTCGCCGGCGACCACGCTGCGGGACGGGGAGTCGGAGTCGGGGTCGGAGTCGGGGTCGGAGTCGGGGTCGGATGGATGACCGGCCGTGCACGGGGAGTGGTCTCCGCCGACGCCGCACCGGAGCCGTCCTGTGGACGGGCGGTGTCCGCGCCGAGGGCGGTGAGGCCGGTGAACGCACCCAAGAACCAGAGAGCTTTGCGGCGGGATATCCCACCTGCCACATCAACCTCCACAACCCCCACGCTATCGGTGTTTTGAGGGGGTAGGAGAGCGCTATGGGATCACAATCGGCACAATCGGCGGACGGATGAGCGCGGCCCCGGGATCGGGCCGGTGTCGGTGCTGGTCCTCGTCGCGCTCGCGGTCTCGGCCGCGCTGCTGGTCCACTCGGGTGATCTCGGTCTCGCCCGCGGCATGCCCGTCGGTGCGGGCCGCCGTGCGCTGCCGGTCATCGGGTCGATCGCGGTCCTCGTCACACTGGAACCGGTGGCGACGGGGCGCCTGCACGGCGCGGTCTCGAACGGGAGGTCGTAAGTGGGAATCGACGGCAAGGCCGTGGACGCGCTCGGCGACGAGCGGCTCGACTGGCGGTTCAAGGCGATCCCGGCGTCCGCGCACGGGCTGACGGTCGGCGAGGCCCGCCGGGCTCGGCTGCCGCTGGACGACTTCGGGACGCCGCTGCTGACCCTGGACGCCGGCGCCCTCGACCACAACGTCCGGGTGATGGCGGAGTGGGCGGACGCGGCCGGACTGCACCTCGCCCCCCACGGCAAGACGACGATGGCCCCGGCCTTGTGGCGGATGCAGCTGGACGCCGGCGCGTGGGGCATCACGCTCGCGAACCTGCCGCAGCTCCGCGTCGCCCGCGCGTTCGGCGTACGCCGCGTCCTGCTCGCCAACACCGTCCTCGACCCCGCCGGTCTCGCGTGGCTGGCGGCCGAGCTGGACGGGAACCCCGAGTTCGAGTTCCAGTGCTGGGTCGACTCGGTCCGCGCGGTCGAGCTGATGGACGAGGCGCTGCGCCTCGCCCGCGCCCAGCGCCAGGTGGACGTGTGCGTCGAACTCGGCGGGCCGGGCGGGCGCATGGGCGTCCGGGACGATGGCGACGCCCGGACGGTCGCGGACGCCGTCCGCAAGGCCCGTACCCTCCGGCTCGCCGGGATCGCCGGCTACGAGGGCGCCCTCGCCCACGACGCGTCCGAGGAGGGGCGCGGCACGGTCGACGCCTACCTGCGCCGGCTCGCGAACCTGCACGAGGGCCTGGAGTACGAGACCGGCGAGCCGGTCGTGTCGGCGGGCGGCAGCGCGTTCTTCGACCAGGTCGCGGAGGTCCTCGGCGGCCTGGAGGGGCGGGTCGTGCTGCGGTCGGGCGCGTACATCGTCCACGACGACGGCTTCTACCGGGGCATCTCGCCGTTCGCGCGGGGCGCGGGCGGCGCGGGTGCGCGGCTGCGTTCGGCGATGCACGGCTGGGCGCGCGTCCTGTCCCGCCCCGAACCCGCCCTCGCGATCCTGGACGCGGGCCGGCGCGACCTGCCGTTCGACGCGGGGCTGCCCGAGCCGCAGCTCGTCCGCGGAAAGGGCGCGGAGCCCGTGGACGGCGCGCGGATCACCGCGCTCAACGACCAGCACGCCTATCTCGCGGACGGCTCCGCCGAGGTCGGCGACGTCGTCAGGCTCGGACCGTCCCACCCCTGCACGGCGATCGACAAGTGGACGATGATCCCGGTCGTCGACGACGCCGACGCCGAGCACCCCACCGTCGTCGACTACGTCCGGACGTGGTTCTGACGCGCGGCCGGGCGGCGGCCTACTGGTCGAGGAGCGACGTGAAGTGCGCCAGGATCGGCGCGCACAGCTTGGGGAGCGCGGCGTGCTGGCCCATCGCGACCTTCCCGGTGACCAGCGACGCCACCCCGCCGACGAGCATCCGGCACGCGAACTGCGGGTCGGGCAGCGAGCGGAACCGCTCGTCCTCCGCCAGCAGCCCGTCGATGATCTCGATGAAGCCGCTCTGCACCGTGCAGCGCATGGTCGTCGCGGCCGGCCCCACCGCGTAGATCTCCAGCAGGAACGTGCGGGCCGCGCCCGCGTCGCCGGCGAGTTCCCGCAGGTAGGCGCGCAGCGCCCGTTCCAGCCTCAGCATCAGCGGCTGGTCGCGGGCCGCGAGCGCGTCGTTGACGACGCCCATGATGCGTTCCGCCGCCGCCTCGTAGGCCGCGAGGAAACACGCCTGCTTGTCGGTGAAATGCTCGTAGAACGTCTCGCGGGACACGTGCGCCCGCTTGAGAACGTCGGCGACGGAGGTGCGGGCGTATCCCTTCTCCCCGACCGTCTGCGTCATGCCCTGGAGCAGACGGTCCCGCTGGGAGGCCGCGACCTGTTCGCGGGTGAGGTGATGGCGCCCGCGCGGCAGCGAGGTGAAGCCGTCGGAGTCCACCCCCACAAGCTATCAACGGGCCTGTGGCGCATGACGAAATCGATTAACCATGAACAACTCTGTTCGCCGAGGTGTTACGGTTTCGAGTGCAATTCGGGGGTCGGACGTCCCTGCCCGGGAACGAGGCGGGACGGCCGTGCGATCACGGCCCGGCGCAGCCGGCGAGTGGTGACCGTTCCGTCCAGGCAGTGCGCCACGGGGGCCGATCTGTCATGGACGACGTCCGCCATCCGCGATGCTGACCCCGTCGCCGGGCTGGATCCGCCGGAAGAATCGCGCGGCCCCGCGGTTTTTCTTGCAGTTCCCCGCCTTCGGACGCGATCGCGGCGGCTTCGGTCGTCGCGGGGTTGGGGCTTGGGCTGGTGTCTAGGTGTGGTGTCTCGGGACATTGGTTACACGAAGTCCTCGAACGTGAGTTGCTGCGGGATGTCGAGGAGCGGTTCGGGCGGCTGGTCGAATACGAGGCGGTAGTCGCTCCCGGCGGTCCGGCTGATGGGCGGTCGGCCCCCGAGGGCGGCGTGGGGCCGGTCGTGGTTGTAGTAGTTCACGAACTCGGCGAGCGCGACGCGGCGTTCGTGTTCGGAGGTGTAGCCGCGTACGTACGCCCACTCGCGGGCGAGCGTCCCGTTATAGCGCTCCACCTTCCCATTCGTGCGCGGCGTGTAGGGCCGTGTCCGCTTGTGCTTTGTGCCGGTCGCGGCGAGGGCGTTGGCCCAGGTCGTGGACCGGTAGCACGAGCCGTTGTCGGTGAGGCAGCGGCGGATCGGGGTGATGTCGTGGGCGGCGAAGAAGGCGACGGCGCGGTGCCAGAAGGCGACCGCGGTGACGGCCTTCTCGTCGTTCAGGGCCTCGGTGTACGCCAGCCGGGAGTGGTCGTCGAGCGCCGAGTGCAGGTAGGTGTATCCGACCTTGCCGGTGCCCTGACCGGTGCGTTTGGAGGCGCGGGCCGCGTCGGTGCCGACGCCGTGCATGCACCAGCCGCCGCCGGTCGGGATGCGTCCGAGCTTCTTCACGTCGACGTGGATCAGGTCGCCGACGCGCTCGTGTTCGTAGCGGATGACCTCGCGCAGTTCCTCGCCGGTCGGAGGGTCGAGGTCGCGGAGCCGGTTGAGGCCGCGACGGACGAGTATGCGGTGCACGGTGGCCGGCGCGATAGTGACGCCGTACAGCCGCTCAAGGTCAGCGGCGAGGCGGGCAGGGCCGTGCTTGGTCTGCCGCCGCAGCGCCTCTACCAGATCGGCGAGCGTCTCGCTGGTGCGGGCCGGGCTCGCGTGTGGACGCGAGGAGTGATCCAGCAGCCCGTTCTCGCCGTGCGCGCGCCAGCGGGCGTACCACTTGGCCAGGCAGCGGCGGGAGATCCCGGCTTCGGCCGCGACGTGCGAGATCGGACGCCCGGCGTCCACGCGCTCACAGAGTCGGCGACGCCCTTCCGGCGTCAGCGGGGCGTTGGGATGCCTCGCCATATCGGCCCATCGGATTGGCGGCTCTGAGTGAGCATTTTGATTCGTTGACCTGTGGCCTTCGTGGCTCTGGCCCCGTCGCCGACGGGGCCAGAGTGTTTCGGTGACGGTGCAGCGACGGCGATGCCGCGGTGACGGGGCGCCCCGTGGAGGCGCCTTGGAATGGCCGCGTCTGTCAGTGGTGGGCAGGACCGTTGGGGCCGGAGATGGCGCCGAGCTGGGACAGACCGTCGAGGATGTCGGTGCAGGTCCAGTACTCGACGAACCGGCCGTCGCGGACGCGCAGGATGTCGTTGCCGCTGAAGGAGATCTTCGTGCCGATGGGGGCGGTGGCCTGGGGGATGCCACCACTGTAGGTGGCTCGCATGGTCCATCGGGCGGAGATCAGGTCGCCGTCGACGATCGGGCCGAGGTCGACGCTGATGGCGATGTCGCCAAAGGCGGCCATGGTCTGCTCGATCTCGGGCAGCAGGCGCGCAGGGCCGGTGAGGGCCTCGGAGTCGCTGCCGTCGGGGCGGGCCTGGTGGACGACGAAGCCGGGGTCGAGGATCTCTTCGGCGTGGCTGAAGTCGCCGCGCCACAGCTCGCTCCAGCGGTCGTATAGGGCGCGAAGCTGTTCTGGGGTGTGGGTGGTCATGGGTTCTCCCGGGGTTGTGCTACAAAAGAATCTGCACCGCACATTATCTGCGCGACGCAGATATAAGTAGGACACGAGGGCGCTTTCATGTCAAACCGAACCCGTAACGAGCTGGTCAGGGCGGTAACCACGACGGCCCGGCGCCACCATGCCGCCTACACGCTGTTCAACCAGGCCATGGCCGAACACCTCGGCCTGCACCCCACCGACCTGCAGTGCGTAAGCCTGCTCGCCCTGGAACCCGGACCCCGCACCACCGGCGAGATCGCGGAGCTGACCGGTCTGACCTCTGGATCGGCCACACGCCTGGTCGACCGCCTCACAAAGGCCGGCCTGGCCGAGCGCCACACCGACACCCATGACCGGCGCAAGATGCTCGTCACCCTCACCCGCGGCCGCACCCCTGAGATCGAAGCGGCCTGGGACACCCCCGGCAAAGCCTTCGACCAGGCACTGGAGGGCTTTACCGACGACGAGCTCACCGTGATCGAGCGCTACCTGCGGCGCACCACCGACGTCGGCATCGAACAAACCGCACGCCTGCGCACCGGCTGACCGCTCCCGCCCGCGCCTCTGTGCCGTCGGCGTCAGGTCGACGGTGGGGCTTTCCTGTGCCAGCGGTCGGTGCAGTGCTTGCCGCCGCGGGTGATCCGCTGGGTCATCAAGGTGATGCGACTCAGAAGCTGGGTGACTCCACGTTGCCCCACGTCACTTCGAAGGTGCTCGGCTCCACCTTCGGGTACGACCTGGTCTTCCAGTGTGCCGCCGAGTTGAACCACCTTCCTTCCTCCCCGACCTCCACCAAGAGTTCAACGACACGCTCTGAGCCCCACAGACGGCACCAATCTCCCGAGATAGCACATCTAGGGGAGAAGACCGGCGCGGCGTGCGGTGGTGACGGCCTCCAGCCGGGTGTGGCTGTCGAGCTTGCGCATCGCCGAACGCAGATAGCTCTTCACCGTCTCGGGCAGCAGGCCGAGACGTTCGGCGGCCTCCGCGTTGGTGCAGCCGATCGCGACATACGACAGGACGTCCAGCTCGCGCGGCGACAGCACGGGCCGCGGCGGATCGTCCGGCTCGTCCAGCCCGGCGGCGGCCAGGCGCAGCGACGCGGCGCGGAGCCGGTCGCGGGTCGGCAGGTCGAGAACCTCTTCCGCCAGGGCGCGCAGCTCGGCGTGCACGGCCCTGACCTCTTCCCACCGGGCGGTCGACGTGCCCGGCGGCGTGCGGGCGAGCGCCTCGTCCGCCCTGTCCTGGACGGCGAGGTCCTGTTCGAGGTCGCGGGCCGCCTGGACGGCGGAGCCCACCACACGGTCGGCGAGCGACAGCGGTTCCCGCAGCGCCCCGTACAGCACGCCGCGGACGCGCCGCCGGACGACGATCGGGACCGCGACGATCGACAGCAGCCCCTCGCGGCCGACGGGCTTGTCGTAGTCGTGGCTGATCGACGCCGAGCACGGGTAGTTGCTCACCCACAGCGGGCGTCCCGTGGCCATCGCCTTGCCGCCGAGCCCGTTGCCGTGGTGGACGACCAGGCCGTTCAGCGAGTCGGTGGTGTTGCCGACGAGTTCGGTGATGCGCAGGCGGTCCTGCCCGCCGCCGGACACGGCACCGCCGAAGACGACGGGCAGACCGGTCGTTCGCTGCAGCGTCAGCACGGCCGACCGGACGGCACCCGCGTCATCACGCGACATTCTGGGAGGACGACCTTTCAGGCCACCCGGAGTAGGCGCACCCATCCTCAGAGCATGCCCCGCCCGGGACCTGCCACGAAAGGGTCCGCCAACCCAAAACTCATGTGTGTTCAATGTGGGGGGAGGCCCCCCGGCTCGCTTCGGGGCCGGCTGGTCATCGTGCGCCCGGCGACCGGGCCGCTCAGTCGTGTTCGGTGTCGTCCAGGCCGAGGATGTCGACGGCCTCGGTCCGCATCTGCACCTTGCGGACCTTCCCGGTGACCGTCATCGGGAACTCGTCCACGACATGCACATAGCGCGGGATCTTGAAGTGGGCCAGCTTGCCCTCGCAGAACGCGCGCAGCTCCCCGGCGGTCAGGTCCGGCACGCCCTCGCGCAGCCGCACCCACGCCATCAGCTCCTCGCCGTACCTCTCGTCCGGGACGCCGATGACCTGCGCGTCCACGATGTCGGGGTGGGTGTAGAGGAACTCCTCGATCTCGCGCGGGTAGATGTTCTCGCCGCCCCGGATGACCATGTCCTTGATCCGGCCGGTGATGTTGACGTAGCCGTCGTCGTCCATGACCGCGAGGTCGCCGGTGTGCATCCAGCGGGCCGCGTCGACGGCCTCGGCCGTCTTGTCCGGCTGGTCCCAGTAGCCGAGCATCACCGAGTAGCCGCGCGTGCAGAACTCGCCGGGCTGGCCGCGCGGGGCGGTGACGCCGGTGTCGGGGTCGACGACCTTGATCTCCAGGTGGGGGAGGACGGTCCCGACCGTCGACACGCGCCGGTCGAGGGAGTCGCCCGCGCGGGTCTGCGTCGACACCGGCGACGTCTCCGTCATGCCGTAGCAGATCGCGACCTCGCTCATCCCGAGCCGCTCGATGACCTGCTTCATCACCTCGACGGGGCACGGCGACCCGGCCATGATCCCGGTGCGGAGGGCGGACAGGTCGAGCTCGTCCAGCGACGGCTCGGCCAGCGCGGCGATGAACATGGTCGGCACCCCGTACAGCGACGTGCAGCGTTCGGCCGCGGCGGCCTCCAGCGTCGCCTTCGGGTCGAACGCCGGCGCCGGGATCACGACGCACGCGCCGTGGCTGGTCGACGCGAGGTTGCCCATCACCATGCCGAAGCAGTGGTAGAACGGCACCGGAACGCAGATGCGGTCCTCTTCGTCGTAGCCGCACAGTTCGCCGACGAAGTAGCCGTTGTTCAGGATGTTGTGGTGCGACAGTGTCGCGCCCTTGGGGAAGCCCGTCGTCCCGGACGTGTACTGGATGTTGATCGGGTCGTCGGTGCTGAGCGTCCGGCCGATCCCGGTGAGGACGGACGCGTCACCCGCCCGGCCCGACTCGACGAGCGAGTCCCACTCCGGGGTGCCGATGAGCACCACGTCGCGCAGCGCGGCGCACTTCGGCGCGACCTCCTCGATCATCGCCGCGTAGTCGGACGTCTTGAACGACGACGCCGCCACCAGCGTCCGGATGCCCGCCTGGTTGAGGACGAACTCCAGTTCGTGGACCCGGTACGCGGGGTTGATGTTGACGAGGATCGCGCCGAGCTTGGCCGTGGCGTACTGGACGAGCATCCACTCGGCGCAGTTCGGCGCCCAGATCCCGACCCGGTCGCCCTTGACGACGCCGAGGCCGCGCAGCCCGAGCGCGACGGCGTCGACATCGTCGTTGAACTGCTCGTACGTCCAGCGGCGCCCGGACGCCCTGTCGACGAGCGCCTCCCGTTCGGAGAACGCGGCGACCGTCTTGTCGAGGTTCGCGCCGATGGTGTCGCCGAGGAGCGGGGTGGCCGAGACTCCGGAGGCGTAGGAGAGCGTCACCGCAGGTCCTCCTCGCGGTACTCGCCGGCGGGGCGGTCCTCCACGCCGTTCCGGGGGGCGTGGGGGGTCGTCCCCCCACCGGGAGCCGCGCCGGGGTGCTTGTCGATCTCGCTGGTCCGCAGCTCGACGCGGCGGATCTTGCCGGAGATCGTCTTGGGCAGCTCGCCGAACTCCAGCAGCCGGATCCGCTTGAACGGCGACAGCTGCGCCCGGCTGTGCTCGAAGATCGACTTCGCGGTGTCCGCGTTCGGCTCCCAGCCGTTCGCGAGCGTCACGTACGCCTTCGGGACGGCGGCCCTGACCGGGTCGGGCGACGGAACCACGGCGGCCTCCGCCACCGCCTCGTGCTCGATCAGCACGCTCTCCAGCTCGAACGGCGAGATCTTGTAGTCGGACGCCTTGAACACGTCATCGGCCCGCCCGACATAGGTGATGTATCCGTCCTCGTCCCGGGAGCCGATGTCGCCGGTGTGGTAGTAGCCGCCGGCCATCGCCTCCTCGGTGCGGGCGTCGTCGCCGTGGTAGCCCTTCATCAGCCCGAGCGGAGGGTCCTCCAGCTCAAGGCAGATCTCACCCTCGTCGCCCGGCTGCCCGGTGAGCGGGTCGATCAGCGCGATCTTGTAGCCGGGCGCGGCGCGTCCCATGGAACCCGGCTTGACGGGCTGGCCCGGCGTGTTGGCGATCTGCACGGTCGTCTCGGTCTGCCCGAAACCGTCCCGGATCGTCCGGCCCCACGCGTCCCGGACACGCTCGATCACCTCGGGGTTGAGCGGCTCGCCCGCCGCGACGACCTCCCGCGGCGGCGTCGCCAGCCGTCCCAGATCGGACTGGATCAGCATCCGCCACACCGTCGGCGGCGCGCAGAAACTCGTGATGCCGCACCGTTCGATCGTGTCGAGCAGCCGGTCCGCGTCGAACCGCGTGTAGTTGAAGATGAACACGCACGCCTCGGCGTCCCACGGCGCGAAGACGTTGCTCCACGCGTGCTTCGCCCACCCCGGCGACGAGATGTTCAGATGGACGTCCCCGGGTCGCAGCCCGATCCAGTACATCGTCGACAGGTGGCCCGCGGGGTAGGTCGCGTGCGTGTGCTCGACGAGCTTGGGCTTCGCCGTCGTTCCGGACGTGAAGTACAGCAGCAGCGTGTCCTGCGACATCGTCAGGCCGTAGGGCGTGAACGACTCCGCCTCCTCGTAGGCGTCGGCGTAGCGCACCCACCCGTCCACGGCGCCGCCCACGGCGATCTTCGTGTACTCGCCCTCGACGCCGTCGAACTTGCCGGTGTCGCCCGAGCCGACCACGACATGACGCGCCTTGCCGCGCGTCAGCCGGTCCTGGAGGTCCGCCGTGCCCAGCAGCGGCGTGCTCGGGATCAGGATCGCGCCGAGCTTCATCGCGGCCAGTACCGTCTCCCACAGCTCGACCTGGTTGCCGAGCATCAGGATGATCCGGTCGCCGCGCCGCACCCCCGACCGCCGCAGCAGGTTCGCCACCTGGTTCGACCGCCGCGACAGCTGCGAGAAGGAGTACCTGGCCTCCGAGCCGTCCTCCTCCACGATCCACAGCGCGGGCGAGTCGTTGCTCTCGGCGATCTTGTCGAACCAGTCCAGCGCCCAGTTGAAGCCGGTCAGGACCGGCCAGCGGAACTTCTCGTACGCGGTCGCGTAGTCATCGCGATGCGCGAGCAGGAAGTCGCGCGCCGCACGGAACTCGACTGCGGGCATGGTCTCTCCTCGAAGCCGCACGGACACCCGGTACAACGAATCGTCGCCACACCGAGTGACCCACGCCACCCCCGAACGGGGGTACCGGCGCGATCCTTTGCCCGCCCCCTACCCGCTGGCGACGAAGGCGCACCGGAGGCGACTATTCGCCGGTGGTGCCGTCGATGGCTTCGCGCAGCAGGTCGGCGTGGCCGTTGTGGCGTGCGTACTCCTCCAGCGGTACCTCGTCCGCGAAGATCGTCTTCAGTCGGTCTCGTCGCGGACGGCGAGCATCGGCGCGAGGGCCGTGCCGAGCCGTTGAAGCCATTGCCGGGCGGTTCCGTGGACGCGGGGATGCTCGGCCGTGAATGCCGCCCAGTCCGTGTCCTCGAGCCTGATGGCTTCCAGTTCGAAGTCGTCGGTGGCCCGCCGCCGGAAAACCGTGCGCAGGAGGTGCGGGGCGAGCCGGGTGCGATCGTCTTCGGCCAGCAAGACGGCGTCGTACAGGTCCTTGGACCGCGATCTCGTGCCGGTCGCGGCATCGGTTTGCAGCCAGAGCAGCTTCCAGGCCAGCGACAGTTCCCGGCTCGCCGTCCTGAGGACCGCCGGTGCGCGGCCGTCCGCACGGGGCACCAGGCTCCACACAGGGGGTTCGGGCAGCCGCTCGTCCGCGGCGAAGTCGAGTTGCACCTGCCCCGGGGGCAGTCCCTCCGCCCGCCACGGGATGATCACGCGGCTCCCGGCGGTTTCATCCCCGCCGGCGTCGTTGTAGGCATATCCCCAGTCGCCGTCCACCTGAGCGTGGTCCGCCTGGATCATCACGTCCGGGGCCGCTCTCGGCCGCTGCCGCAGCAGGTCGAGCAGGTCACCATACGGCGGGGCCGCCGGCGTGGCGTCGATCTCCCAGTGCAGACCGTCCGGGGAGACACGAGGATGCAGCCCGCGCGTTTCGAACTCTTCCTCCCCGTCCATCCAGATGTCGTACTCAGTCGCGCCCCAGGCGGCTTCAGGCCACTGCTGGACGACGTCGAACCGGTCCACATAGGGATAGGGATCCAGTTCATCAGGACGCCAGGTCGATTCCGGAAGCACCACGAAATCCAGGTCGGCCGGCTCGCGCGCCAGGTTCCCCGCCCACGCGCACATGCTCATGCTGCCGCGCAGGACCAGGCTCGCGCACCATTCGGCACCCGCGACGAGGCCCAGCACATGATCCAGCGCCGCGCGGTGTGCCGCGCGGCGCCGCGCCGAGCTCTCCCGGTCGCCGTTCATGTACCGGTCTCCGGGCCGCCGGCCCACCCGGCGTCGATGCCCGGGTTGTCGTCGTGCACCACGAACTCCTCCTCGACCTCCACGGGCGTGTGCCCGGCTCGGGCGAGATCGTCCAGCAGGGCCGTCAGTCTCCGGCGCGCTTCCGGACGGCCGACCCGCCGGCACCGCTGGGTGACGAAGCGTTCATGGCGGCCCCCGCCCACCATCCGGCGTGCGTTCCACGACAGGTGCGCCGCGTGGCTCCGGCCCAGCTCCCGCACCTCGGTCAGCTCGTCCGCACCGGCCAGAACCAGCTTCACGTGGTGTTCGAAGTAGCACTCCGGCGGCAGCGCCGCGCACTCCTGCGCGGTCTGCGGGACGTCCGCGTTCCAGGGCGCCGCCTCGATTTTCACCCGGGTGACGCCGACCCCCTCCACGCGCAGCCGCTGCACCCACTCCCGCGCCTGCGCCTGCTGCATGGTGAGTACCCCCGGCCCGCGGTAACTGAGCATCGGCTGGTCGGGGGTTCTGCCTTGCTCCAGGAGAATCCTGGTGTACTTCATCTCGTGGCGCGCCGCCCACCGGCGGATCACCTCATCGCCGTCCTCCGACGGGCGCGGGGGCAGCACCGTCAGATGGGTCTCGAACACGCCCGCGAAGTCCTTCACCGCACCCTTGCAATCGCTCCGCCCCTGTACTGACTCGCCGCCGCTCATTCTGCCGAACGCCACTGACATCACGCAGGACGGCGCGGACGACGTCACCCGTCAGCGCCAGGTCTTATTCGCCGGTGGTGCCGTCGATGGCTTCGCGAAGCAGATCGGCATGACCGTTGTGGCGTGCGTACTCCTCGAACATGTGCAGGTACACCCAGCGCAGAGTCAGAGTGCCGCCCCTTCCGGGGAATTCCTCGTCCAGCGACCGAGCAGCCACCGTCCGGCGTGCCAGATCGACCTCGCGGGCATATGTCGCGAAGTCGGCCTCGGCATCGGCCGCGTCCGCGAAATCGAAGTCACCGTCGGGGTGTTCGTCGCTGCAGTACAGGTCGGTGACGGTCTCGTCCCGGTCGAATCTGCGGCGGAACCACCAGCGCTCGTTCTCGGCGAGATGCCGCACAAGTCCCAGAAGGCTCAGGCTCGTGCTCGGCACCGGCTTCGACGCCAGTTGCTCACCGGTCAGCCCGCTGCACTTGGACAGCAGCGTGCTGCGATGGAAATCCAGAAACGCCGCCAGTGATGTCCGCTCGTCGTCGCCGCTCGGGAAGTCGCCGCGATCGACCGCAGGTGCCGTCCATGTCATGGAAGGCGATCCTCGCCGCGGAACATCGGCCGGTCAACGAAATTAGCGCTCCCGGAGGCCTGGCTCACCCGGCGCGGTCGCCAGACGTGTCGTCCACCGCCTCTGTCCAGGGGATCGGGGACATCGTCATGGGTGATCGCCATAATCCCCGGCATGGGAAATTCCGCACTGGACACGCTCCTGAGCCTGGTCCCACCACCCGAGTCCCCCTACATCGGTGAACGCGGCTGGGAAGCGGTCTTCGCGGACGTGGGCACCCGGCTGCCGAACGAGTACGTGGAGCTGATCAACCACTACGGCGCCGGGGTGTGGGCGGGCTGGCTGAAGTTCTTCCCGCCGGGCCGATCGGGAAGATACGGAATGCCGGAGAAAGTCCGCGCGGGCCCGCGACGGGTACCGCACGCTGCGCGCCGATTTCCCGGAAGAGTTCCGCCTCCCGGTGTGGCCGGAGCCGGGCGGCTTCCTGCCGGTCGCCGAGTCCGCGAACGGAGATTATCTGGGCTGGCTGACCGAGGGCGAAGACCCCGAATCCTGGCCGCTGATCTTCTGGCCCCGGCACAACGACCAGGGCCCGCCACTGACCTGCGGCGTCGCCGATGTGGTCTACGCACTGCTCATCGGCGACCACGAGAAGTTCGGCTTCCCGAATGGCGAAGACGAGGACGAGGACGAGGACGACCTGGAGTCCAGGCACCCCGACTTCGAGGCGCTCACCGCCGCCGGATTCGACCGGCACGGATAGCCACCGCCACTCTGCTCGATCCCCGACGGAACAATCATCGGCTCCGGCGACGGGATGTGGACTCCGGTGGCGGGCTCGCCGGCGTGGACGCCACGCTCGCTATCGGACCTGAACCGGCGGCCGAGCAAGAGGTGCACGCCCTGGTGGACGCCGCTGCGACGACCTGCCGATCCTCGCCGTGAGTGTGCCTATTGGAGAATTCGGCCCGCCAGGACACAAGATCGTGCTTCGATGTTGCCTGTCCTGAAAGTGCGCATGGAAAGGCTTGTCATGGCCGATCTCGACCCGACCGCCACGTTCAAAGAGTTCGACCGTGACGGCGACGGTTACATCACCCGTGAAGAGTTCACCGCCGCCATGAAGGGGCGCGGAGAGGACGTCACCTCGGACGAGCTCGACTCGATCTTCCAGGCGGCGGACCAGCGCGACGGGGACGCCGACGGGCGCATCTCGCTGGCGGAGTTCCTCGTCGCCTGGGACCGTTGACGAGCGCCCGCGTCCGGGTGTTCGCCCCCGCCCCCGTCCCTGTCGCAACGCCTGGTGAGACCGCACTGCAGGTCAGCCCGGCGCCTTGCGGCTGAGATGCTCCCAGGCGCGGTACTGCGCCGTGCGGGCCTCGTCCATCTGCTGAACCATGTCGTAGGAGGCGCTGCCGACGATGAGGCGCAGCGGCGGCTCCGCCAGATTGGCCAACTCCATGATCACCGGAGCGGCGGTGCTCGGATCGGGACCGGCGTCCTCGCCCCACATCTCGGCCAGCTGGACGCGTAGCGGCTCGTATTCGGTGCGCGGCTCGGTCATCGTGGTGCCGCGCTTGAACAGGTCCGTGCCGTATCCGCCCGGCTGCACGATCGTCACCTTGACCCCGAACGGCGCCACCTCCATCGCCAGCGCCTGGCTCAGCGAGTCGAGCGCCGACTTGCTCGCCGCGTAGAACCCGGCGGACGCGACCCCGCCACCGGTCCCCATCGAGGTGACCTGCAGGATGTGGCCGGAGCCCTGTGCCCGCAGGTGCGGGACCACGGCCTGCGCCACCCAGACCGCGCCGAAGAAGTTGACGTCGAACTGCGCGCGGATCTGCTCCTCGTCCGCCTCCTCGACCATGCCGAGCAGCATCGCGCCCGCGTTGTTGACCACGACGTCGAGCCGGCCGAACGCCGCCGCGGCCTCGTCCACCGTCTTTTGGACGGCCGCCCGATCGGTGACGTCCAGCGTCAACCGAACGAGCTGGTCCGGGTGGGCATCGGCTAGATCAGCGAGCGGGCCGAGATCACGCGCGGCGGCCACGACACGGTCTCCCGCGGCGAGCGCCGCCTCGGCGAACGCCCGGCCCAGACCCCTCGACGCGCCGGTGATGAACCAAACTCTCGCAGTCGTCATGCAATCTCCCCCTCACGTGAGACGAGACGGTTCGTCTCGTTTCGCTTCGTAGGAGTATGCGTCACGTCCCTGGTGAAGTCAAGACGGAACGTCTCGTCTCGCTAGGTGTTACGATTCCGACCGTGTCGCACCCTGGAAAGCCGAACCCGGCCCGGCGCAGTGAGCGGTCCCGGCGGGCCGTCCTCGGCGCCGCACGCGATCTGGTCTCCGAACTCGGGTACGCCAAGGTGTCGATCGAGGCCATCGCGGCGCGGGCGGGAGTGGGCAAGCAGACGATCTACCGCTGGTGGCCGTCCAAAGGCGCGGTGATCTTCGACTCGTTCCTGGAGCTCAGCGAAACCGACGAGGGCATGCGGCTCCCCGACACCGGTGACCTGGAGGCCGACCTCAAGACCGTCATGCGGGCGACCGTCGCCGAATTCGCCGACCCGGCCTTCGAGGCGCCCATCAGGGCGCTCAACATGGAGATCATCGGCGACCCCGCTCTCGCGGCCCAGTACCGCGAGAAGCTGGCCGGCCCCGTGGACGAGGCCAAGAAGGAGCGGCTGCGCAGTGCCCAGCAGGCGGGCCAACTGGCCGCGGACGCCGACCTCGACCTGGTCCTAGAGGTGCTGTACGCCCCGCTCTACCAGCGCTGGCTCCACCGATCGGGACCACTCACCCCTGAGTACGCGGACGCGTTGGTGGAGATCACCCTCCGCGCATTCGCCTCCTGAGCCGTACGGAACGGACGGCGCTGATCAAGCGACGCGGGTTCGAGCGTGGCCAGGGCGTCGTTCGGCTGGCGGACCTGCACCCCCACATGCGGGGTCGCCGAGGAGAAGCCGCTGGCGCCGAGCCGTGACCCGGCTCTCACGACGACCACGTCCCTGCGGCCAAGGAGATGAGTGGTTCGTGACACCGCTGGGCCGACCCGACCGAACCATTGCTGCAAGTGGCGAGCACAGACCGCGCAACGTCGCCGCCCTTCACCGGTGGGGGCCGTGGACGAACCTGATGGCGCCTCGCTCCGTCGTATACACCGGTGGCGAGAAGGGGCGGTGGACGTGATGCGCGGGCAGCGGCTGTCGGTTGGGGCGACGTCGAAGAGCTGGACCATCTTCTGGTCGCTGGTGGCACCCGTACCCCTTGTGCCGCCGGTCGTCTCCATCGTCCTGGCGCTGATCGGGCAGGGCGCCACGGCGGCCGTGCTGCTGGTGATTCCCGTCGTCGTCGGTCCGGCCGTGCTGTGGCGGGGCCTTCAGGAGTATCGGAAGGCGTTCTGGTTGGACGGGCCCGTGCTGGTCCAGCGACAGGTACGCGGGTACCGGAAGTACGACCTGCGCACCGTTCGATTCGCGTTGCACCGCTCGGCGATAACCATGAGCGGCCGGCCGGAGCCCCGCATGCTGATCGTCTTCCCGCCCGGCAAGGCCGCGGTCCACCTGCCGCTCGGAACCTCGGACGATCCCCTCCGCCCTCCTCCCCAGCACGAACTCGACGCCCTGATACGCGCCATCGCTGAGAATCGGACCGACCCCAACGCCCCGGGAATCGCCCACCATCTGAGGCAGTTGTCCGGGACCTGGTAGCGCGGCTTCAACCGGTTCGCCTGAATGTGTCCTCTCGGCTCCGGCGGGGGCGGGCCTGGCGTCAGTGCCCGGACAACTCGAGAAGGCGCCGTCGGAGAACCGGGCCGTCCGACGCCCTGATGAACACGTCGTTGCCCCGGACCGCGATCCAGATCGGACGTTCCGGGTCGGCGATGATGCCGAACCCCGGAAACTCGCGCCTCAACGCGGCGAGGTAGGACGCCGGGTCCAGCCGCCATGCCCCATCGTCGGCGGGCTTCAATCCGGGGCTCCCAGATAGCCCTTGATCACGACCAGGGCGTCGGTGATGCGCTCGCACTCCGCGATGGGCTGCCGCCAGGACGTGAAGAACCAATAGCGGCCTCCGTCCCCGTCGTGTGGAAGGCACGCGACGGTGTCGCCGGACACGCCCCCACCCCCGCAGAGGCCCCGCGCGGTAGAGGTCACGTTGCGGACGACCAGGCCACCGGCCACGTGATGGATCGTGAACCCATGCGCCTTGAGGTGCATCCCGAGGACTTGCAGCCGGACGTAGGACTCCACCGCCGGGGATTCGTGCTCGGGGACGCTCACGGCCGCCTCCTCGTGGACTCGGCGACGGCGACCCGCTCGGACAGCCGGGTCTGCGCATCGCACAGCAACCACAATTCGCCCTCGTCCTTGGCCTGGACTTCGGCCAGGCAGCCGTTCGACATCTGGTATTCGCTCAGCTCGGCGATCCGGTGCGCGACGAACCCGTCGTCCGACGGTTCCCCATACCAATCGGACATGAGGGGCATTCCCCTCACTTTCTCGGAATTAGTTGATACCGGCTTCTTTGCCATGTCGAAGACCTCGTTGTCCGTCGCAGCGTCGAAAAGACTTGCGATCAGACTCACAGGCTAGGTAAAAGGGAGCTAGTGACCGTTTCACACTGCCGGTCAAGCCGAGCCAAGATCACCTCAACCAGCGCCCGCTGGTTAATCCCCCGAAGGCTCCCATGAGCGAGAATCGAGCGCGCATCTTCTTCGGCACCGAACTCCGCCGCAAGCGCGAGGAGGCCGGTCTCACCGGCAAGGAGCTGGCGGACGCACTCGGCTGCACCCCGCAGTGGATAAGCACCATGGAAAGCGGCCGCAAGGTCTCCAAGCAGAGCGCCGAGGACCTCGACACCTACTTCAAGACGGGAGACTACTTCCGCCGCCACTGGAAACTCATCAACGAGGTAGAACTCCAGACTTCGCTGCCCCCGGGTTTTGCTGAGTACGCCGAGCGTGAGAAGAAAGCGTCCTCGGTCCGTGTCTTCTCGGCCCTCCTCGTGAATGGCCTGTTCCAAAACGATCAATACGCTCGGTCTATACTTAGCGACGATATAGCCGCCGATGTCGAGGAACTGGTGGCGCAACGTATGGAACGGCAGGCTCTACTCTTGCGCGACCCTCCTCCCTTCGTGTGCTTCACACTGGACGAGACCGTGCTGCGCCGCATGGTTGGCGGCCCCGAAGTCACGAAGGGGCAGCTGGAGTTCCTGCTTGAACTTGGTGAGCGTCCCAACATCATGGTCAACGTCGTGCCACAGGACGTCGGCTACCACGCCGGACTTGGTGGGAGCTTCACAATCCTCAGTTTCGACGGCTCTGACGTCGCCTATTCGGAGTCGGCGGGAGTTGGAACGCTGATCCAGCAGCACGACAAAGTCGCGGGCTTCGCTCTACGCTGGGAGATGCTCCGAGGTCATGCGCTCCCCGTAGTGGAGTCGCGGGCCATGATCAGGACCGTGTTGGAGAACCTATGAACAACGGGCAGAACGTCAGGTGGCGTAAGAGCAGCCACAGCGACCATCAGGGTGGCGACTGCGTTGAGGTGGCAGACCTGGCCACCACGGTCGGAGTGCGTGATTCTAAGGACCCAGAGGGGTCGAAGTTCACGTTCTCTCCATCCGCCTGGAGCAACTTCACCAGCGAGATCAAGTCCGGCGTGCACGACAAGATGTGATCATGCGAAACGTCCACTGGCGCAAGAGTAGCCGTAGTGCTCATGAGGGCGGTGAGTGCGTCGAAGTGGCGAGCCTCCCGTCCATGGTCGGGGTGCGTGACTCCAAGGATCCGGAGGGGCCGAAGCTGGCGTTCTCTCCGGCCGCCTGGGACGCGTTCACCGGCGGCATCAAGTCCGGTGCGCACGACCTGACCTGACGTCCCCCTGCGAGCCCTGGCCGGATGGTGGCTGGGGCTCAACTTTCCTCTGGGGAAAGTAGCTCGGGAGGTGTCATGAACCCTGATGAGGCTCGCGCTTCGCTCGACGAGATCCGTCGTCTTCAGGACAGAACCCGGAACGAGTACATCCGCCAGGGCACCTCGCGCCCGAGCGTGCTGCTTGTCGCGCTCGGGCTGTTCATCGTGCTTCGCGTCGTTCGATCTACCGGATCCCTGGGACCTTGTCGCCGTGCTGCTCGGGGACGGCCTGATCCTCGGGGTGCTCGCCGTCGGGTACGCCCGCGCGTCCGTCCGTCGAAAGCCCGCCGGCGCCTTACACGATGGCGGGTGCCGCGACGGCCCTCGGGTGCATCGCGTCGACCCGCCCGGTGCGCCGGGCTTACGAGCAGGTCGTCCGGTAGCGATGGACGCGGGCTTCGACGAATTCCTGCATGTTCCGGCGCGGCTGTCGATCGTCGCGCTGCTGGCCCCGGCGGACTGGGCCGAGTTCGCCTTCATCCGCGACAGCGTCGGGACCGGCGACTCTGCGCTCTCCAAGCAGATCACGGCGCTCGCGAACGCCGGCTACGTCACCGTCAGGAAGGGCGGGACGGGGCCGTGCGGCGCACCCATGTCCGGCTCACCCGCAGGGGCGCGAGGCGTTCCGGCGCCACGCGGCGGCCTTGGAACGGATCGTCGCCGCCGCTCGGGTCGTCCCCCAGCCACCGCCCACCGCCTGACGGCCCATCAGGCGATGGGGTCGAGCGCAAGGATGCCGCCCCTTCCGGGAATTCCTCGTTCCGTGACCGGCCCCGCCGCCGCCTGGCGTGCCAGATCAACCTCGCGGGCATATGTCGCGAAGTCGGCCTGGGCATCGGCCGCGTCGGCGAAATCGAAGTCACCGTCGGGTGTTCGTCGCTGCCGTACAGGTCGGTGACGGTCTCGTCCCGGTCGAATCTGCGGCTGCCGGTGGTCATCTAGCTCACTGGGTGTGACGGTGCGGAGGTGAGCGTGTCCCAGGCGGCCATCGCGCAGGTGATGACCTCTTCCAGCTCGGCGCGGTTCGCGCCGTCGCGGGCTTGTACGGATAGGCCTTGCACGACGGTGGTGTAGTAGCGGGCGATGGCGTCGAGGCCGACGGCCGGCGGGGTGAGGTCACCGTCGGTGACGCCGCGGGCGAGCCGGTCTTTGATGGTGCTGAGCATGTCGAACCGAAGGTCGGCTAGGAACTCCCGGATCGCGTGGTTCTCTACGGCGCCGGTGGGCGCGGCCAGGATGAGCATGCAGCCGTGCGGCGTGTCCGGGCGTGTTATCTCATCGGCGGTAGCGCGCAGCATGGCGTGGATCGCGGCGCGTGCGGTCGGCTGTTCGCGCAGCGCGCGCCTGGGCGGCTCGCCTGAGGTTCTGCCGTAGAGCGCCATGACCTTGCGGAACAGATCCTCCTTGCTCCCGAAGCAGGCGTAGATGCTGGCCGAGGCGATTCCCATGGCTTGGGCCAGGTCGTTGAGCGAGGTGCCCTCGTAGCCCCGTTCCCAGAACAGAGCCAGCGCCTTGCGCAGGGCGACGTCGGGGTCGAATGTGCGCGGCCTGCCGCGAGCAGCCATCCAGCGTCCCTCCGGACTTCTTTGTCGTTCGATCAAGTTTACGTTGACCCGCGTTGCAGTGTCATGCCACGCTTTGTTTGTCGTTCGATAAATAAAGAGGGAGCCGATCGTCGTGAGCGTCCCGTCCACCATGTGCGCCTTGCAGCAGACGTCGCTGAACGGCCCACAGGATCTACGCCTGATCACAGACGCGCCGGTACCGAGCCCTGGCCCGGGTGAGGTGCTGATCCGCGTCACCGCCGCCGGCGTCAACTTCGTCGACATCTCACAGGCCCTTGGCACGTTCGCAGACGGACCGCGGCCGCCGTATCTGGCGGGAATCGAGGGCGCCGGTGAGGTCACCGCCGTGGGCGAGGGGGTGACGGACCTGGAGCCCGGCGCCCACGTCATCGGCGTCGGCGTCAAAGGCGGCGCCTTCGCCGAGTACATGGTGCTGCCCGCGGACGCCGCGGTCCCGGTGCCGACGGGCTGGGCCGACGAGCAGGCCCTGGGCCTGGTCGTGAACTGGCCGACCGCACTGGCGGCGCTCAAGCCGCTGGGCGGCGTCACCGCTGGGCAGACCGTGCTGATCCACGCCGCGGCCGGCGGGACCGGCCAGGCCGCGGTGAAGATGGCCAAACACTACGGCGCAACGGTGATCGGCACGGCCTCGCCAGGAAAGCACGAGGTGGTGCGGGCGCTGGGCGCCGACCACGTCATCGACTCCCGCGGCGGCGATATCGCCGCCGAGGTCCTGCGGCTGACCGGCGGCGCGGGCGCCGACCTGGTACTGGAGTCGGTCGGCGGCGCCACCCTGGGCGCCAGCTTGGCCGCGACCAAGCGGGTCACCGGCCGGGTCGTCGTCTACGGCGTGGCCGGCGGCGAAGCCGCGATCACCAACTGGGAACTGGTCTACAAGCACCAGATCCACGTCATCGGCCTGAACATCGGCACCCTGATCCAGGCCGCACCGCAGATATTCGGCGAGGTCATGGGCCAGTTGTCCGGGCTCCTCGCAGCGGGGGTGCTCGGTCCTGGCCGGCCGGCCGTGCATGAGCTGGCCGAGGGGCCGAAAGTACTCGCGGAGCTGGAGGCGCGGGCGACCGTGGGCAAGCTGGCACTGCTGCCCTGAACAGACCGTGACGCCAGGTGTCGGTGCCCTCCTCGGCTTTCCGAGGAGGGCACCGACCACCGTCTGATGGCTCAGTGGTCGGGGTCGAGGGTGGCGAGGGCTTTGTCCAGGGACTGGGGGAGGTCTAGGGACGGGTCTTCGGACCAGCGGAGCATGATGTCGAGCATGATGCCGAAGGCCGCGCCGGTGAGGGTGCGGACGGTGACGTCGTCCGGGCCGCGGTCCGCGCGTTCGGCGAGGATGGCGGTCACGGCGCGCATGGTCTCGAGGTAGTTGCCGAAGGCGGCGCCGCGCAGCGCGGGGACCGACAGGATGAGGACGGTCCGCTCGCGCGCCGTGGCGATGTCCTCGGAGAAGGCGCCGAGTACGTCGCGGATGGCGGCGCGGAGTGCCTGGATCGGCGTCAGCTCCGGTGGCTGGGTGCGCAGCGCCTCATAGAACACCGGGTCGGCCTCGTCGGTGACGACCAGGTCTTCCTTGGTGGGGAAGTAGCGGAAGACGGTCGTGTGCGCGACCTCCGCCGCGTGGGCGACCTGCTCGACGGTCGTCGCGTCGTAGCCGCGCTCGGTGAACAGCCGCAGGGCTTCCCTTTGGATCGCGGCGCGGGTCCTGGCCTTCTTCAGCTCCCGCAGGCCCTGCTTCGACGCCATCGCCCAGCCTTTCGTCACCCCGTCCTGGACGAGGAGCCTACTGGCGCCGGTGGCGTCCGGTCGTGGAGGCGTTCGCCTTCGACGTCCACGTGCGGGAGGACGTCGTCCAGGCGGGAGGGCAGCCACCAGCCGGCGCGGCCGAGCAGCGCCATGACGGCGGGGACGATCGTCATGCGGACGAGGAACGCGTCGAAGAGGACGGCGGCGGCGAGCGCGAAACCGAACGACTGCACCATGGGCGTGTCCGACAGCATGAACCCCGCGAACACGCTGATCATGATGACGGCGGCGGCGGTGACGACACGGGCGCCGTGCCCGAGACCGGCGACGACGGCGTCGGTGGGGGACGCGCCCCGGACGTGTTCTTCGCGCATCCGGGTGACGAGGAAGACCTGGTAGTCCATCGCCAGCCCGAACACCATGCCGATCAGCATGACCGGGAGCAGGTGGACGATGACGCCGGACGAGTGGACGCCCAGAAGACCGTTCAGCCAGCCCCACTGGAACACGGCGACGACCGCGCCGAACGTCGCGGCGACGCTGAGCAGGAAGCCCGCCGTCGCCTTCAGCGGCACCAGAATCGAGCGGAACACGAGCGTCAGCAGGACGAAGGCGAGGCCGACGACGACGGCCAGGTAGGGGACCAGGGCGCCGGCGAGCTTCTCGGAGGTGTCGATGTCGATCGCGGTCTGCCCCGTGACCGCGACCGTGGCTCCGTCGCGGGCGGCGAACCGGTCCCGGATGGTGGTGATGAGGTCTTCGGTGGCCTCGCTGGTCGGCCCGCCGGTGGGAACGACGCCGATCAGGGCCGTGTCGCCGGCCGGGTTGAGCATGGGCGGTTCGACCGCCGCGACGCCGTCCAGGGACGTGACGTCCCGCGCGACGCGTTCGGCGGCGGCCTCGGTGTCTCGCGGGGCCTGCACGACGAGCATGAGGGGGCCGTTGATTCCGGGGCCGAAGCTCTCGGCGAGCAGGTCGTACGCCTGCCGCTGGGTCGTCTCGGGCGGGGCGGTGCCGTCGTCGGGGAGTCCCAGCCGCAGGTCCAGCGCGGGTGCCGCGGCGATGAGCAGCCCGCCGGCGGCGAGGGCGAGCACGGGGAGGGGACGGGACGTGACGAGCCGTCCCCAGCGGCGCCCGGCCGCCGCGGCGGGACGGCGGCGGGCGAGGGCACGGTGGCCCGCGAACCCGAGCAGCGCGGGAAGCAGCGTCAGGGCGACGAGCACCGCGACCGCCACGGTGAACGCGGCCGCCAGGCCGAGCTGGGTCAGGACGGGGATGTTCACGACCGCGAGCCCGGCCAGCGCGATGATGACCGTCAGCCCGGCGAACACGACGGCGGACCCGGCGGTGCCCGCCGCCTGACCGGCGGCGTCGATGGGCTGCCGTCCGTCCAGGACCTCCTGGCGGTAGCGGGAGATGATGAGCAGCGCGTAGTCGATCGCGACGGCGAGGCCGAGCATGAGCGCGAGAGCCAGGGTGTCGGAGCTCAGCTCGATGAACGCGGACGTCACGCTGATCAGCGACAGGGCGATGACGATTCCGGTGGCGGCGGTGAGCAGCGGCAGCCCGGCGGCGATGAGCGACCCCAGCGTGACGAGCAGGACGATCGCGGCGGCCGCGACGCCGAGCAGTTCGCCCGCACCCTCCCCGGGGGGCGCCACGGCGTCGCCGCTCATCTCCACGCGGACGCCGCGGATCGCGGCGGCCTCCCCGAGCGCGTTCCGGTCCGCATCGGTCAGCTCGTACTCGGGGACGCGGTAGCCGACCTCGGCCAGCGCGACCCGGCCGTCCTGGGAGACGACGGGTCCGCTGACGCCGGCGACCTTCGGCGCGTCCTTGATCCGGGCGGCGGCCTGCTCCACGGCGGTCCGGCTCGCGGGCTCGTTCAGCGAGGTCCCCGCGGGGGCGGCGAAGACGACCCGGGCGCGGGCCCCGTCGGTGGCGACCTGCGGAAACCGCTCCTTGAGCAGGTCGTTCGCACGCTGGGACTCGGTGCCGGGCACCGAGAACGTCTCCGGGGCCGGTTCGGACAGGAACGCCCCGCCCAACGCGGTGACCACGAGCAGCCCGGCCCACAGCAGGACGACGAGCCGGCGCCGCCGGAAGCACAACCGGCCCAGCCTGGACAGGTACACCGCCATGACAGTCACTCCCTTTTGCGATTGAATAGGAAGTATTAGTCAACTAGCGTTTCCTGTCAACGTCCTCCCGAGAACGCGAACGTGCCGCCCTCCCACGCTGGGAGGACGGCACGTAAGGGTTGTGGATCAGGGCTGGGACGGGATGTAGGGCGGGGCCACGCCCCAGTCCCAGTGCGGCATCGGGGCTTCCAGGGGCGGCTTCGCGTCCGGCTGGGAGTTGGCGAGGGCGATACGGGTGCCCCACTCGATGTAGGACGTGAACGCGGCGCGGAACTCGGGGTCGTCGGGGAGGCCGACCTCGTCCGCGGCGTCCATGAGAAGGGAGACCCAGCGGCGCCGCTGCGGCTCGGAGATGGCCCTGCGGAGGTGGTGCCGGATCATGTGGTGGTAGCCGCCGCGTTCCGCGCTGTAGCGCTCGGGGCCGCGGAAGACCTCGCCCAGCCAGATCGCGACCCACTTCGGGTGGTCCGGGGCCATGTGCTCGAACAGCGGCCTGAGCAGGTCGTCCTTCAGCACGTTGGTGTAGAACACCTCGGTGAGCCGTTCGAGCGCCTCGCCGCCGCCCGCCCACGCGTACATCGTCGGGACGGACGAGCCGGCGCCGCGCACGGACGTCCGCTCGTAGTGCCGCATCTCCTCGATGGCCTGGACGTACGGCTTGATCTCGGCGAAGAACGCGGGGAAGTGCTCGCCGCCCCGGAAGCCTTTCATGTGGTCGTCGGCGGACGTCCAGCCGATGCGCAGGATGTAGACGGACGGCTCCTCGACGCACCGGGAGAGTTCGTAGTCCACGCACTGGGGCGCGGCGGCGAGGGAGGCGGACGCCCGCGCGTAGGCGGCCTCGAAGTCTTCGATGGACGGCGGGTCGATGCGGTAGCGGATGTACTCGACGATCATTCGGGCCCCCAGGGGATGCAAACCGGTCGGGTAATCACAGTAATCCTGTAATCACCCGACCGGTAGCGAAATGATCAACTCTTGGGCGCCGCTGAACGTCGCAGCCACGCGACCGCGCCGGCGGCCCCCGCGATGACGAGCCCGATCAGCCCGATCCACAGCCAGCCCGACGAGGTGCCCGAATCCTCGGCGGACGTGGCGTTCGCCGGGGAGGACTCGGGGGACCCGGCCGGGGGCTGGGCGCCGGCACCGGGCGAGTCGCCGGCTGCGTCACCCAGCGCCTTGGCGGGCGAGCCCTCCACGGTGAACGTGTAGGCGTCCTGCACAGGATGGCCGTCCGCGGACACGACACGCCAGGCCACCGTGTACTCGCCGTTGGGCAGCGTGCCGCCGAGCCGCTGCGTGACCTTGTTGTCGACCGCGCGCGGCTCCCCGGACTGGACCTGCTTCTCGGACGCGTCCGTCACGATCACCCGCGGCAGCCGCACCGGTTCCGAATACGTCAGGACGATCTGGGACGGCGCCTTGACCGTCGAATCCTCCTCCGGGTCGGCGGACGTCAGCGCGGTGTGCGCGGACGCCGGGGCCGCGGACATCGCCAGTACCAGCCCCGCGGCCGCGGCGCCCGCCGCGGACCGCCTCACGGCGTTCATGACGGGGTGCGTGAAGGTGTGCATCTCGGCATTCCTTTCGAGGTGGGTCATGCCCGGCTCCGGGCGCGGGTCAGGCCGAGTCCGCCGACGCCTTCTCGGCGGTCTTCGGGTTGGCGGTGACGTGCGCGGACGCGGCCGTCGCCAGCCCGAGCACGGATATGGCGGACAGGGAAGCGACCGCGCCCACCCTGCGGGCATGCGGGACGAAGGACATGACGGAACTCCGTTCGAGTCGTACGAGAAGAAGCCGGAAACGCCGCTGAATCGGCGTCCGGTGACGTACGGCGCTCGCCTCAGATGCGGGCGAGCGCCCTCGAACGCGGCGGGGGACCCCGCCGGAGGACCTGGTGCCGCAGCACACGGCCGATGGCCATGACGGCGGCCGACGCCGGTACCACGGGGGTACGGCGCGGAGGCGCCGCGGGTTCAACGGCCGGCAGGGCGACCAGGAGCCGGATCGGGCGGTCCGCCATGGCGGCGACCCGCCGGGCCAGCGACCATGCGGCCCGCTCGCCGCGCCGCAGCCACCACGCCGCCACCAGCGCGGCCACGGTGTGCGCGAGCGTCATCGCCGTCCCGCCCGTGCCGTGCGCGACCGGCAGCATCACGTCCGGACCGGCCGGCGCCGCCCCGCCCATCGCCGCGTGCATCTCCGCCGAGTGCCGCTGGATCGGCTCGGACGCGGCCGTGAACAGGGCGTGCAGAGCGAACTGGCCGCCGAGGAGGCCGCCGAGGATCGTCGCCAGCGAGCGTTCGTGGCCGACCAGCATGAACGTCACGCCCAGCACGGCGCAGAATCCCGCGACCGCCGCCCAGGCCGCAACCGTCCCCGACGCGAGCACGTGCCCCGTGATCGCAAGCGTGACGCACACGGTGGCGAACACCACCGCGCGGGCGGTTCGCAGAGCGGAGTGCGGGGCATGCGGGGACATGGCGCGACCATCCTCCCACCCGGGTCGCCGTCCACGCATCCGCCCCTTGCCACCTTTCAGACCCGCCCAACATCTTGGGGTTGCGCAAAGATCGTCATCTAGATGTAGGGTTCAATCCCGTGCTGGTTCGCCCCCGCCGTTTCGCGGCGGGGGCGACGCGAGAGGGAACCCGGTGCGAGTCCGGGACTGCCCCGCAGCGGTGAGCGGGAACGACCGCCGTCATGAAGCACTGGGCCCACGCGGCCCGGGAAGCGACGGCCAGTAGGACGCCTCGGAAGAGGCGGCGCCCGCGAGTCCGAAGACCTGCCCGCACGGTGTCCGGGACGCGTCCCGGACCGACACGTCCAGGCTTCGCGGGTGGGCCGGGGACGGAGCGCGGCGTGCCCCGGTGGGGACGGCTCGCGTCCCGTTCGCATGCCTCCGCGAGGCGGCTTGCGAGGGGAGAAGCACGTGACACAGGACCTGGCCGCGCCGCCGGCACCGGCGCCGCCCGCCGAGATCACCGCCGAGGCGGAGATCGCCGCCGAGGTCGAGGCGGCCTGCGACGGGGTACCGGGCGCCGACGCGGGACGGGTGCTGGCCGCCGTCCGCGCCTCCGGCGGGATGGACGCGGCGGCGCTGCGGGACCTCGCGATCGGCGAGGCCGGCGCGCTGGTGCCCGCCGAACCCGGCTACTCCCGGGTCGCCGCGCGGCTGCTCGGCACCAGGATCCGGGACGAGGCGGCCGCCGCCGGTGTCCGGACGTTCGCCGAATCCGTCGCCGCCGCGCACCGGGAAGGCCTCCTGGCCGACGCCCCGGCCGCGTTCGCCGCCGCCCACGCGCCGGCGCTCAACGCCCTCATCGACGAGCCGGCCGACGACCGCTTCGAGTACTTCGGGCTCCGCACCCTCTACGACCGGTACCTGCTGCGGCATCCGCGGACACGGCTCGTCCTCGAACGCCCCCAGCACTTCCTCCTGCGCGTGGCGTGCGGCCTCGCCGACACCGTGGACGATGCCGCCGAGCTGTACGGCCTGCTCAGCACGCTGTCGTACCTGCCGAGCTCGCCGACGCTGTTCAACTCCGCCGCCCGGCGCCCCCAGCTGTCGTCCTGCTTCCTGCTCGACTCGCCGCGCGACGAGCTGGAGTCGATCTACGAGCGGTACGGGCAGGTCGCGCGGCTCAGCAAGTACGCGGGCGGCATCGGGATCTCGTGGACGAAGGTCCGGTCGCGGGGCTCGCTGATCCGCGGCACCAACGGGCACTCGAACGGGATCGTCCCGTGGCTGCGCACGCTCGACTCGTCCGTCGCCGCCGTCAACCAGGGCGGACGCCGCAAGGGCGCGGCGTGCGTGTACCTGGAGCCGTGGCACGCCGACGTCGAGGAGTTCCTGGAGCTGCGCGACAACACCGGCGAGGACGCGCGCCGCACCCACAACCTCAACCTCGCCAACTGGATCCCGGACGAGTTCATGCGCCGCGTCGAGGACGACGCGACATGGTCGCTGTTCGACCCGAAGGAGGTCCCCGAGCTGGCCGACCTGTGGGGCGACGCGTTCGACGCGGCGTACCGGACGGCCGAGAAGGAGGGCCGGTACGTCCGGCAGATCCCGGCCCGCAAGCTGTACGGGCGGATGATGCGGACCCTCGCCGAGACGGGCAACGGATGGATGACGTTCAAGGACGCCGCCAACCGCGCCTGCAACCAGACCGCCGAACCGGGGGAGACCGTCCACCTCTCCAACCTGTGCACGGAGATCCTGGAGGTGACGAGCGACGGTGAGGCGGCCGTGTGCAACCTCGGGTCGGTGAACCTGGCCGCGCACGTCGGCGCGTCCGGCATGGACTGGGCGCGGCTCCGCGCGACCGTCCGCACCGCCGTCCGGTTCCTGGACCGCACCATCGACCGCGGCTTCTACCCGACGCCCGAGGCGGAGGCGGCGAACGGCAAGTGGCGGCCGATCGGCCTGGGCGTGATGGGCCTGGCCGACGTCTTCTTCACGCTCCGCCTGCCGTTCGACTCGCCGGAGGCCCGCGAGCTGTCGACGCGCATCTCCGAGGAGATCGCGCTGGCGGCCTACGACGCGTCCGCCGACCTGGCCGCCGCGCACGGACCGCTGCCCGCCTACGACCGGACGCGCACGGCCCGCGGCCGGCTCCACCTCGACCATTTCCCGGACGCGGCGCCGACCCGTCCCGCCGAATGGGAGCGGCTGCGGGCGCGCGTCGCCGAGGTCGGGCTCCGCAACTCGCTGCTGATCGCGATCGCGCCGACCGCCACGATCGCGTCGATCGCGGGCTGCTACGAGTGCATTGAGCCGCAGGTGTCCAACCTGTTCAAGCGCGAGACGCTGTCCGGGGAGTTCCTGCAGATCAACGGCTACCTGGTGGACGACCTGAAGTCGCTCGGCCTCTGGACGCCGCCGGTCCGCGAGGCGATCAAGAGGGCGAACGGCTCCGTCCAGGGCATCGCCGGCCTTCCCGACGAGATGCGGACCCTCTACCGGACGGCCTGGGAACTGCCGCAGAAGGCGCTGATCGACCTCGCCGCCGCTCGCACCCCGTACATCGACCAGTCCCACTCGCTGAACCTGTTCATGGAGACGCCGACCATCGGCAAGCTCTCCTCGATGTACGCCTACGCGTGGCGGCGCGGCCTCAAGACGACCTACTACCTGCGCTCCCGCCCGGCCACCCGGATCGCGCAGACGACCGTCGCCCAGACCGCGGGCACGCAGACCACTGGCACGCAGACCGCTGGGGCCGCGTGCTCCCTGGAGAACCCCGAGACCTGCGAGGCGTGCCAGTGAGCGCGCGAACAGAAGGAAGCGGCATGCTGCTCGACCCCGGTATGGACCTGACCCTGCGGCCCATGCGCTACCCCGGCTTCTACGAGCGCTACCGCGCCGCGATCCGCAACACGTGGACGGTCGAGGAGGTCGACCTCGCGTCCGACCTCGTGGACCTCGCCCGCCTCACGCCCGCCGAGGTGCATCTCGTCAACCGCCTGGTCGCGTTCTTCGCCACCGGAGACTCGATCGTGGCGAACAACCTGGTGCTCAACCTCTACAAGCACGTGAACGCTCCGGAGGCCCGGCTCTACCTGTCCCGGCAGCTGTACGAGGAGGCCGTCCACGTTCAGTTCTACCTGACCCTCCTGGACACCTATCTGCCCGATCAGGACGAGCGCGCCAAGGCTTTCGCGGCGATCGAGCACATCCCGTCGATCCGCTCCAAGGCGGAGTTCTGTTTCCGCTGGATCGACACACTCGGCTCACTGGACGAGCTGCGTACCGCCGCCGACCGCCGGGCGTTCCTGCTCAACCTCATCTGCTTCGCCGCGTGCATCGAGGGCCTGTTCTTCTACGGCGCGTTCGCCTACGTGTACTGGCTCCGCTCCCGCGGCCTGCTGAACGGCCTCGCGTCCGGAACGAACTGGGTCTTCCGGGACGAGAGCATGCACATGGCGTTCGCGTTCTCCGTGGTGGACACCGTCCGCGCGGAGGAACCCGAACTGTTCGACGCCGACCTGACCGACCAGGTCACTCGCATGGTGGAAGAGGCCGTCCAGGCGGAACTCGACTTCGCCCGCGACCTGTGCGGCGACGGCCTGCCCGGCATGAGCGCGGACGACATGCGCGCCTACCTCGAATACGTCGCCGACCAGCGCCTGGTCCGCCTGGGCCTCCCCGTCCGCTATGGCACCGCGAACCCGTTCGCGTTCATGGAGCTCCAGGACGTCCAGGAGTTGTCCAACTTCTTCGAACGCCGCGTTTCGGCCTACCAGATCGGCGTCGAGGGCGACGTCGCCCTGGACGAGGCCTTCTGACCGAACCGCCCGTCCGCTGACCGCTCCGGCGGCACGTCCTACATCAGGGACGTGTCGCCGAGCGATTCCAGTAGCTCGCGCAGCGCACCCGCGAGGTGATCCCGCTCCTCCGTCCGGAGCGCTCCCAGAATGCGCTCCTCGTTCGCCACGTGCAGTAGGAGGATCTCCTCGATCAAGGTCCACCCCGGCTCGGTCAGCCGGACCCGCACCGACCGCCGGTCGCCGTCGTCCCGGATCCGTTCGACGAGGCCCCTGGCCGCCAGCCGGTCGATCCGGTTGGTGATCGCCCCGGAGGTCACCATGGCGGCCTTGTTCAGGGCCCCGGCCGTCAGCTCGTAGGGCGGGCCGGACCGGCGCAGCGTGGCCAGCACGTCGAACTCCCACCGTTCCAGCCCGTGCGCACCGAAGAACTCCTTCAGCTCGCGCTCCAGCAGCAGCGACAGCCGGGAGATCCGCCCGATGATCCCCATCGGCCAGACGGGGACGTCGGGCCGCTCCCGCCTCCACTGCTCCAGCACCTGGTCCACCGCATCGCTCATCGCCGATCCTCTCCCTCCGGATAAATCTTAACGTTCATCTACTTGACGTTGAATCTCATCTCGGGCATTATCTCAGCATTGAGATTATCGACGGGAAGGCAACGAGATGTCCAGTACCTCATCGCGCGCCTCCGGGACGGTCGCGCTCACCGCGCTCACCCCCATCGTCTGGGGATCGACCTACATCGTCACCACCGAGCTGCTGCCGCCCGACCGTCCCCTGCTGACCGCGCTGCTGCGGGCGCTGCCCGCCGGGCTGGCGCTGCTGGCCATCACCCGGGTCCTGCCCCGCGGTGTGTGGATATGGCGGTCCGCGATACTCGGTGCGCTGAACATCGGCGTGTTCCTCCCGATGCTCTTCCTCGCCGCCTACCGGCTTCCCGGCGGCGTCGCCGCCGTCCTCGGCGCGGTCGGGCCGCTGTTCGTGCTCGCCTTCGCCGCCACCCTGCTGTCCGAACGTCCCACCGGGCGGAAGATCCTCGCCGGGTTCACCGGGATGCTGGGGGTCGGCCTGGTGGTCGTGCGCTCCGACGTGACCCTCGACACCATCGGTATCGCCGCCGGGCTCGCCGGGGCCGCGTCCATGGCCGCGGGGACCGTCCTCACCAAACGCTGGGGCCGGCCGGACGGGGTGAGCCTGCTGACCTTCACCGGCTGGCAGCTCACGGTCGGCGGCGTGCTGCTCGCCCCGGTGGCCCTGCTCGTGGAGGGCGCCCCGCCCGCACTCGACGGCCGCGCCGTCACCGGCTACCTCTACCTCGGCGTCGTCGGCACCGCCCTCGCGTACTGGATCTGGTTCCGCGGCATCTCCCGCCTCCCCGCCACCTCGGTCGCGTTCCTTACCCTGCTGAGCCCGCTGTCCGCGGCCGTCATCGGCTGGGTCGCCCTCGGCCAGGCCCTCACCCCGCTCCAGTTGCTGGGCATGGCCATCGCCTTCGGCGGCACCCTGCTCGGCCAGACCCCCGCGAAGACCCCGCCCACCCCGGCCGTGCAGCCCCCACCGGCCCGGACGCCGACGGCCGAGCTGGCCGCCTGAGACCCGACTCGCCGAACCTGGAGCCGAGAACCATGAACCACATCGACGCACCCGCCACCACCGAACCCGTCTCCGAACACGTGTCCCTCAAGCGCTGGCTGGCCGTCGCGGCGGTCGCGGTCGGGACGTTCCTCGTCGTGACGGCCGAACAGCTGCCCGTGGGCCTGCTCACCTCCGTCGGCGGCGACCTCGGGATATCCACGGGCACCGCGGGCCTGATGGTCACCGTGCCCGGCCTGGTCGCCGCCGCGAGCGCACTGCTGGTCCCGGTGGCGATCGGACGCATCGACCGCCGGGTCGTCCTCCTCGGCCTGATCAGCCTGATGGTGGTGGCCAACGTGCTGTCGTTCCTGGCCCCCGGCTTCCCGATCCTGCTGGCGTCGCGTTTCCTGGTCGGGATCAGCATCGGCGGGTTCTGGGCAATCGCCGCCGGCATCGCCGTCCGGCTCGTCCCGGACGGTCAGGTCGCCCGCGCCACCTCGATCGCCTTCGGCGGCGCCACCGCCGCCAGCGTTCTCGGTGTCCCGGCCGGCACCCTGATCGGCGGCCTCACCGACTGGCGCATCGCGTTCCTCACCCTGGCCGGCCTCGGACTCCTGGCCCTCGCGGCACTGTTCGTGCTGCTGCCCGCCATCCCCGCCGCCGGCTCCATCCGGCTCGGCACCCTGCTCGGGCTGCTGCGCGACCCGATCGTGCGCGCCGCCACGCTGACCACCTTCCTGCTGGTCAGCGGCCACATGGCGGCCTACACCTTCATCAGCCCCATCCTCCAGGAGATCTCCGGCATCGACGAGGGCCTCATCGGCCCGGTGCTGCTCGTGTTCGGCGTCGCCGGCGTCGCGGGCACCTTCGTCGCCGGAGCCGCCGCCGGACGCGACGTCCGCGCCACCATCGTCGCCGGCGGCGTCCTGCTCACCGCCGTCCTGGCACTCTTCCCCCTCGCCGGCGCGACCCCCGTGACCGGCATCGCCTTCCTGATCCTGTGGGGGCTGGCCTTCGGCGGCGTCCCCGTCGGCGTCCAAATGTGGATCTTCAAGGCCGCACCCGACCACGCCGAACCCGCCACCGCCCTCAACACCGTCATGTTCAACCTCGCCATCGCCGTAGGCGCCCTGTTCGGCGGCTTCGTCGTCGACGGCGCGTCCACCACCGCGGTCTTGTGGTTCGGAGCGCTCCTCACCGCCATGACCTTCCTCGCCGTCCGCTCCGCCCGGAGGACGTGACCCTGCGGACGGCGCGGGCCGAACTTTCCGGATAGGGCACGCGTTAACTGGGTACCGCTAGGCCGAGGAGGAAGAAGATGGCTTCCATCGTCATCCGGATCAAGAGGTTTCTCCGGAGTCCGCAGGGCCAGAAGGCGCGGGCCAGGGCCCAGCGGATGGCCCGTGACCCGCGTACCCAGGCCAAGGCCCGCCGCCTGCTCGGCAAGTTCCGCGGCGGCGGCGGCGCCCGCCACTGACCCTCGGCCCCCAACCAATCGCCGAACTGGCCCGTCCCCACCCCGGGGCGGGCCTTCGCCGTGCCGAAGCCCCGTGTCATGCTCGCGGATCCCGGGAACCGCGGAGTGCCGATACCCGCCTAAGCGTGATCCATTGACGCGGACGGCGCAGCCCCGGAGACCTCCTCATGACCACCGAGATCGTCATTGTTTCGTTGCCGCTGACCCAGATCGTCGAGTTCGGCGGTCTGCCCGTGCTGGACGCGGTGCCCACGCAGAGCAGCTGGAACCTGCGGCGGGACGCGGCGAAGGCGTTGGACCGCCTTGGCGCGGCCGTCCCGCCCCATC
Source organism: Spirillospora sp. NPDC048824 (assembly GCF_043198455.1). Taxonomy (NCBI): domain Bacteria; kingdom Bacillati; phylum Actinomycetota; class Actinomycetes; order Streptosporangiales; family Thermomonosporaceae; genus Spirillospora; species Spirillospora sp. NPDC048824. The sequence continues at coordinate 189,225 of NZ_JBICUS010000005.1, read as the reverse complement.
TTGAGCCCGATGAGGATCGTGACGCCACGCGCCTGGCCGCGGCGCTCGGCGACCCGGGTTCGGTCGCGTGGTGGCTGCCCCTGGTGTCCTGGGAGGACGACGGTCACCGCTACGCCGATGACCACCTGGAATGGCTCCTACGGCAAGTGCCCGGCGAGGCGATCACCACGCTGGTGATCGGCGGCACCGTCGACCACCTCCAGGTCGAGGACGACGGAGAAGAGCCGGTCGCCCCGAACAGGGGGCGGACCTTCTCCGCGCCCGCGAAGGACCCGTCCAGCAACGAGGAGGCGCTGCCCGACGCCGTCCAGGCGCTGGCGCGGCGTGCTGCGGACCTTCCGAATCTGCGCGCTCTGTACGTCGGGGAGATCGACACCGGCCAGCAGCACCATTGCGAGGACGTCGACGTGGCGGCGCTGCTGGAGGCCTTCCCCCGGCTGGAAGAGCTCACCGCGTGCGCCTTCCTCTCGCTGCGAATCCGCGTGGCCGATCACGCCCGCCTGCGCCGCCTCGCGCTCCATGGCGCGTTGATGGACGACGAAGTCATCGGCCTCGCCGGCAGCGCGCTTCCCGCCCTCGAACATCTGGAGGTGTGGTCACAGGAGCAGATGGCCGATGAACCGGATCCGGGCGAGCGGGAGGCGTTCGGCCTGCTGTTCGGGAGCGAGACGATGCCGCGCTTGCGCCATCTGGGCCTGCGCGAGTTCACGTTCGCCGACGAGATGGTCGAAGAACTGGCGGCCTCGCCTCTGCTGCCCCGGCTCCACACCCTCGACCTGTCCCGCAGCGCCGTCACCGACGCGGGCGCGCGGACGCTGCTGACCGCCGACGCCTTCCGGAGCCTCACCCGCCTGGACCTTCGCCGCCACTACATGTCCGCCGAGATGGTCGAAACGGTCCGCCAGACCTTCACCACGGCAGGTGTGGACATCGACACCGGCGACGGCGGCCACCTCGGCTGACCTCACCTCTGCCGAAGGCCGACACCCGGCATGAGTACCTCGGCCGGAACGGATCACCGCGATCCGTGCTGTCAGGGGAGTTGGTTCAAGGCGATGGCGGCCCATTCGCGCACTCGGCGGTCCGGGTCGTTGCGGAGCCGTATGGCGTGCGGGACCGCGGCGGCGGACCTGGTGTAGCCGAGAGCGCTGAGCAGCGATATCCGCACCTGAGGGTCGCGGTCCTTCAGCGCGGCGGCCATCGCGTCCATGGCCTCCGGGAGCCGCCGGGCGAGCATACCGGCGGGACCCGCCGCCGCGGACCGCACGCGGAAATGCGGATCCTTGAGCGCGGCCGTCACCCGGGGAAGGTCCTCGTCGGAGACGATGAAGTCCAGGGCCCAGACGCCTGTGGCGCGCAGTTCGCCGTCATCGGCGTCGACCAGGTCGAGCACCGCCGGACGCGCCCGCGCGGGGTCCTGTTCGAGGAGGTCGCAGATGATCGCCAGGAAGGTGTCCTGGTCGTCCCCCAGGTCCCGGGCCGCGGCGCGCAGCAGGACCGGGAGCGCGTCCACGCCGGCGATGCCCGCCAGAACCTCCCCGATCACGTCGCGCCCGTAGAAGTCCTTCCGCTCCAGGAAGGTCTCCAGGTGTCCCTCCAGTTCGGGGACCAGCGTGAGATCGGCGCCGTCGATCAGCATGCCGGTCAACTCGGTGATCTTGTCGAACTCGTCATCGAGATCCCGGTCCTCTTCTGGATCCTCCCCGGGCAGCAGGTGGATCAACTGGGCCAGAAGCGACATGCCCGCCATCTTGCCGCGAACGCTCCGGGTCCGCCACGCGATCGGACCGCCGCGCCGCCTTGGGCCGGGTGCCCCTGCTCTGAACTTTCGGTGGTGAGTGGTCGTTGGGGTGTAGAGGGGTAGGGAGGATCACCATGGCGTTGATAGATCGGATCATGCGGTTCGCGCGGGGGCCTCAGGTGCAGAGGGCACGTGCCAAGGCGGAGCAGGCGGCGCGGAGCCCGCAGGCGCAGAAGGCGCGGGCCAAGGCCGAGCAGGCCGCGCGGAGCCCCCAGGCGCATAAGGCGCGTGCCAAGGCCGAGCAGGCCGCGCGGAGCCCCCAGGCGCAGAAGGCGCGTGCGAGGGCGGAGCGGTTCGTGAACGATCCGCGTAATCAGGAGAAGGCGCGCAGCCTGCTGGCGCGGCTGCGTGGTGGCCGCCGCCACTGAACGAGTGTCCGCGAAGGGCCTGCTCCTCTCTGGAGCGGGCCCTTCGTTCCGCCGGCGTGCCGAAGCCGGGGGAGGTCGCCCGTCGGATGACGGATTCGGGGCGGCTCCTTCGCGCCTAGCGTCACGAGGCGGAGGACTACGCCGAAGGAGAATCCATGGCCGACAGGCCCGTTTCGCGGCTCCCGGACACGTCGAAGGTCACGGCCCTGCGCAGGGCGCTTGCTTCGCTGCCGGGTGCCGTGGTCGCCTACTCGGGCGGTGTGGACAGTTCACTGCTGGCCTACCTCGCGCATCGGGAGCTGGGAGAGCGGGCCGTCGCGGTGACCGCCGACTCGCCGTCGCTGGCCCGGACGGAGCTGGCGGACGCGCGTGCGCAGGCCGCGCGGCTCGGGATGCGGCACCGGGTGGTGACGACCGACGAGATGGACGACGAGCGGTATGCGGCCAACCGCGCCGACCGCTGCCGGTTCTGCAAGGAGGCCCTGGTCTCGGTGCTGAACGCGGTTGCGGCGGAGGCGGGGGACTGGCCCGTCCTGCTCGGCGTGAACACCGACGACCTCGGCGACCACCGGCCCGGTCAGAGCGCGGCCCGCCGGATGGGGGCGCGGTTCCCCATGGTGGACGCGGGGCTCAGCAAGGCCGACGTGCGGCTCGCCGCCCGCGGGCTGGGGCTGCCCACGTCCGACAAGCCGGCGTCCGCGTGCCTGTCGTCGCGTCTCGCCTATGGCGTGCCGGTCACGCGGGAGGCGCTGCGGCGGATCGAGGACGCCGAGGACGCGCTGCGGCGGGCCGGGTTCGGCGGGAGGTTCCGCGTCCGCGACCAGGGCGGCGACCTGGCGCGGATCGAGGTGGAGGCGGCCGATATCGCGCGTGCCGCCGAGCGGGCGTCCGAGATCGCCGCCCTGCTGAAGGACGCCGGGTTCCGGTACGTGACTCTGGATCTCGAACCGTACCGGCAGGGCAGCCACAACGCCGTGCTCGGCCTTCCCCGCGTGCGGGCGGCCGCCACATGACCGCCGAGGTCGACGAGCTGGGCTTCGCCCGGGTCGACATCGGGCGGGGGCGGCGCCGCGGCCACCCGGAGGCGGTCTTCTGCGAGGGCAAGACGACGGCGGAGGTCGTCGCGATCGCCGAAAGCCTGACCCGTGCGGGCGCGACGAACGTGCTCGCGACCCGCGCGACGGCTCGGACCCTGCTGGCGCTGCGGACGGCGTTCCCCGGGACGGTGGTCCACGAGCGTGCCCGGCTGGCCGTTCTGTCACCGGTCGCGCGGGGTGGTGCCGGACGGGTCGAGGTCGTGTGCGGGCGGCCCGAGGACGAGCCCGCCGCCGAGGAGGCGGCGCTGGTCGCGGAGGCGATGGGGAGCCGGGTGATGCGGCGTTATGACGCACCCGTGCACGATCCCGCCGCCCTGCCGGGGTGGCTTCACGAGCAGGACGGACCCGAGGTGTTCATCGTCGCCGACGGGACGGGCGGGGCCCTGCCGACGCTCGTGTCCGGGCTGGTGGACCGCATGGTCATCGCGCTTCCGACGTCGGCGAGCGGCGACCTGCCGGGACGGGCCGCGCTGCTGTCGGCGCTGAACGCCTGTTCGCCGGGCGTCGTCGCGGTCAACATCGACAACGGGTACGGCGCCGGATACGCCGCCCACCTCCACAACACGCGCCCCGGCGGACCACGGGAGGATGTGTGAGCCACGCGATCGTCGCCGCCGCCGACGCCGGCGGCCTCGACCCGGACCAGGTGCGCGACCGAGTCAAGGAACTGCTCGCCCGCGACGCCGAGGCCGCCTTCTTGCGGCGGGCGTCGCGGGACCAGTACGAGGCCGCGCGGGAGGCCGCGCCCGACGCCGTCCACCATCCGCGGTCCGGGCTCGTGGTGCTGACCCGTCCGCGGCCCCGCCCCTGTTCCCGGGTGCCGCTGCCGGTCGCCGTCGTCTCGGCGGGGACGGCCGACCTGCCGGTGGCGGAGGAGGCGATGGTCGCGGCGCACACGTTCGGCCTGCCCGCCACGCTGACGGCCGACGTCGGCGTGGCGGGGCTGCACCGCCTGCTCGCCGTGCGGGACGAACTCGACCTGGCGCGGCTCCTCATCGTCGTGGCGGGCATGGACGGCGCGCTGCCGTCGGTCGTGGCGCGGTTGTCGTCCCGCCCGGTGGTGGCGGTGCCGACCAGCGTCGGCTACGGCAGTTCCGAAGGCGGACTCGCGGCCCTGGCGGCGCTGCTGACCTCGGGGGCGCCGGGCCTGGCCGTCACCGGAATCGACGACGGCCTCGGGGCCGCAGTGCTGGCGCGGAGGTTGATGACGTGAAGACGGTCGCCTACTTCAACTGCTTCGCCGGGGTCGCCGGCGACATGGCCCTCGGTTCGCTGCTCGACGCGGGCGCCGAGCTGGACGAGGTGCGCGCCATGCTCAAGGGCCTGGACGTCCCCGGCTGGTCCCTGGACGCCGAGCAGGTGTCGCGGCGCGGCATCGCGGCCACCCGCGCCATCGTCGGCGTCGAGGACGACGCCGTGTCCCGGACGCACGCCGTCATCGAAGACCTCGTAGGGTCCGCGCCCCTGCCGGGGCGCGTGCGGGACCGCGCGCTCGCGGTGTTCCGGACACTCGCCGAAGCGGAGGGACGGGTGCACGGGCTCCCCCCGGAGGACGTGCATTTCCACGAGGTCGGCGGGCACGACGCGATCGTCGACATCGTCGGGACGTGCGCCGCGCTGGAGACCCTCGGCGTGGACGAGGTTCGGGCCGCGCCGGTCCCGGTCGGACGCGGCTTCATCCGGTGCCGGCATGGCCTGATCCCCAACCCGGGCCCCGCGGTCGTCGAACTGCTGGCCCGCGCACGCGCGCCCATCCACGGGCACGACATCGACGCCGAGATGGCCACCCCGACCGGTACGGCGCTCCTGGTCACCCTCGCGGCCGAGTTCGGCCCGATGCCCGCGATGACCGTCACCGCCAACGGCTTCGGCGCCGGAACGAAGATCTTCGGCGACTTCCCCAACGTCACCCAGGCCGTCCTCGGCGAGGTCCCCCCGGGACCATAACGCGGAGAGCCGGTGCGGTGAGATCAGGGTTTGAGGCGGGCCCAGACCCACTTGCCGCCGGTTGGGTCGGGGGTGTGGCCGCACTTGGTGGCGAGGGCCGCGATGATCGGGAGGCCCCGGCCGCCGTTGTCGTCCCAGTGGTCTTCGGAGACATCGAGCGTGTTGAGCGTCATGTCGATCTGGGGGCGCACTCGGGGGCGAGTCGGGCTCCCGTCCCACACGGCGATGAGGACGCCGTGTTCGTCTCGGCTGCACTGGTAGCGGATCTCCTTGCCGGGCGTGGCCACCACGGCGTTAGTGATCAATTCCGAGGCGATCAGGAATGCATCGTCCGAAATATGCACATAACCCCATTTATTAAGTCGCGATCGCGTCAGAGTGCGAGCAAGGCCGGGGGCAGCCTTTGACGCCAGCATGGGGATCAGCAGGCAGTCGGGGGTTGCGATCATGGTCGAGCCTCTCGGGTGCTGTTTCCTTGTTTCTCCTCCAAGGATTGGGCAACTGGAGCTATCTTCTTGTGTATCTCCGAAAACCGGAAACACGGGAGGTTGCGTGGCCCGCGTCAGAGATCCCCTCGACCCCAAGATCTCGCTCTGGCACTTTCTGGCATATGCCCTGCGCTTTGAGCGCGAGAAACACGGTCTCTCGCTGGCCCAGTGTGGCGAGATCATTAACGCTGCTCGTTCGACTGTTTCCAACATCGAGGCGGGCAGGCTCAAGCTCGGCGATGACCAGGCCAGGAAGCTCGATGCGCGGTACAACACCCCGCATATGTTCGAGTTGCTGATCTTCTTCGCGAACACATCCCATGATCCGGATTGGTTCCGGCAGTACACCGAGTACGAATCGAAGGCCGAAATCATCCGGATCTACCAGGGGCAGGTCATACCCGTCCCATTGCAGACAGATGACTACGCCCGAGCGTTCCTTACCGTGGCGGGCGTCAAAGACGTCGACCGTGCGCTGGCGGCGCGCGTCGCTCGGCAGGACGCGATCTTCGAGCGCCCGAAGCCGCCCGTCCTCCTTGTCCTGCTGGATGAGGACGCGATAGATCGTCCAGTGGGTGGCTTCGATGTGATGAAAGCGCAGCTCCAGCATCTTCTTGATCTGGGGGAGCGATCAGATGTGATCACCCGCATCGTCCCCCGCGAGGTTGGCGCGCATATCGGCCTCAACGGGCCGTTCCAGGTCATGAGCCGCGAGTCTGACGTCGCCTACATCGGCGCGTTCCATGGTGGGCGATTGGTCCAAGATCCTGTTGAAGTGCGGGAGCTCGCCGTAGATTTCGAGATGATCGGGGCGAAGGCGTTGAGCGAGGACGCTTCCAGCGCCCTGGTCGTTGAGATCATGGAAGGTTTCTCATGACGATCCACTGGCGCAAGAGCACCCGCAGCGGAAGCGCGACCGATGAGGCATGTGTCGAGGTGGCTGTGTTGCCCGAGGGAGTCGGAGTCAGAGACTCCAAGAGTCCGGACTGCGGGCGGCTTGTCGTGAACCGGGTCCAGTTCGGGAGCCTGTTGCAGGCGATCAAGGAAGGGGCGTTCGACAGGGCCTGATGAACACGGCCGGACTTGTGGCGTGGTCCTCAGTTGCCGATCAGAACGCGGCACGCCCCGGGCGCCACATGAGGAAGGCGCCGGGGCGCTTGTGCACGAGCTAGGGAACGGGGGGCAGGGCGTCCCGTCTCGCCGACCTCCATATCAAGACCGTGAAGTCGGCCGCTCCTCGCACCAGTGACAGCAGCATGCCAACTTTCGGAGTGTGCTCCGCCGTAAAGCCGGTGGGAAGGGATTTGGGCACCGCCGGACGTCGTTGGCCGGCGGTACCCGTGCTCGGTGGGGCGCGGGTCAGCGGCGCCAGATGCGGTGGTGGCGCGAGGACGGCGGCGTCGGACTCGTGGACTCCCACTTCCGGCGCCATTCCGACGCGTCCGGGCCGCGCGGGGCGCGGCGGCGGCCGGGGGAGTGCATCGACGCCCACCAGCCCTCGTCGTGCTCGACCCACAGGCGGCCGACCTCGTCCTCAAGGCGGCCGTTGAACGTGCCGGTCGACTCGTCCGGTTCGGGGGTGAGCGGCCGACCGTACCGCACGGACACGACCGGGCGGCCGCGCTTCGGCCAGAACCCTCCGCGCGGCATCGCCCGGTACGTGCGGCCCAGCGGGTGTCGCGGCGCGGCATCACCTGGTACGTGCCGCGCAGCACCAGCGGGACGGCCGGTACGCCGTGCTCGCGGCACATCAGCGCGGCGCCCGTCGTCCCGTCCGGTGGTGGCGGTGCCGACCAGCGTCCGCTACGGCAGTTCCGAAGGCGGTCTCGCGGCCCTGGCGGCGCTGCTGACCTCGGGCGCACCGGGCCTGGCCGTCACCGGCATCGACGACGGCCTGGGGGCCGCAGTGCTAGCCCGGAGATTGCTCACGTGAAGACGGTCGCCTATTTCAACTGCTTCCCCAACGTCACCCAGGCCGTCCTCGGCGAAGTCATCTCACCCTGACCCGCGAGAACCAGTCCCGTACCGGGGCCAAGGGGCACCACCGCACCGCGCAACTCTCGCTCCTCCGCGTCTCTGGGCGTCAAGCCATGGCCGGAAATGGACGCATGAACCGGCGCGCTGTCGGTTTGGCGCTATTAAGTTCGGAAATCGCCGTCCGTTCGGGGAGCCGCTCAGGTCAGACCTGGTCAGATGCCGTGCGATGCTGAGCTCCAGCCGGACCTACGTGCGAGGATGCGATGATGGCCGTCGGGCCGGGTAAGGGCGGAAGGGAGGTGTCGGTATGAGCGTGGTTGACCTACTGGATCGCCCTGTCTACGGCATGGCGCAGGTTGATCGTCTGCTGCGTCTCAAGTCGGGCACCGCGCGCCGCTGGATCGACGGCTACTGGCGCAACAGCCAGTTCTACGAGCCGATCGTGCGCCTGAGCCCTACGGGCGGCGCCCTCGTCACCTGGGGAGAGTTCGTCGAAGCCCGGCTGCTATCGGAGTATCGGGACGCCGGTGTGCGCATCAACAAGATGCGTGCCGTGGTGGCCGAGTTGCGCGACCACTTCGGGGACTACCCCTTGGCCAAGTCGGCACCTTTCATTTCGGCGGAAGGGCAGGAGGTGGTGCTTCGGATTCAGACCGATGTGGACCTCGATGAAGATCTGCAGTTGGTGCGTCTGGGCAGCAATGGGCAGCTCATGCTGTCTGCGCCTGTGCGGGAGTTCATGGACGCCGTCAAGTACCACGATGGGCGGGCCGCCATGCTGCATCCAGCGGCCGACATCCCCCAGGTGGTCATCGACCCGCTCAGGGCGTCGGGCGATCCAGTCGTCAGAGCCGTCCCTACCGAGGTCATCATCGATCTCACCGAGGCCGGGGACTCTCCCGAGTGGATCGCGGAAATGTACGACCTGGAATTGGCGCAAGTCGAAGCCGCCATCCGTTTCGAGCAGCGTCGGCGCGCCGCCTGAGAAGGAAAGCCCCCCACTATGGCCCCCGCCCCCGACGGGCTACGGTTCTTCGTCGATGAAACGTCCCTCGGACTCGGCAAGGTGCTGGCGATCGCCCGCCAGGACGTCATCCACACCGGACATCGGCTGATCCCCGAGGTTCCTTGCGGCGCGCTCGACGATGAATGGATGCCGATCGTCGCCGAGTTCGGCTTGGCCGTCATCACCCGCGACAAGAAGATCCGCAACAAGCATGCGAAGACCTTGCTGTACAGCGATTATGGGTTGAGGGTTTTCGCCATCGGCGGCAAGCAGAACCTGAGCAACTGGGAGACTCTGGTCCGCGTGGTTCATCGGTGGAGCGACATTGAACGGGAACTCAAGGAACACGGCCCTGGCCCGTGGTTCAAGATGGTCAACGCATCCCGTCTCGCCGACCTCCATATCAAAGACCGTGACGTCGGCCGCTCCTCGCACCAGTGACAGCAGCATGCCAACTTTCGGAGTGTGCTCCGCCGTAAAGCCGGTGGGAAGGGATTTGGGCACCGCCGGACGTCGTTGGCCGGCGGTACCCGTGCTCGGTGGGGCGCGGGTCAGCGGCGCCAGATGCGGTGGTGGCGTGAGGACGGTGGCGTCGGACGCGTGGACTCCCATTTGCGGCGCCATTCAGAGGCGTCCGGGCCGCGCGGGGCGCGGCGGCGGCCGGGGGAGTGCATCGACGCCCACCAGCCCTCGTCGTGCTCGACCCACAGGCGGCCGACCTCGTCCTCAAGGCGGCCGTTGAACGTGCCGGTCGACTCGTCCGGCTCGGGGGTGAGCGGCCGGCCGTACCGCACGGACACGACCGGGCGGCCGCGCTTCGGCCAGAACCCTCCGCGCGGCATCGCCTGGTACGTGCCGCGCAGCACCAGCGGCACGGCCGGTATGCCGTGCTCGCGGCACATCAGCGCGGCGCCCATCCGGAACCGGCGGGCCCAGCCGTCCGGCGACCGGGTCCCCTCCGGGTAGATGAGCAGGCTCCACCCGTCCTGGACGAGTTCGGACGCGAGGTCGAGGGACCGTTCGACGCCGCGCCGCTCGATCGGGAACGCGTTGAAGGTGAGCGCGGTGGCGACGGCGCGCCAGCGGGCGTCGAAGAAGTAGTCGGCCGCCGCCGCGACCGCGACCCGGCGGCGCACCTCGACGGGCAGCGACCCGAGGATGAGCGGTGTGTCGAGGTGGCTGGCGTGGTTGGCGACGAACACGGCCGGGCCCTTCAGCCCTTCGAGGAGGTCCAGGCCGTGGATCTCGGGCCGGGTCTGGCTCCAGGTGACGGTTCGGAGCACGCCGTCGAACGCGACCGTCCGGGCCGCGGCGGCGAGGGGCGTGCGTGCCCACTCGGTGGGGAACGGCCGCGTGCGCGGCCCCTCCGACCACGGCTGCGCGGACCGCGGTGCGGGGGCGCGGCCGCGCCAGTCGCGTCCGCGGCGCAGCAGCCGGATCTCCTCCACCAGTTTCATCCGGCCCCCGCTCATCGGACGTCCGCCAACGTCATCGGCGGCGTGTGCAGGTAGGTGAGGCTGGGGCTGCGGCCGACCGTCTCGCCCGCCATCTCCAGGGCGTCGGCGAGGGTGCTGGCCGCGCGGAACCCGAGCCGGGCCGCGACCCGCCGGTCGGCGCCCACGCAGATGACGTCGCCCAGGTGGGCGCGGGCATGCGCACCCCAGTACCACATGTAGAACGGGTGGACGCCGTGGTAGGCGTACGAGTTCCGGTACAGGTGGACGTACCAGGGGTCGGTGGCGTACTGCTCCTCGTACTTCGTCTCGATCGTCGCCGGGTCCGTCGTCTGCGTCAGCACCTCCTCGTAGAAGTCGATGTAGGAGGGGTGGTGCAGCGGATGGAACTCCGACTTCATCGGGTGGTACATGATGAGGGCGCCGCCCTCGCGCACCAGCGGCTTGTTCCGGTACATGTTGAAGTAGTAGCCGAGCCCCAGGCTGTACACGAGGATCGGGTTCATCACCGAGTTGACGTTGTAGGGGCACAGGTACGGCAGGCCCAGCATCAGCACGTCCGACTGGCCGTGCACCTCGGTGAGCTGCTGGCGGTGCACCGCCGCGAGGGTCCGCTCGTGGACGGCGTCGGTGGCGCCGGCGTTCACGCCGGTGACCCCGTACGGCGCCCGCATCCCCTGCCACACGCGGTGCCGCGCCCCGGCGGGGGCCAGGTCGTTGGCGCGTTTGGCGGCGAGGAATTTCGCCTGGTCCTTCAGCGTCCACTCCCACTCGCGCTTGTTGAGGAACTCGAACGGCGAGGGGAACTGGTCGTTGTTGAGGGTGCACTCGATGTGGAAGACCCGCACCGACTCCGACAGCAGCTTGTGCATCCGGTCATAGGAGTGGTGCATCGCCGAGTTCGGCGGGTCGTTGAACGAGCGGGACTCGCGCAGCGTGTGGACGTTGTGGTGGTGGCGCAGGCTCTTGTACGACGCGAGCCCGACCGCGACGGACTTCGCGCCGCCGTTCATCGCCACCAGGTTGATGTTCACGTACACGAGCAGGTCGCTCTCGGCGGCCCGCTTGTTGATCTCGACGTCCTCGCCGTGCCGGGTCTGCCCGAGCGCCTTGAGGTCGTCGGGGTCCTCGGCGTCGTGGTTGCGGAGCTTGTCCGGCCAGAACGAGTCGAACACGCGCTCCCCGACGATGTGCTTGATCTCCGCCGGGGTCATCCGGCGGTGCAGGGCGTTCCCGGCGATCAGCTCGACGTCGTCCACACCGGCGGACGCGGCCATCTCCAGCACCTGCTCGATCACCCGCTGCCGGACGTCGGGCGCCCGCATCGGCGGCAGCGGCAGCGACAGGTCGTCGAACACGATCGTCAGCCGCATGCCCGAATGCAGCAGCTCGGGCAGCGGCTCACTGCCGAGCGGATGCAGCAGCGCGTCGCGGATCCGGCCGTTCACGTCGCGGAGGCCGGGCAGGGAGTCCGGCGGGTAGATCACGCGGGTGCCGAGCGGGAACCGCTCCAGCCGGAACCCCTCTCCCTCGTGCACCAGGATCGGGGGCGTCCGCTCGTCCACCTCCAGCACGAGTCCCGGTCTGCTCATCAAACGGCTCCTTCGCGATCGAGGTGGTCGGTGCTGTCGCCGTTCAGCGCGGCGGCCGCGGCGCCGTTCCGCGGTCCCGTGCCGTTCTGCGGGGCGAACGCGATCTTGACGCTGCCCGAGCGGCCGGCGGACAGCGCGTGCGACAGCGCGTCCCGCCAGCGGGTGAGGGGGTAGACGCTGTCGACGAAGCCGTCGAGGGCGTCGTGGGAGGCCAGGTCGATCGCGGCCTGGAAGTCGTCCGCGCCGCGGCTGGCGTAGGAGCCGACGATGTTCAGCTCCCGGAACCAGGCCGGCGTCAGGTCGGCCGGCTTGGACGGCATGCCGGACAGCAGCACCGTCCCGCCCGCCCGGACGAGGCGCAGCGCGGTGTCGAGGCCCTCGCCGCCGGTGCATTCGACGACGATGTCGGCGCCGCCGAGCAGGTACCCGGGGCCGAGTTCGGGACGGACGAGCGAGCCGCCGGTGATGCGCCGCAGCCCGCGCAGCGCCGCCGACGGGTCGATCGTCTCCGTCGCGCCGAGCGCCCGTGCCCGCCGCCGCTGCCCCGCGTGCCGGGCGATGACGGTGATCGGCCCGGCGGCGGTCAGCTCGCGGAGCGCGAGGACGGTCAGCAGCCCGACCGTCCCGGCGCCGACCACGACGATCGACGTGCCGCGCGGGACGTCGATGCGGCGCACGGACCGCACCGCGCACGCGAGCGGTTCCGACAGCACGGCCCGTTCGGACGGCAGCGACTCCGGCACCCGGTGCAGCTGGCTGTGGTGCGCGACGAGGCGTTCCGACCAGCCGCCGCCCGTGTCGGCGCAGAACCCGGTCTGCAGCCCCGACGAGATCCGCCCGGCGTTGACGTGGTCGCATCTGTTCGCGTGGCCGCTCGCGCACGGTTCGCACGGGCCCGTCCCGCGCGCCCGGCACGGCAGCACCGGGTCGATGACCACGCGCGTCCCGGCGGGCATGTCGCCGGCGTCGTCGAGGAGTTCGGCGACGACCTCGTGGCCCGGGACGAACGGCATCGACGTCAGCGGCCCCAGGTACGGGGACACCTTCCCCGCCGCCATCGCCAGGTCCGACCCGCAGATCCCCGACAGGACGGTCCGCAGCCGCACCCAGCCGGGTCCGGGTTTGCCGGGCGGCTGCCGGTGCGACAGCCGCAGCGGCGCCAGCGAGGGGACGGCCGCCGGGCGGAGCCGCCCGGGCAGCCGCGCCGCGGCGAGATAGCGCGCGGGCGAACGGTGATACTCCAACGCCAAAATCATCGGGCGTCCTCCAATGCGGCGTCGAGGAGGGTGGAGACTGCTCCCGAGTCGCCGTCCCAGTCCGCGATCGACCAGCGCTGCCGTTTGGCGTGCCGGTACAGGCGGGGGTCGGGGTTGACGGCGACCGGGTTGCCGACCTGCTCCAGGACGGGCCGGTCGGAATAGTGGTCGCCGTACGCCCAACTCCCCGCCAGGTCGACGCCCTCGTCGCGGGCCCAGGCGCGCAGCCACGCGGCGCGCGCCTCCCCGATGAGCGGTGGACGTTCGAAATGCCCCGTGTAGTGCCCGTCGACGACGCGGAGTTCGGCGGCGAGCACGTCGTCGAACAGGGTGCGGAGCGGCTCGACGAAGACGTCCACGGTCCCGGTGAGCAGCACCGTGCGGTGCCCGGCGGCGCGATGCCCGCGGATCCGGCGGATCGCCTGCGGCCAGGCCCGCCGCAGCAGCACGTCCCCGAGCCGCTGCCGCGCCAGCGCGCGCAGCTGCGCCTCGTTCGCGCCCTCGTAGCGGCGGACGAACTCGCGCAGGAACTCGCCGCGGTCGCGGTGCTCGGTGCGCAGGTAGCGGGGCGCGGCCCGCAGGACCGGCACCAGCGTCCCCGCCCACGACCGGACGGGCACGTCCAGCAGCCGCGCCCACAGGTGCGCCTCCACCACGTCGGACGCGACGATCGTGCCGTCGAGGTCGAACACGGCCGCGACGTCGCGCCGCTCCTCGAACCGGACCGCGGGCGGGGCGGGGCGTCCCGACGTCAGCGCCGGACGCGGCTCCGGATGGTGCGCCGGCGCGAGCCGGAACGCCGCCGTCACGGCGGGGCAGTGCACCTCGCCGAGGTAGTGCGCCCAGTCGATGACCGCCGAGTCGCAGCCCGCGCCGTCCGGCAGCGAACGGTCGAGCGCGACGGTGCCGGAGTCGGCGTACACGACCTCGGCGGCGCCGTAGGCCCCGTACAGGTCGCGGTAGCGGCGCAGCATCTTCACCTCGCGTCCCTGCTTGTACAGGGTGCGCTGCCAGCCGCGGGTGCGGTCCCCGCTGGGGAGCATCATCAGGGCGCGTTCGGCGATGTCCATCGCGCGTTCCGCCGTGCCCAGCATCTTCTCGGCGCGGCCGTCGCTGAGCAGCGCCACCTCGCGGGGGCGGATCGCGCCGCGCCCGTCGCCGCCGGGCAGCGGATACTCGGTGAAGTAGCCCTGGACGAGCTCGACCAGCCGCTGCAGCGTCAGCGGGTTACGGGCGCCGGACCCGACGTGGTAGTAGGCGGGGGCGCCCGGCTCCGGGACGGCCGCGGCGGCGCCGAGCAGCGCGTTCACGACCAGGTCGACGGGGATGATGTCGACGATCCCGTCCGGGATGCCGGCGAGCGCCCGCAGCATCCCCTGCCCGTAGGCGAGGATCAGCGGGTCGGCCATCTTGAACCCGTCGATCCAGCCGGGGTAGGGGTGCCGCAGCGCGCTCTCCACGATCGCGGGCCGGACGATCGACAGCGGCAGGTCGCGGGCCGTGTCCTCGGCGGTGCGTTCCCCGAGGGCCTTGGTGAAGGTGTACACGTCCGGCCAGCCGAGGCTGCGGGCCCGTTCCCGCCCGTAGTCGGTCAGGCGGCTGTCGACCTCCTCGCGGCGGCGGCGCTCGGTGTCGGCGGCGACGGCGGTCGGGCCCGCCTTGCCCTGCTCGCCGAGCGCGGCGGCGCGCAGCCGCCCGAGGACCTCGGGCCGCCGGGAGTGGCGTTCGACGGACCGGCGCGCGTCGACCGCGTACTCCAGTTCGGTGGCCCAGTCAACGGTGTGGTCCAGGCTGGTCTCCGGGACGACGCCCTTGCGGGAACCCGCGACGTAGGCGGTGGAGACGTGCACGATGTGCGGGGTTCTCCCGGACCGCTCCCCGGCGCGCTTCGCCGACTCGTACAGGTTGATCGTGCCGACGACGTTGGTCGCGAACGCCTCGTCGATCGGCGGGTCGAACGACACGATGGACGCGCCGTGGATGACCACGTCCACGTCGTCGGGCAGTTCCGGCACGGACTCGGTGATGTCGGCCGCGACGACCCGGACCCGTTCCCGCACGATCTCGCGGGCCGCGTCCTCGCCGGTCCGCTCCCGCCACGGCGCGAACACCGGCTTGGCGATCACTTCGTCGAGCCGCTGGTCCGCGGTGACGCCGGGCCGCTCCCGCAGCAGCGCGACGATCCGGGTCGCGGGATATCCGGACAGCAGGCGCTCCAGGAGGGCCTGCCCGATGAACCCCGTGACGCCTGTGAGCAGGACGGTACGCCCGGCCAGGCCATTGATCACGCCGGATCGTTGTGAGCGGTCAAGGTCGAAATCCTGCGTCATGCCCGGAACGCTAGGCACGGAAGGGAAGCGGCGAATCCGTCATGTGACGGGGCTCTTCCACCATCCCCCCGCCCGCGTGGAGGGGGATCTCCGCGACGAGTGTGAACCCGCCGTTCCCGTCCGTCCCGGCTGAGAGGGAGCCGCCGAGGGCGCCGGTCCGGACCGTCAGGTTCGACAGGCCCTTGCCCGTCCCGGGGTCGGTCCCGGTGAACGACGGCGGGATGACGCCGTCGTTGACGACCGTGAGCCGCACGATCCCCTGGTGGACGGTGACCGTGATGTCGCAGCGCTCCGGATGCGCATGCCGCAGGACGTTGGTGACGGATTCGCGCAGCACGGCCGCCAGTGCGCCGTCCACTGGGGAGGACGGCGCCAGGTCCCGGAGGTCGGGCAGCTTCAGGTGGACCTCGGCGCCGGCGGCGGTCAGCGCGGCACGTGCCGACACGGCCTCGTCCCGCAGGGACAGGGCCCTGTCCTCCTCGGCGACCGCGCTGGCGTCCGCCCGCGACCGCTCGGCGAGGGCGGCGAGCTCGCCCAGCTCGGCCGCCGCGCGCACCGGATCGGTGGTGACCAGCCGCCGCGCCAGCTCCGCCTTGACCGTGATCGTCGACAGCCCGAGGCCGAGCAGATCGTGGACGTCGCGGGAGATGCGCAGCCGCTCGTGCAGCGCCGCCATCCGCGCCAGCCGCTCACGGGCGACATCGACCTCCCGGGCCAGCTGCGGCAGCCGGTACAGCGCGTACACGACCACGCCGATCTGCACCGAGACCGCACACGTGTAGAGGTAGAACAGCGTCCCGTACGAGGCCCACAGAGCCGGGACGCACCACAGGGCGATGGTCAGCGAGAACAGGATCCACGCCCACCGCCCGCGCGACACCAGCAGCACCGAACCGGTCGCCAGGCACGCCATCGTCGCCCAGGCCGGGCCGAGCAGGGCGTACGGGACGAAGATCAGCAGGACCTGTGCGGACAGCGTCCACGCCCCCGCCCTCGGCCGCCGCCCGCGCAGCACGGTCGAGGAGTGCCGGAGCTGCAACACCGAGATCGCGACCGCCACGACCGCCGCCGCGCCGGTCGCCCGCCACGAACCGCCCGTGCCCGTGTGAACGTACGTGACCTGCTGCCAGCCGAAGCCGACGGTCACGAACACCAGGATCGTCCAGGCCAGACGCGACTGCGTCACACGTCCGGGACGGTGGCGCCTGGGGGAGGGGCCCTGCAGCGCGCCGACGATCGACCGGACGTCCGTCGCCGCGCGCCGCGCGGTGCGGGCCACCTCGTCCAGGTCGGCGCGGGCCGCGGCCGCGTCGAGCGGCAGCCGCTCCCGGGCGCGCCGGCTCACCAGCTCGACCCGGGTGAGCGCCGCGCCCAGCACCGCGCGCAGGCTGCCCGCCGCCTCCAGCCGCTCCCGCGCCGCCGCGGCCGCCGCGAACTGCGCCCGGGTGGCGTGCAGTTCCCGGACGAACCCGGACAGCCGCGTCAGCGCGTACATCGACAGCCCGACGTTCATCGTCGCCATGACACAGAACGACACGTCCTGCGCGGACCAGCCCTGGGAGTACCGCAGCAGGCCCTCCGCCGCCGCGACCAGCCCCACCATGAACCACGACAGCGGCGGACGCAGCAGAAGCAGCATCGCGCCGGCGAGGAACCCGCCCACGATGGGATACCAGTGCGTGCCGAACACCAGCAGCGGCAGCAGCGCCAGCGCCGACTGCACCGCCAGATGCGTCACGATCACCCACCGGCGGGGCTGCTGCGAGCGCGGGCCGTACAGGACGAGCAGCCACTGCACCCCGAAGATGCCGGTGATCACGATGGTGGCCGACAGCAGCATGTGGGACGGGCCGGTCTCGGCCTGCTTCAGCAGCCGGGTCTGCAGCATCAGTACCAGGTACATGCCGGTGATGACGCGTGCGAACAGGGGCGTCCGGCCCGCGAGGCCCGCTGAAGCAGGTGCAGGCCCCGCCGGCTGGTCTCGTCGCCGAGCGGATCCGTACCGTCGCGCCACGTCCACCGGCCCCCCAACGCCGTCTCTTCGGATGATGAAACGGCGGGGGCCCACGATCAAGAAAAATTAGCGACTGAATATTTTTGTGGCGGGGACGCCAGGGGCCGTCAGGTGGGACCGGGCGGGGCACGGCAGGCAGGGTGCCGGCGGCACGCGTCAGGCGGGGCGGCCCGCGCCGGTGTCGGCGGCCGGGACGTACCGGTGCAGCTCGGCGCGGGACGCGACACCGAGCTTCGGGAACGCCTTGTACAGGTGGTAGGCGACCGTGCGGTGGCTCAGCCGCAGCCGGGCCGCGATCTGCCGGTTGGTCGCGCCCGTCATCGCCAGCCGGACGACCTGCATCTCCTGCGCGGTCAGCCGCCCCGGCAGATCGTCCCCGTCCGCCCGCACGCCCTGGCCGGCGGCGCGCAGCTCCCCGCGGGCCCGCTCCGCCCACGGGACCGCGCCGAGCCGCTCGAAGATCTCCAGCGCGGCGCGGAGGCGGGCCCGCGCCTGCGCGCGGCGCCGCGACCGGCGCAGCCACTCGCCGTACAGCAGCTCCGTCCGCGCGCGTTCGAACGGCCGCCCGCCCCGCCGGTGGGACGCGAGCGCGAGCGTGAAATGCCGCTCGACCTCGCCGTCCCCCGTGCCGGTGGACGCCGTGGCCGTGGACGCCGTGGTCGTGAGCAGGGCCCGGCAGCGTGAGGCGACGCCGTCCGCCCACGGCTGCCCGGCGTTGCGGGCGAACGCCGCCAGCCGCTCCATCGGCTCGCGGCCCGCGTCGGGACGCCCCGACGCGACGGCGGCCTCCACGGTGTCGGCGAGCGCGAGGACCACCGGCGGGGTGTGCGCCGCCGAGCCGGGGTGCGCGTCCTGGAGGTGCTCGAAGGCGTCCTCGGGACGGCCCAGACCGAGGGCGAGCAGGCCGAGCGCGGCACCGACCCGCCCGTCGGCCGACAGTGCGCGGCAGCGGACCTCGTCCCCCTCGATCGCCGCCTGCCGTGCCCGGATGATGCGCAGTGCCGCGGCCTGCCGGCGCTGCCCCGCGTCCTCCGCGATCTCCAGCGCCTCCCCGGTCAGCGACCGGGCGTCGTCGTGCGCGCCGTGGAAGAGCCGGGCCCACGCCTGGACGGCGAGCGCGCGCGGGACGAGGGCGAGCAGCCCGCGTTCGCGGCACCGGGCGGCCAGCTGCGCCGACATCTCGGCGGCGGCCGCGTCGTCGCCGATCAGCAGGGCGACCTCGGCGCCGAGCAGCCGCAGCCGCTCGTCCGGCTCGCCGCCCGCGTCGCGCAGGAGCCGCCGGGCGGACGCGACGTCATCGTCCAGCAGCGCCGACAGCGCCCGCGCCATGACCGACGTGCCGGGGTACCGGTCCCGCGCTTCGACCGCCGTCTCCCGGTCGCCGCAGGACCACGCGTGGAACACGGCCTCGTCGAGCATCCGCGCGCGGATCTCCGGATCGCCGCAGCTCCGGGCCCGTTCCAGCAGCAGCCGCCCGGCGGCCTGCGGCGCACCGTGCTCCAGTTCGATCCCGGCCCGCACGAGATCGACGCGCGCTCGCGTCTCCTCGGGGCCGTCCGCCCGGGCCGCCTCGTCCGCGAGCGTCCGGGCCCGCCCGGGGCGTCCGCCGGCCAGTTCCGCCTCGGCCGCCGCCACCAGCCGCCGGGCGCGCACCTCCGGTTCACCGGCGAGGCGGGCGGCGCGCTCGTAGGCGAAGGCCGCGACGGACGGGCCGCCCCGGTCCCGGATGTCGCCCGCCGCCGACTCCAGTTCCGCGGCGACGGAGTCGTCGGTCCCGAGGGCCGCGGCGGCCAGATGCCGGACCCGCCGGCCCGCGTCGCCCGCCCGCGCGTGGACGTCGGCGAGCGCATGGTGGACGGCGATGCGCCGGGTGACCGGGACGCCCTGGTACGCGGCGGCGCGGGCCAGCGGATGCCGGAAACCGATCGAGGTGCGGGTCACCTCCACCAGCCCCGCGTCCTCCGCCGGTTCCAGCGCGTCGAACGGCACGCCCAGGCGCCGCGCCGCCTGGACCGCGACACCCGGCTCACCGGTGTCGTCGGCGGCCACGACGGCGAGCAGCACCCGCGCCGGTTCGGGCAGGTCGCGGACGGCCCGTTCGAACTCCGCCGGGACGTGGGCGAGCCGCCCCGACCCGGCGGCGGCGAACTCGATGAGCGCGAGGGGGTTGCCGCGCGCCTGCCCGACGACGCGGTCGCGCCGCTCCGCCGGGGTGCGCGGCGCCCGCTCGTCCAGCAGGAGCCGCGCGTCCTCGGTGTCGAGGCGGGCCAGGTGACGTTCGGGGAGGTCCGTCCGGGGCCACGCGGCGGTGTCGTCCCGTACCGCGATGAGGAAGACGACGTCGCGCGCGGCGACCCGGCGTGCGGCGAACAGCAGCGCGTCCGCCGACTCCCGGTCGAGCCACTGCGCGTCGTCCACCAGGCACAGCACCGGCGTGTCCGCCGCCGGGCCGCCGAGCAGCGTCAGCAGCGCCAGCCCGACGAGCAGCCGCTCCTCCGCGCGCGGCCGGGCGAGCCCGAGCGCGGCCTTCAGTGCCTCCGCCTGCGGAGCGGGCAGATCCTCGAACGCGGTGTCGCCGAGCAGCAGATGCAGGGCCGCGAACGGAACGCCGGCCTCCGCCTCGATCCCGCCGCCGCGCAGGACGCGTATCCCGTCCGCGGTCGCCTCGGCGTGGTCGAGCAGCGCGGTCTTCCCGATTCCGGCCTCGCCGCGCAGAACCAGGACCCCGCCGCCCGCACCGGCCCGCGCACGTCCCACCAGATGGTCGATCTCGGCGACCTCGGCCGCGCGCCCGTACAGCGAGTGCCCCATGCCTCGGAGCGTGTCATCGCGTGTTCGCCCTGCCCAGTGCGCCGCTCACCGGTCCGCATGTGAATCGCCCGAGGGTCCGGCCATGCGTTTCTCACATCGTCGCCACACCCGCCGGACGCGGCCACATCCGGCCATGCCCGGGGTGCCTCACACCCAGCCGAACTCGCCGGCGATGCGCACCGCGTCGATCCGGTTGCGCGCGTTCAGCTTGGTGATGCAGTTCGCCAGATAGTTGCGGACGGTGCCGACCGTCAGGCCGAGCGCCAGCGCGATGTCGTCGACGTCCGCGCCCTCGGCCGCCAGCCGCAGTACCTGCGCCTCCCGGGGCGTGAGGGGGCTCTCGGGCTGCCGCAGCGCCACCAGCGCGAGCTGCGGGTCGACCACCTGCTCGCCCGCCGCGACCCGGCGGATCGCCTCGGCCAGTTCGGCGGGCGGCATGTCCTTGAGGACGAAGCCGTTCGCGTGCGCGTCCAGCGCCCGCCGCAGGTCACCGGGACGCCCGAGCCCGGTCAGGATGAGCACCCGGCACTCCGGCAGCCGCTCGTGCAGTTCCGCGGCGGCGGTGACGCCGTCCACCCCGGGCAGGTCGACGTCCAGCACGGCGACGTCCGGCCGGTGCCGCAGCGCCGCCCGCACGATCGCGTCGCCGCTCTCGATCTCCGCCACGACCTCCAGGTCGGGCTCCAGGTCGAGCAGGCCGATCAGCGCGCCGCGCAGGAGCGCGACGTCCTCGGCCAGCAGGATCCGGATCGCCCCGGGCACCGTCTCCACCGGTCCGCCGGAGAAGTCACCGTCCAGGCCCGCCATCGCTGATCACGTCCTCCACGATCACCCGTCCGGGGACTCCCGCTCGCGGAAGACCGCCCTGACGAACAGTTCGGTGTGCCGCAGCGCCCTTTCCCGGGCCTCCTGCCGTTCGTCGGGCGCGGCATCGGCGTGCAACCACAGTAACCGCGCTTGGCCGATCGGCCCGAACAGCGCCCAGGCCAGATCGGCGGGACGGCCGAGATCGGGCGCGATCCGGCCGGTGTCGATCCAGTGCTGGAAGAGCGGCGCCATCTCCGACATCGACCGCGTGATCGTGTGGCCCATGTCGGCGGTGTGGACCAGGCCGTCCCGGACCATCAGGCTGATGAACAGCCGTCCGCTCGGCGAGTCCCAGGCGTCGAGGACGTGCGCGACCAGCGCGCGGACGGCGGCGCCCGGGTCGCCGTCGATCAGCTCCTGGGTCAGTTCCTCCCGCCCGGACATCAGGCCCTGCGGCCCGAGCTGGGCCACGGCCGCCTCGAAGATGTCCTGCTTGCTGGCGAAATGTGCGTAGAGCACGCTCTCACTGAGCCCGACCTCGCGGGCGATCGCGCGGATCGAGGTGCCCGCGTACCCCTTCTGCGCGAAGAGCCGCAGCGCCGCCTCGACCAGCGCCGCCTTGGTGTCCCCGGCCTCCGTCTTGGGCGGGCGTCCGGGACGCCGGCGCACCGGGTCCCCCGGCTTGATCGACACCTTCCACCTCCTCGTCTCATGAGAGATCGTGCCGGACGGGTCCACCGGACGCTCCGGTGGACCCGTCCCAGAGGATCCGTCACGAGGCGGCCGGCTCGGGCGGAGGCATGACGCCGGTCACTTGGCGGATTCGCACCACCCGGAGGCTTCCTAGATTCGGTCTCGCTACCGACTTGCAGGAGGCCGCGTGATCTACGGCGTCTTCTCGCGCACGGCCGGGACCGTGCTCCGGCTTCTGCTGCGCCCCAAGGTGGAGGGCAAGGCCAACATCCCTGCCGAGGGCCCGTTCATCCTGGCGAGCAACCACCTGTCGTTCGCCGACAGCTTCGCCCTGTCACCGGTCGTCCACCGCCGCCTCTTCTACCTGGCCAGGTCGGAGTACTTCGAACTGCCCGGCCGGTTCGGGCGGCTGATCCGGTGGGGCCTCTTCGCGCTGGGGAACGTCCCGGTCAAGCGGGGCCCGACCCGTGCCGCCGTCCGCGCACTGGAGCAGATCGCGGCCGTCCTGGACGCGGGCGGCGGCGTCGCCATCTACCCGGAGGGCAGCCGTTCCCCGGACGGCCGCATCTACCGGGGCCGCACGGGCGTCGCCTGGCTGGCCATGGCCTCCGGCGCCAAGGTCATCCCCGTGGCCATCGGGGAGACCGACCACATCATCCCGCTCGGCACGTGGCGCCCGCGGCTCCGCGTCCGTCCCACGATCCGCATCGGGGAGCCGATGGACTTCACCCGCTACCGCGACCTCCCGCCGGGCCGGGCCCGCCGCGTCATCACCGACGAGGTCATGGACGCCATCTGCAAACTCTCGGACCGCGAATGGGCCGGCACCTACAACCCCCGCGCCGACGAAGAGTGACGAACCACCGCAGACGCTAGGTGAGGACGTGGTTGGTGAGGAGCTCCTCGAAGTCGGTCTCGAAACGCTCGTAGTGGGTGCGGAGGTCCGGGCCCGGCCAGTCGGAGGGAACGAGGGGCGGGGGAAGGAGCGGGTCGTTCAGGAGGTGGCGCAGGACGGCGGCGGCGAGGGTGAAGCGTTCGGCGATCGTGGTCGCCTCGGTCAGGGCGGTGTGGAGGGTGCGCGCCTTGGCCGCCCAGGCATCGAGGTCCCAGAGGGTGGCGGCCAAGGCGGCGGGGTCCTCTTCGGGGCGGCCGGACAGGAAGGTGCACTGGCGGACGACGATGCCGGGGCGGGGGCGGGTCAGGTTGGCGGGGCGCAGCCAGGTGCCTTCGCGGAGTTCGGCGAGGCGGAGCGCGGACATGGCCCGGCGCAGGGCGGCGCGGTCGGCGGCGGGACGGCGTTCGGCGGTGATGACGGCGATCTCCCAGGTGCCGTCCCAGGTGACGGCCGGAGGGAGGAGACTCTCGTCCTGCCGGGCCTGGCGTTCGAGGAGCCGTTCGGTGAGGGCGTAGGTGCCGCCGGACTGGACGAGGTCGCCCGAGGCGACCATGCGGGAGAGCGCGACCCGGACCGTCCCCTCGGCGATGCCGAACAGGTCGCCGACGCGGACGAGGTAGCGGGCGGGAAGCCGGGGAGGGTGGACGCCCAGCAGCGTGCTCAGCACCACCGAGCGCGCCGTGAGCGGGCGGATCTCCGGGCTTCTCATCTCTGCTGGTGACCTTACCGGGGTTCGCGGAGGCGGCTCGACCGAGATTACAGCCTTCCATCGCGTGATGGAGAAGTGTAACGTCCGGGGTATGGCGTCCTATCTGATCGAGCCGTTCGACCGGCTCCCGTTCGGCGGCGCGGAGAAGGCCCGCCGGTACGCGACGGAGCGTTACCAGGGGGCCGCGGGCCTCAACTGGTACGACTGCGACCCCACGCTGCGGTTCCTGATGCGCCGGCACCTGGGGAACGGGTTCGGCTGGGCCGAGCCGAGGCTGCGGGAGATGGGTGCGCTGATGGGCGGGCCGATCGCCGAGCGGGCCGAGGAGACGGACAGGAACCCGCCGCGGCTGGAGAAGTACGACCGGTGGGGACGCGACGTCAGCGAGGTCGTCATGCCGCCGTCGTTCGAGGCGGCGCGCAAGGACATCGTCGCGACGTCCTTCACGCGGCCCGACTTCGTCGCGGAGGCGAAGCGGAACGGCGTCGACCCCGCGCCCATGGGCGTGGCCTGGAGCTACCTGCTGGATCAGGCCGACATCGGCATGGCGTGCGCGCTGGGCACGGGCGGCGACATGGTCGTGGGCCTGACGGAGATGTTCGCGCCCGAGGACGTGAAGGCGCGGGTCCGGGAACTGTTCGCGGCCGGGGAGATGTCCGGTGAGGCCGCGCAGATGCTCACCGAGCGTTCCGGTGGTTCCGACCTGGGCGCGCTGGAGTCGACGGCGTCCCGGGAGGGGGACGCGTGGCGGCTCAGCGGGTTCAAGTGGTTCGCGTCCAACGCGAACGGCTCGGCGTTCGTGGTGCTGGCCAAGCCCGAGGGCGCCGCCGACGGGGTGCGGGGGATCGCGCCGTTCCTCGTCCTCAAGGAGCGGCGGGACGGGACGCGCAACGGCGTCAGGATCCGGCGGCTCAAGGACAAGCTCGGCACGCGGTCGGTGGCGTCGGCGGAGATCGAGTTCACCGACGCGGAGGCGTTCCTGCTGGCCCCGGCGTCGAGCGCCGGGCAGGGCGGCGACGGCAAGGGCCTCGCCCGGATGATGGAGCTGACGAACGGCGCCCGACTCGGCATCTCGATGATGGGCGTCGGGTGCGCGCGGAGGGCGCTGGTCGAGTCGCTCTGCTACGCGCGGGCGCGGGAGGCGTTCGGTGCCCCGCTGGCCGAGCAGCCGCTGATGCGGCGCAAGCTCGCCGAGCTGATCGTGGAGACCGAGGCCGCCCAGGCGCTCGTGTTCGACGGGTACCTGGGGCGTCCGCGGCTGCGCATCGGCGCGGCGCTGATCAAGCTGAGGGCGGCCAGGCTGGGTGTGACGGCCGCGAGCGACGCCATCGAGGTGCACGGCGGGAACGGCTACATCGAGCAGTGGCCGGTGGCGCGGATCCTCCGGGACGCGCAGGTCAACCCGATCTGGGAGGGCGGCGACAACGTCCTGTGCCTGGACGTGCGCCGCGCCGTCGAGCGGCAGGACGCGCACGAGCCGTTCCTCGACCGGCTCACCGAGGCCGTCCGGCGGGCACCCGAGGGCGACGACGCCACCGCCGAGCTGGTCGGCGACCGCATCGGGCATCTCCGGCAGGCCATCGAGAAGTGGCGCGGGCTGGACAGGACCGTCGCCGAGGCGAGGCTCTTCCCGCTGGCCCAGTACATGGCCGACGTGTACGCGGCGGCGCTGCTGCTGGAGCAGGCCGGGTGGGAGCGCGCGGACTCGGGCGGCGACCGCAAGGCGCTGGTCGCGCGGCTCTACGCCCGGACCCACCTCGCCGACGCCGGGCCGCTGCGCGGGATCGACGCCCCCGCCGAGGATCTCGAACGCTTCAAGGATCTGGCCGACGGCGCGTTCATCGACGGCCGCGAGTAGGCGGCGCTCTGCGGAAAGCGTTGACCGAACGAGATTCGGCCCCGTAGGTTTCTGGGACGGCCCGCCGCCCAGAGCGCGTGCCCCGTTGCCAGTAGCGCGTGACGGAGGAGTCGAGCAATGACGCTGACCGTGAACGAGGCGGGCCTGGCCCTCGCCGACCCGAAGGCCTACGCGGACGACCGCCGCCTGCACGATTCGCTCACGCTGCTGCGCCGCGAATCGCCGGTGCACTTCGTGGACGCGCCCGGCTACAACCCGTTCTGGGCGATCACGAAGCACGAGGACGTCCTCGAGGTCGAACGCAACCATGAGCTGTTCCTCAACGCGCCGCGTCCGCTGCTCGCGACCGCCGAGTTCGACCAGATGAACCGGGAGCGGGCGGAGCAGGGCATCGCGCTGCGCACGCTGATCCACATGGACGACCCCGACCACCGGGTCATCCGGGCGATCGGCGCCGACTGGTTCCGGCCGCGCGCGATGCGGGCCCTCGAACCGCGCGTGAAAGAGCTGGCGAAACGGTACGTCGACCGGATGGTCGACCTCGGCGGCGAATGCGACTTCGCGCAGGAGGTCGCCGTCCATTTCCCGCTGTACGTGATCCTCTCGCTGCTCGGCCTGCCCGAAAGCGACTTCGACCGCATGCTGAAGCTCACGCAGGAGCTGTTCGGCGGCGATGACGACGAGTTCCAGCGCGGAGCGTCCAACGAGGAGAAACTCCAGGTCCTCCTCGACTTCTTCGCCTACTTCCAGGAGCTGACGGAGGCGCGCCGCAAGAACCCCACGGACGACCTCGCGTCCGCGATCGCCAATGCGCGCATCGACGGCGAGCCCCTGAACGACTTCGACACCGCCTCCTACTACGTCATCGTCGCGACCGCCGGGCACGACACGACCAGCGCGACGATCTCCGGCGGCCTGCACGCCCTCATCGAGAACCCGGACCAGCTCGACCGGCTCCGCGGGAAGCCGGAGCTGATGCCGTTCGCCGTGGACGAGATGATCCGCTGGGTCACGCCCGTCAAGGAGTTCATGCGCACCGCCACCGAGGACTACGAGCTGCGCGGCGTCACGATCCGCGAAGGCGACGCGGTGCTGCTGTCGTATCCGTCCGCGAACCGGGACGAGGACGTCTTCGACGACCCGTTCCGCTTCGACGTCGGACGAGACCCGAACAAGCACCTGGCGTTCGGGTTCGGCGTCCACTACTGCCTGGGCGCGGCGCTGGCCCGCATCGAGGTCCGCGCGTTCTTCGAGGAACTGCTGCCCCGCCTCGGCTCGATCGGGCTCGCCGGGACGCCGGAGAACACCGCCACCACGTTCGTCGGCGGCCTCAAGCGCCTGCCGGTCCGCTACTCCCTGGATTGAGGAACCCCTGGTGCAGATCAACGCCGCGGTGCTGCGCGCCGCAGACGCGCCCTACACGATCGAATCCCTCGACCTGGCCGACCCCGGCCCCGGCGAGGTCCTCGTGCGGATCGCGGGCGCCGGCATGTGCCACACCGACCTGCTCGGGCGGATACCGGGAGACCTGGTCACCAAGCCCGTCGTCCTCGGCCACGAGGGCTCCGGGGTGGTCGAGGCCACCGGCCCCGGCGTCACCGGATTCACCGAAGGCGACCACGTGGTCATGTCGTTCGACTCGTGCGGCGTGTGCGACAACTGCCGCGCCGCGGTCCCCGGCGCCTGCCCGCAGATGATGGCGCTCAACATGCTCGCCGTCCCCCTCGACGGGACGCCCCGCGCGACGACCGGCGACGGCGAGGCCGTCCACACCCGCTGGTTCGGGCAGTCGTCGTTCGCGAGCCACGCGCTCGGAACCGTCCACAACGTCGTGCCGGTGACCCGGGACGTCCCGCTCGAACAGCTGGGGCCGCTCGGCTGCGGCGTCCAGACCGGTGCCGCGTCCGTGCTGATCTCGCTCGGCGTCGGCGCCGGGGACTCCATCGCGGTGTTCGGGGCGGGCGCGGTCGGCCTGTCCGCCGTGATGGCCGCGCGCGTCGCCGGCGCCACCACGATCATCGCCGTCGACCTGCACGAGTCACGGCTCGACCTGGCCCGCGAACTCGGCGCCACCCACGTCCTGAACGGCGCGGACGACGACATCGCCGGGCAGATCCGGGCGATCTCCGGCGGCGAGGGCGTCCAGTACTCATTCGACACCACCGCCGTCCCCGAGGTCGTCGCGACGGCCGTCACGTCGCTGCGCACCACCGGCGTCTGCGGCCTCGTCGGCGTCGGCGCCGCCGAATACACCCTGGACGCGAACCTCCTGCTGATGGGACGCACGGTCAAGGGCATCATCGAGGGCGACGCCGTCCCGCAGACCTTCATCCCGAAGATGATCGAGCTGTGGCGGCAGGGCCGGTTCCCGTTCGACCGGCTCATCACGTCCTACCCGCTCGACCAGATCAACCAGGCGGAGGCGGACGCCCAGTCCGGCAAGGTCGTCAAGCCGGTGCTGATCCCCTAGACGACGCGGTGGAGCAGGCCGTCGCCCCGCATGAGGCGGCGGCAGTTCTCCGCCGCGACCGCGAAGTACCGGTCCCACGTCTCCCCGGTCAGCCACGCCACGTGCGGCATCACGACGACGTTGGACAGGGCGAGCAGCGGGTTGCCCGCGTCCACCGGCTCCTCCTCGAAGACGTCCAGCCCGGCGCCGCCCAGACGCCCCGACCGTAGCGCCTCCACCAGCGCCGCCTCGTCGATGACCGCGCCGCGCGCCGTGTTCACCACGATCGCGCCCTCCGGGAGCAGCGCCAGCCGCTCCGCGTCCAGCAGATGGCGGGTCTCGCCGGTCAGCGGAACGTGCACCGACACGACGTCGCTCGACCTCAGCAGGTCGTCCAGCTCCCGCCAGGCGGGGTCGCCGGGGCGCGGGCTCCGGGACGTGTAGAGGACGGTCGCGCCGACCGCCTCCAGCATCCCGCGCAGCAGATTCGCGATCTGACCGCCGCCGAGGAGCCCCACCGTCCGTCCCGCCAGCTCACCGCCGACCAGGGAACGGCCGGCGGGCCAGCCCTCACCGCGGCGCGTCCGCGCGTCGAACGGGACGATCCTCCGCAGCGTCGCCAGCGCCAGCAGCAGGCTCGTCTCCGCGACGGCCTGCGCGTTCTGGCCGGGCATGTTGGCCACCGCGATCCCGCGCTCCCGGGCGGCGTCCAGATCGATGGTGTTCACCCCGGTACCGAGCTTCTGGATCAGCCTCAGCTCCGGCGCCCGGTCCATGTCGGCGGCCGTGAGGGGACGCAGCACATGCCAGATGACCTCGGTGTCGGGCAGCAGTTCCGCGA
This sequence comes from Spirillospora sp. NPDC048824, assembly GCF_043198455.1. Lineage (NCBI taxonomy): Bacteria > Bacillati > Actinomycetota > Actinomycetes > Streptosporangiales > Thermomonosporaceae > Spirillospora > Spirillospora sp. NPDC048824. Next base: position 160,832 of record NZ_JBICUS010000005.1, on the reverse strand, counting down.
ACCGCTCGTCGTCCTGCTCCGAACAGCTCACGACGTCCAGGCCGGCCTCTTCGTGGTCCATGTCGTAGTGCAGCAGCACCCGCATGCCGCCCCCTTCCGTCCACCGGGCTATCGTGCCGATCATGGCGCATGCGGAGACGAGGGTGAGCGTCATGTGGCCGGAACTCCCGATCGTCCAGGCGCCGATGGCGGGCGGACCCTCGACTCCCGAGCTGGCCGCCGCCGTGTCGGACGCGGGCGGCCTCGGCTTCCTCGCCGCCGGCTACAAGACCGCCGAGGCCATGCGCGCGGACATCACCGCGACACGGCGGCTCACGTCCCGCCCGTTCGGGATGAACGTCTTCATGCCGTCACTCGACGACATCGCCCCGGCCGCCGTCGCCGCCTACCGCGACCGCCTGGCCCCCGAAGCCGAACGCCTCGGCGTCTCCCCGGGCACCCCGTCCGCCCGCGACGACGCCTACGACGCCAAGGTCGCCGACCTGCTGGACGACCCGCCGCCCTACGTGAGCTTCACCTTCGGCTGCCCCGACCCGGCCGTCATCGACGCCTTCCAGAAGCGCGGCACCGTCGTGATCGTCACCGTCACCACCACCGGCGAAGCCCGCCGGGCCTCCGCCGCCGACGCACTCTGCCTCCAAGGCTCCGAGGCCGGCGGACACCGCGGCTCGTTCACCAACACGTCCGGCGAACCCGTGCCGCTGCGGACCCTCCTCCAGGACGTCCGGGCCATCACCGCGCAACCCCTGATCGCCGCCGGCGGCCTCGCCACCGCATCCGACGTCGCGGAGATACTGGACCTCGGCGCCGTCGCCGCCCAGCTCGGGACGGCATTCGTCCGCTGCCCGGAGAGCGGCGCGAACCCCGTTCACAAGGCGGCGCTGGCCGACCCCCGCTTCACCTCCACCGCGATGACCAGAGCGTTCAGCGGACGGCCCGCCCGCGGCCTCGTCAACCGGTTCCTCACCGAACACTCGGCGCACGCACCGGCCGCCTACCCCGACGTCCATTACGTGACCTCACCCCTGCGCAAGGCGTCCATCGCCCAAGGCGACCCGGAAGGCGTCAACCTGTGGGCCGGCGAGTCCTTCCGGTCGGCCACCGACTTCCCCGCCGCCCACCTCGTCGCCCGCCTCACCGGACGCCCGCCCCGTCGAGGACACCACGACTGAGCCGGCCCCATCAGGCTTCGAGGAGCTCATGGAGAGGCCAGCCGTCCCAGAGGCGTCGCTGCCATGGCTGCCATGACTCCAGGAGTTCGCAGATGCGTGCCTTGAGAAGTTCGTCCTGTCCGACCATTCCCTGCTTCCTCTGTGTCGCTTGCGGTCACGTTGGGTATCGCTTATGGTGGAGCCACGCTTAGGCAGGGGAGCCGCCCGAAAGGGCCGCTCCCCATCGGCTTTTCTGGGCCTCGTGAGGCCGATCAGGGCGACTCCACTCCCGATGCGGGATCTCAGTGGCTGATCATCAGGTGATTCTTGACCATCGCATGACGCTCCGCCATCGGTTCGTGACTCTTGGTGCGGCGAGATCCTGACCCTTCCCGGTCTAGACCGGAGCGGTTACGCTGCTACTGGCGTCCACGCCGGTTATGCGCCTTGCGGCCTGGGAGGGTCTCGTCCGCGGGACTCGTTTGGCTCTGCGCCGGCTCCTCTGTCCCCGTTCTGGAGGAGTCGCACTCATGAACCCCAAGCACAGGCGATGGTCCGCGGCCGTCGCCGCGTTCGGCTCGGCGCTGGTGGCGCTGGTCCTGTCGCTCGGCGCCGTGGTCGTGTTGTCCGCGCCGTCGTCCGCCCGACCCGTGTCCCTCGTCGCCTGCACCTTCCCGGCCTGGGCCGAAGGCGGCAGTTACGCGGTGGGTGACAAGGTCGCCTACAGCGGCCGAGGGTACGAGGCCATCGTCGCCCACACCGCGTACCCGGGCACCGGCTGGAACCCGGCGGCCACACCGACGCTGTGGCGCGACCTGGGCGCCTGTGACGGCTCGCAACCGCCCACCACCCCGCCGACCACGCCGCCCACGACGCCGCCGACCACCCCGCCGACCACCCCGCCGACGACGCCGCCCACCGGTGATGAGACCTGCCCGGTGAAGCCGAAGCCCGCCGGCAAGGTGCTGCAGGGCTACTGGGAGAACTGGGACGGCGCGTCCAACGGCGTCCACCCGCCGTTCGGCTGGACCCCGATCGACAACCCCGTGATCGGGCAGCACGGCTACAACGTGATCAACGCGGCGTTCCCCGTCATCCGCTCGGACGGCACCGTCCTGTGGGAGGACGGCATGGACCGGACGGTGCAGGTCGCCACACCGGCGGAGATGTGTGCGGCCAAGGCGGCCGGCGCCACCATCCTGATGTCGATCGGCGGTGCGACGGCCGGCATCGACCTCGGCTCCAGCGCCGTCGCGGACCGGTTCGTCGAGACGGTCGTGCCCATCCTGAAGAGGTACAACTTCGACGGGATCGACATCGACATCGAGACGGGCCTGACGGGCAGCGGCGACATCGACAGCCTGTCCGCGTCGCAGGCCAACCTGATCCGCATCATCGACGGCGTGCTCGCGCGGATGCCGTCCGGCTTCGGGCTCACGATGGCGCCCGAGACCGCCTACGTGACCGGCGGCAGCGTCGTCTACGGCTCGATCTGGGGCGCCTACCTGCCGATCATCAAGAAGTACGCGGACAACGGCCGGCTCTGGTGGCTCAACATGCAGTACTACAACGGCAGCATGTACGGCTGCTCCGGCGACTCCTACCCCGCCGGGACGGTCGAGGGCTTCGTCGCGCAGACCGACTGCCTGAACGACGGCCTCGTCATCCAGGGCACCACCATCCGGGTGCCTTACGACAAGCAGGTGCCGGGCCTGCCCGCGCAGCCGGGCGCCGGCGGCGGCCACATGCCGACGGGCCTGGTCGCGCAGGCATGGAACCACTACGACGGACGGTTGAAGGGTCTGATGACCTGGTCCGTCAACTGGGACGGGTCGAAGGGCTGGACGTTCGGCGACAACGTCCGCGCGCTCCAGGGCCGCTGACCGGACGGGACGGGCCCGGCGCGGTTTCGCCGGGCCCCGTCCCCGACCGGGCTTGACCTTGACGCCGGTGTGAAGGGTTACGGTCGCAAGCGGCCATGAAGCGAGGAGGGGCCCGGATGCGGATCGGGGAACTTGCGGCGCGGGCGGGGGTGAGCACCCGCACGCTGCGCTACTACGAGGAGCAGGGGCTGCTCCCGGCGCGGCGCGCGGCCAACGGCTACCGGCAGTACGAGGAGGCCGACGTGCGGCTCGTCATGGAGATCCGCTCGCTGCTGGCGTCCGGTTTCACGCTGGACGACACGCGCCCGTTCGTGGACTGTCTGCGCGCCGGTCATTCCGACGGCGCCGCGTGCCCCGAATCGGTCGCCGTCTACCAGCGCAGGCTCGCCGAGATCGACGCCGAGATCCGCACCCTGATCCGCCACCGTGCCGACGTGGCCGGTCAACTGGCGCGTGCCTGCCCCGGCTGTGCCCTGTCACCGGAGGAAACGAATGATCACGCTGACGACCGAGAACTTCGACGAGCGGGTGCTCCACGCCGGCAAGCCGGTACTGGTCGAATTCTGGGCGGACTGGTGCCCGCCCTGCAAAATGATCGCGCCGATCCTTGAGGAGATCGAGGCGGAGCACGGCGACCGCCTGACCGTCGCCAAACTCAACGGCGACGACCACCCGGAGATCGTGGCGCGGTACGGCGTCATGGGGTTCCCCACGCTCAACCTCTACCGCGACGGCGAGGTCGTCCGCCAGATCATCGGCGCGAAGCCGAAACGGCGCCTCCTCGCCGACCTGGACGGCCACTTCTGACGTCCCACCGGCGGCTCGTCCGCCGGACGTTCACCGGCGGGACGATCTATGCTGCCGTCGGGAGGCTCTTGTGCGCACTCTGTTGAACGTCCTGTGGCTGGTGCTGGCGGGGTTCTGGCTGGCGGTGAGTTATGTGATCGCCGGGATCGTCTGCTGCGTCCTGATCATCACGATCCCGTTCGGCATCGCCTCGTTCCGCATCGCGGGGTTCGCGCTGTGGCCCTTCGGCCGGACGACCGTACCCAGGCGGGACGCGGGCCTGGGCTCGCTCGTGGGGAACGTCATCTGGATCATCGTCGCCGGGTGGTGGCTCGCCCTCGGGCACATCGTCACCGGCGTCCTGCTCTGCCTCACGATCATCGGCATCCCGTTCGGCATCGCCAACTTCAAGCTGATCCCGGTCTCGCTGGCCCCGCTGGGGCGGGAGATCGTGGCGAGCGGCGACCGCTCCGCCTTCTGAGGGCCGTCGGGGCTCCTCAGGAGGTCCAGGGGCGGCCGGTGAGGCGTTCGTAGACGTCGATGTAGCGGGCGCGGGTGGCGTCCACGACTTCCTGGGGGATGGCGGGGCCGGGAGGGGTGCGGTCCCAGTCGAGGGTGCTGCTCCAGTCGCGGACGAACTGCTTGTCCAGCGCGTGCTGGGGCCGGCCTGGCTGCCACTGCCCGGCAGGCCAGAAACGCGAGGAGTCCGAGGTCAGAACTTCGTCGCCGAGGGTGAGGGTGCCGTCGGCGGCGCGTCCGAACTCCAGTTTGGTGTCGGCGATGATGATGCCGCGCTCGGCGGCGATGGCGGCGCCGCGCCTGTAGATCTCCAGCGTGATTTCGCGGAGGCGGGTGGCGGTGTCGTCGCCGATCTCGTTCACCACGTCGTCATAGGTGATGAACTCGTCGTGGCCCTCGGTGGCCTTGGTCGTCGGGGTGAAGATCGGCTCGGGCAGCCTGGACGCCTCGACCAGGCCGTCCGGCAGCGGGATCCCGGAGACGGTGCCGGTCTTCTCGTACTCCTTGAGACCCAGGCCGGCGAGGTAGCCGCGGGCGATCCACTCCACGGGGAGCATGGTGAGGCGGCGGCAGCGGACGGCGCGTCCCGCCCACTCACCGGGCACGTCGGTCGCGGACACGATGTGGTTCGGGATGATGTCGGCGAGCTGCTCGAACCACCAGAGGGAGAGCTGCGTGAGAATCTTCCCCTTGTCGGGGATCTGCGTCGGCAGGACGACGTCGTACACGCTCACCCGGTCGGACGCGACGAGGATCAGTTCGTCCCCGTCCGCATAGACGTCCCTGACCTTGCCCGAGTGGACGAGTTCCATGGTGCTCCCTCTGCTCGCGATCCGTCCGGCCGACCTCGGAGGTCCTGCCCGCAGGAGTCTGGCACACCGGGCCCCGGCCGCCCGCGGCGAGGTGAATGGGGAGCCGGGACTCGGGTACGGCGGCCGTGAACGGCCGACAGGGAGTTACCGATGAACGATCGCATTCCGGCTGAGGCGGAGCTGGCCTGGGAGGACTTCCACCGGCTCGTCAACATGACCTCCGACGAGCTGCGGACGTGGCTGCTCACCGACGCCTCGGGTGAGGAGGCCTTCCCGGCGGGTCCGAGCCCGGGGGTCTCCGAGCTCGGCGCCCGCGTGGTGGACGTGCTGCGCAAGCGGAAGGTCGACCTGACCGACGGCGACGCCGAGGTGATGCAGGAGGTCGTGGACTACGTGGAGGACCGGCTGGAGAACCGCCCGCAGAATGCGGAACGGGACGAGGAGTGGCGTCACGCGCTCATGAGCGTGGGGCACGACCCGCTGCGTCCCCAACCGTCCAGCGCATAGGAGGCGAAGATCATGCCGAACCCGCAGCAGCCCGAGATCCGGCGGTCGGAGCGGACGGGGCTTGCTTGGGGGGCGGGTCGGGAGGAGGGCACCGGGTCCGCCGACTGTCAGGGGATCTCCGTCTGGGAGGTGTAGCCGTCGTCCTCGCCGCCGGGGGTCTCGGCTTCGGCGATCGGCGGGTCGGTGGGGCCCGGGGTGTGCTCGTCCGCGAAGTCGTGGTCGTCCTCCTGCGGGGCGTTCCCTTCGGCGCGACGGTCGGCGAGCGGTTTGTCCTGGTCGTTCTTCCGCCCGTGGTTCTGGGGCACGTGGTTTCGGTGTTCGCCCATCATCCCTCCTTCGTCGTGGCCGGCCGGACGGGCCGGCCGGACGGCCCGCTCCCGGGCGGGCCGCCGCGGGCGTGTTCAGCGGCGGGCCTTGCCGATGGCGTCGCGGACACGGTCGACGACGGCCGCCACGGGACCGGCCATGATGTTCTTGGTGGGCGACTCCACGCCCTGGTGGGGATGCGTCGGGGCGACCGCCTCGGCGGCGCGGACGGCCTTGGCCATGCCGCGCATCTGCTCGTCCGTGGCCTCCCGGCGCAGGCGCGGGAACTCTTCCTTCTCCTCGTGCGAGGCGTGCGCCTCCAGGTCCTTGTGGAAGTCGGCGAACATCTCCTGGAACTGCGCCGAGTCGGGGTCGAGCTTCTCCAGCCGCGACAGGGCGCCCTTGGCCTCGTTCTCCTCCTCCAGCCGCTCGTCCACGATGTGGGAGCCGTCGTCGATGGCGCGGCGGGCGAACGGGTGGACCACCTCTTCCTCGGCGGTCTCGTGGACGGCGAGCAGTTCGCGGAGCCGGTCGAAGGCGACCCTGCGGGTTTCGCCGCTGGTGTTCTCCACGGTCGCCGCGAGGCTGCGGATCTCCTCGTGCTGCGAGAGCAGCAGGTCGACGACGTTCTCGGCAGGTTGTGCCATGGTCATCCTCCTCCTGGTATCAGCCGGTGTTCCCTGGCTGGGCGGTACCCGAGGGGTGGGCTTCAACCATCGGCGGGTTCAGCGGCGCAGGTACCGGATGAGGCGGGGCACGTCCTCGGCTTCCAGAACGATGTCGAAGTAGGTCGCCAGAGCCTCGGGCAGTTCCTCCGGGGTGAACGCGCGGGTCTCGGTCGTGCCGTCGGGGCGGGTGGTGGTCAGGTTCGTCCCGTCCAGGACGTGGAGGGCGTCGGACGAGAACTTCTGCGTGAACGGACGCGCCGTGAACGGCGAACGCGGGCTGGTCGAGACGTAGTGGTTGAGCACCTCGAAGTCGATGCGGAACGTCTCGTTCATGGCGAACGTGTGGCGCTGGACCCATCCGTCCGGGCCGCGCTGGTGCAGTTCCCAGCCGACCGTGCCGGGGCTCCAGGTGGTGACGGTCCGTCCTTTCCGGAGCCGGAAGCCCCAGCCGTCCTGCTCGACCTCCTCGCCGTCGCGGAACAGCAGCGGCTCCAGCGGCCCGGCGCCGAAACCGACGTCGCACAGCCAGGCCGGCTCGTCGCGCGACCGGCCCGGCGGACGGACGTGCAGCAGCGCGTGCGTGGACGGGCGGGTGCCGCGCGCCCCCAGCGTCACCCGTGCGGACAGCGCGGTGACCTCGTACCCCAGCCTCTCCAGGACCGCCGCGAACAGCCGGTTGTGCTCGAAGCAGTAGCCGCCGCGCGGACGTTCCACGAGCTTCGCCTGGACGGCGTCCAGCGCCAGGTCGACCGGCCGGCCCAACATGATCTCAAGGTTCTCGAACGGGATGGTCGTGGTGTGGGCGCGGTGCAGGGCGCGCAGCGTCCCGTCCGTGGGGTCCAGGTCGCCGTCGTGGCCGATCCGCTTCAGATAGGCGGGCAGGTCGATGAGGTCGCCCTGCCACCCGTATCCGAGATCCTCGGTCATGATTTCCTCTCGCCTCGGGCCGCGCTCATGCCGGTGCCAACACCGGAGACCACCCGAATCCTCCCGGTCGGCCTGGTGGCGGCCTCCGGTGGCCCCGCCGGGTGCACGACCGCGGGGCGCGTACGGCTACGGGGTCGCGTGCCAGGCGGCGAGGGGGAGGCGGAGGACGAAGCGGGCGCCACGGGGGCTGTCGGCGATGCGGAGGGAGCCGCCGTAGATCTCGGCGATCTCGCGGGCGATGGGCAGGCCGAGGCCGGTGCCCTCCGGGTCGCGGGTGCGCGACGCCGAAAGCCGGGCGAACCGCTCGAAGACCCGTTCCCTGGACTCCTCCGGGACGCCGGCTCCATCGTCCAGCACTTGGAGGACGGCGTCGGCGCCGGTCCGCGCGACGGTCACCTCGATGCGCGACTCGGCGTGCCGTTCGGCGTTGCTCAGCAGGTTGTTCAGGACCCGGGTCAGCCGCACCGGGTTCGCCCGTACGATCACGTCGCGTTCCAGCCGCGTCTCGATCGGGACGCGGGAGTGGCGGCGTTCGACCTCCCGGCGGGCGAGGCCGGCGAGGTCGATCGACTCGGCCGCGGCCGGGGCGCGGGCGTCGAGCCGGGACAGCTCCAGCAGGTCGATGATGATGTCGTTGAGCCGCTGCGTGTCGTACAGCGCCGAGCGGACCATCGGCTTCCAGTCGCCGCCGTCAGGTTCGTCCAGCGCGAGTTCCAGTTGCATCTGCAGCCCGGCGATCGGGTTCCGCAGGTCGTGGGAGGCGTCCGAGATGAAGCGGCGCTCCCGGACCCTCGCCTCCTCCAGTTGTGCGAGCGTGGTGTTGACGGTCTCGGCGAGGGACTGGATCTCGCCGCCGTTCTGCGGGACGGGTACCCGGTGGCCGAGGCCCTTGGCGCTGAACGCCGCCATCCCCGCCCGGATCTGGTCGACCGGGACGAACACCCGCCCGATCGTGTGCCACGTCCACCAGGCGATGAGGGCGAGGAGCCCCGCCGCCACCAGCGCGATGGACAGCGGCAGCACCACCAGGTTCAGCAGACCCGGCAGCGGCGTCGCCGCGATGACCATCACACCCGGCCCCCACCGCGACTCCCGTACCCGCAGACCGAAGACCCAGACGCATTCGTCCAGGAAGTCCGGGCAGTATCGGCCGTCGACGAGCAGCTTGCCCGCCGTCACCTCCGATCTGGCCAGCGCCCGGCGTCCGCGGAGCGCGGGTGTGGCCGCCACCACCCGGCCCTCCGGGTTCACGATCTGCACCAGCGACGTCTCGCCCGGCCGGGTGGCGAGGATCTGGCCGTCCTTCTCCAGGACGATGTCGTAAACGATCCGCTCGACGGTGCGTTCCGACGTCCGCCAGACCCGGTTCTCCGCCCAGTCCCGCGCGAGCACCATCAGCAGGATGAACGCCAGTGCCAGGATCAGCGCCGACACCGCCACGGTGATGACCGTCGCGCGCCCCCGCACCGAGAAGAGCAGCCGGGCCCACCAACTGCGGACACCTTCTCGCCACTCCGTAGTCACAGCCGTTCCCCCGAATCCCGGATCGTCGATCAAATACCCAGAGTAACTGTCCTTATCTCAGGGTAAGTGGCCGTCTCACCGGTCTCTGCCGCACCTGGCGCCTCGGACGTGCCGTCCTCGCCGTGGGCGGGCTGCGCGATCTGGGGAAACGTTCGCCGGGGCGTGAACGGTAGCCGGGTTCCGGGCCGTACAGCGAGGGTGACGGGCGACTTTCCGGACGCGAAGGGAGCCGTCTCGGTGGGCGTCGAGGACGGGTTGCGAGCTACTGGTCGGGCCGGTGCCGGAGAAGCGGGCCTCGCGGCCGGCCGTTCCCGGCGGCGGGGAGGCGGGGCCGTGGACGAGGCGGGGGCCCGCGCGGTGGTCGGTGAGGTCACGTTGCCGGGGGTGCGGCGGTCCGTCGGGTGTGCCCGGAGTTTCGTCCGGGAGGTCGCGGGCGGCCGTCGCGGCCCGGACGGCGTGATGGTGGACGACACGGTGCTGGACGACACGGTGCTGGACGACATGGTCACGGTGGCGAGCGAGACGGTCGCGAATGCGATCACGCATACCGCGTCGGGCCTGGAGGGTGGGGAGGTGACACTCGTCCTGTGGGCCGGGGACGGGGTGTTCCGGCTGGAGGTCGCCGACGACGGGGCGACGGGGCAGCGGCCGCACGTGAAGGAGGAGGTGGGCGCGGAGAGCGGGCGGGGGATGCGGATCGTGGAGGCGCTCGCGTCCCGCTGGGGTTTCCGGATCGAAGGTGCCCGGACGGTGGTGTGGGCGGAGTTCCCGGCCCCGGCCGCCGAGAAGCGGGACCGGGACCGGGACCGGGGCCAGGGTCAGGGCCGGGCGCCGCTCAGCGGCCCCGGTTGAGCTGCCGGGTGGGCAGCTGACGGGCATTGCGCCGGTTGTTCGCGCCGTTCGCGAATTTCACCGACCTGAAGTCGGTGTTCTTCCGCTTTCCCTTCCTCTTGGACTTGCTGGAAGGATTGGCTTCGGGGTTGTTTATGGCACGCATGAAGTGAATACCTCCGGGCACGTTTGAATTCGGCCATGGGGGGCCGATGAAAAGGGATGTACGGTAATACGGCACAGGTCACAGCCGGTTTGATACGGGTGCGACGGTGGTGCCGAGTGACGGGAGCGGGCCCGGGGACATTGCCGACGGGCGGCTCGACCGGAGAAGTATCAAAGCTTCATGCGTAAGAGTTAGCCACAGCTCTTCGATGCTGTCAACCCATTAATTTCGGCGGATGAATGGCGGCCGCCGGTGGCGTGCCGGGTGTGACGGCCGTCGTTGACGTCATGACCCGGTCGCGAGGAACCTGAAGCCTGCGCGTCGGCACACGACCGCCGGATCCGGTGACGGAGACCGTTGTGATGAACGGGGAGTACGCATGACGACGTACGGGTTGCTGGTCTTCGAGGACGCGGAGGAGCTGGACTTCGTCGGTCCGTGGGAGGTGTTCACGGCGTCGGCGATGTTGCGCGCGGAAGACGACAGGGCGGTACTGGTCGCCGAGCGGCCCGAGCCTGTGCGCTGCGCCAAGGGGCTGCGGGTCGTGCCAGATCACGTCTTGGACGACCACCCGAAGCTGGATGTGCTTCTGGTCCCCGGTGGGCGCGGTGCCAGGGAGACGCAACCGTCCAACACGTCCGTCACGGGATGGATAGCGAAGGTCGCCGAACAGGCCGACTGGGTGACGAGCGTGTGCACCGGCTCGATCCTCCTGCACGCGGCAGGCCCGGCCAAGGGGCGGAGGGTCGCGACCCACTGGGCGTCGGAGGACACCCTGGAGGCGCGCGGTGACGTGACCGTCGTCCGGGACGCGCGCTACGTCGTGGACGGCAACCTCGTGACCAGCCAGGGCGTCTCGGCGGGGATCGACATGGCCCTCTGGCTGATCGGGCGTATCCACGGCCGGGATCACGCACGGTCGGTGCGCCGGTACATCCAGTACGAGCCCGCCCCGCCGTATCTGGCCGACGAACCGATCTGATCGGATCGAACATTCCGCCAAACCGGTGATGATCTTCGCTTATCGGCATAATCACCCGAGTGGCGATATCGCTCCCGGTGCGGTTCCGCAGCGACGGGGTGCGGGTGGCGGTGGAGACCGACCCCCTGCACGCCCCGTTGCGCGACTTCCTCCTCAACGATCTCGGCGAGGATATACCGGCGATCGTCCGCGCCCAGGGACGGCTGCGCGGTGACCGGTTCGAGCCATGGGAGGAGCTCTACCGCTACCACCGCCTCGACTTCGACGGGGCGATCGTCCACGTGCGCGACATCGGCGGGTGGGCGTCGTGCGACCTCGACCCGGCCGTCCTGCGGCGGTGCCTGGACGAGTACCTCCGGGAGGTCGGCGCACTGCGGAACCGCCGCAGCCTCGAACGCACGCTGGGCGAGGCGCGGTCTCGTGAGCCGGTGGCCACCTCGCTCGCCCTCGGCTCCGTCTCACACCGGACGCAGGGCTGGGGCCTTATCCAGACTCCGCGCGCCGTCCTTGAGGACATGGCCGGTCTCACCCCGCACCCGGACGCCTGCCTTCCGCACGGCGTCCTGGAAACCGGCTCAGGTGCGTGCTGGGCGGACCTCGCCGTCCTGGACGAGACGGGAACGCGGCTGCGCGGAGGCACCAAAACGTTCATGCCGCGTGGCATCGACCCAGAACGGCTCATGACGGAACTGGGCAACGCCCTGACGCAGGCCCGGTTCCTCACGGCCGTTCCAGGAGCGTGGTGCGGATACGTCGCGGGCGTCCCCGTACATGGCTACATCGACCCGGACGCGGTCCTACGCCTCCCCTGCCAGCCGATCGCGGTCGGGGGAGTCGTGCAACACGTGCGGGTGTTCTTCCCGGAACTGGCTGATTCCGGTGTCGATCTGCAGTCGGCCGCGTCGGCCGCGAGCGGGTTCACCTCGTCGGTGTACGGGCCACGCCACGTCCTGGCCGCGTTCCTGCTCCATGACGTCCAGAGCCACCGGCACCATCTGGACGTCGTCCGCGCGGCGCGTCCGGGCTGGGAGCACACGGGCAACGCCTGCCATCTGCGGCTGGACGTCCAGACCGTCCGCCTGGAGCATCTGTGGCTGCCCGGGCACGCCTGCGAGATACCGACGGGCGAGTTCGCCCGCGTCCTGCACGAATACGAACGCCTTCTGGTGCCCGAGGGCGGCGGCGAGCGCGTCCGCTAGCGCCGCGTCCGCCATGCTGAGACCACGGGCCGACACGAACCACGGGTCGACCTAGATCACCGGTCGACCCGAACCAGGGATCGATCGGGAACATGCGAAGGGGGCGTCCGATGGCCGTTCTGGGACGACTCGCGGACCGCGTCCTCGGCCTCCCCGAGGCGCCGGCGCCGGACGTCGGGATGGTGCGTGACCTGCGTGTCCCCATGCCGGACGGGGTCACGCTCGTCGCCGACCTGTACCGTCCGCGCGGAGCCGGGATCCTGCCCGTCGTGCTGATCCGCACCCCGTACGGCACGCGGCAGCCGGTCATCCGCCTGTTCGCGGGAGTGCTCGCTCGGCGCGGCCTCCAGGTCGTCGTCCAGAGCGTCCGCGGCGTCCGCGGATCGGGCGGCGAGTGGCGCGCCTTCCACAACGAGAAGGACGACGGCCTTGCCACGCTCACATGGCTCCGCGCGCAACCGTGGTGCGACGGCCGGGTCGCGATGGCAGGGGCGAGCTACCTCGGGTTCGCCGAGTGGGCGGTCGCGCCCTACGCGGACCCGCCGCTGGAGGCGGTGGCGCTCGGCGTCACCGCGTCCGAGTTCGTGAGTTCGTTCTACCCGGGTGGCGCGCTGGCCCTGCACAACACGCTCGTGTGGTCGTCGTCGATGGGCATCCGGGACGACATGAAGCGCCCGCTGCACAGCAGGCGCGTCCGCCGGGCGATGCGGCACCTGCCGGTGGGCGAGGCCGACCTCGCCGCGATCGGACGTCCCGAACCGTTCCTCCGTGAGGTCACCGCCCACGCCGAGCCCGGCGACGACTTCTGGAAGGCCACCGACCACAGTGCCGCCGTGCCCGGAACCACCGCGCCCGCCACGATGGTGACGGGCTGGTGGGACCTCTTCCTCCGGGGTCAGCTCCGTGACTTCGCTGCTCTGCACGCCGCCGGCCGCCACGTCCGCATCACCATCGGCCCATGGGGACACGACACGAGAGCCCTCCGCGCGACGCTTTCCGACCAGGTGTCCTGGCTCGATGCCCACTTGAACGGCGACACGGCCCGGCTGCGTCAGGCACCGGTGAGGCTTCACCTGCAGAAGGCCAACCGGTGGCTGGACTTCGACCAGTGGCCTCCACCTGAAACCAAGCCCACACCGCTCTACCTGTCCCGAAGCCTCTCCTGGGACGAGTCAGGCGCTGCCGACACCGGCCCCTCCACGTTCACCTATGACCCTCTCGACCCCACGCCGACCGTCGGCGGCCCGCTGCTGTCGCCGGGCAAGGGCGGACAGCGCGACAACACCCCCATCGAACGCCGCCGCGACGTGGTCGTCTTCACCGGCGCACCCCTGGACCGCGACCTCGACCTGATCGGCCCGGTCTCGGCGACGATCAACGTCCGCACCAGTACCGGCCACGGCGACCTGTTCATCCGCCTGTGCGACGTCGACCGCGAAGGCGTCTCCAGGAATGTCACGGACGGAATCCTCCGCCTGAACCCGGACGACATCCCGCCGGACGGCACCCCATCCGACGGCACCCCGGAGGACGGCATCATCCGGGCGGAGATCGAGATGCATCCGACCGCGTACCGGTTCCTGCGCGGGCACCGGCTCCGCGTCATGCTGGCCGGCGGCGCCTTCCCCCGGTTCGCGCGCAACCACGGCACCGGCGAACCCGCCGGGCGGGCCGTCGCGTCCCACCGCACCCGCTTCGAGGTCTTCGGCGACGCGGCGCACCCGTCCGCCGTCCACCTCCCCGTATGGAGCGGCTGACCGTCAACCGGGGCAGGGCGTCAACCGGGCAGGGCGTCGGCTTCCGCGCGGAGGGCCTCGAACTCCTTCAAGACCTTCTTGCGTGAACGGGCGGACAGCCGGTCGATGTAGAGCCTGCCCTCAAGGTGGTCGGTCTCGTGCTGGAGACAGCGGGCCAGCAGGCCCGTCCCCGCCACGGTGACCTGCCCTCCGGTGACGTCGAAGCCGTGAACGACCGCACGGTCGGGACGTGCCAGACGTGCGTGCGGGCCCGGTACGGAAAGGCAACCCTCTTCGTCGTCGTCCAGGCGGCGGTTCTCCAACACCGGAAGCTCCAGGACGGGATTCACGACGGCCCCCTTGTGCCGCTCACCATCCTCGTCTGGGCAGTCGTAGACGAAGACGCACAGGTCCACACCGATCTGGTTCGCGGCCAGGCCGACACCGTCCGCCTCGTACATGCTGGCGAACATGTCGTCGGCCAGTTCCCTCAGTGCCGGGCCGAACTCCTCGACGGGCCGGCAGGGCCGATGCAGGACCGGCGTCCCCACCAGCGTGATCGGTCGCACCAGTCCCGCCATCGCCCGCACCCCTCCAAGCCCGCCACGTCCTTACCCCCAAGGATGGAGCAAATATCGATCCGCCGCCCGCCCAGATGCGGAGCGTGTTCCGTTCGTCGCATACCGTGGCCCGCTCGTCGACGCGGGAGGTTCGAAGCCTCGATGCCGTCGCACCCGGCTCGCTACCTTCGACGCATCCGCTGAACGGCCGGCGCGAGTCGCTTCGGGGGGAGCGGCCGGTGGTTGTGTGCGCCGGGGCCGACACAGCGGAACGGGGGGAGAGGGGTCACTTCGGGGGAAGTGGCCCCTCCGTCCGTTCCGGGGACGTTTGTAAGTTGACTATAAGGCTGCCGCGAAAAAGGCGTCGGCATATCAGAAGTAAATGCCGGCCGGGCGTCCCAGAATCCTTGGAACCGCGAATTCCACGTCCATCGCGGTTCGGCTAGTGAAGGGTACGCCCCCGATGAACGAACATTTGGCGCATGCGTTCCGAGTGCTCCCCGCAGCCGCCGTGCTCGCCGCGGGCACCGTCCTGTCCGCCGGCGGCGCGGCAGCCGCCCACGCCGCCGCCCCCGAACGTCCCGCGGCGATTCAGCTCGCCGCCAATCCGTATGAGCGCGGCCCCGCGCCGACGGAAGAGAGCATCACGGCGGAAAAGGGTCCGTTCGACATCGAGAAGATCGATGTTCCGGCGGGCAGCGGAGAGGGCTTCAACCAGGGCACGATCTACGCGCCGACCGACCTGGGCGAGGGTACCTTCGGCGCCATCGCCGTATCGCCCGGCTTCGTCTCCCCCGAGGCTTGGATCAGCTGGTACGGCCCGCGCCTGGCGTCCCAGGGGTTCGTGGTCATGACCCTGGAGACCAACAGCCTCCTCGACGTGCCCGCCGCCCGCGGTGAGCAGCTCCTCGCCGCGCTCGACTACCTGACCGGCGACAGCAAGGTGAAGGACCGCATCGACGCGTCCCGCCTCGCCGTCATGGGCCATTCGATGGGCGGCGGCGGGACGCTGGAGGCCGCCGACGAACGCGCGTCACTGCAGGCGGCGATTCCGCTCGCGCCCTGGAACACCGACTACGACTGGGCGAACGTCCGGGTCCCCACGATGATCATGGCGGCGGACAACGACTTCATCGCCCCGGCGGGCGCGATGGCGGAGTCGTATTTCAACGGCCTTACCGCCGCACCCGAAAAGGCGTATCTGGAATTGCGGAACGCCGGGCACATGACGTTCAACTCGCCGCACACCACCATCGCGAAGTACGGCATCGCGTGGATGAAGCGGTTCGTCGACGATGACGTCCGCTACGAGCGGTTCCTCTGCCCGGCGCCGGCGCCGGGCGACGGCATCGCCAAGTACACGGGCACCTGCCCCACCGGCTGACTCGCACCGGCTGACTCCCGCCGGTTCCGGGAACGGTGGTGACGACCGGCATGAGGTCGTCACCACCGTTCTCCCGTGCGCTCCCGCGAGCCGGCGGGAGCTTACGGGTCGCCGGGGGACAGGCGCCGGTCGCCCGAATCGAGCCGGACCAGGTAGTGCAGGAGGAGCAGCAACTCGATGCGGCGGCCCGGGTCGAGCAGGACGCCGCCGAGCATCTCCTCAAGGCGCCGGATCCGGTACCGGACGGTCTGCTCGTGCACCATGAGCCGTTCCGCGGCCGCCACCGCGTTGTCGCGGCTCTCCATGTAGGTCAGCAGCGTCCGCGACAGCGCGTCCCGCCGGTGCGGCGGCAGCCGCATCAGCGGCGCCAGCCGGGAGCTCAGCGCGACGTCGATCAGCTCCTCGCTCTGCGCCGCCACCAGGCTCGGCAGATGGTCGAGGCAGCGCAGCGGCTCCTTGCCGGGCAGCACGCCCCGCTCGGCCAGCGCCAGCCCGCGCCGGGCCCAGCGCAGCGACAGCGCGGCGCGGGCCGGCGGGACGGTCGGCCCGATCGCCGCCGCCCGCGTCCCCTTGATCGCGGCGAGCAGCCGGTCCTGCCCGGGGCCGTCCGGGTCGGGGCAGATCAGGTACGGCCCGGGGGCGTGCCAGTCGACGAGAAGCGAGGGCGGCAGCACCGGGACGTCCCGCGCCGGGTCCGGGGCGACCGCGACGACGGCGAGGGTCTTCGGCGCCGGCCAGCCCGCCGCCCGCGCAAGTTCCCCGATCGCCTCGGCGCTGGCCGGCGGATCCATGACCAGCAGGTCGCGGAGCCGCCACCGGAACCGCTCCCGCTCGCCCGCCAGCTCGCCCTGCGCCTGCGCGTAGCCCTGGCCGGCCGCGCTGGCGATGCGTTCCAGATACACGAACAGCGACTCGGTGATCTTGCCGAGGGTGTCCAGCGACCAGCCGAGGCGCCGCGCGTCCTTGATGAACCGCCGGCAGGCGACCTGCCCGCTGACGCGGATCGCCGACTGCAGGCCGTCCAGGCTGCGCCCCTTGCGGGCCTCGTGCGCGCCGATCCCCTCGAAGATGGCGGTGACGGGCGCCCACTCCATGTCGGGCCGGCCGATCGCGTCGACGAACTGCCGGACGCTCTCCTGCACGGCCCAGCGCATCCGGCGGCCGTAGCGGCTCTCCGGCGGCCGCGCGTACTCGGGCACCAGCGACTGGATCTCCTGGATCATCTCCACCGCCGCCGCCTCCAGATGGGGGTGCATCGGATCGGCGAACTCCACCGGCACATCGGAAAGCGGGAAGTCCGAGGCAGGGGACGGGCTGGTCCGGCTCATGGGCGCCCTCCTGGAACACCGGCCCCCGAACGTTCTGGACGTCGTCCCGGGGGTCACCCCAGCCCCCCGGATACCGTTCCTTCAGGCTCGGTTGTAAGGACGCCCCACGATAGATGCGGGACGGAAGGTTCGGCGCCGCCCGATTATCAACCGGCTGACAGTCTCCGCCCGTCCCCTTCCCCCCCGGCACACGGCGGCTCCGGCACCCGGACGGCCGGCGGTCGACACCGTCCTCGGCCGTGGGCGCGTCGCCGAGCGCGGCGCGCGGCGAACTTCTCGCGCTCGGCGGCCGTCACGCCGCGATCGTCTCCCGCGACGAGACGCTCACCGTCGCCTGAAAAGCGATCTCCATCGCCGGGCCCAACCGGAATTCTTCGTAAAGGAATTCCCGGCCCCGTCCAAACGGCATTGCCGACCGGCCAATGGAGAGAAGATCAGCGGACGGTGCCGGGACGTTTCCGGCGTAACGCCAAAGGTGTTCACGAACGGACCGCGCCGCGAAAATTTGACCCGGCGGAAGTCGACTTCCAGGCCCGGCTGCGAAATGGTCTCCCCATGTATTCACGAATTCGAGCCGCCCGGACGTCCGGGCCCACCGGATGGCTCCTGGCCTTCCTCGGCGCACGCGAGCAGACGATGCGCACCCACACCGGACTCGCCGCCGGCCCCGCGGAATGGCTCTTGGTCTTCCTGGAGGTCGAGCGCGCCGAACTCGCCTCCCGGCAGCGTCCCGAGCGTCCCGCGCCCATGCTGTCGCGGCGTGGCAGGCCCGAGGAGTCCCCGTTCGGCCGGCTGACCGCCCGCAGCGCGTAGAGGAAGGTCATGACCATCGAGATGCTTCTCGCCGCCCTGATCGGCGGCGCGATCGGCCTCGCCGAACTCGTCGCGCGCTACCGCGACAAGCCGGTCGCCGCCCTGATGTCACCGGGCGGGCTGCTGTTCGTCTTCGTCAACGCCAGCGCCGCGATCGTCGCGCTGATCGCGGTGACCGCCTCCGGCTGGACGTTCGGGCTGCCCGTCACCACGCCTCCGGCGAGCCTCGCGGTGATTCAGGTGATCACCGCCGGGGTCGGCTCCGCGGCCCTCCTGCGCATGTCGTTCGGCCCCGCCCAGAGCAGGTCGAGCGGCACCGGCCCCATCGCCCTCCTCAACGGCATCCTCCGGATCGCCGACGGCGAACTGGAACGCAAACGCGCGCTCAGCCGGCTGTCGCACAACGACCTGTCGGGCCTGTCGTTCGAACGCGACCACGCCGCCCTCGCCGAACTGTGCTGCCACCTCATGCGCGAGTTCGACCTGGCGGAGGCGCAGCGGCTCGGCGGGCTCGCCGCCGAACTCAGCCACCGCGACGACCTCACCGACGCCGACAAGCTCGACTGCTGGGGACTGGAGTTGACCCGTCTCGTCGGCGAGCGCGCCCTCCGGCAGGCCGCGCGGCGGTTGCGGGACCGTCCGCGTGAGGAGCCCCGCCCCGCCGCGCCCGAGGAACGTCCGGCCTCCCCGGTGCCCGACACCGAGTACGGCACGGAGACCGTCCCGCCCCGCCCGCCCATCGCCAAGACCTCCCGCCTCGCCGCGAGCACCAACGGCAGGACGGAACGCAAGTCGTTCAGCGATGCCTGAAACCCCGTGAAATACCGGTGTGCCCCCGGCGGGTGCACCGGTATTTTGCTGACTCCCCCGCGCTATTTCGGCCGGACGGGCATTGGCGGGACGATTTCGGAGGCGCCCTGTTCCTCCAGGGCCGCGGCGATGCGGTGCAGCGCCTCCGCCATCGAGATCATCGCCTGCACCTGGGCGGCCGCCATGAGGTTCTGCGGCGAGGGATCGGCGGCCTGTGCCTCCGCGGCCGCATCACAGGCCTGCTGGCTCCACCAATGCACGCGGCGATCCTATTCGAGTCGCCGAATGCGTCACCTGCCGCCGCGCCGCATATTACGCAGACCGAAAAGGAAAGGATTCGAAACCGTGAACACCGAACCGCGCGCCGCGCCGCCCGCCGGCCGCCCGGATCCCGCGCTTCCGTGCTGGGCCGTGAAGCCGGTGCGGCAGCTGACCGCCGGCGAGCTCGCTGAGGCCCTCGGATACCTCGAACGGCACCGTCCCGACGACGACGTCCTCGGCCGCGCCCTGGCCGGCGAGTTCGCCCGCCGCACCGCCGCCGCCGAGTTCGCCCACCGAACCGCCGCCGGCCGCGCTGATCCCACCGGCCGAGGGGACCCGGCGGGCCCGGAGGACGTGACCGGCCGCGGGGACTCGACCGGCCCCGTCGGCCCACCGTGGACGCCCTCGGCTCCGGAGCCAGGTGGTGCCCGTCGCCCCCGTCCGTGACCACGCCCCGCGGCCGGCTCAGCCGCTCGCCGCCGCCTTCATCGCGGGCCCACCGGCGTTCTCCGGCGCCCGGGAGGTTCTGCGCATCAGCAGCGGGACGCACAGGAAGACGGACGTCCCCATGACGACGAAGTACGGCGTGGTCCCGGCGTCCAGCAGGAAACCGCCGGCGAACGGGCCGAGGAAGAACCCGAGCTGACGGACCTCCGACAGGCCGAAGTAGGCCCCCTTGTGCTCGTCGGACGCCATCTCGTGGACGGCCATGTCCGGCATCGGCAGCAGGACGCCCTCGCCGATCGTCCAGAACACGATCCCGGCGTACAGCCACGCCAGGCTCCAGGGGCTCGCCCAGAAGCACGCGAACGCGACCGTGAAGTTCACCGCGCCCAGCGTGATCATGGTGTTGCGGCCGAGCCTGCCCGACACCCGGTCGATCGGCACCTGCAACGCCAGGGCGAGGACGGCGTTGGTGATGAACAACACGGCGAAGTAGGCCTCGGTGCTGTCGCCGTACTGGCCTTTCATGTACAGCGGGAGCATCGACTCCAGCTGTGAGAAGACGAAGAAGACCACGATCCCACCGGCGACGACCGCGAGGAGCCGCCGGTCCCGCAGGACCGCCCCGGCCGACTCCCGCGCCGACGGCGAGGACGCCCCGCCCTCGCCCGCGGGTGGCTGGAGCGCCACCAGATCACGGTTCCGCACCAGCACCAGCACCAGGTAGGACGCGTAGAAGACGGCCGGGACGGCGAAGAACGCCACCGGGCCGACGTGGTAGAGCGCACCGCCGATCGCGGGCCCGACGATGGCGCCCGTGCACAGCGTCATGTACCGCACCCGGAACATGCGGCCCTCGTCGTCCGCCGCATGCGACAGCAGCTTCTTCGCGCCCGGCTCCACCATCAGCCGCGCCCCGCCCAGCAGCAGGAACAGCACGATGATCGCCGCGGCTCCGCGGACCGAGGCCAGCAGCCCGTACACGGCGACGTAGCCGGCCAGCCCGACCCGCATGAGCGGCACCGCGCCGAGCCGGTCGACGATCATCCCGCCGAGCAGCCCCCCGAACGCGGCGGTGAGCGCGACGGCCCCGACGACGGCGCCGACCGCGGGCTTGCCCAGGCTCGTGTGCTCGGTCAGGTACAGCGGCGCGAACGGCATCGCCGCGAAGAAGGCGAGCGAGTTCAGCAGCGCGCCCCCTTCGAGAAGCCGCTGCGCCGGAGTGAGCCGCCACAGCGGCACCCGTGCCTCGCCCGCGTCCGCCACCCCCGGGACGTTAGACGCCGGCACCGACAAAACCCCGGCACCGGCGGGGTTCCGCCGGTGGGCCGGCGGGCTGGCGGACGTGCGGCCGTGGGTATAGACGGGGCTGGGAGGAATCATGGAGGTACGACTGCGCAGGGTGTACGACCCGGTCTCGTCCGACGACGGCAAGCGGATCCTGGTCGACCGGGTGTGGCCGCGGGGTTTGTCGAAGGAGAAGGCGCACCTGGACGAGTGGGAGAAGGACGTCGCCCCGTCGACCGGGCTTCGCAAGTGGTACGGCCACGACGTCGACCGGTTCGAGGAGTTCACCCGCCGCTATGAGGCGGAGCTGGACGACCCCGAACATGCGGCCGCCTTCGACCGCCTGCGGGAAACCGCGGGTCAGGGGCCCGTCACCCTGCTGACCGCGACCAAGGACATCGACCACAGCCAGGCCGCCGTCCTGGCGTCCCGGCTGCGCGACGGCGGCTCTCGCAAGAACTGCCAGGTGACTCCTCCCCTCCCTGAATGAAGGAGTTTCATCCCTCGCGGGATTGAGGTTCCTGCTTCAACGGGCCGTGCCCCCCGGAGTTCTCCGGGGCTGGCCTTACCAGCCCTCCACAGGCGTTTTATCTGTCCGCCAGCCCGGCGGCCAGAATGTTCTTTGCCGCGTTCACGTCCCGATCGTGGACGGTGCCGCATCGCGGGCACGCCCACGACCGTACGTTCAGCAGCATCTTGTCGCGCATATGGCCGCACCCGGGCGCAGAGCACAGCTTCGAGGACGGAAACCACCGGTCGACCAGCAGCAGATCCCGCCCGTACCAGCCGGACTTGTACTCCAGCATGCTCCGCAACCGCGACCATGACGCATCGCTGATCGCCCGCGCCACAGAGTGGTTCTTGAGCATGTTACGCACGGTCAGGTCCTCGATGGCCAGCGCTTGGTTTTCGCGTACCAGCCTCGTGGACAGCTTGTGCAGGTGATCACGACGCCGGTCGGCGATCCGGGCGTGGATCCGCGCCACCCGTGCCCTGGCCTTGTCCCGGTTCGCCGACCCTCTCTCCTTGCGGGACAAGTCCTTGTGGGCCTTGGCCAGCTTCAACTCTCCGCCGCGGAAGGTGAAGGCGTTGTTCTGGAAATTCGCAGACCTGCGCGACTTGCGCTTGGACTTGAAGCGGGGTACCCAGACCGTTGGGCGAAGAAGTTGGTGAAGGCGTTTTGCTGCACGCGCAGGCACTGCTGGAGCGGGACGTTGGACACCTCGCGCAGGAACGCCAACTCGGGGTCCTGCTTCCAGGCGCTTCATGGCCTTCGACTCCGCCGACGGCAGCGTCAAGACGACCTACCACTTCGCGTGGAAGAAGTGCCCGGGCCGCTGACGTCCCGTCCCGCCGGGCCGCGCTCTCACCCAGGGAGGGCGCGGCCCGGTTCTCGTCCGCAAGCGCCGCGCGGCCCCGGATCGGCGCCACAGCGGCCCGGACCTGCGAAGGGCCCCGTCACAGGCGGTGAAGAACACGTTTTAGAGTGGAGGGGACTTCGAGGAAGGGATCCCCACATGCCGTTGGCCCCCCGCCTGCCGGCCCCACCCGAGACGTTGTCGTCCCTAGAGGAGACCTATGACAGGGTGCTGCGCCGCGACCCGGGCGAGGCGGAGTTCCATCAGGCCGTCCACGAGGTGCTGGAGACCCTCGGGCCGGTGCTGGCGGCGCGTCCCGGCCTCGCCGCCGCCAAGCTGGTAGAGCGCCTCGTCGAGCCGGAACGCCAGATCATGTTCCGGGTCCCCTGGCACGACGACCAGGGCCGCGTCCACGTCAACCGCGGTTTCCGCGTCGAGTACAACGGCGCGCTCGGCCCCTACAAGGGCGGCCTCCGCTTCCACCCCACCGTGAACCTCGGGATCGTGAAGTTCCTCGGCTTCGAGCAGGTCTTCAAGAACGCGCTGACCGGGCTCGGCATCGGCGGCGGCAAGGGCGGCAGCGACTTCGACCCGCACGGACGCTCGGACGAGGAGGTCATGCGGTTCTGCCAGTCGTTCATGACCGAGCTGTACCGGCACGTCGGCGAGCACACCGACGTCCCCGCCGGTGACATCGGCGTCGGAACCCGCGAGATCGGCTACCTGTTCGGCCAGTACCGCCGCGTCACCAACCGGTGGGAGGCGGGGATGCTCACCGGCAAGGGCATGCTGTGGGGCGGGTCCGCGGGCCGGACGGAGGCGACCGGCTACGGCAACGTGCTGTTCACGGCCGAGATGCTCAGGCGGCGCGGCGAGGACCTGGACGGCCAGCAGATCGTGGTGTCCGGATCCGGGAACGTGGCCATCTACACGGTCGAGAAGGCGCAGCAGCTCGGCGCCAACGTGGTCACCGTGTCCGACTCCGGCGGCTACGTGGTGGACGAGAAGGGCATCGACCTCGACCTCCTCAAGCACGTCAAGGAGGTCGACCGCGGCCGCGTCTCCGACTACGCCGACCTGCGCGGCGGCTCGGCCCGCTACGTACCCGGCGGCTGCGTATGGGACGTACCCGCCGACATCGCGCTGCCGTCCGCGACGCAGAACGAGCTGGACGCCGCCGCCGCGAGGACCCTCGTCCGCAACGGCGTGAAGGCCGTCTCGGAGGGCGCGAACATGCCCACGACGCCCGAGGCCGTCCACATCTTCCAGCAGGCCGACGTCGCGTTCGGGCCGGGCAAGGCCGCCAACGCCGGCGGCGTCGCGGTCAGCGCGCTGGAGATGCGCCAGAACGCGTCCCGCGCGTCCTGGACGTTCTCCCGCGTCGAGGAGGAACTGGCCGGGATCATGATCGGCATCCACGACAACTGCTACGAGACCGCGGAGCGCTACGGCGCCCCCGGCGACTACGTCGTCGGCGCCAACATCGCGGGCTTCGAACTCGTCGCCGACGCGATGCTCGCCCAGGGCCTCATCTAACCCGCCCGGGGCCTCGCCCGGCCCGGCGGAACGGCCGCCTTCAACGGCGAAGGCGCCGGCATCGTCGTCCCCGGCCCCAGGGGCCGTTGTCGTCCGGTGGGATGTCGGGCTCGCGCTGTACCTTGATCGGCACTGTCGTCGATCGGCACCTGTCGTCGCGAGGAGCCCGCGCATGCCGAACCGCAACCACCTCCCTGAGTTCGCGGGGCTGCGAACCTTCGATTTCCCCTCACGCGAGGAGCTCGGCACGCGGCTTGCCCGCGCCGGGTACGAGGCGGAGGAGCGGGGCCTTCCCAAGCCCGACGCGCTTCCGCCGGACGAAGCGTTCATGGCGGCGAAGGCCGAGCCGGGCGCGTTCGCGTGGCGGCTGCGGCTGATGCCCTTCGGGGATGAGGAGGACTTCCGGACCTACCTCGGCCGTTTCATCGCCGAGATCGACACCGCCGCCGTCACCGCGCTGATCATCGGGAACTGCTGGGATCCCGGTCCGGCCAACGACCACGTGGACGCCGTCCGCGACGCTCTGACCGAGCACGCCGGGGCGTTCCCCGCGCTGCGCGCCCTGTTCTTCGGTGAGGTCACCCGTGAGGAGGCCGACAGGTACTCCTGGATCGCGCAGGCCGATGTCTCACCGCTTCTGGCCGCCTTTCCCCGAGTACGCGAATTCGTCGTTCGAGGGGCCGACGAGATGACGTTCGGAGGGAGTTGGGGGACGTTCACGCTCGCCTGGAACGTGCCCCGGCACGAAGAACTGCGACGCCTGACGTTCCAGACCCATCGGCTCGATCCGGTGGTGGTGCGCGGCGTCCTCTCCTCGGACCTTCCGGCGCTGGAGCACCTGGAGTTGTTCCTCGGCTCGGCGGACGGTGACGGCGCCTCCCCGGAGGACCTGGCTCCGCTGCTCGCGGGCGCGGCCTTCCCGTCCCTGACGTCCCTCGGTCTGCGCAACGGGCAGGACACCGACGCGCTGGTCGCCGCCATGGCCGATGCCCCCGTCACGGGCCGCCTGTCCGTCCTCGACCTTTCGCTGGGCACCCTCACCGACAAGGGCGCCCAGATTCTGCTCGACACTCCGGCGTTCCTCGACCTGGACCGCCTCGATCTGCATCACCACCACATGTCGGAGGAGATGACCGAGCAGATCCGCAGCCGGTTCACCGAGGCCGGAGTCGCCATCGACGTCGGCGGGCGCCAGGAGCTCGAAGAGTACGAGGACGACGAGTACGAGTACGAGGAAGAGCCGATCTATCCGGCGATCGTCGACTGAGTATCGCCCCGCCCACAGAGGAAAGAGGAGGGCCCCGGTGATGCCATGCTCCACAGGGGTGTCACCGGGGCCCCGTCGCCCACTCGCGATCTGAACTACATGGACCACCCTCCTCCTTTAGCGACGTTGGAACGGCGGGTGCGGGACGGTGGCAAGGAATGCCGTGCCGCCGAAGTTCGGGCCGGACGGGCCGGACGGGCCGGAGAGCGCCGGGGAGCGGGAACGGCGAGACGAGCACGGTTCCGGCGGTGGGTTCCGCGATGGTGAATCCAGGGCCAGATCAGCCAGGTCAGGCCGAACCCGAACAGCATGCAGACCGCGCCGTAGATCAGCAGCCAGACCAGGACCGCTCCGAATTCCGGCTGCATGATCACCCCTGGCGCGACCATGTCGGCGCCGGGTCCGGGCTCGCGTTCAGTTCTCCGGCCGCTTCGTCTTGACGTTCCATGGCCGCCTCCAACGCCTCCAGCGTCGAGGCGCGGATCGTGTCCGCCAAACCGGAGTCGATCTGCCTGCGCGTCAGCGGTCGCCGGAGGTGGACCGTCCAAAGGCCGGTCCTTCCGGCCAGGTACGGCGCGGCCCAGCGTCCGGCCGGCGGCTCCCCGACCGCCGGCAATGGCTCGAATGCGTCGATCTTGTTTCCCTGTGACGTCGCGCTCATCGGATTCACCTTCGCTGCGATTGCGGCTTCTGACTCCCAGGTTGACGCCCGTGACATATCGTGGCTACACAATCACGTGGTACTTCGCGATATACCAACCGTGGAGGATCGCAAATGCCCCCTCTGTCCCAATTGACCCCCGCCAGAGCATGCGCGCCCAACTCGCGTACACGCTGCGCCTGATGCGCGAAGCCCGGAACATGAGCCAGAACGACCTCGCGAAGGAGCTCTATACGACTCGCGAGTCCATCGCGGCCTACGAAGGCAGGCGGAACCATCCCGACGAAGACTTCTGCATGAAGCTGGACAAGTTCTTCGACACCGGCGAGATGTTCCAGGGCCTCTGGTACCACGCCCAACGAGAACACCTCAACGAGTGGTTCGAGGTGTATATCAGCCATGAAAACGAGTCGACTGAGATACGCACGTTCCAACCGCTCTACATCCCTGGCCTACTCCAGACCGAGGGCTACATGCGGGCCACCACACCCCCGGGGCGGATGGATGAGGATTTCATCGCACAGCGCCTGTCACGACGGGACATCCTTACTCGGGACAGGAATCTGCCCCACCTCTTCGTCGTCCTCGACCACGCTGCCATTCTCCGCCGGTGGCCTGACGGGAACGTTATGCGGGAGCAGCTTCAGTACCTGCTCGACGTTGGAGCGATGCCTCATATACATATACAGGCAGTCCAGATTACCGATGGGTGGCACGCTGGACTCGATGGTGCGATGGTGCTCCTCAACAAGGCTGACCAAGGCCGCGTGGGGTATGTGGAAGCACAATTCGGTGGCAGACTGATCGAAGACCCGGGCGAGATCGTTCGGCTGGCGCTTCGGTTCGACGAGATCAGATGCCATGCGCTGCCCGAAGAGGCCACCCGGGGCCTGATCCGGAAGACGATGGAGATGATGCGGGATGATTCATTGGCGTAAGAGCAGCCACAGCCAAGGCGGCCAAGGCGAGTGCGTCGAGGTCTCGACCAATACCTCCGCTCCGCTGATCCGGGATTCGAAGGACCCGGAGGGGCCGCGGCTGGCTCTCGTGCCAGGCGCGTTGGCGGTTCTGGTCGGCCAGATCAAGGCCGGGAACCTCGACCTGTAGCGCTTGTGTTGAGGACGGTGCGGGATGATTCAACGGCAGGCGACGAGCTCGAACCGTTCGAGGACCTCGATGACCGGCAGCGCGACGTCGTCCGGGCGCTCGCCGGCCTGCCCCCGGACGCGTGGGACGACGCGGTGATCGAGTCCATGCTCCAGTCATGGGGCGTCCCCGACGACCTGGCCGGCCTGCGGGGCTACCTCACCGACGCCGGGTAGCCGCCGACGCGGACACCTGCTCGAATCCCGTGATGCGGGAGTGGCGCACCTCTCTTTGAACGTGTTCAGTTCTCGGGTTTAGGCTGTTCGCACAGGCGAGGGGTGAGGCGATGAAGATCGTGATTCCCGGTGGGACCGGGCAGGTGGGCACGATTCTGGATCGCGCCCTGACGGCGGCGGGCCACGAGGTCGTGGTCGTGACCAGGAGGCCGGTGCGCGAACGCGAGGTCGGCTGGGACGGCCGGACGCTGGGCCCCTGGGCGGAGGTCATCGACGGCAGCGACGTGGTGATCAACCTGGCCGGCCGCAGCGTCAGCTGCCGTTACACGCCGGCCAACCTGCAGGCCATGATGGATTCGCGGGTGCAGTCCACCGAGGTCGTGGGTGAGGCGATCGCGGGCGCCGCGCGGCCTCCGCGGGTCTGGCTGCAGATGAGCACCGCGACCGTCTACGCCCACCGCTTCGACGCCCCCAACGACGAGGCGACCGGTGTGATCGGCGGCGCCGAACCCGGCGTCCCGGGGTACTGGGCCTACAGCGTCAAGATCGCCGAGAACTGGGAGCGGGCGCAGGAGCGGGCCGCGACCCCGTCCACCCGCAAGGTCGCCCTGCGCGCCGCCATGGTCATGAGCCCGGACCGCGGCGGCGTCTTCGACGTTCTTTTGCGGCTGGCGCGGCTCGGCCTCGGCGGACCCGTCGCGGGAGGGGCGCAGTACGTGTCCTGGATCCACGACCGGGACTTCGTCCGCGCGATCGAGTTCCTGGTCGAACGGGACGACATCGCCGGGCCGGTGAACCTC
Source organism: Spirillospora sp. NPDC048824 (assembly GCF_043198455.1). NCBI lineage: Bacteria > Bacillati > Actinomycetota > Actinomycetes > Streptosporangiales > Thermomonosporaceae > Spirillospora > Spirillospora sp. NPDC048824. The sequence continues at coordinate 133,004 of NZ_JBICUS010000005.1, read as the reverse complement.
GCCGCGCCGGGCCCCCTTCCGCAGCGCGAGTTCATGCGGGCGCTGCGTGCGGCGTGGGGCGTCCCGGTGGGCCTGCCCGCGACCGCCTGGATGGCGGAACTCGGGGCGCTGGCGATGCGCTCGGACACCGAACTCCTGCTGAAAAGCCGCCGCGTCGTCCCCGGCCGCCTCCTCGAAGCGGGCTTCGCCTTCGACCATCCCCAATGGCCGTCGGCCGCCGGCGACCTCGCCGGCCGCTCGCGACGCGGCGAGCGCTTCCTCCGGGCGGCCGGGCCGGCGGGTTTCCGGGAGTCGTCCACGGGCACGTGATTGACCGTTGCCGAGACGGCTTGTGCAGGGGGGATCTGAGATGACCTCGGGGTGGTACGGATCGGGCGGCATGGACCCGTTCGAGGAGATGCTCGCCCGCTTCTTCGGGGCGCGGGCGCACCGCCGCCCGATGGAGCGGATCAGCATCGCCCGGCTGATGAGCGAGCCCGCGCGCGAGCTGGTGCGGGACGCGGCGACGCAGGCGGCGCAGTGGGGGAGCGTCGACCTGGACACCGATCACCTGCTGTGGGCGGCGACGCGGCAGCAGGGCACCCGGCACTGGCTGGAACGGGCCGGCGCCGACCCCGACAAGATCAAGAACGAGATCGAGGAAGCCGCCCGGCGGGGCGAGCCGCGGGACGTGCCGCCCGAGCTGACACCGTCGGCGAAGCGCGCCCTGCTGGATTCGCACCAGGTTTCGCGCGCGTTGGGGTCGTCCTACATCGGGCCTGAGCACCTGCTTTTCGCGCTGGCCCTCGACCGCGCCTCCGGTGCCGGGCGGATCCTGGACGCCGAGCACGTGACGCCCGACACGCTGCAGTCGGCGGCGGGCGGCGGCGGCCAGCACCCTCCGGGCGGGCAGGGCGGCGGCGGGCAGGCGACCGGCACCCCGACGCTGGACGAGTTCGGCCGCGACCTGACCGCGCTGGCGCGGGAGGGCCGCATCGACCCGGTGATCGGGCGCGAGGACGAGATCGAGGAGACCGTCGAGGTCCTGTCGCGGCGCACCAAGAACAACCCGGTGCTGATCGGCGACCCGGGCGTCGGGAAGACGGCGATCGCCGAGGGGCTCGCGCAGCGGATCGTGGACGACGGCCTCCCGGAGACGCTGCGCGGCAAGCGGATCGTCCAGCTCGACCTCGGCGGCGTCGTCGCCGGAACCCGCTACCGCGGCGACTTCGAGGAGCGGCTGAAGAAGGTCGTGGACGAGATCCGCGAGCACGCCGACGAGCTGATCGTGTTCATCGACGAGATCCACACGATCGTGGGCGCGGGCGGCGGCGAGGGCGCGATGTCGGCGGGCAACATGCTGAAGCCCGCGCTGGCGCGCGGTGAGCTGCACGTGGTCGGCGCGACGACCATCGACGAGTACCGCCGCAACATCGAGAAGGACGCCGCGCTGGAACGCCGGTTCCAGCCGATCCTGGTGCCGGAGCCGAGCGTCGGCGACAGCGTCGAGATCCTGCGCGGCCTCCGCGACCGGTACGAGGCGCACCATTCGGTGCGGTTCAGCGACGAGGCGCTGATCGCGGCCGTGGACCTGTCCAACCGCTATCTGACCGACCGTTTCCTGCCGGACAAGGCGATCGACCTGATCGACCAGGCCGGCGCCAGGGTCCGGCTGCGTTCGGGGACGCGCGACGGCGGCCGCCGCGAGCTGGAGGAACGGCTCGACCGGCGGCGCCGGGAGAAGGACCAGGCCGTCGCCGACGAGGACTACGAGAAGGCGTCCGAGCTCCGCGACGAGATCGTCCGGCTGGAGAAGGACCTCGTGACGACGCGGGACGACGGCGGGCCCACGACGGTCCCCGAGGTGACGACGGACGACATCGCCGAGGTCGTCTCCCGGATCTCCGGCGTCCCCGTCACGCAGCTCACCCAGGCCGAACGCGAGCGGCTGACCCGGCTCGAAGAGCATCTGCACGGCCGGGTGATCGGGCAGGACGACGCGGTCGCCGCGGTGGCGCGGGCCGTCCGCCGGTCCCGTGCGGGCATGGGCGACCCGGACCGCCCGATCGGCGGGTTCCTGTTCCTCGGCCCGACCGGCGTCGGCAAGACCGAGCTGGCCAAGGCGCTCGCCGAGGCGCTGTTCGGCAGCCGCGACCGCCTGGTCAGGTTCGACATGAGCGAGTTCCAGGAGCGGCACACGGTGAGCCGGCTGATGGGCGCGCCGCCCGGATACGTCGGGTACGAGGAGGCCGGGCAGCTCACCGACGCGGTCCGCAGGCAGCCGTACTCGGTGATCCTGCTGGACGAGATCGAGAAGGCGCACCAGGACGTCTTCAACGTCCTCCTGCAGCTTCTCGACGACGGCCGCCTCACCGACGCGCAGGGCCGCACCGTCGACTTCCGCAACACCGTGGTCATCATGACCAGCAACCTCGGCTCCGAGCTGATCACCGGCCGGACCGAGATCGGTTTCGGGACGCCCGGCGGGGAGGGCTCCGCGCTCAGCGACCGGATCATGCGCCGGCTGCGCGAGGCGTTCCGGCCCGAGTTCCTCAACCGGATCGACGAGATCATCGTGTTCCAGCGACTGGAGGCGGGCCAGCTCCGCCAGATCACCGACCTGCTGCTGGACGAGACGCGCCGCCGCCTCCGCGCGCAGGATGTGGACGTCACCTTCACCACCGAGGCGGTCGACTGGCTCGCCGAGCGCGGCCACCAGCCCGAGTTCGGCGCCCGCCCGCTGCGCCGCACCATCCAGCGGGAGGTCGACGACCAGCTGTCCGACCTGCTGCTCGCCGGTGATCTGCGGCACGGCGGCCACGTCGACGTCTCCGCCGCGGACGGCGGCCTGGAGTTCCACGTCACCACCGAGGAGACGGTGTAAAGGATCACGGGGTAAAGGATCACGGGGTAAAGGATCACGGGGTAAAGGATCACGGGGTAAAGGATCAAGGAGCCTGCGGCGGGATACAGTTCCCCTCGTGACCGCCCCCCTCACCGGCTCCCTGCGACTCCCGGACGGCACCTGGGTCCGGGGACGCGGCCTGCGCAAACCGGCGCCGGACGGCCCGGTCCCCGACTTCGGCCTCTACCTGGGCTCCCGTCGTCTCCGCCGGCGCAACGAACCGGATTTGAGCTGGTCCACCGCGTGGATCGACTGGCCCGACTTCCTGCTTCCCCGCGACCGGGACGAGGCCGTCCGGCAGGTCCGCGCGCTGCACGAGCGGGCCCGGTCCGGTGCGTCGGTCGAGGTCGCCTGCGGAGGCGGCGTCGGACGCACCGGAACGGTCATCGCCTGCCTGGCCGTCCTGTCCGGCGTGGACCCGTCCGAGGCCGTCGCCTGGGCCCGCGAACACCACCACCCCAAAGCCGTCGAAACCCCATGGCAACGCCGCTGGGTGACCGGATTCCCGGCCTGACCGGACCCGCCGGCCCGGGATCCCCCGGCCCGGGATCCGCCGGGCCGGACCCGCCGGGCGGGGTCAGTCGCCGAGGATGAGCTTCGCGGCGTGTTCGCCGATCATCATGCTCGGGGCGGCGGTGTTCCCCCCGGTGATGCTCGGCATGATCGAGGCGTCGGCGACGCGCAGGCCCTCGATGCCGCGGACGCGCAGCGCGGGATCGACCACGGCGCGTTCGTCCGCGCCCATCCGGCAGCTGCCGACCGGGTGGTAGACGGTCGTCGCCCGGTTCGGGAGTTCCTTCGCCATCGCGGCCCGGTCGGAGAAGTCCGGCCCGGGGGACAGCTCGGCGGTCACCCCGCCGGCGATGCTCTGGGCGGCCATCGTCTCGCGGACGAGTTCGATCCCGTCCAGCAGCAGCCGCGCGTCGTCGGGGTCGCTGAGGTAGCCGGGGTCGATGACCGGCGGGTCGGCCGGGTCGGCGGACGCGAGCCGCACCGTGCCGCGGCTCTTCGGGTAGATCAGCGTCGGCATGATCGTGAGGGCGGGGCGCTTGTCCACCTTGTGGCGCACCGGCGCGTCCTGGTTGGGGAACGGGTACGACCACGGCAGCGCGTGGATCTGCAGGTCGGGGAGGTCGCCGGCCTGCGGGCTGCGGACGAACCCGACCGCCTCGAACACGGTGCGCGCCACCCACGTGCCGCCGCGGGTCCACTCCTTCACCACGCCCGACGCGAAGTACGGGGCGGTGCCGCGGTTGCGCGCGGTCTTCATGATGTAGGTCATCGGCATGAACATGTGGTCGTGGAGGTTGTCGCCGACGGGCAGGTCCGCGTGGACCTCGATGCCGTGCTCCCGGAGATGACCCGCCGGTCCGACCCCGGACAGCATCAGCAGATGCGGTGAACCGAACGCGCCCGCCGCGAGGATCACCTCACGGGTCGCGTTGATCGTTCCGCGTCCCTTCCCGGTGACGACCTCGACGCCCGTGGCGCGCCCGTCGCGCACCACGACGCGTCCCACGGCGGCCTTGGTCAGGATCGTCAGGTTCGGCAGCCCGTGGTCGTCGAGATAGCCGACGGACGAGCTGTAGCGCAGCCCCTCGTGGGCGCTCTGCTGGAAGACGCCCACACCGTCCTGGACCTCGCCGTTGTAGTCGTCGTTCCGCTTCACGCCCGCCGTCTCGGCGAGCGCCTCCATGAACGCCTCGGACGCGGGAGTGACGTCCCGCTGCCGGGTCACCTGGATCGGCCCGCCCGCACCACGCAGGTCGGTCGCGCCGTCCTCCCAGTTCTCCATCCGCTTGAAACTGGGAAGGACGTCGTCGTAGCCCCAGCCGGTGCAGCCGTCCGCCGCCCAGTCGTCGTAGTTCCTGCGGTTGCCGCGCACGAACAGCAGCCCGTTGATCGATCCGGAGCCGCCCAGCACCCGGCCCCGCGTCTGCGGGATCTTCCGGTCGAGCGCGTTCGGCTGCGGGACGCTGTAGAACCCCCAGTCCAGCCGCTTCTTCAGCTGCGGGACGTTGTGGAAGACGGCGATCAGCCCCGGCTTGCGGACGAGCGCCGTCTTGTCGGGGCCACCGGCCTCCACCAGGACGACGTCCGCTCCCGACTCGGCCAGGCGCTTCGCCAGCACGCACCCCGCGCTGCCGGCCCCCACGACGACGTAATCAGCGGTCTGGTCCATGTGATCCCTCTCAGCGTCCGCCGATGGCCGGGCGACCATTCGTGAGGACCCGCGCCTGGCCCGGTCGCCCCGAACAGGCCGACGGTAGAAGCCCTCGGCGGCCCTGCCAAGGGAGGTCCCGGTGACCGGAACCGCGCAGGACTAAGGAACTCGCCGCCCTGCGCGAGCCCTGACGGGCGGCGGTCACTCGTACGGGTTCTCCGGCTTCTTGATCTTCTGCAGGGAGCGGGCGCGGAGCGTCTGCACGACCGTCCTGTCGCGGTCACCGGGGCCGGGCGGCTCCCAGACGCCCACGACCCGGACCCACGAGTCGGCGGGCGGCTGCGGGACGCCGCGAACCTCGACCGGGAACGGGACGGCGTCGCCCGCGCAGCAGGCGATCTTCATCCGGGTGATCTGCCAGCCGCCCTGTCCCTTCGCGGCGGGGGTCACGAACCCCGTCAGCCGGACGGGCACGCCCTGGAAGCTCGCGGGATCGCCGGTCTGGGCCTCGTACGCGCGGCCGATGAACTCGCCCATGGTCATCGCGACGGGCCCGCCGGTGGTGGGCAGCCTGCGGAAACCGTCGTCCGGAGGCACCGGCGGGGGCGCCGCGCGGTCGCCGCCGCGGGCTGCGGTGAACGACCCGAGCGCCGGGGGAGCGATCACGAAGATCGCCAGGACGGGCAGGCCCAGCAGCCACGCCACCCGCGGCCCCCGCGAATGATCGTGCCCGTGTTCATGGCGCCCGTGCTCATGGCTCCCGTGGGCGTCGCCGGCGTCCCGCCATTCGCGGCGCAGCCCGGCGGCGCCCAGCACCAGCAGCGCCACCGCCGCGGCTACCAGCGGATACCGGAAGGCCGGCCGGACGTAGTTGACGTACTCGCCGCTGCCCAGCGTGATCCACAAAACCGCGGCGCCGAGACCGATGAGCAGCAGGTTCTGTGCGGCCCTGCTCACGAGAGCAGCCCTCCCACCAGGACGCTGACCCCGACCGCGAGGCAGAACGTCAGCGGAACGAACCGGACCGCGAAGCGGCGCCCGAAGAAGCCCGTCTGGAGCGCGATCAGCTTCAGGTCCACCATCGGCCCCACCACGAGGAAGGTCAGCCGCGCGGTGGTCGAGAACTGCGAGAGGCTCGCCGCGACGAACGCGTCCGCCTCCGAGCAGATGGACATCAGCACCGCCAGCGTCGCCAGCAGCAGCACCGACACCACCGCATTCCCGGCGGCCGCGGACACCCACCCGGCGGGCACGATCACGTTGATGGTGGCGGCCGCGAAGGCGCCGACCACCAGGAACCCTCCGGCGTGCACGATGTCGTGCCGCATGGCCTGCCGGAACGCCTCCAGCCGCGCACCCGCCCCGTGCGCCTCCGGCCTGGACGGGATTCTGATCCATTCACCTTTGCCCAGCAGCAGCCACGTCCAGCCCGCGAGCACGGCCACCAGCAGGGACGCGACGAACCGTCCCACGACCATCTCGGGTCTGCCCGGGAAGGCGACCGCGGTGGCGACGAGCACGATCGGGTTGATCGCGGGGGCCGCGAGCAGGAAGGTCAGCGCGGCGGCGGGGACGACCCCGCGGGCCATCAGCCCCCCGGCGACCGGCACCGACGCGCATTCGCAGCCCGGCAGCACGGCGCCCATGGCGCCCGCGACCGGCACCGCCGCGCCCGGCCGGCGCGGCAGCACCCGCCGCCACAGCGACGGCGGGACGAACGCGGTGATCGCGGCCGACAGCGCGACCCCGAAGACCAGGAACGGCAGCGCCTGGACGCACACCGCGACGAAGATGGTCGTCCACGCGTCCAGGGCGCGCGCGTCGATGAGGGGCGCCACCCACGTCCGCCCGAGCACCAGCAGCGCCGTCAGCAGGCCGAACGCCCAAGCGGCACGGGTACCGGGCGCTGCGGGCTCGCGGCGCCCCCAGTCCGTGGGAGGAAGCAGATCGTCTTCGGCCGCGCGCAGGCCGACGCGGTCGCTCATGGCCGTCATCGTTGCAGAGTCCGCCGGGCGTTCGCGCCGAGATCCGGCAGGTCACCGCCCGATCAGTACGGGCCGGGTGCCGTCAGGTGTTCTGGGACGGCGTGCGGCGCCGCGGCCTGCGCCCCGGGGCGGCGCGCCCGGCGCCGGCGGACTGCCCCTTCGTGCGGGCGGCGCCCTGGCCGTTCGTGCGGGCGGCGCCCTGGCCGTTCGTGCGGGCGGCGCCCTGGCCGTTCGTGCGGGCGGCGCCCTGGCCGTTCGTGCGGGCGGTGCCCTGTCCGCCGGTGACGGCCTGAGCGTTCCTGCGGGCGGAACCGCGGCCGGAGGAATCGGCCTGGCGCGGCCTGGTGGGGCGGTTGGGGTCCGGGGCGGCGTGGGCGGGCTGCCGGGCGCCGGTGACACGGGCCAGCTCAGGGTCGCCGGCACGCGCGCGCAGGATGTGCGGGGTGATGCGGGCCTGGGCCATCAGGTCGTCCACGTCGCGCCGCTGGTCGGGCAGGACGAGGGTGACCACGGTTCCCGTGCTTCCGGCGCGGGCGGTGCGTCCGCCGCGGTGGAGGTACTCCTTGTGGTCGGCGGGCGGGTCGACGTTGACGACGAGATCGATGTCGTCGATGTGGATGCCCCGGGCCGCGACGTTGGTGGCGACCAGCACGGTGATCTCTTCGCTGCGGAAGCGCTCCAGCGCGCGGTTGCGCTGCGACTGGGTCTTGCCGCCGTGCAGCGCGGCGGCGCGGACGCCGCGGGCCGTCAGCTTACGGACGAGGCGGTCCGCGCCGTGCTTCTTGCCGACGAACATGATCACCCGGTCGTCGCGGGCCGCGATGTGCACGGTCGTCTCGTGCTTGTCGGTGTCGCTGACGTGCAGCAGGTGGTGTTCCATGGTGGTGACCGCGCCGGCCGGCGGGTCGACCGAGTGTGTGACCGGGTCGCTGAGGAACCGGCGGACGAGCTGGTCGATGTTGCGGTCGAGCGTCGCGGAGAACAGCATCCGCTGCCCGCCCTGCGGGGTCTGCTCAAGAAGCCGCGTGACCTGGGGCAGGAAGCCCATGTCGGTCATCTGGTCGGCCTCGTCCAGCACGGTGATCTGAACCTCGCTCAGCCGGCAGTCGCCGCGCTCGATCAGGTCGGCGAGCCGTCCGGGGGTGGCGACCAGGACCTCGGTGCCGCGTTTGAGGGCGTTCGCCTGCCGGGAGATCGGCAGTCCGCCGACCACGGTCGTCAGCCGCAGGCCCACGGCGTCCGCGTACGGGGTGAGCGCACCGGTGACCTGCTGGGCGAGCTCCCGCGTGGGGGCGAGGACCAGGGCCAGGGGACGGTGGGGTTCGGCGCGGCGGCCGGCGATGCGGCTGAGCAGCGCCAGCCCGAAGGCGAGGGTCTTGCCGGAGCCGGTGCGGCCCCGGCCGAGGACGTCGCGTCCGGCGAGGGCGTTCGGCAGGGCCGTGGCCTGGATGGGGAAGGGGGCCGACACGCCTTCGCGGGCCAGGGCCTCCTGGATCGGCGCCGGCATCCGCAGTTCCGCGAACGACTCGATCGGCGGCAGCGGCGGGGTGGCGGTCACCGGGAGCGCGAACTCGGCGCCGGGCCGCTGTCCCTTCGCCGGACGGTGATGACCGGCGGCGGGACGGGACCGGGAAGATCGGCCGCGGGCGGCCGGAGGGGTACTGCGGGGCAATGTGGAGCCTTCCTCGAAGCGGTGCGTGTCGAGGAAGTGCTCCGCTGCGCGGGGCTCGCGGCCTTGGAAGCGGCCTGGCGAAGGATTCTCAAGAACGAACCGGGAAACGTCGTGCGGCGTTCGCGCCGTGCGCCGTGGATAGGAGCGCCGGCCCCGGGACGAACCGCGGCAGCGTGGTGAAGCGTGGCCGCGCGGTGAACCGCGGCCGGGAAAGCGATGCCGTCAGACACCGCACACGGCGGGCGGGCCCGGAAGGGCCTGCCCGCCGTGTCGTGGTCTATCAGGCGGGGACGATGTTCTCCGCCTGCAGGCCCTTCTGGCCCTGCGTGATGTCGAACGACACCTTCTGGCCTTCCTGAAGCTCACGGAAGCCCTGGGCCGCGATGTTGGAGTAGTGAGCGAAGACGTCGGCGCCGCCGCCGTCCTGCTCGATGAAGCCGAAGCCCTTTTCGGCGTTGAACCACTTAACAGTGCCTGTGGCCATGACAGTCTCCTTCTGGGGTCGGTCCCTGTCGCACACCTTGTGCGACGGGGGACGCCGCGATGGCCCATCCGGAAGATCCAGAACAACAAAAATGCGCCTGAGGTAGAACCGGCAGGCGCACACACAATGTCTATGGGAACCGCAACTCCTCACAGACTACCACGTGGTTCGCCGGACGGAACCGGAAACCACGAATTCCGTGCCGACCGTGGGGCCGGGCTCCCCACATGGCTCAGGTGGGCGCATACTGGCAGTAATGAAACCCACAGGACCCGCCAGGCGGCGACATCTGCCCACCAGCCCCTTCAAGCCCCCGCCCGCTGCGCCACCGACGAAGGAGTTCGCCCCTCACGACCAGGTCACCCACGACAAGTACGGGCTCGGACGCGTCGTCGAGGTCGAGGACGGCCGCGCCGTCCTCGTCGACTTCGGGACGCGGAAGGTCCGGATTCTCGCCCCGTACGCGAAGCTCTTCAAACTCTGAAATCCCCACCCGGACCCGTACGAAACCCGCGCGGCCGCGCCCATGTCCGTGAAATCCGGTGAGCGCCGCCGCGCACGGAAAGTCCCCACCGCGCCGGGGCTCACGCCGGCTCGGACAGGTTTCGAACGCCGTCATCCGGCCCCGATTCGCCTCACATCTGCGTGAACCGCGGCGGCGGGCGGAGCGGGCGGACGATGTGCGCGCCGCCGGCGGCGGGATCCGCCGGGGCGGTCGCACGGTGTCCCTCGGCCAGCTCGATCAGCCGGGCCGACATGTCGGCGAACAGGAGCAGCTGGCGGGCGGTGGCCGGGCTGAACGGCTGCGCGCCCGGATGCCCCAGGACGGCGAGCACCCCGCGGGTGTCCTCGCCCGTGTCCAGCGGCAGGATCAGGATCGGCCCGGCGGGCAGGGCGCTGAGCGTCTGGTCGGCGGCGATCCGCGCGGACAGCGCCCGGCGGGAGCTGAACGCCCGGCCGAGCATCGACCGGCCGCGCCGCACCATCAGGCCGCGGATCCGGTCGCCGTCGCTGCCGACCGCGACCTCGATCCGCAGCGTGTTGCCGTCCTCGACGGGCATGGCGATGAACGCCAGCGGCACGCGCGCCATCGTGCGCGCGTGCGTCGCCAGGAGGGTCAGCAGGTCGGGCAGGCGCGTCCCGTTCAGGACCGCCGTCATCAGGTCGAACGACGCCGCGAACCGCGCGTTGTCGTCCGCGCCGCGGGTGACCCCCGGGGGCCCCCACCCGATCGGCGGCAGCTCGTCGCCGGTCATGTCGTCATTCCGTTCTCCTCCTCCGGCCGGGGGCGCCGCGGTCAGGCCGCGGCCGATCGGGTGCCGGTGCGGGGGAGCCGCGCGGCGGTGACGGAGGAGCGGATCGTGAAGACGCGGGCGAGCCCGGTGAGGCGCAGCAGCCTGGCCATCTGCGGGCGCGGGGCGGCGAGGACCACGGTGGTGCCCTTCGGCTCCGTCCGGCGGCGCGCGTCGACGAGCAGGGCCAGGCCCGACGCGTCGCAGAACGTCACGCCCGCCAGGTCGATGACGACGTAGGGCCCGGTGTCCCGCAGCGCGGTGTGCAGGCGTTCACGCAGGGACGGTGTGGACGCGATGTCGAGTTCGCCGGCGATGGCGATGACGGTATGTTCCGCGAACCGTTCTCGGCTCAGCCGGGCCTCGGGGGAGGCGGTGGCGGTGGCGGGCATGCTGGATCTCCGATCCGGAGTGTGTGAGCGCCGGTCGCGGCCGAGGCCGGTCCGGACGGTGGCACGGGCGGTCGGCCCGTGGTGAGGAGCCTGCGGCGTCGGCGCCGCGGCTCCGGAGGTCAACGTGACGGCCACTCGGCGTCACGGGCGGCATCCGCTGCGGCCCCGGCGCGGGAATCGAACGTCCGCGTCCGGACGGGCTGGTGTTGCGGCGTCATGGGCGCCGACCTGTCTGGGCCCCCGAAGGGGACCGAGTAGCTGGGAACCAGGGGGACGCGGGCTTGGTCGCTCGCATCGAGAACCCCTCGTTCGCCACGAGTCTACGCCTTCCGGGGTTCGGGCGTCGGTGCGCGCGTTCCGGCGGGACCCGTCCGGCGGCCGTGCGTCGCTCGCCGGTTTCCCGCAGGTCGTCGACGACCTGTCAGTGATCCGGCGGGGTGTCGAGGAGGCCGTGGTGGAGCGCCTTCAGGACGGCGCGGGTGCGGTCGCGGACGCCGAGCTTGGCCAGAAGGCTGGACACGTGGTTCTTCACGGTGCCCTCCGCCAGGTGCAGGGCACCGGCGATCTCGCGGTTGGCGTAGCCGCCGGCCAGCAGGCGCAGGACGTCCTGTTCCCGTTCCGTGAGCGGCTGGGGCGGGAGGTCCTGGAGGTCCTGGAGGTCGTCCGGGTCCGGCAGGTGCCCGGTGGCCCGGATCAGGCGCTCGGTCAGCGCGGGCCGGACCAGCGTGCCGCCGCGTGCGAGGGTCCGGATGGCGCCGACGACCTGGTCGAGGGTGACGTCCTTGAGCAGGTAGCCGGACGCTCCGGCGCGCAGGGCCCGCAACACGAGTTCGTCGTCGTCGAAGGTGGTCAGGACGAGGGTGGGCACGGTGATGTTCCGCTCCCGCATGGCGGTGAGCGTGGCGATGCCGTCCCGGCGCGGCATCCGCAGGTCCAGCAGGAGCACGTCCGGCGGGTCGTCGCGGAGGACGGCCAGCGCCTCGTCGCCGTCGGCGGCCTCGGCGGTGACGGTCACTTCGGGCGACAGCTCCAGCAGGTGCCGGATCCCCTGGCGCACGAGCGTCTGGTCGTCGGCGACGCACACCCGGATCACGGCGCCGGGACCCTGGCGCTGACGGTGAAACCCGACCGGGTGTCGAACGACACGACGCCGTCGAGCTGCGCGATGCGTTCGCGTACCCCGGTCAGGCCGTTGCCCAGCCGCAGGAGCGAGGCGCCGCGCCCGTCATCGCGGGCGGTGAGGACGATCTCCCCGGTGCCGGCGCGCCCGACGTCGATCCACAGGTTCTCGGCCTCCGAATGGCGGATGGTGTTCGTGACGACCTCCTGGACGCAGCGGATCAGCGCGGCCGTGCACGCCTCGTCCGGGTCGGCGGAGTCGTCGACGCTCAGGTGCACGCGCGGGGCGGGCAGGTCCGCGACGATCTCCGTGAGCGCCTGGTGCAGGGACGGCGTGCGGGCGCGCAGTTCGCCGACGGCGGTGCGGACGTCGCCGAGCAGGTCCCTGGCGAGGCCGCGGGCGCGTTCCACGTGCCGTCCGGCCGGGGGCGTGCTGTGGTGCGCCGCGACCTCCAGTTCGAGGACGAGCGCGGTGAGCTGGTGGCCGACGAGATCGTGCAGCTCGCGGGCGATGCGGAGCCGCTCGGCGGACCGGCTCGACTCGGCCAGCAGCGCGGTCGCCGCGCGGAGTTCGGTGTTGGCAACGGCGAGGCGTTCGCGCGCCGCGGCCTCCCGCTGCTCACTCCGCACGGCCCACACCGTGCAGACCTGGAGCATCGTGTAGATCATCGCGGTCAGCGTCACGTCGGTGAGGGTGCCGTCCCGGAGCAGCGGCGCCGCCGCGGCCGCCGCGCTGTTCACCCCGAGCACCGCGAGCGTGGTGCGAGGTGAGGAGAAGTGGGCCGCGACCGCGGTGACGAACACCAGCAGGATCGAGAGCCAGCCGGCGCGCGCGCCCAGCAGCACCGTCGCGGCGGCCACCGGGACGAGGGCGAACAGCAGTGCCCGCCGGCCTGCCCGCCCCGGCGCGACGTCCAGCAGCGTCAGCGTGAACAGCGCGAGGAACCCCAGGTAGGCGACCCACCACAGCCAGGCCGGCCCGAGGGTGGGGTCCCCGTCGGCGAACAGCACCGGCGATCCGACCAGCAGGCAGACGGTCAGCGCGCTCACCGCGCCCCACGCTTCGAGATGGGACCTGGCCATGCGACGAAGGGTACGGGCATCGCGCCCGGGGCGGACCGTGCCGGAAGTCATGGCCGCGGGTCATGACCTCCGGCACGCGCGGACGCGTCCGGTGGCGGCTTAGCGTCTGCCGTGCCGGTACAGGCCGGCGGGGAGGGGACGTGGCGATGGCCGTGGTCGAGGTCGAGGGGCTGTGCAAGCGGTACGGGGAGACGGTCGCCGTCGACGACGTGTCGTTCGCCGTCGAGCGGGGAGAGATTTTCGGGATCATCGGCCCGAACGGCGCCGGCAAGACCACGCTCGTGGAATGCGTCGAGGGGGTGCGGCGGGCCGACCGGGGCCGGATCAGGGTGCTGGGTCTGGACCCGTTGCGGGACCGCGCGCGGCTCAGGCAGGTGATGGGGGCGCAACTCCAGGGCGGGGCGCTGCCGGAGAAGCTGCGGGTCGGTGAGGCGGTCGCCCTGTACCGGTCGTTCTACCCCGATGGCGCCGACCCCGGCCGGCTGCTGGACGAGCTGGGGCTGACGGCCAAGCGGAAGACGGCGTTCGAGAACCTGTCGGGTGGGCAGGCGCAGCGGCTGTCGATCGCGCTCGCGCTGGTCGGCAAGCCGCGGATCGCGGTGCTGGACGAGCTCACCACCGGTCTCGACCCGCAGGCGCGCAGGGGCGTCTGGGAGCTCATCGAGCAGATCCGGGACACCGGCGTGACGGTGCTGCTGGTCACGCACTTCATGGCCGAGGCCGAGAGGCTGTGCGACCGGGTCGCGGTCATCGACCGGGGGCGGCTGGCCGCGCTGGACACCCCCGGCGGGCTGATCGCACGGCTGGACTCCCCGCAGCGCGTCCGGTTCCGGGTGGCCGCGCCGTTCGACGCCGCCGTGCTGGCCGGGCTCGACGGGGTCGGCGAGGTGCGCACCGACCGCGGCGAGACCGTCGTCACCGGGACGGGGGACCTGCTGCACACGGTCGGTTCGGCGCTCGTCCGCCACGGCGTGGTCGCCACCGAGACCCGGCTCGAGAACGCCACGCTCGACGACGCGTTCCTCGCCCTGACCGGCCGGACGCCCGGCGATGGGCCTGACGAGGGGCCAGGCGAGGGGCCCGGCGAAGGGGATGCGGCATGACGACGTACCGGCCCTCCGCGCGGGCGTGGGCGCTGCTGGCCTGGACCGAGGCCAAACTGGTGACCAGGGACACCGCCGGGCTCGTCATCCCGCTCGTCCTGCCGATGCTGATCATGGTGATGTACGGGCTCGGCGCGGACGGTGCGGGAACCGAACGCTTCCGCGGCGTCCCGGCCTTCGACGCCCATGTCGTGCCGATGACGCTGGTGATGGTCGTGGCGCTCATCGGCATGGTGAACATGCCGGCGGTCCTCGCCGCCTACCGCAGGTCGGGTGTGCTGCGGCGGCTGGAGGTGACGCCCGCGCGTCCGGTGATGATCCTGGTCGCGCAGGTGGTGGCCGCGCTGGCCCAGGTGCTGGTCGGCGTCGTGCTCGCCCTGCTGGTGGCCCGGCTGGCCTTCGGCATGTCGATGCCCCGGGACCCGCTCATCGCGATCGGCGTGTTCTGCCTGGTGACGGCGGCGATGTACGCGCTCGGCATGCTGGTGGCGGCGATCGCGCCCACCCCGAACGCGGCGGTCGCCATCGGCCTGGTGCTGTTCTTCGCGACGATGGCGCTCGGCGGCGGGTTCGGACCCCGGGAGAACCTCCCGGACGGGCTGGCCACGCTCGGCGAATATCTGCCGTACGGGGCGGGAGTGGAGGCGTTGAGCGCCACCTGGATGGGGGTGGCACCGGACCTGTGGCACCTCGCCGCCCTCGCCGGCGCGGCCGTACTGGCCGGTGCCGCGGCCGCCAAGGCGTTCTGCTGGGACTGACGGGGGCGGGGCATGGCGAGGCCGGGAGAGGAAACGCCCTCTCCCGGCCTCGTCCTCCGTCACGCCTTACAGCGGAAGATCCCCCATTTCAGGTGGCCGGACTCGCCACCCCGGACCCAGTGCCGCAGGCCCGCCTTCATGTGCTCGAGGTAGTCGCTGCTGATCTGCCCGGTGAACTCGGCCTCCCGCCGCTCGGTCTCCTGGAGCACCCGCCCGTAGTGGGTGGTGAGGTGCGTGGTGAGGTCGTCGAAGCTCGGCGTCATGCCGAGGCGGGCGATCTCGCGCTGGTAGAAGCCGGGTGACCCCATCGTGTCGAGGTGCAGGCGGTCGAGGATGGGCCGCAGGGCGTCCCGGGTGCAGTCGTCCGCCGCCATGGGATCGGTGAAGACGAAGTCACCGCCCGGCTTGAGCACGCGGGCGATCTCCTCCAGTGCCCGGATCCGGTCGCCGCCGTGCAGCAGCGCGTCCTGCGACCACACGACATGGAACGCGTTGTCGTTGAACGGGAGCGCCTCGAAGGAGCCGTCCACCACGTCGATCAGGTGGTCGAGTCCCTGTTCCTCGTTCATCGCGCGGTTCCGCGCGTTCTCCACCTCGCTGAGGTTGAGGCAGGTGACCCGGCAGCCGTAGGTGCGGGCGAGATGCCGGGCGGATCCGCCGTATCCCGCGCCGAGATCGACGACCTGCGTCTCCGGCGTCAGGTTCAGGCCGGACGCCATCCGCTGGACGGTGCGGTCGCTGGCCGCGTCGATCGTGTCGTCGTCCTCGTAGACGCCGACATGGATGTGCTGTCCGCCCCACACGGAGTGGTAGAAGGCGTCGGCGTCGCTGGAGTTGTAGTAGTCGCGGGCGGTGTTCACCGCGGTGGAGTAGGCGGTGTTCATGTCGTCTTCCCAGTACCGTTTCTCCGCCACATGGATGAAGAAGTCGGGGTCGTCGTCATTGTAGGTCGCCTGGAAGTCACCGTACGTGTCGATGCGCTGGAAGCCGACCTCGCGCATGAGCCGCCGCATGTAGTTCTTGCGCAGCGGATACATGTTGAGGCAGTACTCGCTGTTGTCCGGGAACCGGTACCGGAATCGCGCGAGTCCCTCGTCGACGTACTCCGGTTCGGCCAGCACCTCCTCACCGCAGTAGTAGTAGGAGTGCTGGCTGGAGAATCCGTTGTCCAGGATGGAGTCGTAGTTGCGCTGGTCGATGATGAGCACGCCGTCGTGCTTGAGCATGGCGTAGAACTCGGCCAGGGCCTTACGCCGGTCGCGTTCCGAGAACAGGTGGGTGAACGAGTTGCCCAGGCAGATGATCGCGTCGAACTCGCCGTGGACGTCACGGTTCAGGAAGCGCCAGTCGGCGTGCACCACGCGGAGGATGTGGCCGCCGAACGCGTAGCCGTTGTCGAACGCCTTGCGCAGCATCTCCGGGCTGCCGTCGACACTGACCGTGTCGAAGCCTTCCTGAAGGAGCCGGACCGAATGGAAGCCGGTACCGGTGGCGACGTCGAGTACCTTCTGGACGCCCCGCTCCCTGAGCTGGTCGATGAAGAAGCTGCCTTCGCTTTCGTAGCGCCTCTTCCAGTCGATGAGTTCGTCCCACTTCTCCACGAAGCCCTGGACGTACTCTTCCGTGTAGTGATCGGTGTCGCGAACCTCGGTCGGATTGTCCCCGAACTCTTGGCGCTGAATCGGAATGCCTCCTGTGGACGTGCCTCCTGGTGACCGTCCGCGGCCCTCGTGGAACGCACGGTGGTCACCACTGGTCGGTCATATCGTCACATTGTGTGACGAACTGGTGCGGACAGGACGGACAGGGCGAACGTTAGCCATGGGCACGGCCGGAAATAAGGGGTCACCGCGGTAGATCTTGCTAACACGCGGTGTGATCGTCGCCACATCGAGGCCGCGTACGCAGGAGATTCGGCGTCTCCGAGGACACCCTCAGCGCTCCTGAAAGGGGCGGCGGCAGACCGGCGCGGTGGAACGTCTCAGGGGGCGGTGCCGCGGGCCGCGGCGCGGAACGCCGTGGGGGTCATGCCCGTGCGTTGCTGGAAGAACGCGCTGAACGCCGTCGAGTAGGCGAAGCCGAGACGTTCGCCGATCCCGGACGGGGGCAGGTCGGTGTGGGACAGCAGGCGTTTGGCCTCCAGCAGGATCTGGTCGTCGATGAAGCGTTTGGCGCCGCATCCCGCCGCGGCGCGGGTCGCGCGGGTGAGGGTGCGCACGCTGTAGCCGAGCCGGGCGGCGTAGTCCGCGACCCGGTGGCTGGTGGCGAGGTCCTGGTCGACGGCCTCCTGGAAGCGCAGGAAGACCTCGTGGCCCGCGGCCCGGTCGCCGGGGCCGCCGTTCAGGTGGGTCAGCCGCAGCAGGATGACGGCGAGCAGATGCCGCATGACGTCGATGTGGGCTTCCAGCGGGAGTTCGGCGAGCCGCTCATGCTCGGTCCTGAGGAGGCTGAGGGTGGAGTCCAAGGCCCCTTTCTGCGTGCCTTCGGGCGTCACGGGACGCTGCGGGACGCGCCGGTCGAGTCCGACGGCGTCGCGGGTCGCGGCGTCAAGGAATTCCGGAGCGAACACGACCACCGTCCCCTCGGTCTCAGTGAGGTCGCTGATGTACCGGTGGATCTGGCCGGGGCGCATCCAGAACCAGCCCCCGGCGGGAACGCGGTGTTCGAGGAAGTCGGCAGAGCAACGGACCGCCCCTGCGTGCACGGCGATGAATTCATGGAATTCCGGTCGCCTGGGAGCGTAGATGTCGACCCCGTGGCCGCGGGCGCGCTCGACGAGCCGGGCGAAGTCCATCACCTCCACGCCGGGCGGAGCGCCGGCGGCGGGCCGGTAAGGGATGTGCGGAACCTCCGTGCGCCGAGGTTGTCCGTTTTTCTTCATCAGCTGTCCTTGATCTATTCCAGAAATTATCGGCGCCGGCCATAGCGTGATCAACGGCGATGGAAAAGGGTGACCGACATCTCAGGGAGTTGACCGCCATGCGGCTGATCGTCGGAATGACGGGTGCGACGGGCGCCGTCCTGGGCATCCGCATTCTGGAGAACCTCGCCCGGCTCCCGGACGTCGAGACGCACCTGGTGCTGTCCCGCTGGGCGAGGGCCACCATCGAACTGGAGACCGGGCTGTCGGTGCGGCAGGTCGCGGCCCTCGCCGACGAGACGTACGCACCGGACGACCAGGGCGCGGTCATCTCCTCCGGCTCATTCCGCACCGACGGGATGGTCATCGCGCCGTGCTCCATGAAGACCCTGGCGGCGATCCGCGCCGGATACGCCGAGGGACTGCTCGCCCGCGCCGCGGACGTGGTGCTCAAGGAGCGGCGCAGGCTCGTGCTGGTCCCCCGTGAGACGCCGCTCAGCGAGATCCACCTGGAGAACATGCTCGCCCTGGCTCGCATGGGTGCGCAGGTGGTGCCGCCCATGCCCGCCTTCTACAACCAGCCGGTGACGGCCGACGACATCGTCGACCACATCGCGGCCAGGGTCCTGGACCAGTTCGACCTGCCCGTTCCCGCGCGCCGCTGGGAGGGCATGCAGGCAGCCCGCGGGCGGCGGGCCGCTCGCGGGCTCAGCCAGACCGTCTGACCACTGAGGAGTAACCGTGCCCTACGACGATCTCCGGAGTTTTCTGGAAACCCTCGACCGGGAGGGGCAACTGCTGCGCATCACCGACCAGGTCATGCCCGAGCCCGACGTCGCCGCCGCGGCCAACGCCGCGTCCCGGATGGGCGACGACGCCCCCGCCCTCTTCTTCGACGACATCGCGGGATTCACCGACGCCCGTATCGCCATGAACGTCCACGGCTCCTGGGCCAACCACGCGCTCGCGCTGGAACTGCCCAAGGAAACCCGCGTCAAGGAACAGGTGAACGAGTTCAGCCGCCGCTGGGAAAGGTTCCCCGTCGCGCCCGAATGGCGCGATGACCCGCCGTGGGCCGAGAACTCCATGGACGGCGACGACGCGGACATCTTCAAGGTGCTCCCGCTGATCCGCCTCAACGACGGCGACGGCGGCTTCTACGTGGACAAGGCCTCGGTCGTCTCCAAGGACCCCGAGGACCCCGACGACAGCGGCAAGCAGAACGTCGGCGTCTACCGCATCGAGGTCAAGGGCACGCGCAGGCTCGCACTTCAGCCGGTCCCGATGCACGACATCGCCCAGCACCTGCGCAAGGCCGAGGAGGCCGGCGAGGACCTGCCGGTCGCCATCACCATCGGCAACGACCCCGTCGTCTCCATCGCGGCGTCCACCCCGATGCGCTACGACGAGAACGAGTACGAGCTGGCCGGCGCCCTGCGCGGCGCGCCCGCCCCGATCGCCGCGGCGCCGCTGACCGGCCTGCCGGTGCCGTGGGGAGCCGAAGTGGTGATCGAGGGCGTCATCGAAGGACGCGTACGCGAGATCGAGGGGCCGTTCGGCGAGTTCACCGGGCACTACTCGGGGGGACGCAACATGCCCGTCATCCGGATCGACCGAATCTCCCACCGCACCGGCCCGATCTTCGAGCACCTGTATCTCGGCATGCCGTGGACGGAGATCGACCACATGATCGCGGCCAACACCTCCGTTCCGCTGTACCAGCAGCTCAAAGCCGAGTTTCCCGAGGTGCGGGCGGTCAACGCCATGTACACCCACGGCCTGGTCGTCATCGTCTCCACCGCCAAGCGCTACGGCGGCTTCGCCAAGGCCGTCGGCCTGCGCGTGCTCAGCACGCCGCACGGCCTGGGATACGCCACCACGGTCATCGTCGTGGACGAGGACGTGGACCCGTTCGACCTGCCGCAGGTCATGTGGGCGGTGTCCACCAAGATGAACCCGGCGGGAGACCTGGTCCAGATCCCCAACATGCCCGTCCTGGGGCTCGCACCGCAGGCCACGACGCCGGGCATCACCGACAAACTCGTCATGGACGCCACCACCCCGGTCGCCCCCGACGTCCGCGGCAACTACGGCAACCAGGTCCGCGACCTCCCCGAGGCCGCCGAATGGCTCGTCCGCCTGCGTGAACTGGCCGCCCGCCGCTGACCCCCCCCCGACACAAAGAAGGTCCTGCGATGACCACCACGACCCCGAGTTGCCCGCGTTGCGCACACGAGACGATCGACCGGCTGTTCACCTCGCCCGTCCCCGGAATGTGGGACGTGCTTCAGTGCCGCCTGTGCCTGTACTGCTGGCGCACCACCGAGCCGGACCGCCGCACCCGGCGCGAGTGCTACCCCGAGAGCTTCAGGATGACCGCCGAGGACGTCGCCTCCGCCCCCGAGTTCCCGCCGGTCCCGCCGCTGAAGAACGTCCCGTGACCGGCGCGTTCGAGGAGGCGCTGGCCGCATGCACCGTCCTCAACCTCGCCTACGTCGCCGAGGACGGCGGCCCGCGGGTCTGCGCCGTCTTCTACGCCCCCGCCGCCGACGGCTCCCTGGTGTTCGTCAGTTCCCGCACGACCCGGCACGGCCGCGTCCTGGCCGCCGACCCGGACGGCACTCCGGTGGCCTTCACCGTCCAGGACGACCGCCAGACCTGGCAGACGCTGCGCGGCGTGCAGGGCCGCGGCGTCTGCCACCACTTGGAAGGCGCCGAACTCGCCGACGCCCGCACGACCTACACCGCGCGCTTTCCCTTCGTGGCGGTCGACGACCGCCTGGCCCGCGCCCTCGCGGCGGCCGGCCACTGGCGAATCCGCCCGACCCGGCTCCGCCTGATCGACAACTCCCAGGGCTTCGGCCACACGACCGAATGGCCCGCCCCCGATCCGCGATGAACGGCGCGGACCGCTCCGCCCGGCGCCCTACCCGGCGGCCCCGGATTCGCCGCCGGTGAGAAGCCCGCTCGCTGAGAGGAGCCTCATCCAGTTGTCCTTGTGCCGACCGCGCCTGTCATGCTCCGTGGCGGCACCCTTGCCCAGGACGGCCTCGACGAGCCGGGGATAGCCTTCGCCGAGAACGTGGTGGTTGAAGAACGCCACGATGTCGTCCGCGAAATCCTCGCTGTCAATCTGCTCTATCTCAACATTCTTGTAAAAGAAGATGTAGTCGTCCGGGTCGACGTAGTAGACGCTAGCATTGCTGAGGTCCAGGCGAATGGGGGCGCCGCCGTCGATTCTTTCGAGGACGTCCGGCGGAATTCCGTAACGTTCATGGCCGATCTCCAGGGGATCGCCCAGCGGGCAATGCTCATTGGACCTCCGCAACGCCCATTCGTGCGGACCGCGGATCTCATCGGGCTGCTTGAAGCAGATGTAGTTGCCGCCCAGCCGGTAGAACAGGCGGAACACCTCGGTCACCCCGGCGGGCAGTCGGCTAACCTACCTGCCCACGGCCGAGAATCGCCGCATCCTGACAAAGGCTACGCACAACCACGTTGTCGCCTACGACCTTTCCCGGCCGGTCGTCAACGGGGGCCTCCTCGAACGGGCGGCGGTGTTCCCCGCCGAGGGCGAACCGCACGGCCATGCGGCGTCCCCCGACGCCGACACCGCGATCGTCTCCGTTCACGGCGAGCGCACCGCCCCGGACGACTCCGACGAGCCCATGGATCTGGACTTCCACCGGAACCACCTGGTCGACACCCGGACCGGGCGGGTACTCGGCCCCCTCCCCTCCGAGTTCATCACCAGGGAGGACATCGTCCCCCTCGGAGACCGCTCGTGGCTGACCACCGGATCCGACGGCGGCTGGTACCGCCACACCATGTGAACGACGACCGTCGCCTCGGGAGCAAGGGCGGTCGAAACTTTCGGTACATCGGTGTGGAACGTGATCACCCGATCGAGTCCTCAATGGACAAGTTCGAGAGCGGTCGAGCAGTTGTAGGCCCTGAGCAGGGTCAATGCTTTCCATGATGAATTAGGGTCATCGAAATTTTTCGAAAAGTGTTGACACGTCTACCGGGCCGGTCCAACACTGTCGCCATCGACAGACCTAGTCCCCTGTCGATGCGGGCCAGGCGCCCGTGACAGTCCCCCGGTCGTCGGGCGCACGATGACCGGCCAACCCCCGCCACCCCACCCCACCCCCGCCTCCACCCTCGAAACCCGCCACGCAGCAGGACGCCGCGGCGGCTGCCGTCCGGCCATCGGCGGCCTCGCCGGGTCATGTCGCGCTGCCTGGCCACCCCCGCCAGCGTTCACGAGGAGGAAGAACGCACATGAGCATCACGCATCCGAAACCCGCGCGCATGAGCGCCGCCCCCGCCCGACCGAGGAGCCGCGGACGCGGCCGGCTCAGGGCGTTCATCGGCGCCGCCTCCGCCGTCGTGATGGTCGCGGCCCTGCCCGGTGTCGCCAACGCGGCCGTGACCACCAACCAGACCGGCAACCACGACGGCTACTTCTACTCGTTCTGGACCGACAGCCAGGGCACGGTCTCCATGGAACTGGGGTCCGGCGGCAACTACAGCACCTCGTGGAGCAACACCGGGAACTTCGTCGCCGGCAAGGGATGGAGCACCGGTGGACGCCGGACCGTGAACTACTCGGGCAGCTTCAACCCGTCCGGCAACTCGTACCTGACCCTCTACGGGTGGACGAGGAGCCCGCTCGTGGAGTACTACGTCGTCGACAACTGGGGCAGCTACCGGCCCACCGGGGACTACATGGGCACGGTCACCAGCGACGGCGGTACGTACGACATCTACAAGACGATGCGGTACAACCAGCCGTCCATCGAGGGCACCGCGACCTTCCCGCAGTTCTGGAGCGTCCGGCAGTCGAGGCGCACGGGCGGCACCATCACGTCCGGAAACCACTTCGACGCCTGGGCCAGTCATGGAATGAACCTGGGCAACCACGACTACATGATCCTCGCGACGGAGGGCTACCAGAGCAGCGGGAGCTCCAACATCACCGTGGGCGGCACCTCCGGCGGCGGCGGTGGCGGCGGCGGAGGCGGCGGCGGTGGGGGTGGCGGCAACAACGGCTGCACCGCGACCCTGTCCGCCGGTGAGCAGTGGAGCGACCGCTACAACCTCAACGTCTCGGTGTCCGGGTCCAGCAACTGGACCGTGACGATGAACGTCCCGTCCCCCGCCAAGACGATCGCCACCTGGAACATCGACGCCAGCTGGCCCAGCGCCCAGGTGCTGACGGCCAGGCCGAACGGCAGCGGCAACAACTTCGGCGTGACCATCCAGCACAACGGCAACTGGACGTGGCCGACGGTCTCCTGCAGCACGGGCTGACCCCGGCACGCACCTGTGGCGCGGCGGCTCGTGACCGCCGCGCCACAGCGCTGCCCGGCAGGGCTTCAGGAGGTCAGCACTTGACCCAGTAGCCGGTGCCGGTCTCCTTGATGGTGCTGGTGGTGAAGACGTTCCACAGCCCCAGGTTCTGGTCGGAACCGTTGGCGTAGGCGTAGCCCATGGAGTGGTGGGCTCTCCCGGCGGTGGTGTGGGCGTAGTTGGACGCGGTCACACACTCCGCGGGAGGCGTGGTGGGCGGTGTGGTCGGGGGTGTGGTGGGAGGCGTGGTGGGCGGGGTGGTGGCGCCGTCGCTCATGGCTCTGACCATGTTGACGACGGCCGTCATCTGCGGGCCGGTCTTGAGCGGGTACTGGGCGGACTGGTAGCCCCACCAGTCCCAGCAGCCGCGGGGGTTGCTCGTCCCGGACGCGGTGGCCTGCGGATACAGGACGATCATGGCGTTGGTGTCGGCGTACTCGTTGAGGTAGGCCTTGTCCATGAAGGTGTCGCCGATGTTGCCGTAGTACTGGTAGCAGCCGTGCAGTGCGACCATCAGCGTGCAGGACGCCTGCTCGCAGGCCTGCGGGACGTAGGCGAACCCTTCGTCGCCCATGCTGATGGAGGTGGCGTCGCCGCCGGGGACGTAGGCGTTCTGGTCGAACTGGAGCAGCCGTCCGGTCAGGGACGAGGCGGCGGGCTGCACCGCGCCGTACAGGTGGGTCAGCATGTCCCCGACGGCGTCGCCGCCGCAGTCGTTGATCCAGGGCGACTGGGTGACCGAGCAGGCGCCGGGGCCGATCGGGCTGATCCAGGCGTGCCCCGCGGGGGAGTCGTGGTCGTAGGCGACGTCGGCGCCCAGGTCGCGGTAGTAGGTGGCCAGGTCGTCGTTGACCGGCTCGGCGACGGTGGTGTCGGACGTGCCGTGGTACAGCCACACCGGGTCGCCCGGCAGGTTCTCCACGGGGTCGACGGTGCCGGCCGCGGCGCGGTCGCGGGTCAGTTGTTCGAGCTGGGCGGGGGTCTTGCGGGGCAGGTAGGTCGCCATGCACGCGTTGAGCGCGGTGCTCAGGCTGTTCTGCGCGCAGTCGTAGGCGCCGGCGGAGAAGATGCCGGCTCCCTGGAACACCGACGAGTAGGCGACGTGGAGCTGGTTGGCCATGAACCCGCCGGACGACACCCCGCTGACGTAGGTGCCGCTGATGTCGTACTTGGCGAGCGGGGCGCGGGTCGGCGGTGGGACGGCGGCGTGGACGATGGACAGCGAGGTGGTCGCCAGGGCCACGGCCGCGATCGCGGCCCAGATCCCCTGTCTGATTTTCAGACGCATGTGGACTCCTCGGACGGGGTGGTGCCCGTCATGGTCGAGGAGTCCTGTGACGCCCGCCACATGGCGTGGTGACACACTCACCTTGATCAACATGTGGGTGAGGTCACGGAGGGCGCGCCGCCCGGCGTTCCGGCGGGTCACGCCCGGCCCGCGCCGCTGCGCGGACCGGACGTCCCGGAACGGGTCAGTACTTGATCATTCCGCGGATGTTCTTGCCGTCCCGCATGTCCTGGTAGCCCTGGTTGACCTGGTCGAGGGTGTAGGTGTTGGTGACCAGTTCGTCCAGCTTGAGCTTGCCCTCGTCGTAGAGGCGCAGCAGGCGCGGGATGTCGCGGCGCGGGTTGGCGTTGCCGAAGATGCAGCCGACCAGTTCCTTGCGCTGCATCGCCAGGTCGAACAGGTTGAGCTTGACGTCCTCCTGGAGGATCGGCGCGACCGCGACGACGACGCCGCGGCCGCCCTTGGCGACCATGCTCATCATCGGGTTGATGAGGTCGCCGGTGGCGACGCCGGTCGTGAGGAGGGCCTTGTCGGCGTTGGCGCCCCAGGTGAGCTCCATGACCTTGGCGGCGGCCTCCTCCATGGACGCGGCGGAGTGGGTGGCGCCGAACTCGGTCGCCTTCTCCCGCTTCCAGTCGACCGGGTCGACGGCGATGACGTGGCGGGCGCCGGCCATGGCCGCTCCCTGCACGGCGTTCATGCCGATGCCGCCGAGGCCGATCACCACGACGCTCTCGCCCGCCTGCACCTTGGCCACGTTGACGGCCGCGCCCCAGCCGGTGGTCACGCCGCAGCCGACCAGCGCGGCCTTGTCGAGCGGGATCCAGTCGTCGATCTTGACGGCGGACGCCTCGTTGACCACGGTGTACGGCGCGAACGTGCCGGTGCAGCACATGGTGCCGAGGTCCTTGCCGCTCTTGGAGTGGTGCCGGGCGGTCATGTCGCTGATCTGCCGTCCGGCCAGCAGCACCGCGCCCATGTCGCAGAGGTGCTGGCGGCCCATGGCGCACGAGGGGCAGCGGCCGCAGGCAGGGACGAACGACAGAACGACGTGGTCGCCCTCCTGCAGGTTGGTGACGCCGGGGCCGACCGCGACGACCTCGCCGGCGCCCTCGTGGCCGCCGATGAGCGGGAACTGCTCCGCGCCCAGCAGTGCCGCGATCTCCTCGCTGAGCACCATGTCCCCGGTGACCACATGCTCGTCAGAATGACACAGGCCGGACGCGGCGAGCTTGATCTTGACCTCGCCCGCCTTGGGATCATCGAGCTCGATGTCCTCGATGCTCCAGTCGGTGTGCGGTTCCCACAGGATCGCTGCTCGAGTCTCCACTGATGCCTCCTGATGGACTGGAGCCGGTTGTGCTTCTTAGATACTAGAACTTGATTCGGGAAGCTAGGGGTGAACGGGTATCGATCCACCCCGGCCCGATCCGGTTTCGGCAGGTGAGGCCGCCCGCGGACTCAGTTTCGGGCGGTGGAGATGTCGCAGGAGGCGAGGATCTCCTGCGGCATCACGCCTTCCGTCTCCACGACGGACCTGGCCAGGGCGGCCTCCGCGGACGACGGCCTCGCCCCCGGCGGGACGACCAGCAGCAGGGTCGGGTCCGCGTGGCCGCGGGTGACCGCGATCATGTGGTCGAGGTTGGCCAGCCAGCCGACCCTGACCTCGCGTCCGAGGGCGGTGATGCGGAGGGGCACGTCGTCCCAGTCGTCGAAGTCGACGTTCACGCGGGTGATCTCGTCCGAGGGCTCCGCGAGGGCGGTCACCAGCGCGGTGAGCTCGTGGACGGCGGCGCGGGATCGCGGCCACCAGCCGCCGTCGATGATGCCGCGTCCCCGGCCACCCGGTGCCAGGCGCAACCGTGGCGGCACCGTCTCGTCATCGGGAAGCGCGGCCGTGGCGGGCGTGGTGGCGAACTGAGCGGAGCGGGCCATGCAGCGGGCCTCATTCTCGGTCCATGCGGTACCGGGTCGTGAACCGCCGGGGACGGCGCCGGCAAGACGGCCCGCGCGCGGAATGCCCTCGGCAACCGCCAGCTTACGCAACGGACACGTGAATCCGAACGCGTAGACTCCGGATATCCGGCAACGACGGCATCCCGCCCGCGGCTGACCCGCCACGCCGGCTCGCCCCCGAAGGGGGACGCCATGCCGCTCCCGGACCGCACCCGCCACGTCGACGGAGACCACCCCATCCGGGCGTCCCGGATGAGTCTCACCGGGCCCGTGTCGATCATCGCGGTCGCGCTCATCGTCTTCACGGTGTTCTGGGCGACGACGACCCCGCCCATGGCGGTGATCATGGCCATGGCCACCCTGGCGGCCGGAACGTTCCTGCTCGTCCTGGTCTTCGGGACCGGCCGGCTCCGCGGACGCACCCGGTCGCCGGAACTGTGGCGGCGCCGCTGACCCCGTAGTGCGGCGGAGCCTGGGCGACGCGCGGGGAACTGCCGGGGCCGTCGGCGCGTTACGGCTTCGACGCGACGCGGCCGCGCACGATGGCCGCAAGTTCGACATGGTCGATAGGGTGTCGGCCAGATGAGCCGGGAAGTCTTGTCGGCATGGTGGTTACGCACGGTCCAGTGGTGTCGGTGTGGGGAGACGATCGGCCCACCTCGCCACGTCCCGCAGGGGGGTGGACGCGATCGCGGTCTCGTCCGGCCCGCCGTGGCTTGAGGTAATTACAGGAGAGGTACATGCGTGTTCTAGTCCTCGGCGGCGATGGATATCTCGGCTGGCCGACCGCCCTGCATCTGTCGCAGTGCGGTCACCAGGTCGCCGTCGCCGACAACTTCGTCCGGCGGCAGTACGACTTCGAGCTCGGCGTCGAGAGCCTGGTGCCCATCGAGTCGCTGCAGACGCGGGTCGGGGCGTGGCGCGAGCTGACCGGTGAATCGATCGGCGTGTACGTCGGCGACCTGACGGACGCGGAGTTCACCTACGGGATGCTGCGCGAGTTCCGCCCGGAGGCCGTGGTGCACTTCGCGGAGCAGCGCGCGGCGCCGTACTCGATGATCGACCGCAAGCACGCCGTGTACACGCAGGTCAACAACGTCGTCGGCACGCTGAACCTGCTGTACGCGATCGGGGAGGTCGACCCCGACATCCATCTCGTCAAGCTCGGCACGATGGGCGAGTACGGCACACCCGAGATCGACATCGAAGAGGGCTGGCTGGAGGTCGAGCACAAGGGCCGCCGCGACCGGGTCCTGTACCCCAAGCGGCCCGGGTCGTTCTACCACCTGTCGAAGGTCCACGACAGCCACAACATCGAGTTCACCTGCCGGATCTGGGGGCTGCGGGCCACCGACCTCAACCAGGGCGTGGTCTACGGGCAGGCGACCCCCGAGACGATGCTGGACGACCGGCTCGCGACGCGATTCGACTACGACGCCGTCTTCGGCACGGTGCTCAACCGGTTCGTCATCCAGGCCGTCCTCGGGCACCCGCTGACGGTGTACGGCAGCGGCGGGCAGCGCCGCGGGATCATCGACATCCGCGACACCGTCCGGTGCGTCCAGCTGGCCTGCGAGAACCCCGCCGAGCGCGGCGAGTTCCGGGTGTTCAACCAGATGACCGAGGCGGCGTCCGTCCAGGAGATGGCCGACACCGTCGCCCGCTGCTTCCCCGGCGACGTCCAGATCGACCACCTCGACAACCCCCGCGTCGAGCGCGAGGAGCACTACTACAACGTGGTGCACACCCGGCTGCTCGATCTCGGCCTGTCCCCGCACCTGCTGTCCGATACCCTGATCACTTCGCTGTTCGACGTCGCCAAGCGGTACGCGGCCCGGGTGAAGCCCGAGGCGCTGCGTCCCAAGGTCAACTGGCGTGAGCAGGCCGGACCCGTTCAGGAAACGTGACACGGCTGGGAGCCTCATGAACGACTCGCAGGGCGCCTTCACCCGCGCCACCGGCCGCGGGCTCGGAGACCGGGACGCCGAGTCCGCGGGCGCGGACAAGCCCCGCTACCGGCGCTACCAGTTCGATCTGATCGCCCCGCACTGCGGCGCCGGTGTGCTGGAGGTCGGCGCGGGCCTGGGCGAGTTCTCGGCCCAGTTCACCGGGCTGGACCGTCTCGTGGTCACCGACGTCGACCCCGGCGCCGTGGCCGTGATGAAGGACCGGTTCGCCGGTGACGAGAAGATCGCCGGTGAGATCGAGGTCCAGGGGTTCGACCTGGACGCGGGCGATCGCCTGGACCGGCCGGTCGACTCGGTCGTGGCGATCAACGTGCTGGAGCATTTCGAGGACGACGCCGGCGTGCTCGCCTCGCTGGCGCGCTCGGTCGTTCCCGGCGGCACGATCGTCCTGTGGGTGCCCGGTTACCAGAGCCTGTACAGCGATTTCGACCGCAGGGTCGGGCATTTCCGCCGCTACACGCCCACGACGCTGCGGGACGCGATCCGGCGTGCCGGGCTTGAGTGCGAGCGGGTGCGGCCGGTGAACCTGCTCGGCGGCCTTGCCTGGTGGGCGGCCATGCGGCTCGGGCGGGCGGAGGCGCCGAACAGCGGAGCGGTCGGCGTGTACGACCGGGTGATCGTCCCGGTCACCCGGGTGCTGGACCGGATCCTGCCGGTGCGCTTCGGCCAGTCGGTCCTGGCGGTCGCCCGTGTGCCGGCCGAGCCGGAGGCATCGCGGGATTGATGCACGCCGATTCCGCCTGGTCCCGGTCCAAGGCCCGGTCCAAGGCCCGGTCCGAGGACAAGCCCTGGCCCGAGGACGAGGCTCGACCCGAGGACGAGGCCCGGCCCCGGTCCCGCGGCCGGCGCGCCTTCCGGCTGATCTTCACGCGTTACACGATCGGCTCGGTGCTGGCGGCGGTGGCGAGCGAGGCGACGCTGCTGCTGACGTACGGGCCCGGGCTCCTCAGCCCGGGCGCCGCGTCCGTGGCCGCCTGGGGGGCGGGCGCGGGCCTGAACTACGTCCTCAACCGGCGGTGGGCGTGGGGACGGCGAGGACGCGCGTCCCTGTGGCGCGAGCTGGTGCCCTACTGGGGGATCGCCGTGGCCAGCATGGTCATCTCCGCCTGGGCGACGGGCGCGGCGGACCGCCTGAGCCCCCGGCTGTTCGACTCCGACGGCCTGAAGACGGCGTTCGTCGGCGGGGTCTTCCTCGCCGTCTACGGCCTGATGTTCGTGGTGAAGTTCGTCCTGTTCCACTACCTCGTCTTCGCGGGCGGCCCCGGCACCCGGCCCGGGGCCGGTGAGGCGGACGCGCCGCGGCGTTCCCGCCACCAGGTCCCGACGACGACCCGTGAGTAGCGGAAGCCGTACACGAGGTTGCCGCCCTTCTTGGTGGACCCGGCCGTGCGGAGCCGCATCGTCGCCGGCACCTCCCGCACCCGGTACCCCCTGGAGATGACGCCGATGAGCAGCTCGGACGACTGGTACTGCGGCTGCCGGAGGGTGACGGCGCCGGTGACCTCGGCCCTCATGGCCCGCATGCCGAACGAGGTGTCGGTGATGCGCTGCCCGGTCAGCCTGCTCACCAGCCAGGCGAAGACGTGAACGCCGACGCGGCGGACGCGGTCGTAGGTCTCCTGCCGGCCCAGCAGGCGCGACCCGGTGACGAAGTCGGCCTCGCCCTCCAGCACGGGGGCCAGCACCCGCGGGATCTGGGCGGAGTCGTACTGGCCGTCGGCGTCGGTGGTGACGATGAACTCGGCGCCGCCTTCGCGGGCGAGGCGGTAGCCCAGCCGCAGCGCGGCCCCCTGCCCGCGGTTGACCGGCACGTCGCAGACCATCGCGCCGTACTCGCGGGCGACGGTGGCGGTCTTGTCGGTCGCCCCGTCCACCACCACGATCACCGCGGTGGCGCGTCCGGCGACGGTTCCGGGGATCGAGCGCACGACCTCGCCGATGCCGCGTTCCTCGTCGTAGGCGGCGATGACGACCGCGATCGGCGGCAGCTTCGTGCCGTACTCGTCGGCGAAGTCCGCGACCGCCGCGTCGTCGACGGAACCTCCCGCGTCGTTCACGCCGCCTCCCGCGCGGTTCGGTGCCCCGGTCACGCGACCTCCACCGGTGCGAAATCGGGCCAGACGGTCGCCATCCCGGAGCGGAGGTCGTGGTGCGGCTCATAGCCCAGCGCGCGCGCCTCGGAGATGTCGAGGACGACCGCGGGCATCTCGCCCGCCTTGGCCGGCGTGTACTCGACGGGGATGGGCGCGCCGGTGACCGCCCGCGCCGTGTCGATCAGGTCGTTGACGCTCGTGGAGGAACCCGACCCGACGACGAGCGGGCCGGTGCGGCCGGTCCGCCACGCCAGCAGCACGGCCTGCACCACGTCGTCGACGTGCACGTAGTCGCGCAGCTGGGCGCCGTCGCCGTACACCTGGACGCCGCCGCCCGAGGCGGCGGCGCGCATCAGCCGCGGGACGAAGCTGTCCTTGTGCCGCATGCCCGGCCCGTACACGTTCGCGAAGCGCACCGCGCAGGTCTGCATCCCGTACACGCCGGTGTAGGCGCTGAGCAGCATCTCCGCCGCCGCCTTCGTCGCGCCGTAGGGGGTGAGCGGCCGCAGCGGCATCCGTTCGCTGATGGGGGTGCCGCCGACGTCGCCGGTCACGGCGTTGGTCGAGGCGAACACCACGCGCGGCACCTCACGTTCGCGGCACAGCTCCAGCAGGTCGGCGGTGGCCTCGACGTTCAGGCGGTAGACGCCGGCCGGGTCCTCCACCGACTGCAGCACCGAGGTCACCGCGGCCAGGTGGACCATGCCGTCCAGCCCGCGCGAGACGGCGGCGCGGCGCACCTGCGGGTCGCACAGGTCGCCGACCACCGACCGGACGGCGGGGTCGGGATGGGGCTGCCGATCTGCGACGACGACCTCCGCCCCAGCGTCCAGCAAGGCGGTGACCAGGCGGCCGCCGATGAATCCGGCACCCCCGGTCACCAGCACCCGCGCCCCGGTGAGGCCCGGGTCCTGCCCCGGAGCCGTCGTCCCTGTCATTTGCTCACCCGCCGTACGCTCGTGAAACTTCTGATCGCCGACCCTAACGGAACCTCGGCCGGGGTACCGACTCGAACCGGCGAGGCGCACCGGGTCCGGCATGGTGATCAACGGATGAGGGGCGAGCGGTGATCCATGTTCTGGTGATGGGGCTGCCGCTGGTGGCCGGGCTCGCCCTCGGCGTGCTCGCCGCGCGGCGGCGGTGGGCGCCCCCGCTGTGGGCGGCCGTGGCCGTCGGGGCGGTGCTGCGCGCGGCGATGATGCTGATCGCCGCGCAGGACACCTGGCAGCCCTATGACCTGGCCGTGGACTTCCCCGCCACCGCCGACGCCGTGCTCGACGGCCGGGACCCGCTCTTCGAACTGCGCGAGGGCGGCTGGCATTTCCTGCCGCTGCTGGCCTATCTCCTCGCCGGAGTCCGGGCGCTCGGCGACCTGCTGGGGCTGCCCTGGGGGTTCACCGGACGCGTCGTTCCCGTCCTGGCCGATCTCGCTCTGATCCCGCTGGTGGCGAAACTGAGCACGGATCCGGATTCGCGGGTCCGCGCCCTCCGGGGCCTCCAGTACGCGTGCGCGCCGGTGGTGCTGATGGTGAGCGCCGTGCACGGCCAGTTCGGCCCCATCACGCTGGTGCTGGGCGCCGCGGCGCTCCTGGCCGCCCGCAACGGCGGGGTCCATCTGGCGGGTGTGCTCATCGGCCTTTCCGTCACCTCGGCCAACTGGTCGGTGCTGCTTCTGCCCGGTGTCCTGCTCGCCGTCCCCGGCCTGCGGCGCCGGCTCACCGTCCTCGGGTGGACGGCCGTGGTCCCCGTCGCGTTCCTGGTCAGCAGCGTCCCGGTCTTCGGCACCCCGATCGACCGGCTGCCCGCCACTCTGTCGGCGTCGCTGTCGGCGCGTCCGGTGGTGGGGGACTGGGGATGGACCGCGATCGTGACCGGCGGCGAGCAGGTGGTGTCCGCCGGGTACGGCACCGTCGGCACCCCGGTGCTCGCGCTGGCGCTGCTCGCCGCCGCCTGGTGGTGGCGCAAGGCGGACCCCGTCGCCCTGACCCTCGCGCTGCTGCTGGTCTTCCTCATCGTGACCTACCGGTTCGGCGCGCAGTACCTGATGTGGCCGATGCCGTACCTCATCATGCGCTGGGGCCGGGGCACCTGGCCCGTGATCGTCGTCACCGGCCTCTGGGCGGCCTTCGCCTACCTGTTCATGACGCGACTGACCCCGGCCCCGTGGCAGGACGCGCACATCTGGTGGGCGCTGTCGTCGCTGGTGGTCATCGCGTTCCTCATCCGCGCACTCCCGGCCCGGCCGCGGCCCGCTTCTCCCGATCCTTCCTGACCGCCCAGAAGAGCAGCAGGATCAGCACGAGCACGTCGCCGCCGAGGAACACGACGGTCCACACCAGGACTTCGGTGTCCACGGGGTCTCCTTTCTCACCGGGCGGAACTCAGGAGGAGGTCTTGTCATCGCCGCCTTCGACCGCGCCTTCGACCGCGCCGGAGGGCGGGACGGCCCCGGCGGGCGCCGGTGCGGTCATCGGCCCGCCGCCGATCCGGTCGGCGAAGACGTTGTTCAGCGCGTACAGGACGACGAACAGCAGGGTCCACTGCAGCAGCAGCGTGGCGACGCTGAACGTCGCGAAGGGGTTCCACCAGTCGTCGGGGGCGAACTCGTCGATCGCCCGGTAGACCCACCAGCCGATGACGAACGCGAACATCGCGGGGAACAGCCGGATCAGCCACGGCCACCAGGCCCGGATGCGGAAGTCGCTGTCGGCGTCCATCGCCGCCCGCGCCCGCTCCAGCCCGTACTTCATCATCGCGATCGCCGCCAGCAGGCCGCTGATCAGCAGCGCGACACCCCACACGAAGTCCTGGTTGGCGAAGAAGTCCAGGCTGAGCGCCGAGGGAATGCCGGCGACGGCGGTGACCGCGACCACCAGCCCGACCGCGCGCGTGCGGGTCACACCGGCGTCCATGACGTTGCGGGTGGCCAGCTCCGCCATCGCGATCAGGCTGGAGAGCCCCGCCATGACGAGCGCCAGGAAGAACAGCACACCGAAGAAGGCGCCGCCGGGCATCTCGGCGAACAGCTGGGGGAAGAAGACGAAGGCCAGGCCCTCGTTGCCCGCGGTGGCGCTGGCGATCTGCTGCGGCTCGCCCAGCGCGTACAGCGCGCCGATCACGGCGGTGCCGGCGAGCAGGGACGCCAGCAGGTTCCCCGCGCACACCGCCGTGGCGTTGAGCCCGAAGTCCTCCCGCCGCCGCATGTAGACCGCGTAGGTCAGGTAGAGGCCCCACCCGGCGCCGGTGGAGAAGGCCATCTGGGTGAACGCCTGGAGCCAGAGCTGGGCGTCGCCGAGCCGGTCCCACTCGGGGACGAAGAGGTGCCGCAGCCCCTCCTCCGCCCCGTCCAGCGTGAGCGCCCGGACCGCCAGCACGAGCAGGATCACGAACAGTGCGGGGATGGCCCACTTGAGGATCTGCTCGTAGCCGCGTTTGAGTCCGCGGGCGACGATGGCGCCCACCAGCCCGATGGCCAGCAGGTGGAACAGGATCGTCTGCCAGGGGGTGGAGGTGAACTCGTCCCACAGCGCTTGGGTGTCGCGCCCTTCGTCGAAGGTCCCGGTGAGCGAGTAGAGCAGGTAGCGCAGCGTCCACCCGCACACCACCGAGTAGTAGAACAGGATGCCGACGGTGACGAACCCCATGTAGGCGCCCATCCAGGCGAACCTGCGCCCCATGAAGTCGCGGAAGGCGCCCACCGTGCCGAGCCTGCTCTTGGAGCCCATGAAGGATTCGGCCATCAGGATCGGGACGGCCCACACCAGGTTCGCCACCACCAGGGCGACCAGGAAGGCGCCCCCGCCCCACTCGGCCGCCACCCGGGGGAACCGCCAGATGTTCCCGGTGCCGACGGCCATCCCGATCGCGGCGGCGACGAAGGTGATCCTGCTGCCGAACACTTCCTTGGCCGCCATCGGGGGCTTCCCTTCCACGATCCGGTTCCGCCGGTCCTGTGCCCCCGCTGCGACACGGCCGGATCCGTACCGGACGACGCCGCTCCTGCGACCATCACCCGAGAATCAGGTGGGTTCAAGGGAAAGAGTTGACAACGGCCGCGCGTCCGGCCGGGTCACTCTGGCCCGAGGGTTTCAGTCCGGGTTGTCGGCGTCCAGGCCGAGGAGGCGTCCCCAGGTGGCTTGGGCGGTGTTCTGGTAGGCCGTGGTGACCGCGACCAGCCGGCGGTGGGGTTCGGGGTCGCAGAGCTCTTCGGGGAGCAGGGGGTCGTGCAGGATCGTGGCGATCGCCCGGCTGCCGAGCAGGAGGGACTCGTGGGCGAACTCCTCGGGGGTGAGGGTGCCGAGGTGGTCGCGGCTCCGGGTGAGCTCGTCCGCCGTCCGGGTGAGGCGGGCGATGAGGCCGCCGGTGTCCCAGAGGCCGCGAAGTTCCCGGTCGGTGGCCGGATCGAGCCGGTCGATCGCGAACACGACCGCCTCGGGGGCCATGCCGGTGCCGGTGAGCGTCCCGCGCAGCCCGTCCACGCCGCCGCGGAGGTTGTCGGGACGGACGTGCAGCGCGCCGCGCCAGGCGTGCAGTCCCAGGAGCTGCAGGGCCCGGTCGTGGTGGCGCAGGGCCGCGCGGTCGGTGCGGGCGGTGGCGGAGTTCTCGACCGCGGCCCAGCGTCCCGTCCACGGCACGCGGGAGGTGTGGCGGGTCGCCCACTGCTCGATGTGGGGGTAGGCGCGCAGCCGGTCGGGACGCGCGATGTAGACGCCGCGGCCGTCGCGTTCCAGCACGCCCTGCTCGTTCAGCCGTTTCGCGGCCATCCGGATGCTCGGCGCGCTCAACCCCACGATCTCCCCGCCCAGGCACAGCGTGGAGATCGAGAACCGGGTGCGCGGCCGGGCCGTCACCAGGTCCAGCAGGAATTTGCGGGCGGTCAGCTCGAGCACTTGTAACAACTCCTAGCCAGATTTTTCCACAGTGTGTTACAAATGGAAGAGGTCGTTTCACTGTAGGTCGTGTTCTGCGGACCGCGGGAGGTGCCGATGGCAGACGTGCGTGTCGAGGTGGCGGGCACGACCACCACGATCTGGATGGACCGTCCCGACCGGCGCAACGCCGTCGACCGGCGGATGGCCGCCGAGCTGCGCGAGGCGTTCGAGGCGTTCGAGGCCGACCCGGGGCAGCGCGTGGCGGTGCTCGCCGGGACCGGCGGGACGTTCTGCGCCGGAGCCGACCTGACCTCGGTGGGGGACCCCGAACGCAGCAACGAACTCGACCCCGCCGGTGGCGGAAGCGGCCCCATGGGCCCGACCCGGATGAAGCTCGGCAAGCCGCTCATCGCCGCCGTCAGCGGGTACGCCGTGGCGGGCGGGCTGGAGCTGGCCCTGCTCGCCGACCTGCGGATCGTGGAGCGCGACGCGGTACTGGGCGTCTTCTGCCGCCGCTGGGGCGTGCCGCTCATCGACGGCGGCACCGTCCGGCTGCCGCAGATCGTCGGCCTGGGCCGGGCGCTCGACCTGATCATGACGGGACGGCCCGTGGAGGCCGACGAGGCGCTCGCCATCGGCCTCGCCAACCGGGTCGTCGAAACCGGGCAGGCGGTCGACGCCGCACGGGAGCTGGCCGACCAGATCGCGGGCTTCCCGTTCGAATGCGTGCTCGCCGACCGTGCCTCCACCTACGCCGGCCTCGACCTGCCCCTCGCCGAGGCGCTGCGCGCCGAGGGGGCCGCCGGCGTTCCCATCGTCCAGCGTGAGGGCGTGGCCGGCGCCGCCCGCTTCGCCGCCGGAGCGGGCCGGCACGGCCGGTTCGCCCGAGAGGAGACCACCCCATGAGTCCCACCACCCGTGAGCTGATCGTCCGTGGCGCACGCCAGCACACCGATCGGGCCGCCGTGATATTCGGCGACGAGGAGCTGACGTTCGGCCAGGTCGACGAGCTCAGCAACCGGCTCGCCCACGCGCTGGCGCGGGAGGGCGCCGGCCACCACCGGCGCGTCGGCCTCCTGGTGAACAACAGCATGCTCAGCGTCCCGCTCGACTTCGCCTGCGTGAAGGGCGGGATCAACCGCGTTCCCCTCAACGCCCGGCTGTCGGTGGCCGAGCACGTCACCATGCTCACCGACACCCGGTGCGAACTCGTGGTGTTCGGCGCCGACCTGACCGAACGGGCCCGCGAGCTGGCCGCCGCGCTGCCCGGCGTGGCGTTCCTGGGCCTGGAGACAGGCCTGGACGGCGAACCGCCCCTCATGGAACGGGCCAAAAGCGCGCCCGCGACCCTGCCCGACGTCGAGGTGGGCGCCGACGACGTGATCCTCACCCTGTTCACGTCCGGCACGACCGGGACCTTGAAGGCGGCGCAGCACACCCAGGCGTCCTACGCGGGCATCTGCCGGAACGTGCTGCTCAACCTCTTCCCGGCCACGCACGAGGACGTCATGCTGCACGCGGCGAGCCTCATCCACGCCAGCGGGGTGTTCGTGCTGCCGCTGTGGCTGCGCGGCGGCCGCACGGTCATCCTGCCCGGCTTCGCACCGGAGCCGTTCCTGCAGGCGATCACCCGCCATGGGGCCACGGCGATCAACCTGGTGCCGACCATGATCCAGATGCTGGTCGAGCACCCGGACTTCGCGACCGCCGACGTCTCCACGCTGCGCCGGGTCATCTACGGCGCCTCGCCCATGCCGCGTCCCGTCATCGAGCGCGCCATGGGCGTCTGGGGCCGGGACCGCTTCTGGCAGTACTACGGGCAGACCGAGATCCCGCTGTGCATCGCGGTGCTGCGTCCCGAGGACCACACCGGCGACCGGCTCGCCGCCTGCGGGCAGATCTCGACCGAGATCGAACTGCGGCTGCTGGACGAGGACGGCCGCGAAGTCCCGCAGGGCGAGCCGGGCGAGATCGTGGTGCGCGGCCCCTCGTCCGTCGCCGGGTACTTCGACGCCCCGGAGCTGACCGCGGAGACCTTCCGCGACGGCTGGGTCCACACCCGGGACGTCGGCGTCCTGGACGACGACGGCTTCCTGCACCTCAAGGACCGGACCTCCGACATGATCATCAGCGGCGGCTACAACGTCTACCCCCGCGAGGTCGAGGACGCCCTGCTGGAGCACCCGGCCGTGCGCGAGGCCGCGGTCGTCGGCACCCCCGACGAACGCTGGGTGGAGGCGGTCACCGCCGTCGTCGTCCTCGCCCCCGGGACGACCGCCGACGACGAGCTCCGCGAACGGCTGGTGGCGCACGTGACCGAACGGGTCGCCTCCTACAAGAAGCCCCGCAGGATCGTCTTCAGCGACGCCGTCCCCAAGACCGCCGTCGGCAAGCTCGACCGCAAGACCCTGCGCGCCCGCCTCGCCGCCGGCGACGCGCCCCCGAATCCCTGACCGGCCCGCGCTCCCAGGGTCAGCGGGGGGTGGGGCCGGTGGAGCGGCGGATGGCCAGGTGGGAGGGGAGGACGACCTGGTCGCGGGCCGGGCGGACGCCGTCGCGGTCGCGCATGGCCAGGAGCATGTCGACGGCGGTGCGGCCGGACTCCTCGAACTGGCCGGCGAGGGTGGTCAGCGGCGGAGAGCAGAAGTCCGCGCCGAAGATGTCGTCATAGCCGACGACGCTGATGTCCTCGGGCACGGCCACGCCCCGTTCGGCGCAGCGGCGCAGGACGCCGATGGCGAGCAGGTCGTTGTGCGCGACGGCGGCCGTGGCGCCCGTCCCGAGTGCGGCGTCGGCGGCGGCGGCGCCACCGGCCACGGTGGGGGGAAAGGGCCCGATGCGCCGGGCGGAGATGCCGTGCCGTCCGGCGGCGACCGCCAGGGACTCCCAGCGGCGTGCGCCCAGCCAGGAGCGGGGCGGTCCGCCGAGGAAGACGATCGAGCGGTGGCCGAGCGAGGCGAGGTGTTCGACGATCTGGCGGGTGCCCTCGGCGTGGTCGACGATGACGCTGTGCACGCCGGCGACCTGCCGGCTGACCAGGGTGAGGCGGTGCCCGGCCGAGAGCTTCGTGATCTCCTCGTCGGACATGCGGCTCGCCGCGATGACGAACCCGTCGACGGACGGCCCGAGCCGTTCGATGTTGCGCGCCTCGACCTCGGGTGACTCCTCGGTGTCGCCGACGATGAGCGTGCAGCCCGCGGCGCGCGCCTGGTGCTCGGCGCCGCGGATGACGCCGAAGAAGTGGGGGTTGGTGATGTCGGAGACGAACAGCGCGAGGGTGTCGGTCCGGCCGGACGGCAGCGCCCTGGCCAGCGTGTTCGTGCGGTAGCCGAGCCGGGCCGCGACCTCGGCGACGCGGGCGGCGGTCGCCGCGTTGACGCGTCCGGGGTTGGACATCGCACGCGACACCGTGGAGGGCGACACCCCCGCCTCCTGCGCCACGTGGTAGATCGTCGGCCGCCCGCTGCCCGCTCGTCCCTCTGCCACTCGCCCACCCTCCGCTCGGCCCGCGCCGGCCTCAGTTTCCCATGATGGAAAGTTTTGGCAACCGCTTGCCATGGCTCGACCACTGATTTTAGGGTCAACGGCACATTCAAGAAATGTGGCGGGGGTCACAGCGGCCACCGCCACCCGTGCGCGAAGAACGGAACACATGCGGGCAATCGTCCTGACGGAACCCCGGCGCACCGAGGTCGTCGACTCCTGGGCGGAGCCGGACCCCGGACCCCACGACGTGGTCGTCGCGATGAGCGCGGTCGGCCTGTGCGGATCGGACCTCGCCGTCCACGACGGCACCCGTCCCACGCCCGCCCTGCCCTGGGTGCCGGGCCACGAGGGCGGCGGACGCATCGTCGCCGTGGGCCCGGCCGTCCACGACCGGCATGTCGGACAGCATGTGGTGGTCGAGCCCAACTACTGCTGCTTCTCCTGCTCCCCGTGCCTGCGCGGCCTCACCTCCGGCTGCGAGCGCAGGCTCAGTCCCGGCATCACGGTCCCCGGACTGCTCGCCGAACGGGTCGCCGTCCCCGCGCGGTTCGCCTGGCCGCTGCCGTCCCCGGTAGGCGCGGAGACCATGGCGTGCGTCGAGCCGTTCGCGGTCGCCCGGTCGGCGGTGCGGCGCGCCGGTGTGGGCCCCGGTACCGAGTGCCTGGTCGTCGGCGCCGGGTCACAGGGCCTCCTCACCTGCCTGTCGCTCCTGGAGGCCGGAGCCGGCGTGTTCGTGACCGACCCCCGGGCCGACCGGGTCGCGTTCGCCGAGCGGATCGGGGCCCGGTCCGTCGCGCCCGACGACGAACGTCATTTCCCGTTCGTCTTCGACACCGCCGGAGTCCCCGCCGCCTGGGAGACGTCCGCCCACAAGGTCGCGACCGGCGGGACCGTCATGGTGATCGGCATGAGCAGTGAGCCGGTCGGGCTGTCGACGATGGAGCTGACGCGGCGGCAGCTCCAGGTGCGCGGCACCCTCATCTACGACCACCCGGACGACTTCGCCGCGACCGTCGCGGCGGTCGCCGGCGCGGCTGCCCGGCTGGCCGGGCTGCTGCGGCCGGGCCTGCCCCCGCGGCAGGCCGAGCGTGCCTTCGCCGAGGCCCGGACGGAGCCCGGCAAGTCCTGGATCGACCTGTCCGACTGGGGGGAGGACCACCGATGACCCCTGCCACCACCGTGCCCCCGGGCCGCCGGCCCGGCCGCGTCCTTCGGGCGCTGTCCCTGGCCGAGGCGATCACCGGCAGCGTCCTGCTGGCGGTGATCGGCGTCCTGATGCTGCTCCAGGCCGCGCAGCGCTATCTGCCCGCCGGCGGCTGGGTCTGGACCGGTGAACTCGCGCGGTTCAGCTTCGTCTGGCTCACCTTCGCGATGTCGGGCTACCTCGCGGCACGCGACAGCCACATCACCTTGAAACTGGTCGACATCGTGGCCGGGCCCCGGCTGCTGCGCATCGTCCGCGCCGCCGCCAACATCACCGTCGCGATCGTCTGCCTCAACCTCCTCTACGAGGCGTGGGTCCTGGTCACGGCCGGCGACTCACAGGCCTCGCCCGCGCTCGGCATGCCGATGCGCTTGTTCTACGCCATTCCGCTCGCCGGACTGCTCCTCACCACCGTCCGCTCGATCGTCGCCGTCTTCCGGCCGGAACCCGAGGCGGACGACACCGACGAGACGGACGCGACCGCCGAAGGCGGCCAGAGCGGTCCCGACAACCGAGAGGACCAGCAGCCGACATGAGCATGGTGCTACTCGGCGCGGCCATCGCCGCCCTCCTGCTGTTGCGCGTCCCCGTCGCGTTCGCGCTGCTCGGCCCGTGCCTCACCTACGTCTCCCTGGAGGGCTACTCGGCGGGGCTGAGCGTCCGGCAGGCCACCGAGGCGGTCAACAGCTTCCCCCTGCTGGCCGTCCCGCTGTTCATCCTCCTCGGCGTCGTCGCCAACCACGCCGGCATCGCCGACCGGCTGTTCGAGTTCGCGCTCGCCGCCGTCGGACGGGTCAGGGGCAGCCTCGGCTACGTCAACATCGGCGTGAGCCTCGGGTTCTCCTGGATGAGCGGTTCGGCGCTCGCCGACGCCGCCGGCCTCGGCAAGGTCGAGGTCCCCGCGATGGTCCGCAACGGCTACACGCCGCGGTTCGCCGTCGGCATCAGCGCCTCCTCCAGCCTGATCGGGCCGGTCATGCCGCCGAGCATCCCCGCGGTCGTCTACGCCGGCATCGCCGGAGTCTCGACCGGGGCGCTGTTCGCCGCCTCGGTCACCCCCGCGTTCCTCATGGCCGCGGGCCTGGCCGTCATGGTCTACGTCCTGGTGCGCCGCCGGAGCGATCTGCGCGGCGACCCCTTCTCCTGGGCGACGCTGCGCCGCACGGGCCTGCGCGTCCTCGGCCCGCTGGGCGCCCCGGTGATCATCTTGGGCGGCATCCTCGGCGGGGTGTTCACCCCGACCGAGGCCGCGGCGGTGGGGGCCGCCTACGTTCTCGTCCTCGGCGCCGCCTACCGCCGCATCACCTGGCGGGACCTGTTCGGCATCGCCCGGGAGACCGCCGCGACCACGGCGTCGATCACCCTGATCGTCGGCGCGTCCGGGCTGCTCGCCTGGATCCTCGCCCGGGAGCGGATCCCCCAGCGGGTCTCCGAGGCGATGCTCGGGCTCACCGACAACCCCCTCGTCTTCCTGCTGCTGGTCAACGCTCTGATGATCCTGCTGGGCGCCATCCTGGAGGGCATCTCGGTCCTGGTGATCACGGTCCCGATCCTGCTGCCGATCGCCGCCGAGTTCGGCGTCGACCCGATGCACTTCGGCGTGATCATCATCATGAACCTGATGATCGGCCTGCTCACACCGCCGATCGGCGCGGTGCTGTACGTCATGAGCCCCGTCGCGCGGATGCCGGTCCACGAGGTCTTCCGCGGGACCCTTCCGTTCCTGCTCCCGCTCCTGGCCGTGCTGATGCTGGTGACCTTCGTCCCCGGGATCGTCACCTTCCTGCCCCGGCTGCTCGGCCTGTAGCGACCCGGGCCGGCACCACCCACGACCCGACACCCCCCACCCCGTGAGGAGCAAGGCAGATGCCGAGAACACCCCACAAGACGCTGCTGGCCCTGACCGCCACGGCCGTCCTGGCGACCGGCTGCAGCGCGATGAACAGCGGCGACGACGGAGGAACCGTCACCCTGTCCTTCGCCAACAGCTACACCGACAACCATCCGCACACCCGCTGCGGCATCAAGGCCGTCGCCGACGCGGTCAACGGCCAGGACATCGGCGTCAAGGTCGAGACGTTCCCCAACAGCCAGCTCGGCAACGACGACACGCGCTTCACCTCCGTCAGGTCCGGCGACCTCGACATGGACGTGCAGGGCTCGTCCGCGCTGGCCGGGAGCTACGCCCCCATCGGCGTCCTGGACATGGCCTACGCGTTCAACGGGCCGGACCACCTGTTCACCTTCTTCGACGGGCAGGAGGGCACCGGCCTGAAGGCGGAGTTCGCCAAGGCGACCGGCGCCCGCGTGCTGGACGTCTGGTACTTCGGGATGCGGCACTTCACCGCCAACAAGCCGATCCGCAAGCCCGAGGACCTCAAGGGCCTGCGCATGCGGTTCCCCGACTCCAAGATCTACCTGGAGAACGCCAAGGCGGTCGGCGCCACCCCCACCGCCGTCGCGTTCGAGGAGCTGTACCTCAGCCTCCAGCGCAAGACCATCGACGGGCAGGAGAACCCGATCCCGACGATCGCGGAGAAGAGCCTGGACGAGGTCCAGACCCATGTCAGCCTGACCGGACACCAGACCGGCTCCCAGCTCATCGTCATCAACGAGGAAAGCTGGAAGAAGCTCGGTCCCGAGCAGCAGAAGGCCCTCCAGAAGGCCGTCTCGGACACCCGCGCCGCCAACCGGAAGTGCATCGAGCAGGACGAGGCGAAGATCCTCGCCGAGTGGAAGGGCAAGGGCGAGCCCGCGATCGTCGAGGACGTCGACCGCAACGCGTTCGCCACGAAGGCCAGGGCGTACTTCGGCGCGAACCTCGAAGGCGAGCAGGCCGGGCTGTTCAAGACGATCCGCTCCACCGCCCCCTGACCGGCGAACCGGGCCCTGCGCGGGAATGGAGGGAAGGACCATGCGACGGTCGATCGCGACGGTGTGCCTGTCGGGCACGCTCGAAGACAAGCTGAGCGCGGCCGCGGCCGCCGGATTCGACGGCGTCGAGATCTTCGAGAACGACCTCCTCGCCTGCCCGCTC
Source organism: Spirillospora sp. NPDC048824 (assembly GCF_043198455.1). Classification (NCBI taxonomy): domain Bacteria; kingdom Bacillati; phylum Actinomycetota; class Actinomycetes; order Streptosporangiales; family Thermomonosporaceae; genus Spirillospora; species Spirillospora sp. NPDC048824. The sequence goes on along the minus strand of NZ_JBICUS010000005.1, from coordinate 89,951 downwards.
AGCCCCGAGCAGGTCGCCGAACGCTGCGCCGGCCTCGGCCTGACCGTCGAGCTCTACCAGCCGTTCCGCGACTTCGAGGCCGTCCCGGAGGAGCTGCACCGGCGCAACCTGCGCAGGGCCGGGCACAAGTTCGCGCTGGCGCGGCGCCTCGGCGCCGGCACCGTCCTGGTGTGCTCGTCGGTCGCGTCCGAGGCCGTCGACGACGACGCCCTCGCCGCCCGGCACCTGCGCGCCCTCGCCGAGGTCGCCGCCGACCACGGGGTCCGGGTCGCCTACGAGGCGCTGGCCTGGGGGAGGTTCGTCCGGACGTGGGAGCGTTCGGCGGACCTCGTCCTGCGGGCCGACCATCCCGCGCTGGGGCTGTGCCTCGACAGTTTCCACGTGCTGTCACGCGGCGGCGACATCACGGGCATCGCGGAGTTCCCCGCCGAGAAGCTCTTCTTCCTCCAGCTCGCCGACGCCCCGCACCTGCGCATGGACGTGCTCCAGTGGAGCCGCCACCACCGGCTCTTCCCGGGGCAGGGCGCCTTCGACCTCGTCGGCTTCACCTCGCGGGTGCTCGCGGCCGGCTACCCCGGCCCGCTGTCGCTGGAGGTCTTCAACGACGTGTTCCGGCAGGCACCCCCCGGCCGCGCGGCCGTGGACGCGATGCGTTCGCTGATCGTGCTGGAGGAGGGACTCGTCCACCGCGACCCCGCGGCGGCCGCCCGCCGGGGCCTGCCCGCGCCGGTCCCGGCGGCGTCCGCGCCCGAAGGTTTCGCCTTCGTGGAACTGGCGGCCGACGCCGAGTCCGGCACCGAGATGGCCAGGACCCTCGCCGCCACCGGATTCGCGCACATCGGGCAGCACCGGTCCAAGCCGGTACAGCTCTGGCAGCAGGGCGATGCCCGCGTCCTGCTCAACACCACCGGAACGGCCCGGGCCGCCATCGGCGCGTTCGCCGTCGAGACCGGCGATCCCGGACGCTCGGCGCGGCGTGCCACCGCGCTGCTTGCCCCCGCCCTGCCGCGGACCCGCGGTGCGGCGGAGGCCGACCTGACCTCGGTGGCCGCCCCCGACGGCACCGCCGTCTTCTTCTGCCGGACCGGCGCCCCGGACGGCTGGCTCGGCGACTTCATCCTCTCCGGCATGCCGGGACCGGCCGAGGCCGGCATCACCGCCATCGACCACCTCGCCCTGTCGCAGCCCTTCGACGCGTTCGATGAGGCGACCCTCTTCTACCGCTCGCTGTTCGGTCTCGCGCCCGAGCACGACGCCGAACTCGCCGCGCCCTTCGGGCTCGTCCGCAGCCGGGCCGTCACCGACCCCGGCCGCAGGCTGCGCCTCCTGCTCGACGGGACCGTGCTGCGCCGCGGCTCCTGGGCTCCGGCCGTCCCCGACCCCCAGCACGTGGCCTTCCACACCGGCGACATCTTCCGCACCGCACAGGTCCTGCGCGGCCGTGGCGCCCCGCTCCTGGACGTCCCCGGCAACTACTACGACGACCTGGACGCCCGCCTCGCACCCGACCCGGCCCTGCTCACCGCCCTGCGCGAGCACGGCGTCCTCTACGACCGGGACGGCGACGCCGAGTACTTCCACCTCTGCACGGAGATCCTGGGGTCGCGGGTCTTCCTCGAATTCGTCCAGCGCTCCTCCGGCCATACCGGCTACGGCACCGCCAACGCACCCGTCCGCATGGCCGCCCACCGCGCCGCCCACACCCGAAAGCGCGCGGCCCGGAGCCCGTGACGCCGGGGACCGCGACCAGGGACCGCGACCAGGGGCCGCGACCATGGGCCGTGATCAGATCCAGCCCTCTTCCCAGGCGCGGTGCGCGGCGGCATGCCGCGAGTTCGCACCCAGTTTCGCCATGGCCGACGACAGGTAGTTGCGGACCGTGCCGGGAGCGAGGTGCACCTCGGCGGCGATCTCGCTGACCGGCGCTCCCGTCCGGGACGCGCGCAGCACCTCCAACTCCCGCCCGGAGAGCGGGCAGTCGCTCTCGGTCAGCGCGGACGCGGCGATGTCGGGGTCGACGTAGCGGCGGCCCGCGGCGACGTCCCGGACGATCTCGGCGAGCCGGGAAGCGGGCGTCGTCTTCGGCACGAACCCCTGGACCCCGGCGGCCAGCGCGCGGCGCAGCACCCCCGGCCGGGCGTGCCGGGTGACGAGGATGATCCGGGTCGGCAGCTCGGCGCGGATGAGCCCGGCGGCGTGCAGCCCGTCCGCCGGCGGCATCTCCAGGTCGAGCACCGCGATGTCGGGACGGTGCAGGCGGGCCAGCTCGACGGCGTCGGTCCCGGTCGCCGCCTCCGCGACCACGGTCAGGTCGTCCTCCAGCTCCAGAAGGGCCGCGAGCGCGCCGCGCAGCAGGTCCTCGTCGTCGGCGATCAGCAGCCGGATCATCGGTCGCCCGCCTCCGCGTGCAGCGGCAGCGAGCCGGTCAGCTCGAACCACTCGCCGTCGTGTTCCCAGGTCAGCCTGCCGCCGACCTGTTCCAGCCGGTCGGCGAGGGTGCGCAGGCCGGTGCCGGTTCCCGTTCCGGGCGTGTCCACCGCCCCATCGTTGCGCACCCGCAGCCGGGCCGTGCCGTCCGCCACCCGGTAGCCGATCGCGGCGCCGCGCGCCCGGCTGTGCCGCAGCATGTTCGTGGTCGCCTCCCGCATCACCAGTCCCAGCAGGTGCCGGCAGGCGTCCGGCAGCTCGCCTGCCCCCGGGTCGTGTCCCGGTTCCACGCGGGTCTCGATGCCGGCGGCCGACAGCACCTTGGCCGCGTTGGCGAGTTCCTCGTCCAGTGTGGTGCGCCGGTACCCCTGCACCACGGCCCGGGTGTCGCTCAGCGCGTCGACGGCCAGCTGATGCACCTCCGTCATCTGTTCCGCGGCCCGCGCCGCGTCGGTGCCGGCGAGCCGCGCGGCCAGCTCGCTCTTGAGCGCGATGACCTGCAGGTGATGGCCCTGGATGTCGTGCAGGTCGGCGGCGAAGCGCAGCCGCTCGTCCTTGACGGCCAGCTCCGCGGCCATTCGGCGGCCCTGGTTCAGCCGGTCGGCGACGTCCCACGCCCACAGTGCCCCGAGCGTCGTCCACGCCGTGAAGGCGACCATCCCGGCCGGGAATCCCGTCGCGAACCGCCACCCGTCGCCGGTGGCGCCGCCCGCCAGCCCGCCGATCGCCGCGGCGGCGACGATCCCGGCGGCGATGAGGAGCCGCCGCCGCTCCGGCGGCAGGAACGTCGCGGTGACCGACACCATCACCGCCGGCGCCAGCGACCACAGCCGCTGGCCGGGCAGCGCCAGCGGAATCACCGCGAGCGGCACCGCGGCCGCCCACCCGGCGGTGAGCCACGCCACCGGCGGCCGGGGCAGTTCGGAGTCCCCGCCCCCCTCCGCATCGGTGGACGGCAGCCGCCGGCCGAACAACACGACCATCGCCACGATCAGGAGGAGCAGTGCCGCCGCGGCCGAGGCACGCCCCGGGACGCTCAGCTCGGGATGCGTGATCCAGTCCTCGGCGAACATGACCACGAAGATCGCGAACGTCGCGGTCAGGCTCCACCGGACGTGCCTGCGGAAACGCTCAAGGCCCGGCTCGCGACCCACCGCGGCCCCGTCCGGGCGGCGCACACCGGATCCGGGCGGCGCATGACGAATGTCATCGGATCCCATGACGATTTCCTGCTCTCCCGTGCGGTTCCGGCACTGACGGCTGTTCCGGGCGTCCACCAGGCTTGGACGCGAAGATACCCAACCCCCGTATAGAAGGGACCCGGTCATGACGACACCCACCACCGGTCGCCCGCAGGCGATCGCCTGGCGGCACCTCCTCCGCCACTACCTGGAAATGATCGCAGCGATGTTCGTCGGGATGGCCGTCCTCGGCATCGCCGTGCGGGGCGCCCTGGCCCTCACCGGGCTGGAGTTCCCCGGCGGCGACGAGTGGGCCTCCGTGGAGATGGCCGCCGAGATGTCCGTCGGAATGGTCGTGTGGATGCGCTACCGCGGCCACGGCTGGGCGAGCTCCCTGGAGATGACGGCCGCCATGTTCGCGCCGCTCGCCCTGCTGTTCCCGCTGCTGTGGTTGAGCGTGATCGCGGGCGGCTCGCTGATGCTTCTGGAACACGTCCTGATGCTGCCTGCGATGTTCCTGCTCATGCTCCGCCGCCGCACCGAGTACGGGAGCGCGGCCCATGTCTGAGCTCGGCACCGCCGCGCCCGGTGCGGAAGCGCGGCCCACGTCAAGAATCGGCACCGCCGCCCGGTATCTCTGGCCGACGGCCCTCGCCGTCGCGATGAGCGCCGCCACCTGGGGCGGCGGCGGCGACACCGGCGAGCAGGTCACGTCCCTCGCGCAGGCGTTCATACTGCTGCCCCTGCTTTACCTGCTGGTCGCGAAGTTCCATTGGCGCCGGGGGACGTGGGCGGTGCTCGCCGTCCTCCTCGTCGCCTTCACCGCCTTGGAGGCGGTGGACGTCGTCGACCCGGCCGGGGTCGCCGCGGCCGTGGCCCTGGCCGTCCTCGTCTGGGGCGCCGCCGACGGGCGCCTGTTCCGGTCGGGTGAGCTCCAGGCACAGGCACTCGCCATGATCGGCTTCGGCGCCGTGGCGCTGGCCGGCCTGATCATCGACCCGGAGGCGGGCCGCTACGTCGTGGCGGCCGGCTGGTTCCTGCACGGCATCTGGGACCTCGTCCACCTCAGGCTCGACAAGGTCGTGCTCCGCTCGTACGCCCTATGGTGCGCCGTGATCGACGTCCTCATCGCCGCCCAACTCATCCTCTTCGTGTGACACCGGCCAAGGTCACCGCAGGCGGAGGCGGTACCACTGCGGTGAGGTCCTGTTCATCGGCCAGCCCAGCCCCTTGGTGTCCGCGGGCTGGACGTCGAGCAGTTCCCAGTCCGGGAACGCGGCCTCGACCTCCGCCTGGGACACCCCGCCCACCCGGGCGCGCAGCCGGGTGCGGCCGAAGGCGAGCATGAGCAGCGTCGAGCCGGGGTTGGCCAGCGCGGAGACGCCCCGCCCCTCGGCCCGCTGCTGCTCGGCGTCGAAACCCTGGAAGCAGCCGACGTCGAGGAAGAAGTCGAACGTCCCGAGGCCGGCCGGCGGCAGGTTCGTCACGTCCCCCACGACATAGGTGACGCCCTCCACCGCCTGGCGTCCGGCCGCTTCGATCGCGGCCGGCACGTAGTCGACGCCGACCGCCTCCCAGCCTCTGCGTCCGAGTTCGGGGGTGAACTGGCCGCGACCGCAGCCGAGGTCGAGGGCCCGGCCGAGCGGGCGGGGCCGCTCGGTCTCCTCGCGGTCGAGCAGCGCGGCGATACTCGCCGCCGCGGCTTTTCCGTAGCGCTCCCAGGGGGTGACGCCGAAGCGATACATGCGGGCGTAGTTCGTCACGTTTCCGACCGTCTCATGGTGGAACCCAGCGCCCGCACCGGGGTCGGCGAACCGGCGGAGGACCCCGCGCAACGTGTGATGCGGGTCAGGTGCTTGCGCAGGCGATGCAGGTACGGGCGGCCGGCCGTGCGGCCAGGCGTTCCTCCCCGACCGGGCCGCCGCAGCGTTCGCAGATGCCGTAGGTACCGTCACCGAGGCGGCGGAGCGCGTCGTCAAGGTCGGCAAGATGCGCGCGGGACCGGCTCAGCGACGCCTGGATCCGGGCGCGTTCGAAGGCGATGGTGGCGCCTTCCGGGTCGTGCTCGTCATCCACCCCGGTCTGCGCCGACGCCTCGACGATGCCGTCCCAGTCGCCGCTCAGCGATGCCACGAGTTCCACGGTGGCGGCGCGATCCGCGATCAGGCGTTCCTCCGCTATGGTCACCTGACTGTCAACGCCCGCCGCGCCGCACGCGATTCCGATGCCGGTCAGAGCGGGTACTGCGGGGGCTCGCCGCGCATGGTGATCCAGCGGTCTCGGTGAACGCCTCGATGTTCGCCGTGGCGCCGCCGAAGCGGCACCCGTGCCGGAGATCGCCCGGCCGGGCACCCCGGCCGCCTCGTAGCACTCCTCGGCCGCGACGTGCAGCGCGAAACCCGGCGATGCCGGGGACCGCTCCGACCTCGCGGATGTTCCAGCCGCTGATCTCCTCGGCGTGCTGCCGCACAGGTCGAACGGGCCACCCCCTGGCCTCTCCTCGCCACCATTCCCGCCTGATCCGCGAACCGCCCGGCGCGCGCGGGGCCGGCGGCCGGCTCAGGTGGAGTCACGCACGATGAGCTCGGTCGGGAAGATCACCGGCTCGGCCTGATGGTCGACCCCGGTGAGCAGCATCCGGACGATGGCCTTGGCGACCTCGGCGATGGGCTGGCGGACGGTGGTCAGCGGCGGATCGGTGTACCGGGCGGCGTCGATGTCGTCGAAGCCGACGACGGCGACGTCGTCAGGGACGCGACGGCCCGCCTTCCGCAGCGCGTGCAGCGCTCCGGTCGCCATCAGGTCGCTCGCGGCGAACACCGCGTCGAGACCCGGGTCGTCCTCCAGGAGCTGGTCCATCGCGGCCGCCCCCGACTCACGGGTGAAGTCCCCTATGGCGGCCAGGGACCGGCGGCCGGTTCCGGAGAGGAGCTCGCGGTAGCCGGCCAGCCGGTCCAGCCCCGCGGACATGTCGAGCGGGCCGGTGATGGTGGCGATGCGCCGCCGCCCCTTCGCCAGGAGGTGTTCCACCGCGGTCCGTGCGCCCGCGACGTTGTCGACGTCGCAGTACGGCGGCTTGGCCGTGGACACAGGCCGCCCGTGCGACACCACGGGTACGCCCGTCCGCAGGAGAGCCGCGGGCAGGGGATCCGCGCCGTGCTGGGAGAGCAGGATGACCCCGTCCACATGGCGGCCCGTGACGTACCGCTCGACCCTCGCCTGGCCCGCCGGCGAGGAGGGGATCATGAGGACGACCTGTTTGTCGGCGGCCTCCAGTTCCTGGCTCACGGTACGGACGACCAGAGAGAAGAAGGGGTCGTCGGAGAACACGCGGGCGAGCGGCTCGGAGACGACCAGCCCGATCGATCCGGTGCGCTGGGTCACCAGGCTGCGGGCCGCCGAGTTGGGGATGTAACCGAGTTCCTCGACGGCGCGCAGGACGACCGCGCGGATCCGGGGGTTCACGGTGTCCGAGCCGTTGACCACACGCGACACCGTGGCCCGGGAGACCCCGGCCCTGGCCGCCACGGCCTCCAGCGTGGGACGTTTCATGCCGCCTCCCCACCGGGTCAACGTGCGCATGTGCCAAGAGAGCGATTTCTTTAATGATCCTCCAATTGACGGCGAAACGCCATGTTCGCTGCTAGATGCACCATTGCGTGCGCGGGGCTGTGAGAGAGCGCTCTCTTGCCTATTGACGGACCGTTCCGGGCGGGTGACATTGACCCCACCAGAGGGCAGGCACCCCGCGCCTGCTCCACCCCCACTCTGGAGGCCCCCCGCCATGACCTCACCGAGACATCCCCGGCTCTGGCGCAGGTCCGTTCTCGCCGTCCTCGCCGCCGCGCTTCCGGTGGCGATCGCCACCGCCGTGACGCCGCCGCCGGCCGGCGCGTCCGTTCCGCCGCCCCCGGAGGGCTGGAGCCAGGTCTGGAGCGACGACTTCGACGGTTCGGCCGGCTCGCTCCCCTCGTCCGCGAACTGGATCATCGATACCGGTCACGGCTACCCCGGAGGCCCGGGCAACTGGGGCACGGGGGAGATCCAGAACTACACCGCCGACCCCGCCAACGTCAGCCTGGACGGCAGCGGCAACCTGCGGATCACCCCGGTCAAGACCGCGTCGGGCGGGTGGACGTCGGCCCGCATCGAGACGCGCCGCGCCGACTTCAAGCCCGCCGACGGACGCGTCCTGCGCATCGAGGGACGGATCCAGATGCCCGACGTCACCGGCGCCCCGGCCCTGGGCTACTGGCCCGCTTTCTGGGCCTTGGGCTCCCCCTACCGGGGCAACTACTGGAACTGGCCGTCGATCGGCGAGTTCGACATCATGGAGAACGTCAACGGGATCAACTCGGTCTGGGCCGTCCTGCACTGCGGCGTAAGCTCCGGCGGCCCGTGCAACGAGACGACCGGGCTCGGCGCCAGTCGCGCCTGCCCCGGCACGTCCTGCCAGGCGGGCATGCACACCTACCGCTTCGAGTGGGACCGCAGCGTCAGCCCCAACCAGCTGCGCTGGTACGTGGACGGCCAGCAGTTCCACAGCATCAGCCAGAACCAGCTCGACGCCACCACGTGGGCGAACATGACCGGGCACGGCGGCTACTTCCTGCTGCTCAACGTGGCCATGGGCGGCGCGTTCCCCAACGGCGTCGCCGGGCACGCCACCCCCACCGCGGACACCGTCTCCGGACGCCCCATGGTCGTCGACTACGTCGCGGTCTGGCAGAGCGGCGACTCCAGCACCCCGCCCCCGACGGGCGGCGAGGTCGACGCTCGCTCCACCATCCAGGCGGAGAGCCGTCAGGCCCAGTCGGGCACGCAGCTCGAAACCACCACCGACACCGGAGGCGGCCAGAACGTCAGCCACATCGACAACGGCAACTGGCTTCGCTACGACGACGTCGACTTCGGCGGCACCCCGGCCACGCAGTTCCGGGCCAGGGTCGCCTCGGGTGCGCCGGCCGGGGTCAGCGGCCTGGTGCAGGTGCGGCTGGACAGCCCGACCGGCCAGGTGATCGGCGAGTTCGCCGTAGCGAACACCGGCGGCTGGCAGAACTGGCGGACGGTACCCGCCAACATCGCGGGCGTGACCGGCACCCACACCGTCTTCATCACCTTCAGCAGCGGCCAACCGGCCGACTTCGTCAACCTCAACTGGTTCACCTTCGCCGACTGACCGGCCGTCCGCGCCCGCACCTGGCCGGCAGGTGCGGGCGCGGGCGTGTCCGACCGGTGGTGGCTCGCACGGGGAACCCGTTTCAATTGCCGCCGGCGGGCTCTTGCAGAGGGCGCATCCTTGGCGGATCATGCGGGCAGCCGAGGAAGTCGGGGGCATGATCCACCGGGAGGTGCCCCATGACCGAGACCCCCGAGCCGATGGGCGGGGTTCCCGAGGACGGGCCGGCGGAGGCCGCCGTGGCCGGGACGTACAAGCTGGGGGTGAGCCGCCCCGACCTGCCGGTCACCGATCTGCCCACCCCCGAGGAGGTCTTCGGCGTCCGCCGGATCGGTCCCAAGGAGCTGGTCAAGTACGCGCTCGGCCCGAGCCTGATCGCGCTGGGCATCTCCATCGGCAGCGGTGAGTGGCTGCTGGGCCCGCAGGCGGTCGGCCAGTTCGGGTTCGAGGGCGTCGGCTGGATCATCCTGGTCTCCGCGCTGCTGCAGACCCTCTACAACATCGAGTGCTCGCGGTACGTGGTCGCGACCGGTGAGGTGCCGGTGGTGGGCTGGGGACGCGTCCCGCCCGGCTGGTTCCTGTGGGTGCCGGCCTCGGTGTTCCTCATCCTCTTCGCGTTCATCGCCGGCGGCTGGGCGGCCTCGGCGGGGGAGGGGCTGTACGCCCTCGTCCACGCCGAGACCGCGCCCGAAGGCGCCGAGGAACCGCGGATCTGGGCGATCGCGCTGCTGGTGGTGGTGTTCCTGATGGCCGCCGCGGCCCGCCGGGTCTCCCGGACGCTGGAGCTGGTCAACTGGGTGCTGATCGGCGCGATCCTGATCACGCTGCTGCTGTTGTGCGTCTTCCTGGTGCCGCCCGGAATCTGGTGGGACGGCATCACCGGCTTCGTCACCCCGGCGGCGCCGCCGGAGGGCATCACCGCCACCCAGATCGGAGGGCTGGCCGGGTTCACCGCGCTGGCGTCCGGGCTGAACTGGTACGTGATGGGCCACTACCGGGACAAGGGCTACGGCATGGGCCACCGGGCCGGGTTCATCGCGGGCCTGCGGGGCCGGCGCGTCGAGGTCCTGCCCAGCGGCGTGACCTTCCCCGACGACGAGAAGAACCGGGGGCTGTGGAAGCGCTGGTACCGGCTGCTGCTCACCGACATGTGGGCCGTCTTCTTCGCCGGCGCGATCATCGGCATGCTGCTGCCGACCCTCCTGATGGCCCACGCGGTCGAGATCTCCGGCCAGGAGGTCACCCAGGAGAACGTGCCGACCTTCGTGGCCGCCGCGCTGGACGCCGAGTACGGTCGCTGGCTGTTCTACATCGCGCTGATCGTCGGTGTGCTGGTGCTGTTCACCACCCAGCTCGGCATCTTCGAGGCGATGGTGCGCGTCACCACCGACGCCGCGCACGCCACCAGCCCCCGGCTGCGCGTGCTGCTGGAGGGCGACCCGCGGCGCTTCTACTACCCGTTCATGCTGCTGCTACTGGTGATCATCGGGGTCATCCTGCACTTCGCGCTGCCGGTCAGCCTGGTGCAGTGGTCGGCGAACATGTCCAACCTGGGCGCGCTGATCTTCCCGTTCATGCTCATCTACCTCAACAGCAGGCTGCCCCGGCCGGCCCGGCCCCGCCCGTGGCACTACGTCATCCTGGTGTTGAACTTCCTGTTCTTCGGGTTCTTCTTCATCAACTTCATCGCCGACTTCATCGGCGACCCGCTCGTCACCTTCTGATCACGTGATTCGCCGGCCCCGGCGCGCCGACATCGTCATCGAGCGAGACGGGTCGCGTCGGCCGGCCATGCGCCCGTAGCGGTGGCGACGCCCGCCACCCGCACGGCGGAGACGAACGCAGGTGAGCCGCACGCCGTCCCTCGCTGATCAGCTATCTGCGGCGGGGAAGGCGGCCTGGACGACGAGACCGCCGTCCTGGCGGGGGACCGCGCTGAGGGTTCCGCCGTGCGCGATCGCGATCGCGTGGGCGATGGACAGGCCGAGCCCGTGGTGCCCGTCGCCGCGCGCGGACCGGTCCAGCCGCTGGAACGGTTCGAGCAGCCGGGCCACCTGCTCGGGCGGGACGACCGGCCCGGTGTTGCTCACGCTGACCACGGCCTGCCCGTCCCGCGTTCCGGTCGCCACGTCGACGCTCCCTCCGGGCACGTTGTACCGAATGGCGTTGTCGACGAGGTTGGCCACGAGGCGCTCGACCAGGGCGGGATCGCCCGCGGTCGCGGCGGGTGCGATCCGCGGGTACAGGCGTGGCCCGCCCGCGGGTGGCTCCGGCCCGCCCGCGGGTGTCTCCGGCCGGGTCGCCAGCACCTGCTCGGTGAGCGCGGCGAGGTCCACCGGGGCCCGGCCGTCCAGCCCCCGCTCGCTGATCGCCAGCGTGAGCAGGGACTCCAGCAGGCTCCCCTGCTGATCGCTGATCGTCAGGATCCGCTCGAAGGTCGCGCGGAACGCCTCAAGGGTCGGCCGGCGTTCGGTGAGCGTCTCCTCCAGCAGTGCGCGTTCGAGCGTGAGCGGGGTGCGGAGTTCGTGCGCGGCGTTGGCGACGAAGCGCTTCTGCGCGTCGAGCGCCGTCTCCAGGCGTCCGAGCAGGCCGTCCACGGTGTCGGCGAGGTCCTTGAGCTCGTCGCGGGGGCCGGTGAGGGCCAGCCGCTCGTGCACGTTGCGCGCCGAGATGTGCTGCACGGTGGTGGTCATCGTGCGCAGCGGGCGCAGTACCCGTCCCGCGACGAACCAGCCGAGCAACAGGGAGACCACCAGCATGATCGCCAGTGCGATCCCGGCCTGGACGAGGAACTCCTGCGCCTGCGTCTGGGTCTGCTGCTCCCTCCATGCGCGCACCGAATCGGCCGACTCGAGGGGCGTGCCGGGCAGCCGGAACGCACAGTCCTCCGCCGCCTTGTCGAAGCACGGCACTCTCACCTTGAAGACCGCGTTCCTCTGGACGAGCAGGAACGTGATCGCCAGCAGGACCGCGCCGGAGACGGTGAACAACGTCCCGTACAGCAGCGTGAGGCGCATCCGGACCGTCCGCGGCACCTTGCGCATGAGCGGCCTCATATCCGGTAACCGCTCTGCGGGACGGTCTCGATCACCGGCGGGGATCCCAGCTTGGCCCGGAGGCGGTTGATCGTCGCCTTGACCGTCGTGGTGAACGGGTCCGCCGCCTCGTCCCAGACGCGTTCCAGCAGTTCCTCGGCGGAGACGACGCGTCCCCCCGCGGCGAGCAGGTACTCCAGCACCGCCAGCTCCTTCGGGCTCAGCGCCAGGCGCAGCCCCGAGCGGGTGACGACCCGCTGGGCCGGGTCGAGCCGCAGGTCGCCGTGCTCCAGGATCGGCGGCAGCGCCGGCTGCGCCCGCCGCCCCAGGGCGCGGATCCGCGCGACGAGTTCGGCGTACGCGAACGGCTTCGGCAGGTAGTCGTCGGCGCCCAGGCTGAGCCCCTCGACCCGGTCGGCGATCGTGCCCGACGCGGTGAGCATCAGGACCCGGGTCCGGCGGGACGGCGCGGCCACCAGCGCGCGGCAGACGTCGTCGCCGTGCACCCCGGGAAGGTCGCGGTCCAGCACGACCACGTCGTAGTCGGTCAGCGCCGTGCGGTCGAGCGCGGCCTGGCCGTCGAGGGCGACGTCCACCGCCATCCCCTCGCGGTGCAGGACGCGGACCACGGAATCCGCCAACTCCGCGTGATCTTCGGCCACCAGCACTCTCATCACCGATCAGACTCCCCGATCCGCGGTCACAGCCGGGTCACAGCCTCGCGCACCGCCATGTGACCGCCCCCTCCCTAGAAATGACCTCGCAAGCGATATCCGTCGGAAGGGGAACGATGAACAGGGCTTCTGTGTTGCTGGCCGCCTCCGCCGCCGTCCTCGCCGTGGCCGGCGCCGGATGCGGCGGCTCCGGCGACTCGAAGACCGGCTCGTCCGGCGCGAACTCGTCCGGCGCGAAGGCGAGCGCCACGGCGGACCAGGGGATCAAGCACGCGCAGTGCATGCGTGAGAACGGCCTCCCGGGCTACCCCGACCCCGGCCAGACCCCGGGCGCGAACTTCCCGGGGCGCGACTCCGCGGCGTTCCGGAAGGCGCGGCGGGCGTGCCAGTCGCTGGAGCCGCCCCAGCTTCAGCCCGGTACGCCGGAGAACGCCGAGCTCCAGCGGAAGATGCTGAAGTGGACCCAGTGCATGCGGGAGAACGGCGTCCCGAACTTCCCTGACCCGCAGAACGGGCGCATCCAGGTGGAACGGGGCACCATCGACAACAAGTCACCGCAGTTCCGGAGGGCCGTGGAGGCCTGCCGCCCTCTCGAAGCCGGTGGTGCCAAGGGCACCGGCGGCTGAGGCGGGGACTCGATGAACCTCAGAGTGACCGAACGGGACGTGGAGACGCGGGACGCGCCCGCCCGGCTCCGGCCGCGGCGCAGCCGCCGCAGAATGATCGGCGGCGGTGCCGTGCTCGCGGTCGTGGCCGCGGTCGGTGCGGCGGTCGCCGTGCCGGGCTCGTCCGGTGACGGCGGCGCGGCCGAGACGACGGCCGGCGGCGGCACGTCGCTCGTGGCGGTCCAGAAGGGCCCGCTCTCCTCGCAGGTCGGCCAGACCGGGACGCTCTCGTACGCGGGCGGCGCCGGCGGGGCCCCGTACCCGGTGGTCAACCAGGCGAAGGGGACCTACACCTGGGTGCCGGTGGCGGGCGCCCAGATCGGCTGCGGCGAGACGCTCTACAAGGTCGACCAGGAGCCGGTGTTCCTGATCTGCGGGAGCACGCCCGCGTACCGGGACCTGGCCGTGGGCGACGACGGCAAGGACGTCCGGGCGCTGAACAAGACCCTGGTGGACGGGGGCCACGCCGGCCGGTCCGGGCCCGATCCCGATTCCGGCCACTTCGGATGGGCGACCGCGGCGGCCCTGGAGAAGCTCCAGGACGAGCGCGGCGCCGACGTGACCGGCAGGCTGGACCTCGGCCAGGCGGTGTTCCTGCCCGGCCCGCTGCGGATCAGCAAGGTGACGGCCGGGAACGGCACGGGCGCGGCCCGGGGCCGTCCGATCATGGAGGCGTCGTCGGACCGCCGCGAGGTGGTCGTGAACCTCGATCCCTCCCAGCAGTCGGACGTCGAGAAGGGCGATCAGGCGCAGATCACGCTGCCGGACAACCGGACCACGCCGGGCGTGGTCAGCCGGATCGGCGCGGTCGCGGCGCCCTCCGGCAAGGACGACTCCGACACGCAGCCCGCGACGCTCCCGGTCCACATCACGCTCAAGCGCCCGAAGGACGCCGGGACGCTCGACCAGGCGCCGGTCCAGGTGCAGATCACCACGGACGGCGTCAAGGACGCGCTCAGCGTGCCGGTGACCGCGCTCGTCGGCCGGGCCGGCGGGGGATACGAAGTCGAGGTCGCGGCGGGGGACGGCCGGACCCGCTTCGTGGCAGTCACGCTCGGATTGTTCGACCACGCCAACGGGCGGGTCCAGGTCTCCGGCGCCCTGTCGGCCGGCGACCGAGTGGTGGTGCCGTCGACATGAACGGGACGAGTCGTTCAGGGGCACGGCCCCCGGCACCCGGGATCGCACCGAATGTCATCGAACTGGAGCGGGTCACCAAGACGTACGGTTCGGAGCCTCCCGTCCACGCGCTGCGCGGGGTGAGCTTCACCGTCCGCCGCGGGGAACTGGTCGCGATCGCCGGCCCGTCGGGGTCGGGCAAGTCCACGCTGCTGCACATCCTCGGCACGCTCGACCGGCCCAGCGAGGGCACGGTGCGGATCGACGGGGAGGACGTCGCGACGCTCACCGACCGCCGGCTCGCCGCCCTCCGGGCACGCAGCATCGGCTTCGTCTTCCAGCAGTTCTTCCTGTCCGAGCACGCCACCGTCCTGGAGAACGTCGCCGACGGCCTGCTGTACGGCGGCGCGGGACGGGCCGAGCGGCGTGAGCGCGCCGCCGAGGCGCTCAGCCGGGTCGGGCTGGAGGACCGGGCGGGCTTCCGTCCGGGCAAGCTCTCGGGCGGCCAGCGCCAGCGCGTGGCGATCGCCCGCGCCCTGGTCGGCCGCCCGGCCATCGTGCTCGCCGACGAGCCGACGGGAAACCTCGACAGCCGGACGGGCGCGGCCATCATCGAGCTGCTGCACGAGCTCAACGCCGGCGGGGCGACCATCCTCGTGATCACGCACGACGGCGGGCTGGCGGCCCGGATGCCCCGCCGGCTGCACGTCCTCGACGGGCGGATCGTCGCCGGCGACGCGGCGCGTTCGATGGAGGGCGTATGAGGCTGTCCGACCAGATGCGCGTGGCCGGCGCCGGTATCCGGGCGCGCCTCCTGCGGGCCGCCCTGTCCGCGCTCGGGATAGCGATCGGGACCGCCGCGATCGTCGCGGTGCTCGGCCTGTCCGCGTCGTCCCAGGCGGGGCTCCTCGCCCAGATCGACGAGCTGGGCACGAACCTCCTGACCGCCAACACCGGCACATCCGTCACCGGTGGGACGGCGCGGCTTCCGGTCGCCGCGCCGCAGCGGATCTCCCACCTGCCCGATGTCGAGGACGTGGCGCACGTCGGTGCCATCGACGACGCGAACGTGTACCGCAGCCCGCTGGTCCCGGCGATCAACACCAACGCCCTGAAGGTGGAGGCGGCCAGCCTCAACCTCCCCGACGTGGTCGGAACCGGCGTGGCGCAGGGCCGCTGGCTGAACACGGCGACCGAGCGCCGGCCGGTCACGGTGCTCGGCGCGCTCGCCGCGCAGCGCCTCGGGATCGACCGTGTCCATCCGGGGCAGCGGATCTGGCTGAAGAACCAGTGGTTCTACGTCGCGGGCATCCTCAAGCCCGCGACGCTGTCGACCGACATCGACACCAGCGCCCTGATCGGCTATCCGGCCGCGGAGCGCTATCTCGGCTACACGGCCGTCGACAAGGGCGAGCCGGTGGCCGGACCACCGACGACGGTGTACGTGCGGGCCCGTACCGACAAGGTGAACTCGGTGCAGGGGGTGCTCGCGCAGACCGCGAACCCGGAGTCACCCGGCGACGTCGACGTCAGCCAGCCGTCCGACGCGCTCACCGCGCGAGCCGCCGCAGAGGGCGCGTTCAACAGCCTGTTCCTCGGGCTCGGGCTGGTGGCGCTGATCGTGGGCGCGATCGGGGTCGCGAACATCATGATCATCTCGGTGCTGGAACGGCGCTCGGAGATCGGGCTGCGGCGGGCGCTCGGTGCGACCCGGGGCCATATCCGCACCCAGTTCCTGTCCGAGGCGGTCATGCTCGCGCTGCTCGGCGGGGTGGCCGGAGTCGCCGCCGGAGCGCTGGCCACCGCGGTCTACGCGAACACGAAGGGCTGGGCGGTGGTCATCCCGGCCCAGGCGTGGGCCGGCGGGATCGGCGCCGCGATCGTGATCGGCGCGATCGCCGGCCTGCTGCCGGCCCTGCGAGCGGCCCGCCTCTCACCCACCGAGGCGCTGCGGACTCTGTGAGCGTCCACCACCGCCGGCACGCATGGGAGTGCCGCGGAAAACGATGATGAAAAGGAGAAGGCCATGACGACTGACGGACACTGGGACCGGCGTTCGGTGCTTCGGAGTGCGGCCGTGGTGGCCGGCGCCGCCGCGGCTATGTCGGGCTGCTGAGCAACAGGTTCCCCGAGGCCGAGAAGTATCTGACCATGGCCCTCGGACTGGCGCCCGGCGACAAGGACACCAACCGGCTCATGGCCGACTGCCACCTCCGGCAGGACCGGCTCTCCCTCTCCGCTCCCCACTGGAAAGCGGCCGGCAACGACGTCTTCGCCACCTGGTTCGGCGCGGTCCGCGGCGAGCCGTACCAGGTCAGCGGCGACATCGCGCGACTGCCGTTCCGGCAGTTGGACCCGTCACCGCTGGTCGAGGGCTCGGCCAACGGCGGACCGCCCAAGCCCTACCTGCCCTACACCGGCGCCCCGTGGCTGGGCCTTTCCATGGAAACGGCCGAGGAGGCCGGGCTGACCCATGTGGCCAAGCAGCAGATCGACTTCCTGGACGGCAAGGCATGGCAGTACTTCGGGGTGCTGGCCTCCTTCAGGCTGGACGGCATCGAGCTGCGCAACGTCCCCGTCGTGTGGTCGGAGACCGACCAGGCGTCGCCCGGAGGGGCCGACGGCGGCCTGATCGGCACGTGGGTCCTCTACCACCTGCTGACGACCTTCGACTATGCGGGCCGGTCGCTGATCCTGCGCCGCCGCACCCCCGAAGCGTCCCGCAGGGCACGCGCCGACGCCGCGCGGGCAGGCGCCGAGCCCCTGCCGCTGTGGCTGGCCCGTGAGCACATGACGCACAGCACGGGAAGCGTCGCCGGCTCCGGCGACCGGGTGGTGGGCCTGGCCATCGGCGGAACCAGCGAGAACACCGTGGTCATGTCCGAAGAGACGGCCAAGCGGCTGGGGGTCCGCATCGACTACGACCGCCCGCTGGAGACCTTCGCCCACAGCCACCCGGTCGTCACCTACCCCTGCTACCCGGAGGAGAGCCGCCTCGGCGGCGCCTCCGCCCAGTACGCCTACAGCCTGGTGAACCCCGGCCAGGCGACCGCCCGCCACGGATTCGACGTCCTGGCCACGTTCTTCCACTCCTTCTACAAGCCGTACAACATCACCCTCGACTTCGCCGCAATGAACGTCTACATCGCGCGCGGCAAGGCCGCCTGACCACCCGCGCCCGCACGGCTCGGAGCAGGAGATGGGAGAAGAACGGCCGGGTGCGCAAGTTCACGGTGCGCCACCACCGGCGGCCGGCCAAAGGGACATCGCTGTGCCGCCTCTCCCGTCCTGCGAGGCCTGCCCCGGCCGGGGGCGCGGGGCGGACGGGGACCAGTGGATCACGCCGTCCTTCTGGTCGCGGGGGTGGCGGCCCGGTCGTTGCGGGTCTCGTCCGGCAGCAGCCGCCAGGCGTGCAGTGCCATGAGGTAGTCCAGTGCGTGCGCGGGGTTGTACAGCTCGGGGCCTAACAGGTCGTTGAGCTGGCGGATGCGGTTGCGGACGGTCTGCGGGTGGGTCTGCAGGCGGGCGGCCGTGCTGTTGCCGTTGAAGCCGCACTCGAAGTAGGCGAGCAGCGTGTCAGCGAGCCGTTCCCGCTGGGCGGGGCGCAGCCGCCGGAGCGGAGCGAGTTTCCGGTCTGCGAGGCTGCGGGCCAGTTCCGGGTTCTGGAGGAGCAGCAGTGTCGGGACGTGCTCACTCAGGTGCACCGGCGTCCGGGTGCGCAGCGTCGCGGACGGGAGCAGTTCCAGGCAACGGTGGGCCAGCCGCAGCGACAGGGCGGTGCGGGTGATTTCGACCGTTGGGCCGACGACCGACGGGTGGTCGCCGAGCATCGACTGCAGCACCGCGCGCCGGCCCGGTCCCGCCGGGTCCGGGAAGATCAGGCACGGGACGTCCAGGTGCAGCCCGCTGAGTACGTCGGCGGGCAGGAACCCGGGTGGTGCGCTCGGCCTGCGGCGGTCCACGGCGATCGCCGCGACCGTCTGGGGCAGCGGCCAGTTCGCGTGCGCGGCGGCGTCCTTGAGCGCTTGCGGCTCAGGAGACGGGTGCAGCAGCAGGTCGACGAGGCGGCGCCGTTCGGGCCCGGCCGGGCCGGTGTCCCGCTTCTCCGCCGCGAGTCGTCCGGCGGCGGCGGCCTGGTGGAGCCTGTCGGTGTAGGTCAGGCCGAGCCGGACGAGCGTCCCGCCGCGCCGGGGGGTGAGGGCGGTGCGGTACCGGACGGTCTCCGCGGCGAGGCGCTCGGCGACGGCGCCGGTCGCGGCCGACAGCGCCGCCCGCAGATCTTCGGGGCTGCGGCCGTCCTCCACCTCGGTCTCGCCGAGCCGCCGGAAGAGGCCGAGTACCTGTGGCGGGGGCTCGTCGGGCGGGCCCGCCGGGTTAAGGAAAGCGTTGATCGCGGCGGTGATGGCCTCGCGCAGCAGGTCACGGTCGTCCGGCCGGCGGCCCCATGCGTAGGCGAGGACTTGGGCGCGCGCGGTGTCCGCCGCCTCCGCCGCGATCTCCGGGACCAGCCGCCGCAGCCGCCGCGTCATCTCCCGTTCGGTGATGCGAACGGACAGCGCCCGATCCGGTGATGCGGGCGCGGTCATCGGCAGGGCGTCTGCCTGCAGGTAGTCGGTGGGGGGCATGGCGTGGCCTTCCGTGCCGCCCGCGGTCTGGCCGGTCGGCGCGCTGGGGCCGGGCCGCGGGCGGCGGTTTGGGGTGGGTGGGGAAGGTGCCTGTGCGGGTGTGTGTGGGGGGTTGGGGTTCAGGGGTGTGGGGGTTTTGGTGTGTGGGGGTTCAGGGGTGTGGGGGTTGGGGGTGTGGTGTGTGGTTGGGGGTTAGGGCTTTACGGGGTCCCAGAGGTCGAAGATGTTGGCTTCGCCGCGGTCGTAGCGGCGGTCGTCTTCGTCGTAGAAGCCTTGGAATTCGTCGGGGAGGTACATTTTGTGGAGTTTGGCGGGGGTTTCGTTGCTGCCGGAGGCTTGGAGGATGCCGTTGGCGGCTTTGCGGCCGGCTTCGTTGGCGCCTTCCATGGTGGCGAGGTTGATGTCGGCTTTGACGTAGTCGGAGGCGAGGAAGAGGTTGGGGAGGGCGGTGGTGGCTTCGGGGCGGTGGTTCCAGGAGCCGGGTTTGTTGATCATGAGGGGTTCGGCGTTGGCGGCTTGGGGGGTGCCGTTGCCGGTGATGGCGGGGTCGAGGAAGTAGGAGTGGATGTTGAAGTCGTTGAGGACGATGGGTCCCCAGGGGATCGCGGCGCGTAGTTGTGCTTTGACTTCGTTGACGATTTGTTCGTCGGTGCATTCGCGGGCGGGTTTGTTGTAGAGGATGCCGGGGACGTCCCAGGCGGAGATGCACATGGACAGGACGTCGTTGACTTCGCCGTTGCCGTAGGTTTCGTTGATTTTGGTGTCTTTCCAGAATTGGGCTTGGTTGATGGAGGTCAGGGCCCAGGGTTGGGCGGCGTAGGCGACGTGGCCTCGGCCGAGGTTGATCGGTTGCCGCAGGTAGAACATGATGCCGTTCATCCAGTCGGTGGTGATGTTGGCGATCGATTTGAGGGTGGGGTCTGCGGCGAGGATGTCGTTGTTGAGCAGGGGGATGGCGCGTTCGACGGGGACGGCCAGGACGTAGTGGTCGGCTTGGACGTCGATGGTGCCGTTGGGTCCGCGGACGCGGGCGGAGGCGATCTGTTTGTCCTGGACGTTGAGGTGTTCCAGGGTGGCGTCGATTTGGAAGGTGACGCCCAGGGAGCGCAGGTGTTTCATCCAGGGGTCGATGAGTGATTCGTTGGTGGGGGCGTTGAGGAGCCGGTCGGGTTCGGCGTAGCCGCCCAGGCCCAGGGTGCTGTAGACCCATGCTTCGGCCATTTTGCCCATGGTGTGGGCGCCGGCCTTGTCGGGTTTGGCGGCCACGAGGGTGCCGGTGAACATGTCGACGAGGAGTTCGTTGTAGGACTGCGACATTTTGTCGGAGTTGACGAACTGGGCGAAGGAGAGGTTCTCCCATTGCCCGTAGCGGCGTTTGGGGCCGCTGGTGACGAACGCGATCATCTTCTGCAGGAAGTAGCCGACTTCCCAGAGGGGGACTTTGCCCAGGACGTTGATGCCGGTGCTGAGGAAGTTCAGCAGTGATTCGGGGCTGAGGGTGCCTTCGATGCTCCCGGCGGCGGGCAGGATGATCTTGGTGCCGTCGTAGTAGGCGCTGACTTCTTTGCCGGCTTGCAGGTTGCCGGCGGCGTTGCCGCCGCCGGGGACGGGGATGCGGCTCATGGTGTCGGGCAGGTTCTGGTAGAAGCCGGGGAAGAACCGGAATCCGTGTTCGCCGGGCAGGTCCTTGCGGCCTGCGGTGCCGGTGCCGGGGACGGGGATGCTGCGGTTCTTGCCGCCCCAGGTCTTGCGTTCGTAGATGGTGACTTCGAAGCCGCGTTCGGCGAGTTCGTGGGCGGTGCTGAGTCCGCCCATCCCGCCGCCGAAGATCGCGACGCGGCGGCCGGCGGCCTTGCGGGTGCGGGGGGCCTTGCGGGCACCGGCGGCCGGGGCGGTGGCGGCGGTGGCGGTGCCGGTGCCGAGTGCTCCGGCGGCGGCGACGGCGCCGGCGGCGGCGACCGCGCCGGTGACGAACTGGCGGCGGCCGACACCGCCCCCGCCCCCGCCCCCGCCCTGGCCCTGGGCCTGGCCCTGGGCCTGGTTGTGGGCGTCGTTCTCGTTGTGGTCGGGGTGGGGTTGTGGTGGGGTCGTGTCCTGCACGGCGCGCTCCTCACGGGGGGTGGGCGCTAACCGACACTGTTGTCGGTTACGGGTGGTTCCCCACTATGAGCAAGCCACCGCACCACGTCAACCCCCACCCCCACCCGGAGCCCGCCCCGCCCCGGCCGCTACTCGGCATGGCCCAGCCCCGTCCACAGCAACCGCATGGCCCCCTCCACTAGCACCGACCGCGGCATTTCGGGATGGTGCTCCCACCACTGCGCCACACCATCCAAACCCGCGATCAAAAGCTCCACCATCGCCTCGGCGATCGGCTCCTGCGGATCCAGCCCCACCCGCGCCCGGATATCCCCGCCCAGCAGCACCGTCACCGCCTGCGTCCGCGCCTCCCGGATCCCCCTCCGCACCGTCCGGATCTCCGGATCATCCTCATCGGTCCGATCGAACAACAATCGCCGCGCAGCGGGCTTGCTCTGCGCAAACCCGAAATACGCGTCCGTGGTGGACCGCATCCGCTCCCGCGCAGGCCCCACCCCCGTGATCCGCGCCCCGACGTACTCCACCAACGCCGCGTTCTGCTCCTGCATCACCGCGAGCAACAACACCCGCTTCGACGGAAAATGGTCGTACACCACCGTCCGCGCCACCCCCGCCGCCGACGCGATCTCTCCCAGCGACGCCCCGTGATACCCCTTGCTCGCAAAAATCCCCAGCGCCGCCTCAGTGATCACAGCCCTGCGAGCCGGACCACGCATCCGCGTCTTGGGCGGATCTTCCCCCATCGCCTTGACTCCCATCGTCCGTTCCGTTCACCCTATCCGACATAGATGTCGGTTAAAGTGGCGGTTCAGGCGGTGTACGTCACCGACGCGACGGCAGGGAGCCGCTATGGGACACGGGAGTCCGTCGATCGCCGACCACCACCCCGAACACTGACCGAAGGAGAAACCATGGCCGGCCTCGGCACCACCGAGATCCTCATCATCCTGCTGGTCGTCCTGCTGCTCTTCGGCTCGACGAAACTTCCGCAACTGGCCCGCTCGCTCGGCAGATCCGCGCGCATCCTCAAGACCGAGACCCAGGGCCTTCACAGCGACGACCCCGACGACCGGCCGGCCTCGTCCGCGCCGGAGGCACACGGCGTCCGCGAGCCGGCCGCTCGACCACGCGACGCGGACACCCGCCCCGGACACCAGGCCGCCCCCCAACCGCGAGCAGGACAGCAGGCTTCCCTCCCGCCCGCGCAAACACTGCGAGGAACGACACTGCCCGCCGAAAGCGACGCCCACCCCGCGAAGTAGCTCTGGCCCCGCCCCGCCTTGGAAGCCCCTTCGCGGCCCGCTCCCGGGGACCTCAATGGCGAGGAGAAGCGCATCATGCAACTGGGACACTGGGCGACGACCGTCGCGTTCCTGTCGACCGGCATCTGTTTCGTCGGCATGGCATTCCTCAAAAGCGCCACGGGCCAGATGCCTCCGCTGCAAGGCAACCGGCCCTTCGCGCTCGCCGCCGCGATGCTCTCCAGCGGGACCTGGGCGATCGGCTTCGCCGTCATCGGGGTGGGATTCGCGCTGCAGTTCACCGCCCTCTCGGCGCTCCCGTTATCCGCCGTCCAGCCCGCGATGCTCGCCGGGCTGGCGCTCCTGCCCCTCATCGCAGGCATCGGCCTGGGCGAACGGTTCGGCCTCCGCGAAGTGGTCTGCCTGGCGCTCGCCGCGGCGGCCATCGTCCTCTACGCCCGCGCCGCCAGTGGCGCGGACTCCTTCGACCAGGCACCGTCGGTGCCGTTGCTGCTGGCCGCGATGTTACCCTCGCTCGCCTTGCCCGCCGTGCTGTTCCTGATCAGCGACCTGAGACCCAAGGGTGCGCACGAACGGCCGCTCAGCGGCATCGTCTACGGGATCAGCGCCGGGATGCTGATCGGCGCGGCCGAGGTCTCGCTCGTGGGCATGGTGACGCTCGATGGTCCACTCCGGGACCTCGCCACTTCTCCCCACCCCTACCTGTTCCTCACGGCGACCGCGCTGACCGCGGGGCAGATACAGATCGCCTTTCAGCGCTGCCGCCTGCTGATCGTCGGATTCCTCGTCATCATGACGGCCAACCCGCAAATGCTGCTCGTGTCGACGGCGCTGTACGGGCGCGGGTGGGAGCTGCGAGCCGCACCCCTGTCGAATCTGACGGGCGGCCTGCTGTTGAGCTTCGCGGCCATCTGGTACCTCCCCCGTCACGAACGGGTCAGGCCCACTCGGCCGCCCCGGCGCCGATCCCGCCACAGGGGTACGCCGTCCGCGCTGGACTCGGACCGGCGGCTGCCCAGGAAGTCTTCCGTGCGCTTCCCCCCATGACGCGGAGACCCTGAGCCCCCGGCGCAGGCCCACAATTCCCCTGTACTCCTACATCGCCACCACTTCATCTGGCTCGGCGAAACCGACCCGGTCATCACCGAACTCGCACAACTCCTCGCAACGGTCACCTGACCTCCGCATCGGAGCGCCGGCGGGAACCGGCTGCGCGCCGCCCACGAGGTCCGCCCCGGACCGGCTCCAGGTCGCCGCTTCGGCGACGAACCGGCTCCGCCTGGCGGGGGACGCCGACGACCTCGTACCGGCCGTCGGAGACATCGCCCCGTCCGTTGTCCGGCGAATGCGGGCGAACCCTCTGTCGAGCAGAAGCGTCTACTTGGGCGCGAGCGCCCCGATGCCCCTTCGACGATGGAGAAGCACGACTATGATCATGCGCCGGATGCCGGGCACGGCCGAGTCGGGCCGAGGTGCCGCGGCCGGGGGAGGGAGCCGAGTGAGCGGTGTCGCGTCGGTACGGGCGGGCGACCCGGAGGGGCTCGGGCGGTACCGGATCGTCGGGCGGCTCGGTGGCGGCGGGATGGGCACCGTGTTCCTCGCCCTGTCGCCGGGCGGGCGAGCGGTCGCCGTGAAGGCGATCCGGGCGGAGCTGGCGGAGGATCCGGGGTTCCGGCGCCGGTTCGTCCGGGAGGTCGACGCAGCCCGCCAGGTGAGCGGCTTCTTCACCGCCGCCGTGGTCGACGCCGACCCCGAGGGGACGCCGCCGTGGCTGGCCACCGAGTACGTGCCCGGGGTCTCCCTGGACGCGGCGGTGGCCGAGCACGGCACCTGGCCGGAGGGAACGGTGCTCGCGCTGGGCGCCGCGCTGGCGGAGGCGCTGGAGAGCGTGCACGCGGCGGGCGTGGTGCACCGCGACCTCAAGCCGTCGAACGTGCTGCTGGCGGCGGACGGCCCGCGCGTGATCGACTTCGGGATCGCGCGGGCGGCCGAGGCGACCGAGCTCACCGAGACCGGCATGGTCATCGGCACGCCCGGCTTCATCGCACCCGAGCAGCTCGTGGCCGACGAGGTCACCGCCGCCGGCGACGTCTTCGCCCTCGGCGCCGTGCTGGTGTTCGCGGCGACCGGCACCGGCCCGTTCGGGACAGGGCACGCCCACGCCCTGAACTACCGGGTCGTTCACGAGGAACCGGAGCTGACCGGTGTGCCGCCCGCGCTGGCGGACGTCGCCGCCCGCTGCCTGGCCAGGGACCCCGTCCGGCGTCCCACCGTCTCCGGACTGGTCGGGGAGTTGAGCCGCCTGGCGGGGACCGGGCAGGCCGCGGGCTTCTTCACGGAGGCGGGCTGGCTGCCCGCCCCGGTGGCCGCGCAGGTCCTCCGCGTCCGGTCCGCGCCGCTCCCGCCCCCGCCCGGTGTCCCCGCCCCGCCCGGTGTCCCCGCCCCGCCCGGTGTCCCCGGCCCCAGCCCCAGCCCGCCCGGTGTCCCCGGCCCCAGCCCCAGCCCGCCCGGTGTCCCCGCCCCGCCCGGCGTGCCCGTTTCGACGGGACGGGCACGGGCGCCCGGCCCCACGCGGCGCCGGATCCTGGCCGCGGTGGCCGCCGCGGCGGCGGTCGTCCTCGCCATCGGGGCGGCCGTCCTCGCCGTCCGGCTGTCCGGTGACGACGGGAAGGCCGAGGCGGCCGGGCCGCCGCAGCGCGAGGAGCTGTGGACCTTCCCCCTGGCAGAGGACATGGACCTGACGCAGGTGGTCGGCGGCACGGCGTTCATCGACGACCGGAAGGGCGGCCTGTACGCCTTGAACAGCGAGAACGGCCGGCTGCGCTGGAAGCACGCGCATCCCCTTGACGAGGGCGTCCCGACGGGCCCGCGGTTCCTGGGGGCCACCGAATCGGTGGTGTACTACGGCGCCGGTGAGTACACCTACGCCCGGGACGCCCGCAGCGGCGAGGAGCTGTGGAAGTGGAAGGACCACGGCATTCATCCGTCGGTCGAGATGGTCGGAGAGAAGATCTACGCGTCGGACGTCCGGCTGATCGCACGCGACTCCCGAACCGGGCGGGAGATCTGGCGGAACACCTATGAGGGCTACTCGAAGGAGGGGCCGACCGTCTCCGGGGGAGTCGCCTTCGTGGTGATCAGTGACGGCACCCTGCGCGCGGTGGACGCGGAGACCGGCGCGGACCTCTGGCGCCTCCAGGTCGGGGACCGGCTCGAAACATCGCCCGTCGTCGCGGACGGAATCGTCTACTACGGCGTCCAGGACGGCTCCCTGCACGCGGTGAGCGCCGCGACGGGCCGGTACGCGTGGAAGCAGAGCTTCGAGGGCGCCTCCTGGGACCCCGCCATCGCAGGCGGAGCCGGCGCCCCGAAGATCGCGGACGGAGTCGCCTACTTCGAGAACGACGGCTACGTGTGCGCCTTCGCCGCCGACACCGGCAAGCCGCTGTGGCGGCACAAGACGGGAGTGGACGAGGCCCGTCTGCTGTCGGTCGAGAAGGGGACGGTGCTCGTCAGCGACGGTGACGACGAGGAGGCCGGGAACCTCTACGCCCTGGACGTCCGCGACGGCACCCGCCTGTGGAAGGAGCACCTGGGCGGGAGTCCGAGCATTGTCGACGGTCGAGCGGTCGAGAACGGGACGGTGCTCGTCAGCGACGGTGACGACGAGGAGGCCGGGAACCTCTACGCCCTGGACGTCCGCGACGGCACCCGCCTGTGGAAGGAGCATCTGGGTGGAAGCCCGAGGGTCATCGACGGACGACTCTACGTCGTGGAGGACGACCTTCTGCGCGTGCTCTCGGACGCCGGCTGATGGGGAGGGAAAGCGGAGTGGAGGCGTACGCGCCGCTGGAGGCGGGCGACCCGGAGCAGCTCGGGCCGTACCGGATGGTCGGGCGGCTCGGCGGCGGCGGGATGGGCCAGGTGTTCCTGGCGTCGTCGCCGGGTGGCCGCGCGGTCGCGGTGAAGGTGGTGCGGGCCGAGCTGGCGGAGGACGCCGGGTTCCGGCGACGGTTCGTCCGGGAGGTCGAGGCGGCCCGCCGCGTGAGCGGTCCCTTCACCGCCGCCGTGGCGGACGCCGACCCGGACGGGACGCCTCCATGGCTGGCCACCGAGTACGTGCCGGGACTGTCGCTGAAGGCCGCGATCGACGCGCACGGCCCCCTGCCGGACGGGACGGTCCGGGCCCTGGGCGCCGCGCTCGCGGAAGCGCTAGAGGGCGTGCACGCCGCGGGTGTGGTGCACCGCGACCTCAAGCCCTCGAACGTACTGCTGGCCGCGGACGGCCCGCGCCTGATCGACTTCGGGATCGCGCTGGCGTCCGAGGGCACCCGGCTGACGGTGACCGGGGCGATGGTCGGCACGCCCGGCTTCATGTCCCCCGAGCAGTTGCGGGGCGGCGCGGTCGGCCCGGCGAGCGACGTCTTCGCCCTCGGCGCCGTCCTGGCGTACGCGGCGACCGGGGCCGGACCGTTCGGCGGCGGCTCGGTGCACGCCCTGAACTACCGGGTCGTCCATGGGGACCCCGACCTCACCGGCGTGCCGTCCGGGCTGGCGGACGTCGTGGCCCGCTGCCTGGACAAGGACCCTGACCGGCGCCCCACCGTCCCCGGCCTGGTCGGGGAACTGGGCCGCGCGTCGCGGGCGTGGCCGCCCGGTGGAGCCGGCTGGCTGCCCGAACCGCTGACGGCCGAGATCACCCGCACCGTCCCCGCACCCCCCACTCCCGCCGCCGCTCCCACGGCCGTTGCGACGGCGCCGTATCCCGGCCGACCACCCGGTCTCCTTCCCCGGCGCGGAGGGCGGTGGCTCACACGGAACCGTGCCCTGGCGGGTCTCGCCGCCGTCACCGTCCTCGTCACCGCCGCCGCGACGCTCGTCCTCACCGGCGGCGAGCCGGACGCCGGCGGGCAAGGCGGGACGGACCGCGCCGCGGAGCCCCGCCCGCCGGTACTGAAGCAGCTGTGGTCCTACGGAACGCAGCCGAACTGGACGCCGGTGGTCAAGGACGGGACGGTGTACTTCGGCGAGGGCGACGGAAGCGTCCACGCCGTGGACGCCCGAACCGGCGACCGCCTGTGGAAAAGCGACGGGGCCTGGGGCAGCGGAGACTCCCTGCTCCTTTCCGGTGACAGCATCTACTCCAGCGGATACACCGACTCCTCGTTCGACGGCGGCCGCGTGTTCGCGCTGGACGCCGGTACCGGCCGCAGGCTGTGGGAGCACCCGGTTCAGGCACTGCACGACGAGGTGCTCTCCGGAGGGAATTTCTACTTCCACCACGGAACATCCGAGATTTGGCAATCGTCGGTGGAGGCGCTGGACACCGCCACCGGCAAGAAGTTGTGGAGCCACGAAACCGAATTCGTGTGGGAGCTGGCCGCCCACGGTGACGTCGTCTATTACGTCGGGAGCAGCAAAGAGGAGCCGGGTCCGCAACTGCATGCGCTGAACGCCGGCACGGGCGAACGGTTGTGGAAGGTGCCTTTCGCCAAGGATGTTCACGACAGGCCGGCGTCGCTCACCGTCATCGGCGGCGTCCTCTACGCGATGGGCGAGAACGGCACCGTCTCGGCCCACGATGCGAGCGACGGCAGGCGCCTGTGGAGTTCTCCGACGGGCCTCCGCGACTTCGATGACTCAGGCCCACCCGTGGTGGCCGATGGGCTTCTCTATGCCAGCGCCACCGATCCTCAGGAGGAGAACGGCCAGGCGTTCGCCATCGACACGAAGACCGGCGCGGTGAAGTGGCGCCGTAACCTTCCCCTGGTGAGCTCGTCCCTCACCGTCTCGTCCGGGACGGTCTACGTCGGTACGACGTCCGGCGAACTGCACCTGCTGAACGCCGGCGACGGCGCCTCTTTGGGAAAGGTGCGGCTGGCGGACGGCCGGGACCCCAATGCGGTGGTGTCCGGCGGGGTGGTCTACTTCGGCGCCGGTGACGGCAATCTGCGCGCGGCCACCATCACCCGCTGACTCCGGGCGCCGAAGCGGAGCGTGGCATGCCTTCGGCCGACGCGAGTAGCCGGCGAAGACGTCGCCCGGAGGCTCGGACTTGACGACCGTGGGCGCAGGATACTTATAATCTCGATTGCAGGTTTCTTCCTGCGATGTGGACAAGCATCCCGGGGCGTGGAGGCCCCCGGGGAATCATCGGAGGTGAACAGACGATGCTGCTGACGTCGATCGACCCGTTCGTGCAGGAGTTCGAGCGCCAGTTCGACCGGGCGGTGCGCCAGGCCGGCCTGAGCGGCCGGGGTGAGGGCGCGGGCATGCCGATGGACGGGATCCGCCGCGCGGACGACGTCGTCCTGCGGTTCGACCTGCCGGGCATCGACCCCGGCTCGATCGAGGTGACCGTGGACCGCGGCGTGCTGACCGTCACCGCGCGCCGCGAGGAAGAGTTCGGCGAGGGCGACCGCGTCTTCGTCCGCGAGCGCACGATGGGCGCCTTCACCCGCCGCGTCTACCTGTCGGAGCACCTGGACGCCGACGCGATCGAGGCCGCCTACAACAACGGCGTCCTGGCCGTCCGCATCCCCGTGCTGGAGCGGGCCAAGCCCCGCAAGGTCGCCGTTCAGCAGAGCGGCGACACCCATAAGTCCCTCCAGGCCTGAACACATCACCGGACACAACAGGCCTGAACCCACCCGACTGGACCGAGCGGCCGCGGTCCCGCTCGAGCGGGGACGGCACTTCAGGGTCACACCATGCCGTCCCCGCCCGGGACGGGCCACCCGTCCCGGGCGCGGAAGGGGCAGATACACCAAGCCGTGCACAGCGGCCCAAGCGAACCGGGCCGCACCGCGACCGGGAGAAAGGAGGGGAGTGTGAAGCTGCCCATGGACGACGAGCATGTGGCCCTGTTCACTGTCGGGCAGGTCGCCGACATGCTGCAGGTGCAGCAGGCGTTCCTACGCCGCATCGACGACCACCAGGTCGTCTCCCCCCAACGCTCGGCCGGCGGGCAACGCCGCTACTCCCGCCAGGAGATCGGCCGCATCCAGCAGGTCGTCGGCATGGTGGGCCAAGGCATGACCCTGCCCGCCATCCGCCGCATCCTCGAACTCCAGCACCAGCTCGCCGAACTCACCCGCGAACGCGACGAACTCGCCCGCCTCCTTGCCGCCCGCACTTCCGCCGACCCCGATCGCACCGCCTGAACATCCACCACCCGGCGGCGACCACCCCACCGGCATGATCCGGGCTGCCCTCGCTCATCCCGAGATGGGGACGGTCGTCCGCGGGCGGGAGTCGGCGAGGACGGCCTGCGCGGCGCGGCGTCCCGACACCAAGGCCCCCTGGGTGGAGCCGGTGTCACGGTGGTCGCCGCAGACGTACCGTCCGGGCCGGAGCCGCACCGGCTGCCGCATCCGCAGCGGGGGCGGCATCGCGGGGAGCGCCGCCTCGACGGGATAGGTCCCGATGAGCCGCCATCCGGAGGTGTCGCCGTAGATCTCGGTCAACCGCTCCAGCACGCGTGATTCGTCCGCGTCGAGGCCGAGCACGGACGTCGAGATGAGCGCGCGGCCGTCCGGGGAGTAGCGCGGGGCCGCGTCGGTGAGGACCAGCGTGTCGGTGATGACGCCCTCGGCGTCGATGATCTGGATCGGCTCACGCAGCGGTGAGGAGGGAGCCACGTGGTAGAAGGTCGTCACCGCGCGCATGACGGGTGCTTCGACCTCGGGCAGCAGCCGGGCCGCCTGGACGGGGTCGGTGGCGACGACCACGGCGCGGGCCTGGACGGTGGAGCCGTCGCCGGTGCGCACGCCGTCGTCGGTGATCTCCTGGACGGCCGTGTCGAGCGAGATCGTCCCTTCGGGCAGCCGGTCGGCGAGCTGCTGGGGGATGCGGCCCATTCCCAGCGCGGGGAGGGTGATGGTGCCGCGGACGAACGACCGCCAGATCATGTGGAAGTACCGGCTGGAGGTCTCCAGGTCGCGTTCCAGCAGCACGCCGGACAGGAACGGGCGCATCAGCCGGTCGATCATCACATCGGACAGGCCCCGCAGCCGGAGTTCGTCGTAGGTGCTTCGTTCGGGACAGTCGCGCAGCCAGGAACCGGAGGCGGCCAGGTCCCGGGCGGTCATCGCCGCCAGCGCCGCCTTGTCGCCGAAGGTGCCGATATCGGCGAGGGCACCGCTCAACGCGTGCTCGGGATGCTTCCACGGCAGCATCACCCGCTCCCGTCGGCCTCGGCGGAACACCAGCAGACCGGACGAGAACGGCTGGAGGTCCAGAGCCGCGAAGTCCAGAACCTGTCGGGCCTCGGGATAGGCGGTGTTGAAGACCTGAAAACCGCGGTCGAGGCGGAACCCCTCCACCAGGTCGGTGCGCACCCGGCCGCCGATCCCGTCGGACGCCTCCAGCATCCGAACCGGCACACCGGCCTGGTGCAGTCGCACGGCACAGGCCAACCCGGCCAGTCCCGCCCCAACGATGATGACGCTTTCGGACATCGCTTCCCCTTCCCCGGAGCGACCGTCCCGGCGACCTGCCGGTTTCTCCTGCTCAGTGCGATCGACTCGGCAACATCCGTTCATGGGGCACCATGCCCGCCGTATCCGTGGTCACTCCGAACCTGGCCCCGACGGGGAACGCGTGCAGTCACCCACGTCCCACGGCGCCCTTCGCTTCAGGTTTCACGGGGCTGTTCGGCGGTCCAGGCGGTGATGACGATCGCGAGTGAAGCGACGATCATTCCCGGTGGGAGCGGCGGCCACAGCGACAGCAGGGCGGCGAGGGCGAACAGGACCGCCGCGCTGCGCGGGACGGAGCGGCGACGCCACCCGGCGATCGCCAGGCGGGACGGCGCCTTCGTGCGGACTCCGGTGCACTGGTGGTGACGAATGGCAAGCACCGGCCGAGAACGACATCGGCGCGCGCCGGGAGGGGTCCCGGGCTCTTGCCGCATACTCGGCTCGTGAGACGGCGAGGGCAAGGCCGCGGGGTGATCGCGGCGGGTGTGTCATGAGCCGCAAGCCAGGCCCAAGTCCCGAACCCGGTTGGGTGACGACCTCTGAATGAAAGGAGCCCATACGTGCCAATGGATCCACCTGGACGCTTCCTGGAACGCTCGAAGGTCAGCCTGCTGTCAAAGGACCTCGGCAGTCTCGCCCACGGAGTTCCGCAGGCCGCGGTGCAGGGAACACTGTTCGTCATGGGTTCGCACGGTGGTATGCGGGTGGCGCCCGACGCCGGTTTCACCCTGTTGTTCGGCCGCAGCGAACGCGACGTCCATGTCTGTGTCGGTGACGACGACCGGCAAGTCAGCCGTCGGCACGGATCCATTACGCGCGAAGGCTCGAAATGGGTGCTGCGCAACGTCGGCAAGCGAGCGATCCGGTTCCCCGACTCACAGATTGTTCTCAGTGGTCATTACGCGGAATTGCCGTCCACATACGCGCCCCTGTTCATCGTGACCGAGGGGCGGCAGCACCTTCTCGAAGTACGGATCGCGACCGGACGAATGTGGCCGAACGGACCGGCGGTGCACGAGGACGAGACCGACAGCCCCAAGGCATGGGACCTCTCAGAGGAAGAACGCCTGGTGCTGGTGTGTCTCGCTCAGCGCTATCTACGACAGGAACCGCAGCCGCAACCGCTGACCTGGTCCCAGGTCGCAGAGGAACTTCACCATCTCCAACCGCAGCGAGGCTGGACGAAAAAGGTGGCCCCGCATCTCGTCAAGACCGTGCGCGAGAGGCACAGTTCCCGGGTGGCCGGGCTGCTGGAAAAGGAGATTCCCCCGCCGATCGGCAACGCGCTCAACCACAACCTCATCACCGCGTTGCTGGTGCGCGGTGTCCTGACACCGGAGGACCTCGACCTGCTGGAGGAGCCCCGCTAGGCGGTTTCGTTGGACTAGCGCCATTGGACCAGATTCGGATCGCCCCCGGTCACCTGCGGACGTTGGCCGCCATGGCCGCCGCGACCTCTGCCGGATTGCCATCGTCCACTGTCGTCCGCATTAGCCGCTGGGCCAAACGATGGTCTTGGACCTGGCCACCTCGGTGCCGTTCTTCTCCACCACGATGTAGACCTTCTCGCCCACGCCGTTGTAGTCGAAGCGGTCCGTGTCCGCGTAGCCGCTGCCGTTCGTGGTCACCGTCGCGCCGGGGTTGGAGTAGTCGTCGGTGGGAGAGACAGGCTCGATGTGGTACTCCGTATTCGGCTCGAAGCCGGACATCACAATGTGCATTTTCGCGCACTCCGGCGCCTGGCAGGTCTCGTTGTAGTCGCCGGTCCGGCCGCGGGTGAGGGCGACGACCGGCCCTGCCGGCGGCCTCGACGACACGGAACGGGACGTGGACGTGGTCGGTGTGCGCCTCGGCTTGGTGGGTGTGACCGCGGGCGTCACCGTGGGCGTCACCGCCTTGGACGGTCTGGCCCTCGTCGCCACCGCCTTGGTCGGTTCGGCCGTCGTCACCACCGTGCCCGGCTGATTCGTTTCCGGTTGTGACCCGAATGGGGCGCAGGCGACTACCACACCGG
This sequence comes from Spirillospora sp. NPDC048824, assembly GCF_043198455.1. Taxonomy (NCBI): domain Bacteria; kingdom Bacillati; phylum Actinomycetota; class Actinomycetes; order Streptosporangiales; family Thermomonosporaceae; genus Spirillospora; species Spirillospora sp. NPDC048824. The sequence continues at coordinate 57,190 of NZ_JBICUS010000005.1, read as the reverse complement.
TCGTCACGAGTAGAACCACCGCGGCGGAGGCCGAAATCGCGATCAGCCACCTGCGGCGAGAGGGTTCGCCGCTCGTGGGACGTCGTGGCGTGGCCGAGGGCGGCACCGGGTCCGCGGCCGGTGGCGGGCCCCCGGCCACTTGACGGACGCGCGACCCGTCCCCGACGGTGGTCATGGCGGCCTGCCGGGGCATGGCCGCTGCGGCGTCGGCCTTGTCCGGGATGGTCGGACCGGCGCCCCCCTGCGGCACCTCGGTGGGCTGTGGCGTCTCGGGTTCGGGCGGCATCCCGGGGCCCCGCGGCGGGGCCGCGGCGTCGGGTGCCGTCAGCGAGTGTTCGGTGACCATCTCGATGATGGACGCGGGCAGCCAGTCCTCATGCCTGGCGGCCGGGGCCAGGCGTTCGATCAGCTCGGCCACGTCCGGACGGTCCGCCGGTGCCTTGGCGAGGCATCCGGCGACGAGGCCGCGAAGCGGGTCCGGCAGGCCGGTCAGGTCCGGTTCCTTGTCCAGGATCCGGTAGACCGCCGCCGCGATCGAGGTCGCGGCGAACGGGCTGCGTCCGGTGGCCGCGAACGCCAGCACAGCACCCAGGGAGAAGACGTCGCTGGCCGGGCCGAGCTCGTCGTCGTCCCCGCGCGCCTGTTCGGGAGACATGTACGCGGGCGTGCCGATCAGCGCGCCCGATGCCGTCAGCGTGGACGCGTCGTCCAGGTGGGCGATACCGAAGTCGAGAATGCGCGGTCCGTCGGCGGCGATCAGGACATTGCCCGGCTTGAGATCGCGATGCACCAGCCCGCACGCGTGCACCGCCGACAGGCCCTCGGCGATACCCGCGCCGAGGGTCAGTACGCTCGCGGGAGGCAACGGCCCGTGCTCGTTCACCGCGTCTCGCAAGGACGGGCCCGGAATGTAGGCGCTGACGACCCACGGCGGGTCCGCCTCGGCGTCCACGTCCACCACCTGCGCGGTGTGGAACCCGCCGACCCGGCGCGCCGCCTCCACCTCCCGTCGGAACCGGGTGCGGAAGGCGGGCTCGTCCGCGACCGACGGATGGATCACTTTGACCGCGACCGGGCGACCTCCGGGAGAACGCCCCAGGTAGACCCGCCCCATGCCACCACTGCCGAGCCGTCCGAACAAGCGGTACCGACCGAGGATCCGAGGATCGGATCGGCGTAGCGGTTCCATTTTCAGCTGTCCCCCTCGCTGCCCGATACGCAATGCGGTATCCGGAGCCCGCAAATGAGAGTCCCACAAGACCCTCTCATCATTTCATGATGTCACCGCACGTACGCCGATAGTCAGAAAGCCGCGTCAGTGAGCCTGGTCGTCCTGCATCAAGCACGACGGCACTCATCGGTGAACACCGGCAGCCGTTCCTTATTGCGCGGCGGGCATGGATGTAGGTGAGTTCGGGACCGGCGAGCTGAGATGGGCGACGAACCGGTCGAGCAGATGGCCGGCGTCGGTGCTTTCCAGGCGTTCGAGCAGAAGCAGATGCCAGTCCGCGTGATCACCAGTGCGCTCTGCGGGAGTAATCGGCGTTGACGCCGTCAATTCCGGGAGCGGAGATTCGGGAGTCGTCAGGTTCGGTCTCCGTCGCCCGCCACGCCCGCTCGATACGCCAGGACCACCGCCTGGACGCGGTCGCGGAGGCCCAGCTTGGTGAGGATGCGCGAGACGTAGGTCTTCACGGTCTCGTGGCCGATGACCAGCTCGGTGGCTATTTCGGCGTTCGACAGGCCTTCGCTGATGAGAAGAAGGACCTCGTGCTCGCGGGGGGTGAGGACCTTCAGGCGGTCGCGCTCGGGGGACGCGGGGACGGTGGAGGGGCGAAGACGCCCGGCGAAGCGGCCGATCAGCGCGCGGGTGACGACGGGCGCCAGGAGGGATTCGCCGCGCGCGACGGTGCGTACCGCGTTGATCAGTTCGGGGGGTGCGGCGTCCTTCAGCATGAAGCCGCTGGCGCCGGCGCGCAGAGCCTCGTACACGTACCCGTCGACGTTGAAGGTCGTGACGACAAGGATCTTCACCGGGTTGGAGGATTCGGGGCCCGCCAGGCGGCGGGTGGCCTCGATTCCGTCGAGCACGGGCATGCGGATGTCCATGACGACGACGTCCGGGTTCAGTTCCTCCGCTCTCCGGACCGCCGCCCGGCCGTCCGCGGCCTCGCCCACGACCTCCATGTCGGGCTGGGAGGACAGGATCGTGACGAAGCCGGCGCGCACGAGGGCTTGGTCCTCGCAGACCAGAACCCTGATCGGAGCAGGGAGAACGCTCACGCGGCGCCTCCCGCAGGGATGCGTGCGTGCACGTGGAACCCGCCCTCCGGACCGGGCCCCGCCGTGAATTCGCCGCCCAGCATCTCCACCCGTTCTCGCAGCCCGGCCAAGCCGCGGCCTCCCGAGATGCCCGGGCCGCCGTCGCGGAGGGCGGAGGACGCGGCCACGCCGCCGGACGTCCCAGCGGTGGTGACCTCGACGTCGGTCCAGTCGGGGGTGTGCGCGAGCCGCACCAGCGTCCTCCGTCCGGCGGCGTACTTCACCGCGTTGGTCAGCGATTCCTGCACGACGCGATACGCCGTGAGCCGGGCGCCTATGGCCATGTCCTGCTGCTCTCCTTCCTCGACCAGTTCGATCGGCTGGCCGCCTCCTCGTATCTGCTCCACAAGATCAGGCACCCGGCGCGGCATCGGTGTCAGGTCCGGGGACGCCGAATCGCCGGTCGCCTCCAGCACGCCGAGCAGGAATCGGAGTTCGGCCAGCGCGCGGCGGCCGGTGCCGTTGATCGCGCGGAGGGCCTCGGTGACGCTCTCCGGCGACTCGGTGAGGTACTGCGCTGCTCCGGACTGCACCACCATCGCGGTCACATGGTGGGTCACCACGTCGTGCAGCTCCCGCGCCAGGCGGCTGCGTTCCGCGGCGATCGCGGCCTGAGCGAACAGGTACCGCCGCTCGGCCTCGCGCGCCTTCCGCCCGCGGACCATGGCACCCAGCCCGAACGCCACCGCCAGGACGATGGAGAAGAGCAGGTAGTCGGTCAAGCCGGCAGGTGAGCCCAGCTCGTGCAAGGCGATGGCGAAGACCAGGTACCCGGCCGTCGCCACTGCCGCCACGACCCGCCGGAGGCGGTTTTGATGGGCGCCCGCGGAGTACAGCGCGATGTACAGGCCCAGGCTGCCGAAGCTCGGCGGGCAGCCGAGGCACTCGTACACCGCGAAAGAGGTCCCCGCCAACGCCAGGCAGGCGGCCGGCCAGCGGGTACGCACCGCCATCGGCAGTGTCATCCCCAGCGTCAGCAGCACGCTCGCGACGGACGCGGGGTGGGTGGGAAGGTCTCCGAACTGCGGCGCGACCTGCGACAGCGGCGCCGCGAACGACAGCATTGTGAAGACGAGCGCGAGCTCACCGTCCCTGGTGGCGGTAGAGCGTGATCTCCACCAGCACCACAGCGAATGCAGCCGAACGGTTGCGGCGGCCACCAGCCTTACGCGTGCGAAGGCACCGCCGTCTCGCGTGTTCGATTCCGCCCCGGCCCCGGGGGACGGCGTCCCGGGACGGACGGCTTCCGGCCGTCCGGTGCGGAGGACGTGATCCGTCGGTGCAGGCGATGCCGGGCCCGATGGTTCATGAACTGCCTGGTCTTCCATCATCATTCACGATCCGGTAGGTACAACGCCGAGTGGTACGAGAAACGGGTCGTGGCCGGCGGCTCACTCCCATTCGGTACGCCCGTCCGGCATCCGCACCACGCGGCACCGCACTGCCGAACGGACTCGCACAGTGACCGTAGCGTCCGGTGCCGGCTGCGCCGTCCTCCCAGAAGAGGGCAGAGGGTAGCTCGCTCGGGGGACCCGCGGACACGGCAACTGCTTACTCGCTGGTGACTACTCACAGTGTTCGTCGGCCGTAGCTTCTCGGTGTCGAGAACGGAAGCCACCCGCAGAGGGCGGGGCCTTGAGGAGGAAGCCATGACATTCAGCGACCAGCAGTCACCGCGACCGGCCGGTGCCGGTGTCCACCCGACCGGCTCTACTGGGAAGAACGCCGACCGCCGCCCCCCGCGGTGGGCGGCGTCAGCGTGGGTTCGTCTGCCGGTGCTGTTCGTGCTGATGCTGGTCGTCACCTCGATCATCAGTGCGATCAACGGCGCCGCCGACGCCACTCCGCTGACCGCCCTGATCGCCGGGGTGGCCTGCGGCGGGCTCGCTCTGGCCGGCTATGTCTGGGCGGTGCGTTACCTGGAAGGCCGCCGCACGCTCCAGGAGTTGGCCCCCGCACAGGCCCGGCAAGGACTGCAGCGGGGCGCCACCCTCGGCCTGGGCCTGTTCACGGTCACCATCGCGCTGGTCGCGATGTTCGGCGGCTACCATGTCCACGGCTGGGGCTCGATCGGCGGCGCGCTGACCACGCTGGGCGTCATGATCGGTGTCGCGGTCGTCGAGGAGCTGACCTTTCGCGGCGTGCTGTTCCGGGTGCTGGAGGAGAAGACCGGGACGTGGGGCGCGCTGGCCGTCTCCGCGCTCTTCTTCGGCGGCCTGCACCTGGTCAACGAGGACGCGACGATCTGGGGCGCCCTGGCCATCGCCGTCGAGGCCGGGCTGATGCTCGGCGCGATCTATGCCGCCACCCGCTCGCTGTGGTTGCCGATCGGCGTGCACCTGGCCTGGAATGTGGCCGAGTTGGCCATCTTCGGCACCAGCGTCTCCGGCTCCGGAACGGGCACCGGCGGCCTGCTGGACGCTTCGGTCAGCGGCCCCCAGGCATTGACCGGCGGCGCCTTCGGCCCCGAGGCCAGCATCTTCGCCATCCTGGTGTGCATCGTGCCCACCGTGTTGTTCCTGCGTGCCGCCAAGCAGCGCAACCGGATCCACACCCGCGCCGAACTGGCTCGGGCAAAGCAGCACTGACGTCGGCCAGGCCATCGAGAACCGGCGAGTCCAGGGGGCAGCCCGGTTTCGAAACCGCCGAGCGGACAACGAGCGAACACGACAGGCATCGCGATGTGGCGGCTCGTGCGATCAGACCGGGCGCGATGTAGGTGGAGGGGCACGTCCAGCGGAGCGGCGTATGAGTCACCCGTCGCGGTCGCGTCGAGGGAGGAGTTGCCGTTGCGGATTAGCGCGCCCGTGTGCGGACGAGCGTCTCCCGGCCAGGGCCGGCCGATCGGGTTGAGGACCCAAGGTCGGCCGCTGGGTCAGACCCCGCCGGAAGGCGCTCGTCTCCATCGTCACTGTCAGTCGGCGGGGACCGTCTGGGGCTCCCAGGTGAACACCTTCGGGTCGTTGCGGTCGGCCGTGACGCGGAGCCACTGGGAGGCGGTGGCCCCGAAGGTCTCCAGGCGCGTCAGGTTGGGAACCCCGGCGTACGCCGACTCCACCTCGTATCGGTGTTCGTCGCCGTGGACGAGCAGTACCGGCTTTCCGTAGGCCCTGGAGTGCTGGACGATGCGCTCCCTGATCTCGGCGAATCCGGGCGTCGCCGTCGGCTCGGCCTGCATCATCAGCAGCACCCCCGAGGCATGGGTGCGGTCCGCCCTGGCGAAGGCCGCGTCGATCCAGTCCAGCGCGGCGGCCTTGCGGTCCTCGAACTCGGCCAGCCGCGGCGCGGGCCGGTCGCCGCCGGGCAGTTGCGACCACGGTTCCAGGTCGTTCTCGCTGCCGACGACGTGCACGGTGGAGAACACCACCTGGCCTCGGCTGAACATCACGTTCTCGCGGTAGGCGCGGTGCCGGGGGTCGGTGGCCTGGCTGAACACGTGCATCCGCTGGCGGCCCAAGGTCTTTCCGGGCACGGGGTAGAAGACCTTGCGGACCTTGTCGAGGCGTTCGGTCGGCAGGTAGCCGCCGGCGGCGGTGCGGTGGCAGTCGGTCCACTCGTTGTCGCCGGGCGTCAGCACGAACGGGGCGCGGAAGGTGCCGAACAACTCGGCCAGATCCGCGAACCGGGCGTTGTCGCACGTCGACGAGCCGTTCTTGACGTCGCCCGCGTGCAGGACGAGTCGGATCTTCCTGTCGTCGTTCACGGCCGAGACCAGTGCCGGGAAGGCGGCTCGCTGGGTGTCGCCGTAGGGCGTGTCACCGATCAGGGCGAATGTCACCGGACGGTCGCGCTGGGCTTGCGCATCGGCAGTGCCGGGGAGGACCAACCCGATGGCGGCGGCGGCCGCCGCGACGTGCGCCGCCCGAAGGAATTTCTTCATGGGCAATTCTCTGCGCGTCCGAACCAACGCACCATGACCGTCGGATGGCCCGGCGACGACGGCCGGCCGACACGGTGGCGCCTCAGCGGCCGCGACGACCGGTGGCCCTGTCCGCGGTGGCGTCCACGTGCCGGCTGTCTATGACGGCACCGACACCGACTCCGCATATGTGGAGGCCATCCGGGCCCACAACGCAGGCAGCGGCGCGGTCTCCTCCACCCCCGCAGCCCCGAGCAGATCGCCCGCTACCTCGACGGCCTGGAGTTCGTGTTCTTCGTGCCATTCGATTGGCGGCGGCGCTGAGGAGAGCCGTCCCGGCGCGAACCACCGTTCGGGGGACGAGCAGCTTTGAGCGCCGGGGCCGGGCTGTCGGCTCATTCCCGGTGCGGGAAACCCCACAAATGGAGGGCGGTCTGATCCTTGGAGACCGTGCACCAGGCGTCTTTTCCTGCCGACAGGGGAGACCCCGAGACAGGGAAGGGGTAGACGACCGATCCTCGCAGGGCCATTGTGCGCGGGTCGACGAGCCAGTGGCGGGGGACCTCCGCGTAGTACTCGGTGCCGACCACGGCGATGTCGTCGTACGGGAACGCCGCTTCGAAGTCCCAGCGAACACGGTCGTCTCCCGAAGGAGGGGGGACGGCATCATCGGCGTTCAGCCGCCGCAGTTCCATGCCATCTTCCCCCCGGTGGAGATAGAGGGCCCACTGCCCCGTATCCGTCGTCAGGAAGTGCTCCCCGGACGGACTCACCGCGAGAAAGACCTCCTCGACGAATCGCTGGACGGTGAGCTGCGTACCATCCCAGCGTCCCCACAGCACGGGCGAACTCTCCTCGCCCTCCGCGACGGACAGCCCCATGTACGCCGGATCGGGGTGAGGAAAGTGGAAGGAGCCCGATCCCACGGTCATCGTCGCGACCCGGGCCAGCAGCGAGCCGTCGGCGGCGTCGAGGATCAGCCACTCCTCCTCGATGTCGTGCCCCGTGTGGCTGCGGACGTGAGCCCACAGGACCTTGCCGTCGGAGGAGAAGGCCGCCGAGCCGCTGTCGGCGTGGCCGTGGTGGTAATCGTCGGCGTACTCGGAGAACGAGGCATGGGCCGTCGTGCACACGGCGGCGGACCAGCAACCGTGGCGGATCTCCCACAGCACGGCGCCGGTCGAATCCACGGCCCGCAAGGCGTGCACGCCGGCGAACACGGCGACATCACCGGCGGGGGAGACCGCCACTGAGCCGTACCGGCGAGGCCACGGCGCCGGAAAGCGGACCTCCGCCCCCGCCCCCTCAAGATCGCGGACGGCCAGTTCGGTGTCCCCGCGCTGCACCAGCAGCCTGCGCCCCGGCCAGTGCAGTACCCGTGGGCCGTCCGCCGAGGCGGGGTCGAGCGGAGCGGCGGCGGTGACCAGGAGACGGGCGGCGAACCGGGCGGCTTCCTCATGGGTGGCATCGGGCGTCACAGCCCGCATGCTTCCACACCCGCCGGACGGTGCATCCGGCCGGCGCACCGGCCAGAGCCGGCGACCCCGCTCGCAACCCTCACCGCCGGCCCGGCAGCCACAGAGGTCACGGGCGAACGCGGGTGCCGAGGCGGTCCAGGTCGCGCGGTGGATCAACGAAACCGAGCAGGGACGCGCCCGGCTGGAAGGGGCCGCGGCTCAGTCGTTCAGCCTGGTGAGCAGTATGCGCGCCTGGTCGGCGAAGCCTTCGTGGCCTGCGTCCAGGGCGCGGGACAGGTGGGCGGCGGCCGCCGGGAGGTCGCCCTGGGCGTGGCGGATCTCGCCGGCCCGGTAGGCGGACTCGCCGATCAGCTCCGCGTTGTCGGTTCCCATGGCCAGGCACAGCTCGTAGAACCGGACGGCCGAGTCGCGGTCACCCTGCCAGTACGCCAGCTCGCCCAGGTGCGCGGCCGCCATCGGCCCGTTCCCGGCGGAACCGGAGTCGATCACGGCCTGGTACCAGCGGAGCGCCTCCGGCCAGTCGCGCGCCTGCTTGGCCAGCGAGCCGAGGTACATCTTGGCCATCTCGACGACCTGGTCGCTCCGCCCGCCGGGGGTCTCGATCGCGGCCAGGTAGAGCTCGCGGGCGCGGGCCGGGTCCTCCTCGTGGTACGTCCGGCCGAGGGAGAGGCGGGCGTGCTGGACGACGTGCGAGTCGCCCTCGATGAGCGGCGTCAGGATCTCCCGCGCCTCCGCGTACTCGCCCGCGTCCACCAGGTCGTCCGCGCGCAGCCATCGCGCGGCCGGATCCGGTGTGGCGTCGCCGTCCGAGGGGTCGACCAGGCGGCTGCCGGCGATGAGCTGGACGGTCTCGTCCGGGTGGCCGGCCAGCCGCTCGAAGATCTCCCGTGCCCGGTCCGGCTCGCCCACGGTGCCGCACAGGTCCGCGAGCCGGATCTCCTCCTTCGGTTCGAGCGGGAATCCCAAGCCGGCGTCGAGGTAGCGCAGCGCCGCCGCGGTGTCGCCCGCCTCCGCCAGTTCGGTCGTCCGCGCTTCCACGACGCCGATCGCGAGGTCGCGCTTGCCCGTCCGCGCGGCGAGCGTAAGCGCTTGGACGGCCAGATCGTGCCGGCCGTCGCCGTAGGCGCTGTTGGCGATGCCGAGCAGGTTGTTCGCGGCGCCGTCGGCCCACTCGGCCACGTCGTCGTCCCCGTTCATCAGGGCGACTTGGGCGAACGCCTCGCACGCAGTGGCGAGGTCACCGCTGAGCACCGCGATGTTCCCCCGGTAGGTGACGGCCTTGGCCCGCAACCGCTCCGTGCCGGCCGCGGCGAGGACGTGCTCGACCTCCGCCATGGCGGTCTCCGTGTTCCCCTGCCGCTGGAGGAGCCGGGCGAGATCGAGGCGCAGTTCGCCGGGGAACTCGGACTCGTTGATCACCTGGGCCGCGGCGATGCCCAGCCGGAACTCGCGCATGGCGCCGTCCAGGTCGTCCTGCTTCTCGCGGAGCAGGCCCAGCAGCCGGTGGCCGTGCGCCACGGTCAGCGGATCGCCGGTCGCGGTGGCGCGGTCGGCGAAGAGTGCGGTGTCCGCTGGCCGGTCCTGCTCGTACAGCGTCCGGATCAGGTGGCGGAGCGCGGTGTGCGCGGCCGGGTGCTCGATGGCGGCGGCCCGCTCGTAGGCGTGGACGGCCTCGTCAGCGTCGTCCGCCAGCGAGCCGAGTTCGTTCCACGCCCGGACGGCCTGCTCCGGCGGCGCCATCTCGGCGACCGGCCTCAGCAGCCCGCGGGCGCTGTCCGGATCGGCCTCGGCGCGGGCCATCGCGACCGCGATGACCGTCTGGCACGCCGCCTCGAAGTGGCCGGTGTTCCGCAGCTCCGCGAGGACGACGATGGCGGCGCCGTCCCCGCCGGTCAGTGCGGCGTACAGCGCGGTCAGCTCCGGCCGTGCGGCGGGCAGGTCGTGGAGCCGGATCCGGTCCGGCTCGCCCGCGAGTTCCAGCCCGAGCGCGTAGTAGGCGTGGGCGTTGGGCACGTCGGCGTCCGCGGTGCAGAGCAGGGACGCCTCCTGGACGATCGCGAGTACCTTGGCGTGCTCCCCGGCCTCGGCGGCCTGGGCGAGCAGGCGCATGGCGGTCTCGTGGTCACCGGTGGCGGCGGCGTGCCGGGCGAGCTCCGCGTACTGCGCGCCAGGCGAATCGGGCGGGCCGTCCACCGGAAAGGCCGCGGCGCTCCTGCGGTAGACGCGTGCGGCGGCCCTGTCGCCGTGCTCGTCCGCGGTGGCCGCGTACTTCTCGGCGATGCTCACGGCGTCGCCGGGCGCGCCCCCGGCGGCGGCCAGCCACAGGGCGCGGGCCGCCAGGGCCGGGTCCCCCTTCTCGTCGGCGAGGGCGGCGACGGTCCTGGCCGTCGAACCCGAACCACACCTGCGGCGGCTGGCCGAAGCCGCCGCGGCGCGGGCGCCCGTCCACGCCGAGGTGATCGACGGGGCCGCCGACCGGCTCCCGGCCGCCGACGCCTCCTGCGACGCGGCCGTCGTCTCGCTGGTGCTGTGCACGGTGCCCGACCCCGCCGTCGCGCTCGCCGAGATCCACCGGGTGCTGCGCCCCGGCGGGCAGTTGCGGTTCCTCGAACACGTCAGAGCCGACACCCCCGCCCGCCGCCGCGTCCAGCGCCTGGCCGACGCCACCGTCTGGCCGCTGCTGAACGGCGGCTGCCACACCGGACGCGACACCGCCGGCGCCATCGAACGCGCCGGATTCACCGTCACCCGACTGGACCGGCTCACCACCGCCGACACCGGTATTCCCGCCCCGGCCGTCCCGCAGATCCTCGGCACCGCCCAGCGGCCCGCCGACCCGCCGCCCGCGAGCACGCGATGAGCGCAACGCAGACGCCGGGCACCGGGTCCGCGATCGAGGCCCGCAACCTGACCAAGCGCTTCGGTGCCGTCACGGCGGTCGACGATGTCAGCTTCACAGTGGAGACAGGCTCGATCACCGGGTTCCTGTGGCCCCAACGGCGCGGGCAAGACCTCGACCCTGCGCATGCTGCTCGGCCTGGTCACCCCCGACTCCGGGCGGGTGAGCATCAGCGGCCGGCGGTACACCGACCATCCCCGGCCCGGTGATGAGGTGGGGGCCGCACTGGAGGCCACCGGGTTCCATCCCGCCCGCAGCGGCCGCGACCACCTGCGCGTGTACTGCACCGTCAACCGCTACCCCCACGCCCGCGCCGACGAGGTGCTGCAGCAGGTCGGACTGGCCGAGGCGGCCCGCCGGGCGGCCGGTGGCTACTCCCTGGGAATGCGGCAGCGTCTCGCCCTGGCCACCGCGCTCCTCGGCGACCCGCGAATCCTGATCCTGGACGAACCCGCCAACGGCCTGGACCCCGAAGGCATCGCCTGGCTGCGGCGCTTCCTAAAACAGTTGGCCGCCGACGGCCGGACCGTCCTGGTCTCCAGCCACCTGCTGGCCGAGGCCCAGCAACTCGTCGACCACGTGATCATCCTCGACAGGGGACGCCTCGTCCGCCAAGGGCCCCTGGCGGACCTCGGCCGGCCACTCGCCACCACCACGGTCCGCAGCCCCAGGGCCGCCGCACTGGCCACCGCCCTGGAAACGGAACTGAACGGCTCCGGACCGGCCGCGGCACGGGTCGAGCACACCGGCCCCGGGGAACTGACCGTGATCGGGATACCGCCCGAGGAGGTCGGCCGCCTGGCCCACCGCCGCGGCATCGAACTGCACGAGCTCACCAGCACCGGCGGCGACCTGGAACGGATCTTCCTCGCGCTGACCGCCACAAGCCAGGAGCAGACCTGACGATGACCCACCTCCTCATGGGCGAGTTCCACAAACTGGTCACCACCCGGCTCTGGCTATGGCTGCTGCTGGCCTCCATGGCGCTGACCGGCCTGTACGCCACCTTGCTCATAGGCTTCTCCGACGACGGCGACACCTGGACCCCGCCGCTCTCGACCGCGGCCGGTCAGCAGACACTGTTCGCGGTCGCCGCCGGCGGCGCCAACACCCTGGTCGCCGTTCTGGGCGCCATCTCCATCACCGGCGAGTTCCGGCACAGGACCGCCACCGCGACCTTCCTGGCCACCCCGCACCGCAGCCGCATCGTCGCCGCCAAACTCATCACCTGCGGCATCACCGGGATCGGCTACGCGCTGGCCTGCCTGAGCGTCGTCACCGCCATCGCGATCCCGTGGCTGGCGGCCAAGAACATCAGCCTGACCCTCACCGGCAACGGACTGCCCGCCACCATGCTCGGCGTCATCACCGACATCACCATCTTCGCCCTCATCGGCGTCGGCGTCGGCGCGCTCGTCCGCAACCAGGTCGCCGCCGTCGTCGCACTGCTGATCTACCGGTTCGTCGCCGAGCCGATCCTCACGGGCGTCCCCGCCCTCACCGACTGGACGATGTACCTGCCCGGTTCGGCCTCAGCCTCGCTGACCCAGATCTCCCTGACCAACCAGCAATTCCTGACCCCATGGCAAGGCGGACTGGTCCTGGCGGGTTACGGCGTCGCCTTCGCCGTGGCCGGAACACTGACCTCGATCCGCCGCGACATCACCTGAACAGCCACACGCTCTCTCCGAAACCGCCCTCTGCAACCGACCCGCCCGCTGCGATCAGCGGCCGTGACACAGGACGGCCCCACAGCCCAGCCGACGCCCGCCTCGGCAGCGTTCCGGCGCCCAGGTGGCGGCGAACTGGTCGAACAAGGCGGTGACGAACCCGCCGCGTCCCCGCGTCCAGGCACGGCGCCGCGAACCTCGCCGCACACGAATGCGCGGCGACGCAACGGGCATAGGCGTCGCCGTGGACGCGGAGCAGGTGCGGCTCCTCGACCGCACGGATGTGCAACTCGATCGCGCGGCCCGGTGACCGGGCGCGATGCGGGGCTGCCGACGCGGAGCCAGAGAGGGGCATCATCAGCCTGCCGTATGTCGAAACGAGATACTGCTCGAATTATGGACGTTCTCGCCAGTAAACGGCAGTGCATCAGCGGAGCCGTCCGCGCTGGATGTCGATAGCCGGCATGCGCGCGCCGTGGACGGAGTAGCAAATATCTGGAGGAGTTGTGCCGCGCCCTGGCCGACCACCAGCCCAGTGACGGCCACGACGACCTGGCCATCCTCACCCTGCGCACCCCCACCACCGGGCCATGACGGGTCATAACGCCCGCACACGCGGGCATGAGTGATCCGACAGCAACACCGGCAAAGGGCAACCAGCCCGGGGGCGACAATGGACCTGGACGGCAAAGCGGCGATTATGACCGGCGCGGCACGCGGCATCGGAGCCGCGATCGCCACCGCGCTGCAGGCCGACGGCGCCCGCGTAATGATCATCGACGTGCTCGACCGCGACGGTGCGGCCCTGGCCGAACAGCTGGGCGAGCACGCCGCCTACGTACACGCCGACGTCACCGACCCGGCGCACTGGCACGCTGCCGTCAGCGAGACCGAACGGCTGTTCGGCCCGGTGGCGGTCCTGGTCAACAACGCCGGAATCGTGGAATTCGGTCCCATCGCCGAGCAGCCGGCCTCCTCGTTCCGCCGCGTGATCGAAATCAATCTGTTCGGGGCCTGGCTGGGCATGCGCACCACGCTGCCGTCCCTGCGCCGCGCGGGCGGTGGCTGCATCGTCAACATCTCCTCCACCGCCGGCTTGATGGGATACGCCGGCCTTGGTGCCTACACCGCCAGCAAATGGGCGCTGCGCGGGCTGACCAAGACTGCCGCCCTGGAACTGGCCGCCGACCGCATCCGGGTCTGTTCGGTGCACCCTGGCCCCATCCACACCCCCATGACCGCCGGCATGGACGACGCCGTCACCGCCGCCCAGCCGATCCCCCGCTTCGGCGAACCCGACGAAGTCGCCCGGATGGTGCACTTCATCATCACCGGTGCGACCTACTCCACCGGCAGCGAGTTCCTCGTCGACGGCGGCGCCGTCACCGGCATCACCCCGCAGGTGACCCCGCACTGACATTGTTCTCCGCGAGCTGCAGCCACGGTCCTCACCCGGTCGCGCACACCGGGTCGACGGCGTAATTTTTCTTGCCGTCCAATAGGTAGTCGTAGATCCGGGCCGGTGAGGCCTTGTCGGTGTCGATGGGCAAGTCGGCTGCCTGCTCGGGGGCGAGCGGCACCAGGGTCGGGCGGGGCTTGTAGTCCAGGCCCGGGTCATTGCGGGTGATCTGGGCGGCCACCGGGCACCTGCTGCTGGCCGCCGGCCTCGCCGGCTACGCCGCCGCCCACACCCTGCCCGTCCTCCTGGCGGCGACGGTGCTCTGGAGCCTGGGCGATCTGCTGCCGCGCTGTGCACACCGCACCCGCCGCGATCACCGACCGGAACAGGCCCACTCCCGACCCCGAGAACCGAACATCTCCTCGTCGTGATCCCGACACGCAAACCGACCGGCCGCACCTGCCCGGGTCGTCACACGCGGACGGAATCACGTGGGCGATCGGGCACCGGAGTCAGGTGCCCGGTGCGCGCGAGAGCCCGGATCGCCAGCGCGCAGGCCAGGCCCACGAGCGTGAGCGTCCACCACGGCAGGCCGGGCATCCCGGCGTCGCGTCCGGCATCGAGCGCGGCGCCCGTGAGCATGTTGCCGATCGCGATGCCCGCTCCGGCCACGGTGTTGTAGAGGCCGTAGTAGGTGCCGACCATCTCGTCGCCGCCCAGGGTCGCGATGGTGGCCATTTCGAACGGGTAGGTCACCATGGTGGCCAGGGTGAGCAGACCGGTGCCGGCCAGGATGGGTGTGATCGCCGCCGTGTAGTCGAGGAACCCGGTGACGCCCGCCTGCGCGTCGGAGGTGGCGGCCGCCAGGCCCATAGGGACGAACGAGAGTCCCATCAATGTCAGCCCGCGGGCGAGGGCCTGGGCAGGTGTCCAGTGTGCCTTGACCCATGAGGTGACACGGACCTGTCCGCTCACGGCGAGGGCTCCGGACACGACGAACACGAGTGTGACGCCGAACTCCCCGCCGGTCACGCGGCGAACCTCGATGGGCAGCCCGAGGTAGACCTGGAAGTTCAAGACGTAGGACCCGGCCATCGCCAGGGAGAACAGGACGAAGGCGCGGTTGGACAGCGCCGTCCGCCAGTCCTTGACCACCGAGCCGCCGGCGCCCGCGCGGCTGCCGCGCCGGGCGGGCAAGGCCTTTGCCTGGGCGACGGACAGTACCGCGAACAGACCGGCCGCCACCAGGCAGGTGACCCGGAACGCGATGCCGCCCAGCAGCAGCCCGATGAGCGGACCGACCAGGATCCCCAGCTGGTAGAAGACGTTGAACGCCGCGAAAGCCTCGACTTTCCGGTCACCGGCCTCATGCGCCAGGTACGCGCGCACCGCGGGGTTGAACAGCGCCCCGGCGAGTCCGGTGAGCGCCGAGGCCAGGATGAGGACGGGCAGCGCCTCGGCGACGCCCAGCAGCGCGAACCCGACCGTGCGGAGCGCGAGCCCCACCAGGATCATCGGCTTGTAGCCGAGCCGGTCGGCCAGGCTTCCGCCGACCAGGAACATGCCCTGCTGGCTGAGGTTGCGCACGCCCAGCGTCAGACCTACCAGCCAGGCCGCCATCCCGAGCCCGGTGGACAGGTGATCGGCCAGGTAGGGCATCAGCATGTAGAAGCCCAGGTTGATGGTGAGCTGGTTGACCATCAGCAGCCTCACCGGCCGGTCGAACGACCGGAACTGGGTGACCGTGGCCCTCACAGTCCCGCCCCCGCCCGGGCGCCGGCGGGAACCGTCACGTTCGCGCAGCGGGTCCAGCTGGTGACCTCGCGTTCGGCCGGATGGGCGAGTTCATCGGGCTTCTCGGCCGGGACGACGCCCAGCAGCCCGTGCCGCGAGCAGTACGCGTCGTCGAAGACCGTCCCGAAGTAGCGCTGCGGCCCGTCGGGGAAGACGGCCGCGATGCGGTGATCTCCCGGACCCGTCCGGGCGAGCCAGGACGCGACCAGCGCGACGGCCCCCACGCTCCACCCGCCGGTGGCGTACCTTGCGCGGGCCAGCATCCGGCAGGCCCAGACCGCCTCGCCGGGCGCGACCCAATGGACCTCGTCGAAGGCGTCGTAATCCACGTTGCGGGGGTAGATGCTGCTGCCCAGCCCCCGCATGAGCCGTGGCGCGGCGGGCTGCCCGAAGATGGTGGAACCGACGGTGTCGACTCCGACCAGGCGCATGTCCGGGTACATTCGCCGCAGGACGCGGGAGACCCCCGCACTGTGGCCTCCCGTCCCGACGCTGCAGACCAGCACGTCGATGCGACCGGCCTGTCCCGCCAGTTCCAGCGCCAATCGCTCATAAGCGGCCACGTTGTCCGGGTTGTGGTACTGATCGGGGCAGAACGCGCCGGGCTCGCGTTCGCGCAACTCCCGAACCCGCTGTCGCCGCGCCTCCTGCCAGCCGCCGACCGGATGAGGGGCCGGCACCACGTCCACCCGGGCGCCATGAGCGCGCAGCAGATTGATCATCAACGGTTCCAGACCCGGATCCGTCACCAGCGTCGCCGGGTGGCCGTAGGAGATGGCCGCGAGCATGAGACCGAGCCCGAGGGTACCGCTGGTGGACTCGATGATCGCGCCGCCCTGTGCCAGCTCCCCGCGCTCGCGAGCACGGGCGATCATATGGAGCGCCGGACGGTCCTTGATTCCGCCGGGATTGGCGCCCTCGATCTTGGCCCAGAACCCGTTCTGCGTCTGTCCGAGCAGGTCGGGAACCCACAAGACGGGCGTGTTCCCGACAAGTCGGGCGGGCGAGTGGTATGTGTCGGCGCCGACGAGGCGACCCGAGACGGTGAGGATGTCCAGCGTTTCATGATCGCGCAGATCGGTGGTGTCCAACGTTTCTCTCCCGAGACGCGGCTCGTACAGGTAGCGGCGAGAAACGGTCATGCTCGACGCCTTCCCGGCGGACGTGCCGAGAGGGGTGGAACCGTCGCGGGACCCGTGAGCCCGGAAGGTCAATGCCGACGCATGACCGAGCTGATCACAGCCGGGCCACGCAGAGCACGTTCAGGAGCCGGACTCCGCTCAGGGGCCGATGGCAGCCGCATCGTCGGCGTCGCGCGTTCGAGGCCAGGAGCGATTCGACTTTGCGGGACGCTCCCAATGACCCCACCACGAAGAGGACCCCGAAGAGCATCAACGCCAGACGGAACGGTTCGGGCGACAACGCGGACCCGTCGCAGTCGCCATGCGGTGCATGGGGGAGATGGTCGACATCCGCATCACCCTGGGAATGCCCGGCTGGCGCATGGAAGTGAGGAACCGGGCTCGAGGACGACGGTGCGAGGTGCGTTCCCGAATGCGCCGACCCGTCATCGTGGACGCTGGGCAGACACAGGACGAAGTACAGCGACGACACGGCGATCAGCAACAGCGAAAGGCCATGCCCCGTAGCATGACCTCGCTCAGTTTGTTGACCGACCGCAGCGATCACGTGGCTCAGTGTAGTCATGTGCACGTTTGCTCGTGCGCTGAGTCACTCTGCTGGGCCGCTCCGCACGGTCCGGAGAGTATGGCCGGACCCGTCGGCGGACGGTAGCTGTGTCGGTGCAGGCCTGGTCGTTCACGACGCTGCAGCGCTGTCCTCGGCGGTAATCTTCCCGGAAACTCCGCAACCCCGGCGCTCCGCCGGAACTTCCGCATAGAGGACAACGGCCTGCGCCTCCTCCGCTCCGCCGCCTGGCCGCGCCCCCGCCCATAGGCCTGCTCAAGCCTCAGGGGGCATCTGCTCATGACATCCCACCCGGGTGACCGGTGGCGGGAACCAAGAATCGCAAGGCGAATGGTCGGCAAGAACAAGGCAGATGCCCCTCGGTCACCTCCGTCACCGTGCCGAAACGGTCCAGCCGACGGCCCGGCCGTCCAACACGCCAGCGCGATGATCGTGCCCGGATGCCCCCGGCCTGGCGGCGCGTACTGGGTTGGACCAGGCTTGCCGACAGGGGCATCCGCGGCCGGTCCCCGGCCGTCACCGTGCGGCGGAATGAGGATGCCCGAGCCCTTCGCCGTGCTCGTCGCCTACTGGAGCGGGCAGGTTGTTCGTGAACACGGCGTATGGTGCTGAATATAGTGTTCCGAAACTTCGAGGGCGTTGATGCCGGCGGCAGGGATGGACCGCAGGGTGCGGCGGACTCGGGAATCTCTTCGCCGTGCGCTGGTGGAATTGATCCTGGAGAGGGGCTACGACCGGATCACCGTGCAGCACATCATCGACCGTGCGGATGTCGGCCGCTCGACCTTCTACGCGCACTACACCGACAAGGATGATCTGCTGCTCAGCAACCTGGAGGACTTGGCTGCGGCGTTCGATGAGCACATGGAGCGCCATATGGCCAGCCGTGCCCAGCCCAATCCGGTGCTGGCCGCGTTCCAGCACGCGGGCCGCCAGCGTGAGGTGTACAAGGCTCTGGCCGGCGAGCGGGGCGCGGAGGTGATGCGGGCCGGGCTGCGCAGCCGGACCAAGCAGGTCATGGCGCGGCAGATACCGCAGTTCCTGCCCCACCGGGACGGTGCGGTGCCGGTGGAGGTCACGACGGAGTTCCTGCTGACCTCGCTGCTCGGCCTGCTGGTGTGGTGGCTGGACAACGACGTGCCGTACACGGCCGAGGAAATGGCCGAGATGTACATGCGCCTCATTGCGCCGGGAATTGAAGGCGCCTACGGAATCTAAACATTTCTGCTGATCTGTTCACTACCGCACTGATCAGTGTTGATCTCGTGGAGGGAGGCGGCCAGAACGGTCGCGGCTGGGGCTGGACTTGTGCTCGACGACCGGAAGGCAGCTGGACGCCGCGAACGTGCGGAGGGCGTTCCGGCTCATCACCAGGAAGGCGAGGATCGGGGAGTCCTGGTCTCCGCGCGAGTTGTGTCACTCATTCGTCTCGATCACGAGTGACGGCGGGGTGCCATCGAGGCGATTGGCGATCTGGGCGCGCACTCCTCCCCGGCGGTCACCGGGTAGGTGTACCGGCACCAGCTCAGTCCGAGATCGCCAGGCGCGCGGGTCGCCGCGCTACACCGCCTGCTACGAAGACCTCAAAGGCAAGATCACATCGGCCGGGACCTTCTCGTCCCAGAAGGAGGCCGACAAGGCCTGGCAGCGCGCCGAGGCCGAGGTCGGCAAGGGCAGGGACCTCAACCTCAACCTCAACCTCAAGCGAGGACGGCAGACCTTCAAGAAGTACGTCGAGGAGACCTGGCTGCCCAACCACGAGGTCGAGCCGACCACCATGCAGAGCTACCACTACTCCATCTACAAGCACGTCATGCCCGACGGGCGGTGCTGCTCGGCCGTACCCCGCGGCCGGAATGGATCAAAAGCCCGAGATAGGCCCTCTCGGTCAGCGGTGGCGGACGGCCTCCGGAAAGTGGGAGGCGAGGAGGTCGGGGGATTCCGCGCGGCCGTCCAGGACCCGGTTGGTGCGGTTGACGGCGCGCCAGCCGTGCTCCGTACGGCGCAGGTGCCAGTGGTTGGCGGTGGCGCGGCGCAGGATGAAGCCGTCCCGGTTGACGATCATGAGGGTGCAGCCGACGGCGGTGGCCTCGTCGCCGTCGAGGGTGACGTGCGGCGGGCCGACGAAGTGGGCGCAGCCGCCGGCGATCCAGCGCTGGTGGTTGGACGAGCGGACCATCCCCTCGATCTCGGGCCGCCCGGTCATCAGGATCTCGTCCACGTCGTAGACGCCGCCGGGCTCCCACAAGGCGGCGACGTCGCCGGCGCAGCCGCTGTCGACGAGGGGGCCGTAGGACAGGATCAGGCGGGTGATCTCCCGCTCGTCCTCCAGGGCGCGGAGGCGATCTTCCAGGGCGGCGAGGCGGGATTCCACGGTCACAGCTTCTCCTCGAAGGTCAGGCCGTAGCCGCCGGCC
The DNA here is from genome assembly GCF_043198455.1 of Spirillospora sp. NPDC048824. NCBI lineage: Bacteria > Bacillati > Actinomycetota > Actinomycetes > Streptosporangiales > Thermomonosporaceae > Spirillospora > Spirillospora sp. NPDC048824. The sequence continues at coordinate 37,646 of NZ_JBICUS010000005.1, read as the reverse complement.
AGATCCCGCAGGGCCGCCAGTTGCTCAAGGTAGTGCGCCGCGGACGCGGACGCGAACTTCACGCCGGCGATCGTGGCGCCCGCGTCGCGGAGCCCGGTGAGGGCCGTGCTCGCGGCCTCGGGGTCGGCCAGCGGGTCCAGCGGACGGGACGGGGCCAGGACCACGTCGAAGCCGGGCGGGACGTCGGCTTCGCGCAGCATCTCGGCCAGGGTCTTCAGCGGGAGGCCGAATGGCACCCAGCCGTCGGCGGTCAGGGCGCGGCGCAGGGACCGTCGCGACCGGCCGCCGATCCACAGCGGGACGTGCTCCTGGACGGCGTGCGGCTCCACCACCAGGCCCGAGAAGTCGTAGTGCGGGCCGTGGTACTCGGGGAGGCGCCGCCCCAGCGAGGCCTGGAGAGCGGCCAGGGCGTCGTCGGCGCGGGCGCCGCGGCCGGCGAAGGGGGCGCCGAGCAGCTCGAACTCCTCCTCCAGGCTGCCGACGCCGAGCCCGAGCACCAGCCGGCCACCGCTGACCAGGTCGAGCGTCCCGTACCGCTTGGCGATCGCTAGGGGGTGGTGGTAGCCGAGCACGAGGACCTGCGTGGCGAGCCGGACGCGGGACGTCCGGGCGGCGATGTAGCCGAACGTGGCGAGCGGGTCCCAGTAGACGCCGCCGCGCTGCTCGGCGGCCTCAGCGGGCACGGCGACGTGCTCGCTGCAGGTGACGTGGTGGTAGCCGAGCCGGTCGGCGGTCTCGGCGATCGCCGCGATCTCCTCAATCCCCGCGTCCCGCTCCCAGGCGGCGTTGCCGGGCGGCGGCTGTGCCGCCACCGGCGTGACGATCCCGATGCGCATCGTTGCTCCCCTCATCAGCAGGAAAACGTTCTATCACGTGAGCCGCAGGGACCTGAGCACCGGTTCCAGCGGCTTAGGCTCCGCTGACCTAGGGATACGACCCTCTTCACAGGACACCAAGCGGTTGCTACATTCCAAATAACAAGAATTCATTTCAGTCTGGTTCTGGGAGGTGCGATGACCGAGGCGATGATGCGCGGAGCAGCGGCGCCGAAGGCCATGACGGTGGACGCGCTGCGGGCGGCGACGGCGCGGCGGGAGTCGCCGCCGTCGATGATCGAGCGGATGACGCTGATCCTGGACGCGTTCAACGGGCCGACGGCCCGGCTGACGCTGGAGGACGTCGCGCGCCGCACGCAACTGCCGCGCTCGACCGCGCACCGGATCCTGGACCAGCTGGTCAAGCAGCGCTGGCTCGCGCACCACTCGTTCGGCTACGGGCTGGGCCAGCGCGCGCTCGGCCTCGGCGGGCAGGACGGCGGGCACGGCAAGATCCGCGAGGCGGCGGCCCCGCAGCTGCACGAGCTGCAGGTCACCACCGGGCTCGTCGCGCACCTCGCCGTCCTGGACGGCGCCGAGGTCTACTACCTGGACAAGCTCGGCGGGCGGCTCGCCGCCTCCGTGCCGTCGCGGGTCGGCGGGCGCGCGCCGGCGCACTGCACCGCGCTCGGCAAGGCGATGCTGGCGTGGCTGGAGCCCGAGCAGGTGGACGCGCTGCTCGGCGAGAACATCAGCCGGTTCACCAGCCGCACCATCGGCGAGCTGGGCACGCTGCACCAGGAACTGCACCGCGTCCGGCGGCGCCGGGGCCTGGCGTTCGAGCGCGGCGAGTCGTTCGCCGGCATCTCCTGCGTGGCGGCGGCGATCCGCGGCGACGAGGGCCCGGTCGCCGGCATCTCCCTGGTCGGCGACATCCGGACGCCGCTGGAGAACCTCGCGCCGCTGGTGGTCACCGCCGCCCGCGATACCGCGCAGATCCTGTTCCCCGGCTCGGCGGCCGGCACCGCGCGCCCGCGCGGCCGCCGCTGCGTCCGCCGTGCGGGCGAGGAGTCGACATGGTCGCCGGAGACGATGAACCGGCTGCTCGCCGTGGACGGACGCGGCACCTGGATGTGACGCCGCGCCCGGACGGGGTCGGGCCGTCACCCCCAGCCCCACCGGTCCCCGAGGCCCCACGGGGAGACCGCCCAGTCGAGTCCCGCGAACTTCCGGCCACGGCTGGAGCCGAAGCGCTCGCACAACTCGCGCTGCTCCTCGCCGAGCACGTTCACGCGGAAATGCCCGGCCGTGCGGATCCGCGGCCAGGACCGGCCGCGCTTGTCCGCGCAGAACAGGATCAGCGGCGGCTCCAGCGACACCGACGAGAACGACTGGCAGGCGAAGCCGACCGGCTCGCCGCCGTCGACGGCGGCGAGCACGGTGACCCCGGTGCCGGACTCCGCCATCGCCTTCCGGAGCTCCGCCGGGTCGGGCGCGGGGCGCCGGACGGCGTGCCGCCGGTCTCTGCGGCCCGATGCGGTCCATGATCTGACCCTTCGGGGATGAAAGTGCCGGGGCCGTGAGCAACTCCACGACCCCGGCACGCCGGTCGTTAGAGGAGGCCGAGGTCTTGGACGAGTTTGGGCGTCCAGACGACGCGGCCGAGGACCTTCTCAGCGTCCGGGTGCGTGACGAGCCAGACGACAGCCGCCGCTGGAGCCTCCTCGGGCGTCGCCTCGAAGCCCTTGTCCTTGAGGGAGTCGAGGCCGCCGCGCGCCGCTCCCGCGTCCGTGATGACGAAGCCGGGATCGAGGTTGAACGCTCGGATCCCGTTCTTGAGGTATTCGGCGTTGATCGCACCGGCGAGCCGTCCGAAGGCCGCCTTGGACGCCGAGTACGCCACGCCCCAGCCGCCCTCACCGGGGGGTCCGGGCGGATCGCTGGTCGCCGAACCCGAGCACAGGTTCACGATCGTCCCACCGCCCTGGTCGAGCATCGCAGGCAGGACGGCCTGCAGCAGGACGATCTGGTTCAGGAAATTGCCGGTGGCCAGCTTTTGGGCGACCTCCACGTCCAGGTCGAGGAAGCGTTCGTGGGTGCCCGCTATGTGCGCGACCGCGTTGTTGACCAGGACGTCGATGCCGCCCCACGCGTCCAGCACGGACTGCGCGGCGGCCCGGACGCTCGCCCGGTCGAGCAGGTCCATCCGGACGGGCAGGGCCCGCACGCCGAGCGCCTCGATCTCCGCTTTCGTCCGCGCCAGGCTGCCGGGGACGGGGATCGCCGCCGCCGCGCCGTGCCGCGGCGGTATCCGGCCCTCGCCCTCCGCGGCGGTCCGCGCGGTGAACGCGACGTCGTACCCGGCGGCGGCCAGCGCGAGCGCCGTCCGCCGGCCGATGCCCCGGCTCGCCCCGGTCACCAGCGCGACCGGTCTCGTTGCTGTCATCTCACGATCCTCACCGGTCGTCCGGCCAGAGCCGCCGCGCGACTCTCACTGAGCGAGAAGATCCAGGCGGCCGGCCACGCGGTTTGGCAGGTTGAGCAATGGACCGCCGCTGCGCGGGCCGCGACATCGAAGGGATCCAGGACAGTGACGCAGATCCGAGGGCTGGGTTATCTCAAGGTCCAGACCCGGCACATCGGCCGCTGGCGCGAGTTCGCCCTCGAAGGGCTCGGGTTCGCCGAAGGCAGCGGGCCGGACCCCGACGGCCTGTACCTGCGCATGGACGAGCGCCGGTCGCGCCTGCAGGTGCTGCCCGGCGACGCCGACCGGGTGCTGGCCGTCGGCTGGGAGGTGCGCGACCAGTACGCGCTGGCCGCCGTACGCGAGGCCGTGGAGAAGTCCGGGACGGACGTGACGGCGCTGAAGCCCAAAGAGGCCGCGGCGCGCGACGCCGAGGAGGTCATCGCCTTCACCGACCCCGGCGGCACGCCCCTGGAGGTGTTCTGGGGCCCGGTGCTCGACCACAGCCCGGTCCGCACCGGCTTCGCGCAGAAGTTCGTCACGGGCGCGATGGGCATGGGCCACGTCGTCCTGCCCACGCCGAACCTCATGGAGGCCGCCGCGTTCTACGCCGAGGTCCTCGGGTTCCTGCCGCGCGGCGCGATGAAGGTCGGCGGCCCGGTCCGGATCCGGTTCATGGGCGTCAACCAGCGGCATCACAGCCTGGCGATCTGCCCCGCGCCGCACGGCGGCGACCCGGGCCTGGTCCACCTGATGGTGGAGGTCGACACCCTCGACGCGGTCGGCATCGCGCTGGACGCGGTCAAGGAGAGGGGCTTCTCGATCTCCTCGACGCTCGGACGGCACACCAACGACAGGATGGTGTCGTTCTACGTCCGGGCGCCCGGCGGCTGGGACATCGAGTACGGCTGTGAGGGCATGCTCGTGGACGAGACGCACTACACCGCCGAAGAGATCAGCAAGGACAGCTACTGGGGCCACGACTGGTCGGGGTCCGAGCCGCTGGCCGCGTTCGCCCCGCAGAAGAAGGGCTGACGCCGATGGCGAAGCCTTCGGTGGAACCGGTCGCCGCCGCCCAGGTGGAGTTCGACCACGAGTGCGACGTCCTCGTGGTCGGCTTCGGAGCCGCCGGCGCCGTCTTCGGCCGCCGCGGCGGCCGGGCTGCCTCCTCTGGGAAGGGTTCCGAATGAACTACGCCGTCCTGCTGCCCGTGGCGGCGGGCGTCACCGCTGATCCGGCGTGGATCGGCGCGTACGTCCGGCACGCCGAAGTCTGCGGTTTCGAGTCGGTCTGCGCGGTCGAGCACGCGGTGGTGGCAAGCTCCTATTCGAGCGTGTACCCGTACAGCGCGTCGGGGCGCATGGAGCTGGCGGACGACCTGGACATCCCCGACCCTCTTGACCTGCTCGCGTTTCTGGCGGGGCAGACGTCGCGGATCGGGCTCGCCACCGGCGTGCTCGTCCTGCCCAACCACCACCCGGTGGTGCTGGCCAAGCGGCTCGCCACGATCGACGCCCTGTCGGGTGGACGACTGCGGCTGGTCGTCGGGATGGGCTGGATGCGCGAGGAGATCGAGGCGTGCGGCGTCGGCTTCGACTCGCGGGGGCGGCGCGGCAACGAGCAACTGGAGGTGCTCCGGAAGCTGTGGGCCGACACGGCGCCTTCGGGGGCTTCACATGACGGGGAGTTCTTCCAGTTCAAGGGTGCGATGAGCTACCCGAAGCCCGTCCAGAAGGGTGGCGTGCCCATTCATGTGGGCGGGCACACCAAGGCCGCCGCGCGCCGTGCCGGTCGGTACGGGGACGGGTTGCAGCCGCTGGGCGTGGCGGGGGGCGAGCTGCGTTCACTGGTCGCGCTGATGCGGGAGGAAGCGGAGAAGAACGACCGCGACCCGGACGCGCTGGAGCTGACGCTCGGCCATTCGCTGTCGGCCGTCACACCGGAGAAGGCGGAGAAGCTGGGTGCTTTGGGGGCGGGCCGCCTCGTCCTGGGCGGCAAGCCGACCGTCGACCTCAACGAGGCGAAGGACGAACTGTCGGCCTGCGCCGAGCGCCTCGGCCTATCATGACGCTGCCTTGGGGGGGACCGGGTCGAACTCCTCGACCTGGTCGCCCGGTACGCGCTGTACGCCGACCGCCGCGATTTCTCCGGCCTCGGGAGCCTGTTCACCGACGACGCCCTCCTCGTCCTGCCCGACCCGCCGAAGGAGCTTGGCCCGGTGCGGACCTTCAACGGACGGGACGACATCGTGGGGTCGCTGTCGTCTTTGTGCGACATCCCGATGACGTCACACGAACTCGTGGGCCAGGTATTCGAGGCGGACGGGACCGGTCACATCGCGTGCGTGGCGCACCACCTGACCGAACGGGAACCGGGCAAGCCGTCCGACCTCGTCTGGCACCTGCGCTACACCGACACGTACCGGCGTTCGGACGGCGGCTGGCGGTTCGCGAGGCGTGCTCTGCAGATCGACTTCATCGAGACCCGCCCCGTCCGGAGGTGGCGTGTTGGCTGACCGGGTGAGCGTGGTCGGCCCAGGGGCGGGAAGGTTTCCCGGCCCCTGGGCCGTGTCGAGCGTGCGCAGCCTTGACCGACCGCTCAGGCGCCTCTATGAGGCGCATGTCAGGGAGGTCAGGACGGGTCCGGGAGCATTCGCCTCATGGCCTCGTGGGCGCCCAGGACCTTGCGGTCGCGCGGGAAGCCCGCCCGCTTCTGGGCCGCCTCGTAGTTGCCGCCGGCGACCCAGACCGGGCCGTCCTTGAGGTGCTCCAGGCCCTCGCGGGCGATGTCGTCCGGTTCGGCGACGTTCAGGCCCGGCATGTCCATGTCGAGGCCGGCGCGTTCCATCGCCGGAGTCCGCGTCACGCCGAGGACGAGTTCCAGGACGTCCACCCCGTACTCGCGCATCTCCAGCCACAGCCCCTCGGCGAACACCCGCCCGAACGACTTCACCGCCGAGTAGATGCTGATCTGCGCCTGCCCCATGTACCCGGCGAGCGACCCCACCAGCAGCAGGCCGCCCCGGCCGCGGGACTTCATCAGTGCGCCGAAGTGGTGCGTGAAGGCCAGCTGCGCGGTGATGTTCAGGTCGATGACGCCCCGGAAGCGGTCCAGGTCGCCGGTGACGAACTCGTGGCCGTAGCTGTTCGCGCCCGCGTTGAGGATCAGCAGGCCCACGTCCAGGCCGTCGGTGACCTCGCGGACCTTCTTCAGCGGGTCGGGGGAGACGAGGTCCAGCTCCAGCGTGCGGACCTCCACCCCCTTCGCCCGGACGGCCGCCGCGGTCTCCGCCAGCGGGCCGGGCTTGCGGGCGATCAGCACCAGGTTCAGGCCCGCGTCGGCGAGCCGGTGGGCGAACGCGGCGCCGACCCCCTCCGAGCCGCCCGCGATGACGGCCCACGGGCCGTACTCGTCGATCATTGTTCTCCGTCCAGGTCCGGGGTCCAGGCGACGCCGTTGATGTGCGAGCCGCCGTCCGCGAACAGGGTGTTTCCGGTCAGGTAGCGGGCGCCCTCGGAGGCGAGGAACACCGCCACAGGTGCGATGTCGGTCTCCGGGTCGCCGAGGCGGCCCATCGGGTTGGCGCGGTCGGCGGCGGCCTCGATCTCCGGATGCTCGGCCGCCATCCGCCGGAACGCCGCGCTCTTGGCGCCCGGGCAGATCGCGTTCACGACGACGCCGGTCGGCGCCCATTCGCGGGCGGCCGTGCGGGTCAGCGTCCGGAGGGCCTCCTTGGCCGAGTTGTACTCAAGGGTCCCCATGTGGGCGTTGACCCCGTTCAGCGAGCACATGTTGATGACGCGTCCCCACCCGCGCCCCTTCATATGGGGGAACGCGGCCTGCATCGCCCACAGCGGGCCGTAGTAGCCCATCGCGAAACCGCGGACGAGCTGTTCGTCGGTCTTGTTCTCGACGCGGCCGACGGTTCCGGCGCCCCAGGCGTTGTTGACCAGGATGTCCACCGAACCCCAGGTCTCGACAGCCTCCGCGATCATGGCGTTGACCTGCGCCTTGTCGGTCACGTCCGTCTGGACGAACCGGGCGTTCTCCCCGATCTCGGCCGCCACCGCGGCGCCGGTCTCCGCGTTCAGCTCCGCCACCAGGACGCGGGCGCCCTCGGCGGCGAAGCGGCGGGCGACGCCTCGTCCGATGCCGTCGCCCGCTCCCGGCGCGCGTCCTCCCGGGTCACGCCCTTCATGATCTGCGTGGCCGTCTGGTTCTCGAAGATGTTCTTGAAGTACGTCGGGAACGACTGGTGGATGTAGAAGAAGTGCGCCATGTCGACGATGTTGTCCATGACCTCGCGCGCGTTGGTGTGGACGACCGTCTCGGTCCAGCGCCAGTCGGTCCAGTCGTCGCGGGTGGCGCCCTCGATCACCGGGATCGTCACGTCCGCCGGCGGCTTGTTCCCCTCCGGGTCGTTCCAGACGAACAGCAGCTTGTCCTGCTCCATCGTCGGCCACGCGGCGGTCCGGGCGCGCAGCGGGACGCGGCGCGCGTACGGGATCGACTTGCAGCGGCCGTCACCGAGGTCAGCGTCCTGAACGGCGAGTCCTGGTGGCCGGGACGCTGAGCCCCGGACCGGGACGCGGGCTTGATCTGCTGCGATAGAACACGCCCTCTCCATGTGGGGGCGCGGCGTCTTCGGCCTGAAGGTGGAGGACAACCTCGTCCGGCATGCGGCGGCCCGCTGCCGCCCGGAGGCGGCGGCAGGCCGCGGCGGTCAGCAGGTGGTGGGTGGGGTTTCGTTGTTGCGGAGGGACTTGGCGAACTCCAGGCCGGCCTGGAAGGAGGCGTTGATGCTGCCTCGGTGGTCGGCGCCGGCGAACTCCTGGTAGGCGATGTTGCCGTAGCGCTTGCAGAGGTCGTTCACGACGTTCCGTGTCGCGGCGGGAGAGACCTCGCGGTCGGCGCCGCCCTGCGCCACCAGCGTCGGGACCTTGATGTTCAGGCCGAGCGCTTCCTGCGAGTCGTAGTAGTCCTCGAACCGGGTGAGGTCGGCGTCCGGGCGGAACACGTTGTTCAGCGGCAGGCTCGCGCTGAGCTGCTTGAGCTGCAGCAGGCACGCGTTCGTCCGGCCCGCCTTGGCGACGGCGGCGGCGTCGTCGGTCAGGAGGTCCTCGGGGACGAACGTCGGGTCGGCCGCGTGGTAGCCGTTGAGCAGGACGAACAGGAACGGCAGCGCGATCTCGGCGCCGGGGTACTGCGCCTTCACGTACTTCGCGGTCTGGCTCATGTTCGAGCCGGGCCCGATCGCCACGGCGCCCTTGAGGCGGATGTCGCGGGGCTCCTGCGCGGCCGCGGCCGTGTAGAGCGTCGCCTGGCCGCCCTGGCTGTGGCCCGCGACGAACCAGTCGCGTCCGATGCGGTGGTCGGCCTTACGGGCGGCGCGGACGATGTCGGTGACCGTGTTCGCCTCGCTGGCGCCGTTCATGTACGGGTGCTCGCCGGGGGTGCCCATACCCTCGTAGTCGGTCTGGACGACGGCGAAGCCGTGCTGCACCCAGTTGTCCAGGTACTGCTCGGTGATCGACAGGTAGTCGCGGGCCGGGCCGTTCGCGGTGTCGGCGGACGGGGCGCACCTGTCGGCGGTCCCGGTCGTGCCGTGCGCCCAGCTCAGCACCGGCCAGCCGCCGGGCGGGGGTGTGCCCTTCGGGACGGCGACGGTGCCCGTGACCGTGATCCGCTTCCCGCCCACGCCCTCGGACGTGTAGGTGACGAACCGGTTCTTCGCGGCGCTCGGGAGCGCCGCCGCGTTCGTCAGCGGACGCTGGCTGATCAGGTTCCCGCGCTGCCCCGGCGGGACGTGGCCCGCCTCGGCGTTCGCGGGAACCGCGGTGACTTCGGGCGTGCCACCGCACGCGGCCGTGCCGATAGCCACCGTCCCGGCGGCGGCGACCGCCGTGACGACGCGCCCCATGGCCCTGACAGATCTCACGTGTCTCTCCTCATCTTCTGGACCGCGCGGTAGGCGAAGGCCACCGCCGACCCGATCGGGATGCCCGGTCCGGGGTAGACCGGGCCTGTGAACGAGGCACTGGTGTTGCCGGCCGCGTAGAGCCCGGTGATGGGACGGCCGGAGCCGTCCAGGACACGGCCGTCCGGGTCGGTGCACAGCCCGCCCTTCGTTCCGAGGTCGCTCAGGACGATCTTCGCTGCGTAGTACGGCGGCCTGTCCACGGCGACGAGGCAGGACCTTCCGCCGGCGAAGTACCGGTCGTAGGGGTCCTCGCCGCGGTGGAAGTCGTCGTCCACGCCCTTCTCGGCGAAGCCGTTGAAGCGTTCGACGGTCTCGGTCAGGACGTCCGCGGGGAGGCCGATCTTCCCGGCCAGTTCCGCCAGGGTCCCGGCCTGGACCCACTGCCCCGACGCCACCTGCTCGTCGGCCGTCAGCGGCGGGACGGAGATCGCCGGCAGCCCCTGCGATCGCGCGTCGAAGATCAGGTGGAAGGGGCCCTCGGCGGCGGCGAGGCGCCGGCCCATCTGGTCGTAGGGGAGCGACTCGTTGGCGAAGCGCCGCCCGGAGCCGTCCGTGATGAGCCCGCCCCGGAAGCCGAGCGTGAACGCGGGCCGCCCGTCCGGGGTCAGCAGGCCGGGGCAGAACCACGCCTGGTCGAGCTGCCCGGTGGACGCGCCGATCCGCACCGCCGCCTCGATCGCGTCGCCGGTGTTCGCGCCGTCGGGGGCCATCGTCCAGTCCGCGCCTCCCGGCACGTCGCGCGCGGCGCGCAGGGCGGCCGACGACTCGAACCCGCCGGCGGCCAGCAGCACGCCGCGCGACGCCCGCAGCCGGAGCCCGCCGGCCTCGGCGCCAACGACCCGGCCGTCCTCCACGATCAGGCCGGTCAGCGGGGTCTCGGTGCGCACGACGCCGTTGCCGGTGGCGGTGAACGCCAGCAGCAGCCGCCCGATCAGCGCCCGCCCCTGCGCCATCGGCTCGGACGCCGAGTGACCGCGCCCCGCCCGATCGCGGTCGACTGGCGGGCGCACCAGCCCGGCCAGGTCCCCGAGCTGCTCGACCGGCAGCTCAAGCGGCACGAACGAGCGCCCCATGTCCATGCGTCCGGGCGCGTCGAAGTAGTCGGGGAACGCCTGGAACCGGAATTCGAGCGCCGGGTCCTTCTCCAGGAACTCCACCACCTGGGGCGCCGTCTCCAGGAACGCCTCGCGGTGGGCCTCGCCGTCATCGCCCAGCAGCGCCCGCAGATACGTGCGCGCCGACCCGGTCGAGTCACCGATCCCGGCCCGTTCCTGCACCTGCGTGCCCGGCAGCCAGATCGCCGACCCGGAGTACGCGGACGTTCCGCCGAGTACCTTCGTCTTCTCCAGGACCAGGGTCCGCAGCCCGGTCGACGCCGCCGCCAGCGCGCCCGCCATCGCTCCGGCGCCCGAACCGGCCACCACCACGTCGTATTCGTCGTCCCACCGGGCATTTCCCACTTGAATCCCCTCCCGATCTATGCGCGCACAACGTAAGTGCGGGTGGTGCCGCAGCGGGACGCTCCGTCCCACTGACCGGTATCGGTGATCGCGGGGATGACACTCGAACTGGATATTGTTCCTTGTCAGCAAACCGATGGACGGGAGGGGGGCCGTGGCGAGGATCGCAGCGGCGAGGATGTCCGCCGAGCCCAGCTCACCCGAGCAGCACGACCGGCGGCAGCGCATCCTGCGGGCCGCCTCGCGCATCGGCATGGAGAAGTCCCTCGAACGCGTCCAGATGCACGAGGTGGCGAAGGCCGCCGGGGTCGCGATCGGCACCCTGTACCGGTACTTCCCGTCGAAGGTCCACCTGTTCACCGCGGTGATGGCGGCGCAGGTCGACCGGCTCCGCGAGCAGGTCGCCGAGCCCGCGCCCGGCGTCGCGCCCGAGGACGCCGTCGCCGACCTGCTGGTGCAGGCCAGCCGGAACCTGATGGCGCAGCCCGTGCTGTCGGCGTCGATGCTGCACGCGTCGAACACCGCGCACGTCGCGACCGTCGCCGACACGATCCACATCGACAACACGTTCCGGGAGATCCTGCTGCGCGCCGTGGGCATCGAGGTCCCCACCGTGCAGGACGTCACGCTCGTCCGGCTGCTGATGCAGTGCTGGTACGGGGTGCTCCAGTCGAGCCTGAACGGCCGCGCGTCCATGGCGGACGTGGAGAGCGACATCCGCCTCGCCTGCCGGCTCCTCCTCGCGCCCCGGTCGAACGCCGCGCGCCCCTCCCAGTGATCGGGATGGTCCCGGCGGACGGTCCGGGACCGCGGCTAGCGTGCCGCCATGAATCGCTATGACGGCGTGAGAGTGCTGCTCACCGGGGCTGGGTCCGGCATCGGACGGGCCACGGCGATCCGCCTCACCACCGAGGGCGCCGCGGTCTACGGCGTGGACATCTCCGACAAGGGCCTGGCCGAGACCGCCGAGGCGGTCACCGGGCCCGGCACCATCAGCACCCGCACGGCCGACGTGACCGACGAGGCCGCCGTGATCGCCGCGGTGGCGGGCGCGGCCGAGACGCTCGGCGGCATCGACGTCCTCGTCAACGTGGCCGGCGTCCACAAGACCACCCCCATCGAGACGCTGACGGTGGCGGACCTGAACCGGCTGTTCTCCGTCAACCTCGTCGGGACCGCCCTGTTCTGCCGCGAGGCGCTGAAGCACCTCCCGGACCGGACGGGCGTGATCATCAACACCGCCTCGCTGTCGGCGACGCAGGGCAACCCGTACATGACGGCGTACTCGGCGTCCAAGGGCGCGGTGCTGGCGTTCTCCCTCAGCCTCGCCGCCGAGCTGGCCGCCCGGCGCATCCGGGTCGTGCCGATCTCCCCGGGCGCGGTCGACACGCCGCTGGTCCGGTCCGCCGACATGTTCCCGCCCGGCCTCGACCTCGACTACTTCTCCAAGATCCGGTCCTACTACGGTGCCGCCGATCCGGAGATGATCGCCGCCGCGATCGCGTTCGCGGGGTCGTCCGACGCCGCCTACTACACCGGCGCCGACTTCCGCGTCGACGGCGGCGCACACACCTAGGAGAGTGACCATGGCACGCACCATCGCCGTCAGCGGCTCGGCGTCCGGCATCGGCGAGGCCTTCGCCGGGATGCTGCGGGACGCGGGCGACACCGTCATCGGGATCGACCTGCGCGACGCGGAGGTCTGCGCCGACCTGAGCGTCCCCGAGGGCCGGGCGAGCGCGGTCGGGGAGACGCTGGAGAGGGCCGGCGGGCGGCTCGACGCCGTCGTGGCCTGCGCCGGCGTCTCCGACTTCACGATCATGCCGGTCAAGGTGAACTACTTCGGCGTCGTCGGGCTGCTGGACGGGCTGCGTCCCGCGCTCGCGGCGGCGGAGTCGCCGCGCGCCGCCGTCGTCGCCTCGATCTCCGGCACCCACCCGGTGGACGACGACGTCGTCCGCGCCTGCCTGGACCTGGACGAGCCGGCCGCGATCGCGGCGGCGACGAAGGTCGAGGAGAGCGGCGCCGGCGGCCGGCTGTACCCGTCGTCGAAGTCGGCGCTCGCGCAGTGGATGCGCCGGGTCTGCACCACCCCGGAGTGGGCGGGCGCGGGCATCCCGCTGAACGCGATCGCGCCGGGCGTGGTGAAGACGCCGATGACCGAGCCGCTGTTCGCGGACGAGGCCATGTTCGAAATCATGAACGAGGCCGTCCCGATGCCGCTGAACGGCTACGCCGACCCGGAGGTGATCGCGGAGGCGCTGCGCTGGCTGATCTCCCCGGTCAACAGCCACATGACCGGCCAGGTCATCTACGTGGACGGCGGCGCCGAGGCCACCCTGCGCGAGGCGTCCCTCTTCTGAGCACGACCGGATGGAACACCGGTGGCCGCCCCCTCGCGCCGAAGGCGGCCACCGGCGGGTTCGGGTGATCAGTACTTGCTGGTACCGGTGTCGTCGAGCGCGGCGACGCTGTAGGCGGCGTAGGTCTGCCGCGGGTCGCGGCCGTCGAAGTACGGCGTGATCTGCGCGCCGAGTTCCTCGACGGAGAAGACGCCGTCGGCCGCGGTGAACTTCTGCTCCACGGTCGGCGCCGCCATCAGCGCCACCATGTCGCCGTAGACGACGAACACCTGCCCGGTGATCTTCTCGGATGCGGGGGACGCCAGATAGCCGACGAACGTGCCGACCCGCTCGGGCGCCATCACGTCCACGCCGCCGGGCGCGGTGCCCTCGGCGAACGTCGCCTCGGTCATCGCCGTCCGGGCGCGGGGGCAGATCGCGTTGGCGCGCACCCCGTACCGGCCGAGGCCCGCGGACGTCGACAGCGTGAGCGCCACGATGCCGGCCTTCGCCGCCGAGTAGTTCGGCTGGCCCGCCGACCCGAACAGGAACGCCTCCGACGCGGTGTTGACCACGCGCCCGTAGACCGGGCCGCCGGCGGCCTTGCTCGCCGCGCGCCAGTGCACGGCGGCGGCGCGGGACACGGCCGCGTGCCCCTTCAGGTGGACGCGGATGACGTCGTCCCAGTCCGACTCCGCCAGGTTGAACAGCATCTTGTCGCGCAGCACGCCCGCGTTGTTGACGACGATGTCCAGCGAGCCGAACGTGTCGACGGCGGCCGACACCAGCGTGTCGCCCATCGACCAGTCGCCGACGTCCCCGGTCACCGCGACGGCCTTGCCGCCCGCCTTCGTGATCTCGGCGACGACGTCGCCTGCGGCCGGGCCCATGTCGTTGACGACGACGCTCGCGCCCTGCGCGGCCAGTGCGAGCGCCTCGGCGCGGCCCAGCCCGGCGCCCGCGCCGGTGACGACGGCGGTGCGGCCCGCCAGGGACAGGTCAGCGTTCATCGCAGCCTCCGGGATCGGTGTTCAGGTCGCGTCCGGAGGCTAGTACGAATTCTAGTTCCGCCCGCGGCGCGGTCCCGCTGAGTGGGTGTCCGCAGGTGGAGTGAAAGGCGAAGACCGCTGAGCGGGACGGCCCTTGCCCTCCGATGAGAACGAATTCTAGTCTCGCGGCCATGACGCTGAACTTGGCGACCTTCTTCGAGGCCGTGGCGGCGGCCGTCCCCGGCCGCACGGCGCTCGTCTGCGGCGACCGCAGGCTGACCTTCGCCGACCTCGACGCGCGGGCCGACGCGGCGGGCGCCCGGCTGCGCTCGGCGGGCATCGCGCCGGGCGAGCACGTGGGCCTGCACATGCTGAACGGCACCGAGTACGTCGAGACGATGCTCGGCTGCCTGAAGATCCGGGCCGTGCCGGTCAACATCAACTACCGGTACACCGACCGGGAACTGCTGTACCTCTACACCGACGCCGGGCTCACGGCCCTGGTCGTGGACGACGAGTTCGCGCCGGCCGCCGCCCGCGTCGCCGGAGAATGCCCCGACCTGCGCGTCGTCTCGGTCGTCCGGACGGGGGAGACGGCGGAGAAGCCGGAGTGGCCGTCGCGGATCAGCGTCACCGACTACGTGTCCGAGCCCGGCTCGCCCGACCCGTCCCTGCGCGAGGGCCGCAGCGCCGACGACCGCTACGTCCTCTACACGGGCGGCACGACCGGCAACCCGAAGGGCGTCGTCTGGCGGCACGAGGACTTCTACATGGCCGCCGTGAAGGGCGGGAACCCGTACGGCGAGCCGCGCCGCACCGTCGAGGAGCTCGTCGAGGGCGCGAAGACCGGGTTCGAGCTCAGCTACCTGCTGACGATGCCGCTGATGCACGGCGCCGCGTCCTACACGCTGTTCATGGCGATGCTCACCGGCTGCAAGTCGATCCTGATGCGGCGTTTCGACGCGATGGACGCGCTCCGCACGATCGACCGCGAGAAGCCCATGATCGTCGCGGTGGTGGGGGACGCGATCGCGCGCCCGCTCGCCGACGCGATCCGCGCGCACGGCGCCGAGTACGACCTGTCGTCCCTCAAGGTGCTCGGGTCGGGCGGCGCGATCCTGTCGCGCAGCGTGCAGGAGGAGTTCGCCGAGCTGATCCCCGGCATCCACGTGAACAACGCGTTCGGCGCGTCGGAGTCGGGCGCGGACGGCACCATCGCGATCGGCGCGGACGGCCTGATGCGGCTCGCCGCCGACCCCCGCGTCACCGTGGTGGACGCGAACCTGAAGCCGGTCCCGCCCGGCTCGGACGAGGTCGGCTACCTCGCCCGCTCCGGGAACGTCCCGCTCGCCTACCACAACGACCCGGAGAAGACGGCGCGGACGTTCCCCGTCATCGACGGCACGCGCTGGACGATCCTCGGCGACATGGCCCGGGTCGAGGCCGACGGCACGGTCGTCGTCCTCGGGCGCGGCTCCGGCTGCATCAACACCGGCGGGGAGAAGGTCTTCCCCGAGGAGGTCGAGCAGGCCCTCAAGTCGCACCCCGCCGTGATGGACGCGCTGGTCGCCGGCGTCCCCGACGACCGCTTCGGCGAGCGCGTCGCCGCCGTCGTGGAACTGCGGCCCGGGGCGTCCGCGGCCGTCGACGACCTGCGGGCGCACTGCCGCGAGCACCTCGCCGGCTACAAGATCCCCGCCGTGGTGACCTTCGCGGACGCGATCGTCCGCTCCCCGTCGGGCAAGGCCGACTACCGCTGGGCCAAGCGCGTCCTGACCGAGAACTAAGGAGACATTCCATGCCAGAGGCCGTTATCGTCGATGCCGTCCGGACGCCGGTCGGCAAGCGCCGCGGCGCCCTGTCCGGGCTGCACCCGGCCCAGCTGCTCGGGGCCACGCAGCGCGGGCTGCTCGGCCGCGCCGGCATCGACGCCGCGGCGGTCGAGCAGGTCGTCGGCGGCTGCGTGACGCAGGCGGGGGAGCAGTCCAACAACGTGACCCGCAACGCGTGGCTGTACGCGGGCCTGCCCTACACGGCGGCGTGCACGACTATCGACTGCGCGTGCGGGTCGTCCCAGCAGGCCGTGCACATGATCGCCGGGCTGATCGCGTCCGGAGCGATCGACATCGGCGTCGGTTGCGGCGTCGAGGCGATGAGCCGGGTGTTCCTCGGGCAGGCGAGCACCCCCGAGACCGGCAGCCCCGCGCCCGAGGGCTGGGACATCGACTACCCCGACCAGTTCACCGCCGCCGAGCGCATCGCGAAGAAGCGCGGCATCACCCGCGAGGACGCCGACGCCCTCGGGCTCGCGTCGCAGGCCAAGGCGAAGGCGGCGTGGGACGACGACCGGTTCGCCGGGCAGATCCTCCCGATCGAGGCGCCGATCATGACCAAGGAGGGCCCGACCGGTGAGACGGCCGTGGTCACCCGCGACCAGGGGCTGCGCAACACGACCGCCGAGGCGCTCGCCGGGCTGAAGCCCGTCATCCCGGACGGGATCCACACCGCCGGCAACTCGTCCCAGATCAGCGACGGAGCCGCCGCGGTGCTGCTGATGTCCGCCGAGCGGGCCGCCGAGCTGGGGCTGCGGCCCCGCGCCCGGATCGTCGCGTCCGGGATGGTCGGGTCCGACCCGTACTACCACCTGGACGGGCCGATCGACTCGACGCGGCACGTCCTGGAGCGGGCGGGTATGAAGCTGTCCGACATCGACCTCGTCGAGATCAACGAGGCGTTCGCGTCGGTCGTGCTGTCGTGGGCGTCCGTGCTCGGCGCCGACATGGACAAGGTCAACGTCAACGGCGGCGCCATCGCCCTCGGCCACGCGGTCGGCTCGACCGGCGCCCGCCTCATCACGCAGGCCGTGAACGAGCTGGAGCGGTCCGACACGTCGACCGCCCTCGTCACGATGTGCGCGGGCGGCGCGCATTCCACGGCCACCATCATCGAACGGATCTGAAGCATGACCATTGGGCTGACCGAGGAGCACCGCGACCTGCGCGACGCCGTGCGCGCGTTCACGTCGCGGCAGGTGACGCCTTCGGCGGTGCGCCTCGCCGTGGACGCCGAGCAGGAGAAGGCGCCGGCGTTCTGGGACGACCTCGCCGCGCAGGGACTGCTCGGGCTGCACCTTTCGGAGAGCGCGGGCGGCGCGGGCTACGGCCTGGTCGAGCTGGCCGTCGTCCTGGAGGAGCTGGGGCGCGCCATCGTCCCGGGGCCGTTCCTGCCGACCGTCCTGGCGAGCGCCGTGCTGTCCCGCGCGGGACACGCCGGGCACCTGCCGTCCCTCGCGGACGGGAGCGCGGCCGGCGCGGTGGGCCTGGACGCGGGGAGCCTCGCCCTCACCCGTTCCGGCTCCGAGGTCACGGTGACCGGCGTTTCGGGCCCGGTGCTGGGCGCTCCGCTGGCGGACGTCCTCGTCGTCCCGGCCCGGGACGGGGACGGGACGGCCTGGGTCGTCCTGCCCCGCGGCGCGGCCGTCGTCGACGAGCTGCCCAGCCACGACCTGACCCGCCGCCTGGGCACGGTCGAGCCGGCGAACGCGGCCGTCTCCGTCCTGGACATTGGGACGCAGACCGTCCGCGACCTCGCGGCGGTGCTGTTCGCCGCCGAGTCGTCCGGCCTGGCCGACTGGGCGACGGCGACCGCCGCCGAGTACGCCAAGGTCCGCGAGCAGTTCGGCCGCCCGATCGGGCAGTTCCAGGGCGTCAAGCACCGCTGCGCCCGGATGCTCGCGCACGCCGAGCAGGCCCGCGCCTGCGCCTGGGACGCCGCCCGCGCCCAGGACGAGCCCGACCCGCGCGAGGCGTCCCTGGCCGCGGCCGTCGCGGGCGCGACCAGCGTCCAGGCCGCGTTCCAGACCGCCAAGGACTGCATCCAGACCCTCGGCGGCATCGGCTTCACCTGGGAGCACGACGCGAGCCTCTACCTGCGCCGGGCACAGACCCTCCGCATCCTGCTCGGCTCCACCGCGTCGTGGCGCCGCCGGGTCGCACGCCTGACCCTGGACGGCGTCCGCCGCGAACTGAGCGTCGAGCTGCCGCCCGAGGCCGAGGAGGTCCGCGCGGAGGTCCGAGCCGAACTGGAGCCGGCCAAGGCCCTGGAGGGCAGGGAGCGCGTGACGTACCTGGCCGACCGCGGCTACACGTCCCCGCACCTCCCCGTCCCGTGGGGCAAGGGCGCGGACGCCGTCGCCCAGCTGGTCATCGCCGAGGAGATGCGCGCCGCGGGCCTCCGCGCGCACGACATGATCATCGGCAACTGGGTGGTGCCGACGCTGATCGCGCACGGGTCGCCCGCCCAGCACGAGCGCTTCCTGCCGGGGTCCTTCCGCGGCGGCATCCGCTGGTGCCAGCTGTTCTCCGAGCCGGGTGCGGGCTCCGACCTCGCCGCGCTGTCCACGCGGGCCGAGAAGGTCGAGGGCGGCTGGACGATCACCGGGCAGAAGGTGTGGACGTCCATGGCCCGCGAGGCCGACTGGGGCATCCTGCTCGCCCGCACGGACCCGTCCGTCCCGAAGCACAAGGGCCTGTCGTACTTCCTGCTGGACATGAAGTCCCCGGGGATCGACATCCGGCCGCTGCGCGAGCTGACCGGCGACACCCTGTTCAACGAGGTGTTCCTCGACGGCGTGTTCATCCCGGACGACCTCCTGGTCTCCGCCCCCGGCGACGGCTGGAAGCTCGCCCGGACGACCCTCGCCAACGAGCGCGTCTCGCTCTCGAACGACTCGTCCCTCGGCAGCGGCGGCGAGGCCCTCCTCAAGCTGGCGGCGGACGTCGACGACGAGCGCCTGACCACGCTCGGCGGCATCCTCTGCGACGCCCAGTCGAGCAGCCTGTTCGGCCTGCGCACGACCCTGCGCTCCCTCGCCGGCGGGCAGCCGGGCGCCGAGTCGAGCATCGGCAAGCTGATCGGCGTGGAGCACATCCAGCAGGTGTGGGAGACCGCCATGGACTGGATCGGCCCCGAAGCGCTCTCCGGCCGCGGCGAAGGCGGCATGAAGGACCCGGCCTGGATGTTCCTGAACTCCCGGAACATGTCGATCGCGGGCGGCACGACGGACGTGCAACTGAACATCATCGGCGAGCGCCTCCTCGGCCTGCCCCGGGACCCGGTTGCGTGATGACGATCGACCTGCATTCCGAGACCCGGCCCGCCGGTGTGGACGCCGCCGTCGAGGCGGCCCGCCGCGTGATCGACGCGCTCGTCCGCTCCGGCGAGATGACGGACGCCGACATGTCCGGCATCGCCGACCGCCTGAACGCCGTGGCCGACGACCTGGAGGCGACGGCGCCGCCCCTGGAGGACCGCCTGGTCAACATGTGGCGCGGCGACGGCATGACCCGCCATGACCCGGTCACCGGCCCGGAGAATTCGATCGCGCCGCCCCTCGAATACACGGCCGTGGACTCCCACACCATCCAGGCCGTGGCGACGCTGGGCCTGCCGTACCAGGGGCCGCCGTCCAGCGTCCACGGCGGCGTCTCGGCGCTCCTCCTCGACCACACTCTGGGCGTGGCGAACGGCTGGGCGGGCGCCTCGGGGGTGACGGCCGAGCTGACCGTCCGCTACCACCACCTGACCCCGCTCTTCGAACCGCTGACGATCATCGCCCGCCAGGTCTCGGTGGACGGCCGCAAGATCCGCACGACGGGCGAGATCAAGGCGAACGGCGAAACCTGCGTGTCGGCCGAGGGCCTCTTCGTAGCCAAATACCCGCCCCGCCCCCGCTGACCGGACGCTCCGAACCATGCCGGGTCGCCACCTCGTTGACATGCGGCGTGTTGTTGCTTCCGACGCGCTCATACCAACAACACGCCGCAAGTCAACGGACCCGGGTGAACCTGCCCTGCTCGGCAGCAGCCTTGACGTCCCCGCAGCAGGCACGGCCCGCACGCTGTCAATCCGTCATGGGCTGGTTCGCTGCGTGGAGGGCGCTCCAGGCGTCCGCCACGGGGCCGACGTGGCGGAGTTTGTCGGGGTTGTTCACCGCGCGGATCGTCTGGATCTGGCCGTCGAGAATGTCGAGCGCCCACGCACCGAGGACCTTGCCGTCCCGGTCGCGGACGATCGCGCCCGGCTGCCCGTTGACGTCCCGCTGTTCGAGTACGGCACCGGCCCGGACGAACCGCGAGACGGACCAGGCGAGCGCGCGCGCCACCTTCTCCAGGCCGATGATCCGGCCACCGAGCTGCGGGGCCTTGCCGCCGGCGTCGCCGACCATCTGGACGTCGGCGGCCAGGAGCTCCCGCAGTCCGTCGACGTCCCCTTCCCGGAAGGCGTGCAGGAACCGTCCGGCGAGTTCGGTGCGCTCGGCCCGGTCGGCGGTGAAGCGGGTGCGGCCCGCGTCCATGTGGCGGCGGGCCCGGACCGCGAGCTGGCGGCACGCGGCCTCGGAGCGTCCGACGGCCGCCGCGACCTCGTCGAAACCGAACCCGAACACGTCCCGCAGCACGAAGACCGCCCGTTCGAGCGAGCTGAGCCGTTCGAGCAGCAGGAGTGCCGCCATCGAGAGGGAGTCGGCCAGTTCCGCCGCGCGCTCCGGGTCCTGGTAGGGGTCGGTCAGCAGCGGCTCGGGGAACCACGGCCCGGCGTACTCCTCCCGGCGCAGCCGGGCCGACCGCAGCACATCGATCGAGATCCGGGTGACCATCGCCGAGAGGAAGGACTTGACGGACGAGGGCCGAGTCGGGGAGGTCGTGTACCGCAGCCAGGTCTCCTGGACCGCGTCCTCGGCCTCGCTGACGCTGCCCAGGATCCGGTAGGCGATCGAGAAGAGCAGCGGCCGGCGGCACGTCCTGTACCGGCGGAGCCACCTCGGCGATCAGCTCGTGTGAGCCCACGTCCCAGCCCGGTCGGCCCGGTGACCTCCGCAGGCGCGCCTCAGGGGCGGGTCGCGCGGAGGACGAGGTCCACCAGGGTGTCGACCTCCTGCCGGGTGGCGGCCCGGTGCAGGGTGAGCGGGGTGAGGATGAGCGGGCTCGCCAGCGTGTTCAGCACCGCCTCCGGTGCGCAGTCCGGGTGGACCTCGCCGCGGGCGATGGCGCGGGTGACCACGGCGCGCCAGGATTCCTGGACCGGCTCGAAGTGCTCGAAGATGAGCGCGCTCAACTCGGGCGTGCCGCGCGCGGCGATGATCGCGTTGGTGGCGACCTCGACGGGGCCGGCGAAGAACGCCGCCAGGCGGTGCGCCAGTTCGCGGATGTCCCGCTCCCACGAGCCCGTGTCGGGCACCTCGACCGTGCTGGAATGGGCGTTGAGCCCCTCGCGGACCAGGTCGGCGAAGGTGGGCCACCAGCGGTAGATGGTCTTGCGGTTGAGGTCCGCGCGGGCGGCGACCTCGCTGGGGCCGAAGTCGACGACGCGTTCGGCGAGAAGGTCCAGGACGGCCTGCGCGACGGCCTGGCGGACCCGTTCGCTGCGACCGCCGGTGCGGACGCGTTCACGCGGTGGTTCGGCGGCCTCCGCCGGTGACGTGCGCGCTGCGGGGGCCGGCCGGGTGGTGCCGTCGCTCATCTCGATCCACCAAAAGGGTCATAGTGTTGACTTTAGCTTCAAGGCGGTCCCATCATGGACTATGCCCCGCGGTGGTCGAGCCGTCGGCTTTCCACCGGGGGCGATTCCCACCGTTGCGGTGTGCGGCCGATGCCGTCCACCGGTACCCGTCTCCGTCCGCAGCCCGGCCCCGCCACCGGCGATCCGCCGGCTCCGGACGCATGCCCTTTCCCGGAGGTCCACGTGAAGGTCGCCATACTCGGCTGCGGCACGGTCACGAGCCGCGTCGCCCGCAGCGCCGCCGCGTTCGACAGGATCGACGACCTGCTGGTCGCCGACCTCGACGCCGACCACGCAAAAGCCCTCGGCGAGGCCGTCGGCGCCCGCCACGCGCGCTTCGACGCGACCGACCCGGAGAGCGTCGCCGCGGTCGTCGCCGGCGCCGACGTGGTCTTCAACGGCGTGGGCCCGTTCTACCGCTTCGCACTGCCGATCATCGATGCCGCCATCGACGCCGGAGCGCACTACATCGACATCTGCGACGAGTACGACGTCGCCGAAGCCCTGGTGACCGACCCCGCCTACGACGAGCGGGCGAAGGCGGCGGGCGTCACCGTCCTCACCAGTTGCGGCTCCGCGCCCGGCGTGACCAACCTCATGGCGCGCTGGGCGTGCGACGAACTCGACCGCGCGGACGCCGTGCACGTGGTCATGGGACTTCCGTTCATCCCCAACCTCGGGCCGACCATCCTGGAGCACATGTTCCACTCGCTCAGCGGCGAGGTCATCCAGTTCCTCGGCGGCGAGTACCGCAAGGTGCCCGCGTGGGGCGATCCGAGGACGTTCGAACTGCTCGCCCCGTACGGCCTTCGCGAGTTCGGCTACTTCGGGCACGCCGAGCCGCTCACGCTGCCCCGGTTCATCCCGGGCCTCAAGGAGGCCACCTGCCGGTTCACCTGGTGGCAGAACGAGGGCAACGAGATCTACCGCCGGTTCGCCGAACTCGGCCTGATGAGCTCCGAACGCGGCGGCCTTCCCCTGTCGCCGCAGTCCTTCCTCGCCCGGCACCTCTGCACGCCGGAGGGCGAGCGCGCCGTCGGCGTCGACATCTCCGCAGACCCCATCGGGGCCGCGTTCCACATCCGCGCCGAAGGCGAGAAGGACGGCGCCGCCGCGTCCGCGGTCATCGAGATGCACCACGACATGACCAAGAGGTTCTTGAAGGACAAGGGCGACATGACGGCGATTCCCGCTGCCGCCTTCCTGCGCCGGCTCGTCGACGGGGAGATCGACCGGACCGGCGTCCTCGCGCCCGAAGCGTGCGTGGACCCGCAGCCGTTCCTGCACGAGGTCGCGCCGCAACTGGGCGTCGACCTGTACCGCATCGTCTCCCAGACCCGCCGCGTGCACTGACCGGAAGGCACCCATGCAAGAGCACACCGAGTTCGACGTCGCCGTGGTCGGTGCCGGCCCCATCGGAGCCGCCACCGCCCGGCACCTCGCGGACCGGGGCGCGCGCGTCCTGATCGTCGGCCCGGCGGAGCCCCCGGACTTCGCCGGCCACGACGGCGTGTGGTCCGGCCACTACGACCAGGGCCGGCTCGGGCACGTCCTCGAGGCCCCGCTCGTCGCCGCACTGCTCGCCGCACGTTCGATCCGGCGGTTCGGCGAACTCGCGCGGCGTACAGGCGTGGAGTTCACCCGGCCGGTCCACTCGCTCGCCGTCATGCCGGCCGCCCTCGACGGCCGCGCGCCGTCCGAATGGTTCGACCTCGGCAGGCTGATGCGGAACGCCGAGGACATCGGGCAGCCCGTCGAACACCTCTCCGAACCCCGGCTCCGCGAGCGGTACCCGCACCTGGCCTTCGAGCCCGGCCATGAATGCGTGGTGCAGCGCGACGCGTTCATCGTCAACCCGCGCGACCTCACCGCCGCCGAACTGGCCGCCGCCACCGCCGCCGGTGCGACGCTCGTCCGGGACGAGGTCACGGCGATCGCGGCCGACGGCCCCCGCCGCCGGCTGACCGCCCGGTCCGGCGCGTCGTGGACAGCGGACACGGTGGTCGTCGCCACGGGAGCGTCGACCAACGCGGGCGGACTGCTGCCCCGCAAGCTCGCCATGGACACGCTCGGCGCCACCGTCGTGCTGATCGAGGTCCCCGGCCCGGAGGCGGTCGACCTGCCCGGGATCATGTACTACAAGCAGCGCGGCGGGGAACTCCTCTACGGCGGCATCGTCATGACGCCGCTGCGCTACCCCGACGGCCGCTGGTACATCAAGTGCTCGGGCACCAGCCTGCTCGACAACCCGCTCGGCACGCGCGAGGAGATCGCCGCGTGGGTCCGCACAAGGGGAGCCGCGGACGACATCGCCCCGGCGCTCACCGTCTTGCGCGAACTGCTCTCCGAGGATTCGGCCGCCGCGCTGGGCCCGGCTCGGGTGCGGCCGTGCCTGGTCTCCACCAACCACACCGGCCACCCGTACATCGACCACGCCGATGAGAACGTCGTGGTCGTCGTCGAAGGAGAACGCGGTGTCATGGCCGCCGACGAGCTCGGCCGCCTCACCGCGTCGCTCGCCGCGACCGGCCGCTGGAGCGACGGCCTCCCGCACCAGCTCTTCCGGGCGGAATGGATGTAGCGGGCACGGAACGGCGAAGCGGCCGGGCGCGCGACACGCGCGTCCGGCCGGTTCGGCCACCGGCTCGCAGAAGTCAGGACACCGAGTCCTCGACCTGCTTGCGCAGGACCTTCCCGGTCGCGTTGCGGGGGAGCGGGTCGGTTGTGACGTGCCAGCGGGACGGGACCTTGAAGTAGGCGAGGCGCTCCTTCGCGAAGGTCGTCAGATCGTCGGCCGAGGGCGGGGCGCCGGCGACGACGACGACCGCCGCGACCTCCTGCCCGAGGTCGGGGTGCGGGACGCCGACGACGATGCACTCGGAGATCCCCGGGTACTCGGCGAGGACGTTCTCGACCTCGATCGGGTAGACGTTCTCGCCGCCGCGGATGATCAGGTCGGAGCGGCGGGTGGTGAGCCGCAGCCGGCCGTTGTCGATCATGCCGATGTCGCCGGTGCGCAGCCACCGGTCCGGGTCGATGCTCGCGGCGGTGGCCTCCGGGTCCCGCCAGTAGCCGATCATGTTGTAGGCGCTGCGGGCGCACACCTCGCCCTCGGTGCCGTCCGGGACCGGCTTGCCCTCGGAGTCGCGGATCTCCACCTGGACGCCGAGGTTCGGGGCGCCGAGCGTCCCCGGCGCCTCCGCGAGGTCCATCGGGGTGGCGACGGAGATGGCGGTGCACGACTCGGTCAGCCCGTAGCTGTCGACGAGGGCGCCGCGCGCCGGCGGGAACACCGACTGGAGCCGTTCCTTGAACGTGGGCGAGGACGGCGCGGAGGCCAGCGCGAACGCGGTCAGCGACGACAGGTCGTACTTCGCCAGATCACCGTGCTGCATCATGCGGTGCGCCATCGTGGGGACGGCGCCCCAGTTCGTGACCTTCTCCTTCTCGACCAGGCTCAGCACCTTGTCCACGTCGAAGCCGCCGAGGTGCATGACCACGGCGGTGCCGGTGGCGAGGCGCGGGATGGCCAGGTTGTGCAGCGACGCGATGTGGAACAGCGGCAGCGCGAGCAGGTACCGGCGGGAGGAGGCGTCGATGCCGAACGCCCCCATGATGGCGTCGTTGTACCGGTGGTACTCGATCACCGAGGTCAGGTTCCGGTGCGAATGGACGGCGCCCTTCGGGCGGCCCGACGTGCCGCTCGTGTACAGGATGACCGCCGGGTCGTCCTCGGCGACGTCGGGGATGTCCAGCTCGGCGTCCGGGTAGCGGACCATCAGGGACGGGACGTCCTTCTCGACCGTCAGCACGCCCTCGGCGGTCAGCGCGGCCCGCTTCGCGTCGGCGATCACGATCTTCGGGTCGGTGTGGCCGAGCGCGTACTCGATCTCCTGCGCCGTCCACCAGGCGTTGTAGCCGACCGTGACGGCGCCGGCGGCGATCGCCGCCCAGAACGAGATGATCCACTCGGGGCTGTTCGCGGCGTTGATCGCGATGCGGTCGCCGGGCCGGACACCGAGGTCGTCCCGCAGCGCCTTCGCCATGGACGCGACGGCGGCGGCGTGCTCGGCGAAGGTCAGCCGGCGGGACGCGGTGACGATGTAGTCGCGGTCGCCGTGGGCCGCCGAACGGGCGAGCACCTCGCCGAGGCTGCGGGCGCGGTTGGCGAACACGGGCAGCCGCGCGCCGAGCACCTCCTCCTCCCGCAGTTCGAACTCGCCGCCGGGACCGGTCAGCTTCGCGATCATCTCCATCGGACCCCTCCTCGCCGGAACGGTCCATTGTGCGCTGGGACACACCGGCGCCACCAGGCTATTCCGCTCAGCGGGACGGTCACGGACCGTTTTCCGCCGAACTCATTCCCGCTGAGCGGGACTGGGCCTTTTGCGTGCGCCGCGTCACATCACCATGACCGCACCAGGACTGAGCAGACCGGACTGACCAGGTATGACCTGGACGGGCCGGGCTGGGCGCGCAAGCAGGACTGAGCGGAGAACCAATGGCAAGCCTCAGCGACAAGGTCGCGATCGTCACCGGAGCGGGACAGGGCGTCGGGCAGGGCATCGCGCTCGCGCTGGCCTCCGAGGGCGCCGCCGTCGCGGTGCTCGGCCGCACGGCGGCCAAGCCGGACGCGACGTGCGAGCTGATCCGGGAGCGCGGTGCGAAGGCCGAGGCGTTCGTGTGCGACGTCGCCGACACCGAGTCGATCCCCGGCGTGGTGGAGCGGGTCGCCGAAACGTTCGGCGGCATCGACGTCCTCGTCAACAACGCCTACTCGGGCTCCTACGGGCCGCTGCTGGAGATGAGCGACGCGAAGTTCCAGAAGGGGTTCGTCACCGGCCCGTTCGCGGCGTTCGCGTTCATGAAGGCGTGCCACCCGCACCTGAAGGCGCGCGGCGGCGGCAGCATCGTCAACCTGGTCACCTCCGCCATGGTCCGCTGGGACCCGTCCACCTACGGCGCCTACGCGGCCGCCAAGCAGGCCCTCCGGTCGCTGACCCGCACTGCCGCGGCCGAGTGGGGGCCGGACGCGATCCGCGCCAACAACATCGCCCCGCACGCGCTGTCCCCGGGGCTGAAGTGGTGGGCGGAGAACGACCCCGAGGCGGCCGAGGAGTTCCGCAAGACGATCCCGCTCGGCTACATCGGCGACTGCGAGGACGACATCGGCAAAGCCGTGGTCGCGCTCGTCCAGCCGGCGATGCGCTACCTCACCGGGGCGACGATCCCGCTGGACGGCGGCCAGGCCAACTTCGGCTGACGCCGCCCCGTCCCGCGCAGACTTTCCCCGCCTCCGAGCGACCCCGCTCAAGCGGGGCGCGACAACTCGCAGTACCCCGTCTCCCGGCGGACCAGAGGGTCGCCGGTAGCCGCGGACCATCCACGAACCCCGTCCCCCGCCTGCCCGAAACACCACTTGCCGCCGCGGCGGCCAGTGAAAGGAGTACGACCTATGAAGGTCGACAAGATCGGGCGCCTCGCCGCAGGCGTCCTCGCGGTGGCGCTCGTCACCGCGTCCTGTTCCAGCGAGCGTTCGGGCACGGACGGCGTGTCCGGCGGGAACGACTCCGGCGGCGCCGCCGCGTCGAGCAAGACGTTCGGGACGCTGCCGTCCCCGTGCGGCCCCGGCGACGCCAAGGGCAAGACCGACCAGGGCATCACCGACGACGCCATCACCATCGGCTTTGGCGACGACCGCGGCTTCTCCGCGGCGCCCGGCCTGTCCAAGGAGATGGGCGACGCCGTCGCCGCGATGATCGACTGGTGCAACCAGCAGGGCGGCATCAACGGACGCAAGATCAAGGGCAACCAGTACGACGCCGCCTACATGCAGTCCGCGAAGGTGATGCAGGAGTCCTGCAAGCAGGACTTCATGCTCGTCGGGCAGGGCTTCGCGATGGACGAGGCCGCCGAGCAGTACCGGGTGGCGTGCAAGCTGCCGACCGTCGCCGGCTACACCGTCGGCCCGAACTCCTCGATGGGCCCGATGAAGTACGAGGCCGTCCCGTACCCGGTGGACCTGCTGAACATCGGCGGGCTCCGCCTCGCGGAGAAGCTGTTCCCCGACTTCAAGGACAAGGCGGACATCCTTCAGTCGACGTCGCCCGCCGTCAGCACCGGCAACAACAAGATCGCCAGTGCCATGAAGGACATCGGCGTCAAGCGCGTGGACTGCGGTGTCCGGCTGAACGACAAGGGCGAGAGCAGCTACATGCCCTTCGCCGAGAAGATCAAGGACTGCGGGGCGAAGTACCTGTGGTCGTCCGACTCGCCCGACCCCGGCCAGTTCAGCCTGCTGGAGTCGGTCGAGCGGGCCGGCGCGAAGCCGAAGTACGTCTTCGAGTCGACCTGGTACAGCCCGCTGGTGTCCAAGTGGAACACCTCGGGCGCCGGCGACAACGTGCACGTCGGCATGATCTTCCAGCCGCTGGAGAACGCGGACAAGGTCCCGGCGGTCAAGCAGTACATGGACGCCGTGAACGCCAAGAAGGGCAAGATCGCCATGCTCGGCCTGCAGGCGACCTCGTCGTTCCTGCTGTGGGCGCAGTCAGCGGACAAGTGCGGCTCGGACCTCACCCGGCAGTGCGTGATCAACGAGCTGTCGAAGGTGCACGAGTGGACGGGCGGCGGCCTGCACGCGCCGACCGACCCTGGCAACAACAAGCCGGCGTCCTGCTCGCTGATGGTGAAGCTCAACAAGACCTCGTTCGAGCAGGTCCTGCCGAAGAACGCCGGCGAGTTCGAGTGCGGTCCCGAGTTCGTCGTCAAGACGGACCCGAAGACCTGGGGCGCGAAGCTGAACGACGACCGGATCTCGACGAAGTTCCTGACCGACGACGTCATCAAGCCCCAGTCCTCCTGATCCGACCCGCCGGAGGCGGTACCACATGGCGGTGAGCAAGTGACGACGTTCCTGACGTACACGATCCTGGGACTCGTCCTGGGGTCGGTGTACTCCATCGCGGCCTCGGGCCTCGTGCTGACGTACAACACCTCGGGCATCTTCAACTTCGCCCATGGCGCGCAGGCGATGTTCGGCACGTTCCTGTACTGGCACTTCACCGAGCGGTGGGGATGGCCGGTGTGGCTCGCGCTGATCGTCGTGATCGGTTTCGTCGGTCCTGCGATGGGCGCCGCACTGCACGCCGCGATCATGAAGGGGCTGCGCGGCACCGCCGACGTCACGAAGATCATCGTGACGGTGGCGGTGCTGCTCGGCACCGTCTACCTGGCCCAGTGGATCTGGAATCCGGATGAGGCGCACAGCGTGGACATGTTCTTCGGTGCGGGCGCGAAGATCACGCTGGCCGGTGTGGTGATCCGGTACCACGAGATCGTCTGCCTGGCCACCGCCGTGGCGATCGCCGTCGGGCTGCGGGTGCTGTTCACCCGCAGCCGGACGGGCGTGGTCATGCGCGGCTCGGTCGACGACCCCGACCTGCTGCGCCTCAACGGCCACGACCCCGAGCGCGCCGCGATGCTGTCGTGGGCGCTCGGCTCCACCCTCGCCGTCCTCGCCGGGATCCTGATCGTGCCAATCAGCGGCGGGGGGCTGGACGCGAACATGCTCACCCTGCTGGTGATCGACGCGTTCGCGGCGGCGATGTTCGGCCGGCTGCGCAGCATCCCCCGCACGTTCGTGGGCGCGATGGTGCTCGGTCTGGCCGCCAACTACGTGCTCGCCTACCTGCCGTCGGCGGGCACGTTCACCGGCAACCTGCGCGTCTCGCTGCCGATGATCCTGCTGTTCGTGGTGCTGGTGGTGCTGCCCCAAGACCGGCTGCGCGGCGCCGCGATCCGGACCCGCGAGCGGTACCGGGTGCCGACCGTCCGGGGCGCGGCCGTGTGGGGCCTCGTGCTCGTCGCGGTCGTCTACCTCTACAGCCTGCTGCTGTCGGACGGCGCGATCAACACGTTCTCGCTCGGCATGACGTTCGCGATCATCGCGCTGTCGCTGACCGTCCTCACCGGCTACGCGGGAGAACTGAACCTCGCGCCGCTGGCGTTCGGCGCGGTCGCCACCGTCGTGGCGTTCCACGCCGGGGTGGTCGGCACCGGCCTCGACGCGCGGATGAACGTCCAGGGCATCGTGCTGGGCATCGCGGCCGCGGCACTCGTCGGCGGGCTCGTCGCGCTGCCGGCGCTGCGGCTCCGCGGCCTCTACCTGGCCCTCGCGACGATGGCGTTCGGCGAGTTCCTGTCGAACATGGTGCTGCGCGACACCACCGAGCACAAGCTGTTCGGGATGACGTTCACGCTGTTCCCGGACGGGTCGCTGGTCATCCCGCCACTCAAGGCGGGCCCGCTCGACCTGCGGAACGGGACGGCGTCGCTGATGACCGCGACGGTCCTGTTCGCGCTGATCGCCGTCGGGCTCGCCGCCCTGCGCAACAGCGGGTACGGGCGGCGGCTCGCGGCGATGAAGGACAGCCCGGCGGCGTCGGCGATGCTCGGCCAGAACCTGGTCCGGCTGAAGCTGAGCGTCTTCATGATCTCCGCGGCGATCGCGGGCCTCGGCGGCGTGCTGATGTCGGCCGCGACCGGGACCGTCGCACAGGAGAACTTCACGTTCCTCGGCAGCCTCGCCCTGCTGATGCTCGTCGTGGTCGCGGGTACCGGCTACATCAGCGGCGCTCTGTTCGGCGGCCTGATGGCGGGCGTCGGGTCGGCGGTCCTCGTGTCCACGTTCAGCGACCTGGCGCTGGACAACGAGGGCATGGCCACCATCTACACCACGCTCGGTCACCTCATCATGGTCAGCACGGCGCTTCTCGGGATGGGCGTCGGCAGGAGCCCGAGCGGTTTCCTGCACGACCTTTTCGAGGGCTACCGGGCGACGCGGAAGGCCAAGCCCGTCCTGTACGGGGCGGCGGCGCTGTGCGCCGTCCTCTACCTGTTCGCCCTCACCGGTGTGATCGGGACCTGGACGTTCGCTCTCGTCGCACTCTGCGCGGGCATGCTGCTGCCCGTATTCGGCCGCATGTACCTGGACGAGGGGCGGCGCGACCGCCCGACCCCGCTGGAGCTGATCGGCGTGGACGAGCCCTACACCGACGAACTGCGCATCCGCCTCGACCGCGAACTCGGCCTGAAGGGAGGCGTCCATGCCTGAAACGGCATCCCTGCTCGAAACGCGGGGTATCACCGTCCGGTTCGGCGGCAACACCGCCGTCAACGACGTCGGCCTCACCATGCACGAGGGGAAGATCACCGGACTGATCGGCCCGAACGGCGCGGGCAAGACCACGATGTTCAACACCATCACCGGTCTGCAGAAGCCCGCGTCCGGCCAGGTGCTCCTGGACGGCGACGACATCACCGGGCTGTCCCCGACCAAGCGTGCGCGGCGCGGCATGGCGCGGACCTTCCAGCGCCTGGAGCTGTTCCTGTCGCTCTCGGTGCGCGACAACGTGCGCGTCGCGGGCGACATCCTGCGCAGCCACAGCCACAGCCACAGCCGCAAGCGCTTCGACATGGACGAGGAGACCGACAAGGTCCTCGAACGCACCGGGCTCACCGACATCGCCGACCGCGATGTGTCCGACATCCCGATCGGACGGGCCCGCGTCGTGGAGGTGGCGCGCGCGCTGATGACCTCACCGCGCGTCCTGCTGCTGGACGAGCCCGCGTCCGGCCAGACCGATCGCGAGACGGAGGCGTTCGCCGAGATGCTCGCCGGCCTCGCCGGCGAGGGCCTCGCGATCTGCCTCGTCGAGCACGACCTGCCGCTCGTCATGAAGCTGTGCTCCACCATCCACGTCCTCGACTACGGCACCCTGATCGCGTCCGGCACGCCGGCGGAGATCAAGGATTCGCCCGAGGTCATCGCCGCCTACATCGGCACGGAGGAGGCGTCCCATGAGTGAAGCCAAGGCGGTCCCCGCGCCGCGCACCGCGGCCGGGGAAGCGAGCCCGGAGCCGCTGCTCGAACTGGTGGACGTCCGCGCGGGCTACGGCGCGATCGAGGTCCTGCACGGCGTGGACCTGGCGCTGAAGCCGGGATCGCTGCTGGCGCTGCTCGGCCCGAACGGCGGCGGCAAGTCGACCACGATGCGCGTGTGCGCGGGCCTGCATCCCCCGACCGGCGGGGAGTTGCGGTTCGCGGGACGCAAGGTCAACGGCATCTCCGCGCAGGATGCGGCCCGCCTCGGCGTGTGCTCGATCCCCGAGGGCCGCGGAATCTTCCCGAACCTGACGGTGCGGGAGAACCTGTGGGCCGCCACCGGAACCGGCGCGAAGCTGGAGGACCTGGAGGAGAAGGCGTACACCCGCTTCCCCCGCCTCGGCGAGCGCCGCCACCAGCTCGCCGGATCCTTGTCCGGCGGCGAGCAGCAGATGCTCGCGCTGTCGCGGGCGCTCGGTACCGATCCGGCGGTGCTGCTGCTCGACGAGCTGTCCATGGGCCTCGCACCCATGATCGTCACCCGGATGTACGAGACGGTCGCCGAGCTGGTCGAGGGCGGCCTGTCGGTGCTGGTCGCGGAGCAGTTCGCCCGCGCCGTCCTGCCGATCGCCGACACCGCCGCGCTGATGCTGCACGGGCGCGTGGCGGCGGTGGGCCCGCCCGACGAGATCGAAGACCGGCTGTCCAGCGACTACCTGGGAGGTTGACCCCATCATGCTCACTGAGGAACGGCGCCAGCAGTTCAAGGACGACGTGGCGAACCAGAGGCTGAAGACCGATCAGTCCCGCTTTGACGGGGTGCTGCGCGTCGTCGGCATCGTCGCGATGGTCGCCGGCGTCGCCGGCGTCTTCATCGCCTACAACGTCTCGCTCACCAAGGACGACATGCGGGATGTGGGCTCGCTGCAGACCCTCGCCCTCGGGTTCCTGGCGGTGACCGTCCTCGGCGCGGCCCTGTACTTGGCCGCCGCCGTCACCCGCGTCCTGCGGCTGTGGCTGCTGCGCCAACTCGTGGAGCAGCAGGCCCAGGCCGACCAGATCGCCGCCGCGCTGCGCAGGGACGCCTAGGGGGTGTTTCATAAGCCCGCTGTCCTGCTGCGCGTCCGAGACTTATGAAACACCCCTAGCGGCCCGTCGACGCTCCCGGTCAGCGGGATGTCCGGAGTGCCCAGACTTCTCGCTGATCAACGTCTAGTCCGGATGGAGGACTTCTGCATGAACGACCCGAAGCCCGACGTGTTCGCCCCCGCCAAGCTGGGGCCCGTCACGCTGCGGAACCGCACTGTCAAGGCGGCGACGTACGAAGGGCTGACCAAGGACGGCCAGGTCACCGACGCGCTGATCGACTTCCACGTCCGGCACGCGCGCGGCGGCGTCGGCATGACGACCGTCGCGTACTGCGCGGTCGCGCCGGAGGGGCGCACCGACCGCAGGCAGATCTACTGGCGGGACGAGGCGATGCCCGGCCTGCGCAAGCTGACCGACGCCGTGCACGCCGAGGGGGCCGCCGCCCAGGCGCAGATCGGGCACGCCGGCCCGGTCGCCAACCCCAAGAGCAACAAGCTGCCCGCGCTGGCGCCCAGCCGCCACTTCCACATGACGACGCAGACCTTCACCAAGCCCGCCACGCCGGCGGATCTGAAGCGCGTCGTCGAGGCGCACGGCTACGCGGGCACGATGGCGATCGAGGCCGGTTTCGACTCGGTCGAGATCCACATGGGGCACAACTACCTGACGAGCGCGTTCCTCAGCCCGAAGGTCAACCACCGCAAGGACGAGTACGGCGGGTCGCTGGAGAACCGCGCCCGGCTGGCGCGCGACATCGGCCGCGCCGTCCGCGACGCCGTCGGCGACCGCATCGCGGTCACCGCGAAGCTGAACATGGACGATGGCGTGCCCGGCGGCTTCTGGATCGACGAGGCCATCCAGGTCGCGCGGTGGCTGGAGGAGGATGGCTCCGTCGACGCCCTCCAGATGACCGCGGGCAGCTCGCTGCTCAACCCCATGTACCTGTTCAAGGGCGACGCGCCGCTGCGCGAGTTCGCCGCCGTCATGAAGCAGCCGACCAAGCTCGGCATCAAGCTGATCGGCAAGCACTTCCTGAAGTCCTACCCATACGAGGACCTCTACCTGCTCAAGGACGCCCGGCAGATCCGCGCCGCGGTGAAGCTGCCGATGATCCTGCTCGGCGGCGTCACCGACAAGGCCGGCATGGACACCGCCATGGCGGAGGGCTTCGAGTTCGTCGCGATGGCCCGCGCCCTGCTGCGCGAGCCCGACCTGATCAACCGGATCAAGGACGACCCCGCCACCGAGTCGCTGTGCATCCACTGCAACAAGTGCATGACCGCGATCTACGGCGGCACCCACTGCGTCCTGTCCACCGAACCGGCCTGGGGCAGCGCGAGTGCGTGACGAGACGATCGCGGGTCTGCTGCTGGCTCGGCTGGGCGATGACCGGCCGGGCCTGCGCAGCCGCGAGCGGACATGGACATGGGACGAGGTCGGCCGGGAGAGCGCGGCGCGCGCCGCCCTGGCGCGCGAGTTGCGCCGGGACGGCCCGTTCCACATCGGTGTGCTGCTGGAGAACGTCCCCGAGTACGTGCTCTGGCTGGGTGCGGCGGCGCTGAGCGGCGCGACGATCGTCGGCATCAACTCGACCCGGACGGGCGCCTACCTGGAGCAGGAGGTCCGGCACACCGACCTCCAACTGCTGGTCACCGACCGGGTCGGGGCGAAGCTGCTGGACGGTCTCGACATCGGCGTCCCGCGCGACCGTTTCCTGCTGGTCGACTCCGCCGAGTACCCCGCGCTCGTCTCGTCCCACGCATGCGAACCCACGGCCGACCCGTCGGTCACCCCGGCGACGCAGCTGCTGCTGCTGTTCACATCCGGGACGACGGGCGCGTCGAAGGCGGCGCACTGCTCGCAGGGCAGGCTCGCCGAGCTGGGCCGCAACAACAGCGCCAAGTACGACGTCAAGCGCGAGGACATCAGCTACTGCTCGATGCCGCTGTTCCACGGCAATGCGCTGATGGCGCTGTGGGCGCCGTCGCTGGCGGCCGG
Organism: Spirillospora sp. NPDC048824; assembly: GCF_043198455.1. Lineage (NCBI taxonomy): Bacteria > Bacillati > Actinomycetota > Actinomycetes > Streptosporangiales > Thermomonosporaceae > Spirillospora > Spirillospora sp. NPDC048824. Next base: position 3,066 of record NZ_JBICUS010000005.1, on the reverse strand, counting down.
CGCGACCGTCGTGCTGGCGCCGAAGTTCTCCGCGTCCGGGTTCCTGCCGGACATCCGGTTCTACGGGGCGACGTTCTTCACCTACGTCGGCAAGGCGATCGGCTACGTCCTCGCCACGCCCGAGCGGCCGGACGACGGCGACAACACCCTCACGCATGGGTTCGGCACGGAGGCGTCCCCGGAGGACAAGGCCGAGTTCCAGCGCCGGTTCGGCGCGAAGCTCGTCGAGGGCTACGGCTCCAGCGAGAGCGCCGGCATGATCGAACGGGACCCGGCCGCGCCGCCGACCGCGTTCGGCCGTCCCGCCTACGACGGCGTCCGGATCGTCAACCCGGAGACGCGTGAGACGTGCGCCCTCGCGGTCCTGGACAGGCACGGCCGCGTCACCAACGCCGAGGCCGCCGTCGGCGAGATCGTCGACGTGCACGGCGCCGCGAAGTTCGAGGGCTACTACAAGAACCCCGATGCGGACGCCGAACGCGTCCGGCACGGCTGGTACTGGACGGGCGACCTCGGCTACATCGACGGCGACGGGTTCCTGTACTTCGCCGGCCGGTCCGGCGACTGGATCCGGGTCGACTCGGAGAACATCTCGGCGCTGCTCACCCAGAACGTCGTCCGCCGCCACCCGAAGATCGTGGACGCGGTCGCGTTCGGCGTCCCCGACCCGCACTCCGGCGACCAGGTGATGGCCGCGATCGAGATCCCGGCCGACGTCGCGTTCGAGGACCTGGACTTCCCCGCGTTCCTCGCCGGCCAGGACGACCTCGGCACCAAGGGCGCGCCCAGGTTCGTCCGCGTCTCGCACGCGCTGCCGACGACCGGCTCGGGCAAGCTGAAGAAGAAGGAACTGCAGCTCGACGGCTGGCGGACGTCCGACCCCGTGTTCTGGTGGGCGGGCCGTGCACGCGGGGGGACAGGCGCACCCGAGTACGTCCTGATGGACGAGGCGGACAAGGCGGCGCTGCGGGACGAGTTCATCGCCGCCGGCCGCCGCCGCTTCCTCCCTTGACGTCCTCACCCCGCCTGAAGGCGGGGATTCCAACCCGTTCGCCTGCTGCGCGGGGGCAGGGCTTGATCAAGTTCCTTGAACGTCGTGGTTGTTGATGCCCAGGAGTGGGAGGGCTCGTTCGGGCCGGTCGCGGATTGCTCGGGTGGTCTTGGCGATGTTGTCGGCTCCGAGGGTTTTGAGCAGGCCGATGGCGAGGTTGCGGAAGGTGGCCATGGCTCGGGGGCCGGTGCCGGTGTGGAGGGTGGAGGCGTCCTCGGCGTAGGTCACGTCTCTGAGGTGGTGCAGGGCTTCGATGCCCCAGTGGCCGCGGGTCGCGGCGGCGAGTTCGGCCGGGGTGGTCTGGTGGGCGTCGAGACTGGTGACGGCGTAGACGGTCTCGCGGCTCTCGCGTCGGCGGGCCTGCCGGCGGCGTCGGTGGACGCGGACGGCGAGGCGGGCGTGGGGGAAGGCGATCCCGCCGAGTTCGTCGGCGATGCCGCAGGTCTTGATGGATCGGGACTCGCGGCGGCCGTGCCCGGTGGAGGAGGCGGTGTGCTGGATGGCGATGTCCGGCCAGGGCAGGGCGGCGAGTTGCCGGTAGGCGGTCGGCTGGTTGCGCTTGATCATGGCGATGTAGTGGGCGTTCTTGGTGTTGACCAGCCAGGTGATGTTCGCCTGCACCGAGTGCAGGGCGTCGAAGGTGACGAGGACTCCGTCCAGGTCCAGCGGTTCGAGCAGGGGCGTGAAGTGCGCGGTCTCGTTCGTCTTCGCCCCGACTTCGGTCTGGGCGACAGTCACAGCCCGGTGGTGGGTGACGGCGGAGAGCAGGTGCCTGCGGCCGGTCGGCAGGCGGGCCGACCCTCTCAGTGACTTGCCGTCGACGGCGATCCTTTGTCGTTGTCCGGAGTCGGTGCCAGTGCTGTGGTGGCCGGTGAGGTAGGTGCCGACGGCCCGGTCCAGGGCGTCACCGTCAACGGCCGCCAGCACGCGGCCGATCGTGGTCCGCGAGGGAGCATGGCGCCACCGCAGAGGATGCCGCCGGACGCCGATGCTCGTCAGCACGGCGTCCGAGGCCCGCCCCGCCCACTCGGCGATCTCGTCGATGCTCCTGGCTCCCGAAACAGCCGCGCAGGCACAGACGAGGAGGATCGCGGTCAGCGAGTACCAGCGGCCCCGCCGTGAGCGCGGGTCGGGCACCAGGTCCAGGAAAGACCGCAGGTCAGCGACTCGGCCAGCATCCAAGGAGCCCAGCTTCAGCAGCACCGGGGGAATGGGAGAGGATACAACGGCAGGCACGGGCCACCTCATGATCGTTGAGCTTCGACACCCCAATGATCACGAAGCCCGTGCCTGCTCTGCTATGCACCCCAACCGGTCACCACCGGACCAGCGTCACGTCTCCGGAACTTGATCAAGCCCTGTCGGGGAGGAGCTGGGGTCGCCATGCTGTTGCGATCATGGCTAGCAGGAGCCCGATTAGGGCCAACCAATAGCCGGTGTCTTGCGCGTTCGGCGGCGGGTTGATCAGCGGGGAGGCCGCACCGGGCAGGAGGTAGATCGCCGCCGCCAGTGCCCAGCGTGGGCTGCGCGCGATCGCGGTTGTCAGCACGCCCGCGAGCAGGAGGACGCTCTCGGTGCCCACCCTGACCAGTTGCCAGATCTCGCCGTATTCGTGGTTCCCGGGCATGTAGGTGAGCGTTGTCAATCCCCTGAAAGTGTGGAGACTGGTTATGCCACCTTGGCCTCGGCGTAGCGGGCTGTTGTGGCCTTCCTCTTGTCCAGCATGAGTTCTTCGAACACCGTCGGCGGGAGCCCGTCGTTGGCGGTGTGCCGCCGACGGACGTTGTAGAACCCGGTGATCCAGGTCGCGATCTTCACTCGGGCCTCGGCCCTGGTCGCGAAGTGCTGCCGGTGGACGTACTCGACCTTCAGGGTGGAGTTGAACGCCTCGGCCGGTGCGTTGTCCAGCGCGCACCCGACCCCTCTGTGTCAGGCTCAGGTGAGACACGAGGGGATGAAGTTCCCTAACTGATACGGACAGGGCGAGAACGGGTACCGAGCAGAGTGACGATGAC